>CAJXPX010000005.1 GCA_913058335.1 uncultured Hyphomonadaceae bacterium
AGGAGTCGTCGGCAGCGTCAGATGTGTATAAGAGACAGCCCCAATGCAGCCCCTCCCGCGACTAAAGCCTGAAAGCTTGCAAGGGCCCTCGCGTTAATCCATTGAGGAGAACGAACCTGAACACTAATATTCATCAGGGCAATAGCGCCGACATGCATTGCGCCAGCAATAAAGTAACCCAACATGGCCATTGAAAGTGTTGTGGAAAATCCAATAATCGCTGTCCCTAATCCAGCCCCCACACAAAATAGAGACATCTGATTTTCGAGACGAATACGCCCTTTGAGTCGTGCGGCGAAGAGGGCGCCAGTGACAGCCCCTATACCCATAGAACCTAATAATATGCCATAAACACTGGCGTCCCCGCCCAACATATCGCGGGCCACTAATGGGGCGAAAGCTGCGAGCAGGCCGCCTGTTAAACCAAGAGAAAATGATCGTAGTAACGCATTCTTTAACGGCGGCGTATGGATGATGTAACGAATGCTTGTATTAATGGCGGGTAACACTCTCTCGCGCGGCTGATCTGATTTAGGAATGGGTCGGCGCCACATAAAAAATATTATACCTATAGGGATCATTGAAATAGTTGCTGTTGCAAAGGCTGCCAAGGCTCCGGCGGCGGCAACTATCATTCCGCCTACGGCTGGTCCTGCGCTTCTAGCGACATTATAACTCACACTGTTTAAGGCTACTGCATTGGATAATTCTTCTGGCGAAACCTGTTCGGCAATTGAAGATTGCCAAGCAGGTGCAAATCCGATGCTTCCTATTCCAAATAAAAAGCAAAACGACAGCAACATCATGGGCGTCAAAATATTCAGGGCTGTAAAGAAAGTTAAAAGAGCTGCCATCGACGTTCGAAAGGTGAGGGCTATAAGTATGACGTGCCGTTTATCAAATATATCTGCAACGGCGCCGGCGATTAATCCAAAAAGAAGATAGGGGCCGAAGACTGCCGTTTGGACTAGAGCCACCATCGTTGTGCTGGATGTAAGTGTCGCCATTGACCATGCAGCGCCCACGGTAAGAACAAAATTTCCAAAGTGTGCAATTATACTGGATACCCAAACCTTGCGATACAGAGGGTTACGTAAGACCTGCAAAGTTGGGGTAGAGGGTTTGGCCATTCGTATTAATTATATAGGTCTTAAACTAAACATCGGAAGAAGAACCTACTTCAAATTTTCGATTGTATTTTGCCATTCCCTTATACAGTTCAATATATTTTCTTTAAATGATAAAACTTTTTAACATAGATTCTATATTTCTAATTTTCCCGACTGGATTCCTTAGAAAGACTACTTTCCATTGACCTTTGTAACCGTCCATCGCACTAAACTTCAGAAGGTCAAACGCTATTATTTACGACTTGCCGAAACCTTTCTGAGCTCTTAACTCCGCAAGGGATTCATCGCTCATCTGACTTTCGGCCTTTAATATTTCTAAGCTGTTCTCCCCCAAATCCGGGATATGATTGCGCGCTTCCGTACGGGATCCAGACATTTTAAAGGGGGGATTCGTTACTTTGAATGAACCTGAACTATCAGAAATCTCTGTGAAGGTTCCGCGATGTAAAAGCTGTGGGTCAGTCATAACGTCACTTAATTCGCGGTATTTTGAGCAGGGTACCCCTTGTGGCGTTAATATAGATTCTACTTCTTCTGCCGTATGTTTTGACGTCCACGTTTCAATTTCATCAAATAATTCTGCCCAATTAGCATTTCGGTCTGCATTAGTTTTAAACCTCGGGTCAGTGAGCCATTCCGTATGATTTGTAACCTCACAGAGCTTACTGAAATTTCGGGGGCTAGTTGGGGCGATAATGACAAAGTCGTCGATTGTCTTTAACGGCGTGTATAAAGGGCGTCGGTTCTTGCCCGGAAATTGCGTTTCTTGTGTTTCGAATATGAGCATTCCAACCATTGCATCCAACATGGAGACATCAATGTATTGACCCTTTTGGGATTTTTCTCGTTGATATAAAGCGGCTTGAATTGCGCCAAACGCATGTGTGCCGGCTAATACATCCGCCACAAAAATACCGGTTGCGGCAGGTGCGTCCATATCATCCTGATAGTGCAAATTGACTTTATCGAACCCGCTCGCTGCATGCACAATTGGCGCATAAGCCGGATTAAGAGATTTCGGCCCTGTTTGGCCGTATCCAGAAATTGAGCAATAAATCAAGCGAGGGTTGAGACTAGATAGAGTTTCGTAATCTAAGCCCAATCGTTTCATGACGCCGGGACGGAAGTTTTCTATGACAATGTCATAATCCGTAATCATGGTTTTGACTGCCCTTAACACATTAGGATTTTTTAAATCTAAGGCCATGCTCTTTTTGCCGGCATTTAGATGTCCAAAGTAAGAGCTTTGCCCATTTCTTTGTGGGGGGCGTTCTCGAACTTGATCTCCTGATAGGGATTCAATTTTGACGACTTCTGCTCCGAGATCCGCCATCATACGTGACGCATATGGACCCGCCATGACGGCGGTGAAATCTAAAACCTTTACACCGTCCAAAGCGCCTACGAGCTGGGGGGGCACGGGGCTCTCATTTTCAGTCTCTGCGTATTTGGAGGGGATGGCGATATCCATAGAGTTAATGTCCTGATTAAGGGAGCCGGAATTTATTCTGCGGCTAATAGAGAGTCTTGTTCACGATCGTATAATTTGCTCAATAGACGTCGCCCCTGATTAACAGCTCCGTCATTTGCAATACCCATGAACTTCTTATCAGGAAACCGATTGATGTTTTTTTGCTGTATCGCAATAGTTTCCTCATCTTCGGTAATTGTATCGAAAAACTGGTCGAACAACACCTCAGGAACGCCGCTCTCTGGCGAAGCCGTTGTGGCAATTGACCAAATGTAATGCACAGATGTTTCGGTTTCGGGCGTGATACAGTGAATATTTGCTAACATGAAACCGTGGTCGCGCTTACCTTCATATGCGCCGGTTCCAGCATCGCACCCGCCGGCATTGACCCGCATGACCATACCCATTTCGGGATGAAATCTGACCTCCTGCCAACGGTCCACTCGTCCTTTGAATCCGCCAGCATCGATATAAGACTTGGGCGGTATTGAGTTCGGTAACTTACGTAAAAGTTCTACGCGCTCCCCATCAGCAATAACCTCCATTTCGGCGTTGTAATGCTGCTCCGGGTTTCCGCCAATCGTATTTGCATGGATATATGGCAGGTGAGTTAAGTCCAGAATATTATCAACTAAGAGCTGCCAATCCGCTTCCACGTGAAAGTAAAAATTTTTCCATGTCCATTTAGGATCTACGTGCTCAGGGTTTCCTATAATCTTTTCTGGATCGGCTAATGCGGGGTCCCCCATCCAAATCCAAATCATATTGTCACGTTCTTCAATCGGAAAAGCACGAATATTCGCGTTTGCAGAAATTCGGTCTTGCCCTGGTATTCGTTTACATACCCCGTCGCCACCAAACTCCATACCATGGTATGGGCATCTTAAAACCTCTCCATCGACATGGCCTTCACTTAACGGCATGGCTCTATGACTACAGCGATCCAAAATAGCTTTTGCTTGACCGCTTTCTGTACGGAAGAGAGCAACAGGCTCACCTAAATAAGTGCGGCCTAAATGCTCTCCGACTTTAAGTTCATTCGAAAAGGCAGCAACATACCAAACATTGCGAAGCAACATACTAATCTCCTATTTTAAGAGGGCTAGGCAAAAACTGCCTCCCCGATTTTTACTCACAAAGTTCAGCTTGGGCTGCCTTGCGTTAGACTTCGGCTTCTTCATTTAGGGCCTGTTTGCAGAAATCTAACACGTTCAGTTAAATCCCTTATATTTGAATGCAGAAACGCTATTCGAAAATCAGGATAGCCTAATTTACCGTAAATATAGGCCGCCATTCATATCTAATGTTGCGCCCATAAAAAATCCGCCTTGCTCTGAGGCCAATAACGCCGCCGTAGTCGCTATTTCGGAGGTTTCCATAAAGCGTCCAACGGGGACTTGATTTTCGACAGCCGAAATTTGTTCTGAAGATAATCGTTGCTTTGCAGTAGAGATCGGACCCGGGGCAATCGCATTCACGGTGACTCCCGTTCCGGCTAAGTAGCGAGCAAAATATTTGCTAAGCATTATCGCGCCGGCTTTTGAGGCAGAATAATGAGCAGAGGCGACGGTTCCGCCATTCTGTCCTGCAAGAGAGGTTATATTAATTATCCGGCCATACCCGTTTTTTTTCATATGTTCAGCGAAATGCTGACAACTAAAGAAAACGCTGCGCATATTTATAGCAACAATACTATCAAATTCATCCGCGCTGATGTCGTTCACTGGCGTACGTTTGGCATAGCCCGCATTGTTAACGACAATATCCACTTTTCCCCATTTTTTAACGACTTGGTTTGACGCGGCTAAAAAATCGTCTTTTTCACGAACGTCAAGTTTGATTCCTATTGTTGAAGTATTTGTCGGATCTAGCGTTTCTGCCAAATTTACAGCACCGGCTTCATCTATATCGGTAATAGCGACGCGTCCTCCTCCTTTATGGATTAGTTTAGCAATTGCCGCGCCGACACCTTGAGCCGCGCCAGTGATTAAAGCCGTTTTCCCAGTGAAATTAAAATTGGGTTCGATGTTCTCAAATTTTTCTGTCATTTGGGTCTCGCTTTATGGGTGATAGGTATCCGCATGCAGGAAATAAATGGCGAATAGCGCTGTTATAATAGGCCTTTAGGCATATTTTGAGATTTATTTAAAACTCTTCAAACAAACGGGGGGATTTACTAATCCCCCCGTCTAGACCTACACAGCCTTTATTTTACCCTTTAAAGGAGAGGGTAATCCCATAGCTCCTAGGTGTATTGGTGAAAATCTTCCATTGCGTTGTATCAGTTCGGGGGGACAAAAACGCCGTGATGTCATCCGCGTGAACAATTTGAAAGTTATTCGTGATGTTCTTAGCCCAGATTCCAATCGACCAGCGATCATCTGAAGGGGAGTAAGTTAGATTGCCATTGAGAGTTTTACCTTCTGTATCATTATACAAATTTGCGTAAGTCGGCAACGTATCCGCATCATCAGTCGAGATTTTACTGTTGTAGATAAATTCTGCGCGAGGCGTAATAGTGGCACCGCTATCAAGGTCAAATCTATGTTCACCACTAATATTGAAAGCGTGACTTGGGGCATATTTTGCAGGATTGCCTGAAAAGTCCTGATTTACTAATGGATCAAAAAGATCCGTATATACACCGTCCAAGTGGGCGTAATTCAAGTTGATCGTGGTTTTGTCAGTTGGCCGGATAACAGATTCAACTTCTACACCCTTCATAAGTAATGTGCCGTTGAATGTATGTGCGATACCGCCAGCTCCTGAGAAGTTTTGTAGATTTCTCGTTTCTTGACGGAAAACTGATAAATTAAGGTCAAGACGGTTGTCTAACAGGCGGGACTTTATGCCGGCTTCGTAGTTGTCAGACGTCTCAGGATCCAGAGGTAAGGTTGGATTTGCATAGGCGTTATCGACAAATCCGCCGCTTTTAAACCCACGCGCATATGTCGCATAAAGATTTATATCATCATAAGCCCGATATTTAACGGTTACCCGCGGGGTGAAGGCGTCCCAACTTTCGCCGCCAGATTCATTAACTTCACCCGGAAACCCGAAAACCGGTAAGCCATCCGGATCCGTTGTTGAGAACGCTCTATAATCGATATTTTTCTCGTCTTTTGTGTAGCGACCTCCAGCGACAAGGGTAAGTCGGTCAGTTACATCAAAGTTGAATTCGCCAAATAAAGCATAACTTTTGACATCACCGTCCTGGACACGCGTTATATTAGAAATCCCAGGGTTGGGAGTTGCAGCGCCGCCGACAGGAGAGCCCGCTAGAGGGCTGTAAGAGAATGTGTTTGTCGTCGAAACATCTGCTGAAAGATAATAAGCTCCAAGAACATAAGAAAGTCGATTAGGGGCTGACGCAAATCGAACCTCCTGACTGAAACTTCTATTCTTCACGTCTTGCGCGCGTCCAAAGACGGGGACCTCTGTTCCGACAGGAATATCGTTGTTGAAAGCGTAGCTATCATTCATGCGGTAGCCTGAAATAGCTGTAACAACACCCCCTGCGATGTCCCAATCTGCTCTTAGTAATCCGCCTCTAAGCCGCTGAGAATATGGCGAAGGTTGAAAGTCGTTATTGACCCAATCGTCATTTGTAAAGTCACCATAAGAATCAGGAATGACTTCCGGCCCCCCAATTCCTAGCTGAATAGCGCCGCCATTTCCGCTACTGTAAGAGTAGTCAGCGGAGAGGTTGAGCTTAAGATTGTTCGTGGGCTCATACAGGACTTTACCACGGACTGCATGGCTATCTACTTCGCCGTAATTGCCGCGTTGATTCGGAGTATCAATTAAGCCATCCGAGCGCTCCGTACTAAACGCAACGCGTGCCGCAAGCTTATCTTCAACTAATTCGCCGTTAACAACGCCTTCGGTGCGGAAGTAACCACCATTGCCGCCGGTCAATTGTGCAGAATAATTATCATCATATTCCGGGTTATTCGTCACAACCGCAATTCCACCGCCAACCACGTTCCGGCCAAAAAGTGTACCCTGTGGCCCGCGAAGAACCTCGACACGATTTACGTCGTAAAAGTTGCTGTTCAGATCATTGTTATAAACATAATATAAGTCGTCGACGAAAAAAGCGACCGGTGTATCTAGTGTAGCAGTACGGAATGTCGATACATTTCCGCGAATAGACAGAATAGAAAGAGATTTGTCTGCGGTGTTAATTGTAACACCAGGAACTTGGGAGGAGAGGTCAGCCGGGCTGAAAATAAGCTGTTCCTGTAATTTTTCTCCACTATAGGCAACGATGGAGAAAGGAACGTCGCGTACAGTAGAAGAGCGTCGTTGTGCGGTGACGATAATGTCATCAAGAACTGTGTTTGCCGTGGACGGGGCTGTGTTTGAATTCACGGGTTGTGGTTGTTCGGAAGCCGTCGAATTTACATCATCCGACATCTCGTTTTCAGGATTCATATCCTGCGCAAAAGCTGGCACACTTAGCCCTAAGCTTAGTGTGCCCATGAGTATAGCGGATGAATTTAATAGATACTTAAACTGCATTTGTTTCCCCTTAAGTTTATTGGATGCGATTAATTAGAGAGCGCAACAAGCATCAAAAAGAAATCCAGCGCAAGCACAATTGTTAGCCGTATCCCGATTAATGAATACGTAGACACTCTTTCGAATTAGAAGTTCCTGAGCTCTTTAACTACCCCTCATAATGAATAATGCTGCATAGCGTGAAATATTAAGGCTTTCAGGCCTGTTGGGAAACAAACTCGATATTCATAATTGAGGCGGCAACTCACAAAAACATGGCCTTAAATGGGGTCTTAAAAGGGTAATTAGACATGAAATCCAATAAAACTGACGAAATCACCCGGGTTGGACCTGGTACACTTATGGGCGAGTTTATGCGCCAATATTGGATTCCTGTGGCAAAAAGTTCAGAGGTAGTCTCCGATGGTGATCCTGTTCGCCTTATGATACTTTGCGAAAAACTTATAGCGTTTCGTGATACATCCGGCCGCGTAGGGGTTATGGATCATAGATGTCCCCATCGCTGTGCATCTTTGTTCATTGGCCGAAATGAGGAAAACGGAATACGCTGTGTTTATCATGGATGGAAATTTGACGTGGATGGCAAATGTGTCGACATGCCAAGTGTTCCTGCTCGGATGGATTTCAAGGATAAGGTGAATGCACGGGCTTATAAAACACATGAGGCAAATGGGCTGATTTGGATTTATATGGGCAAGGCTGATACGCCGCCGCCGCTTCCACAAATTGAGGCGACGATGATGGAGGACCCTGAGATTTGGTGCCTTCAGCGCAATTGTAATTGGTTGCAGGCTTTAGAAGGGGACATTGATACTTCTCACGTGGGGTATTTACATGTTGGCTCTTTGACCCCGGATGATCTTGAGGAAGATCATCCAATGCGTCCGACTGTTTTAAATCGGTCGCCAGAATATGTGGTCTCTAATGCGGAGTGGGGGACAATGTATGGAGCTTATCGCCCAAATGATGATGGACAAATGAGCTGGCGCGTAGCGCATTTCATGTTCCCATTTTGGACCCAGACTCCAAATAACCGTTTTTCCACACGCGCGATTGCGCGGGCTTGGGTGCCTATGGATGATGAGCATTCTATGTTGTTCGACATTACCGGCGGCGTTGATGAAGGAAATCCTGCTTATACGTCTAAGCTAAAGGATGACACACCATTATTTGAGCCAATCAAGTATGCAGAAACAACCACGGACTGGTTCGGTCGTTGGCGCGCTGCAGATGAAGAGCACAATGACTGGGGTATTGATCGCGAATCCCAAAGGAATGGCCATCAATTTACCGGTATCCCTAACATCACCATGCAAGACCAGGCGGTAACTGAAAGTATGGGCGGGATAACAGACCATGAATATGAAAACCTGGCTCCAACCGATCAAATGATTGCTTTCACTCGGCGTCGTATTTTGTTGATGGCAAAAGCTGCGCGGGATAAGGGGCTAACCCCGCCAGGTGTTGAGGATGCAAATATTTTCTATAAAGCGCGTGCGGGTTCATTCTTGCATGAACCAGAAGCGGATCTAAAGGAGGCTTATGAAGCCCAGCTGGAAAAGGCTGAGCGCTGGGGTAAAAGTGCTTAGCTTGCGCTTCTCTTAGAATGCCAATGATAGGGCGCGTTTTTGGCGCGCTTTTTCTGACAAGACTAAAAATAATATAGAGTCCTGATTGGCTCAGATTGCGCTCGGCTTGGTTTTAAGGAAGCGAGCAATGGGAGATGAAATGAATGAAAGCTTTGTTGAGACAAATACGCTTAGAGGCGCAAGGAATCCATAGCTATCGATTAGAGCCTCTCCCAAATGAACAATTTCCTCAATTCGAGGCGGGCGCCCATATTGATGTGAGTATAAGTGAGGGGCTTTTGCGTAGCTATTCTCTCGTTAATGATCCTTCGGATAACAAATTTTACGAAATTGCAGTCCAATTAGATGTCGAGAGCCGCGGCGGATCTGAAGGCATTCATAAGCTGTGGCAAGTCGGTCAGGAAATAGAGATATCTGCGCCTAAGAATAATTTCGAACTGGATGAGACCGCTGAGCATAGTGTATTAATCGCCGGAGGGATTGGCATTACACCAATGATGGCCATGATTGCGCGACTGGAAACGCTCGGTAAAAGTTGGGAGTTGCATTATGTCAGTAGTACGCAAAGTTCTGCCGCTTATTTAGAGCGATTACAACCTTACGAAAACGCCCATGTTATTTTTCATGACAATACAATGGGTTTACGTATGGATATGGCGCAAATCATAAGTGAGGCACCTTCTGGTTCTCATTTTTATTGTTGCGGACCCGAACGTATGTTGGTCTCCTTTCAGGAGCTAATGTCCTCTAAGCCAGAAGAAAATGTTCATTATGAATATTTTTCCGCCGATACCGACGTGGCGTTAGATGGTGGATTTAAGCTTCAGCTTATGCGTAGCAACAAAACTGTAGAAGTCGAAAAAGGCGAAACCATTCTGGACGCTCTGCTTATGGCAGGTGTGGATATTGGTTTTGCTTGTTCTGAAGGTGTGTGCGGGACTTGTGAAGTTAAGGTGCTTGATGGCGTACCTGATCACCGAGATCACTTTTTGAGTGAGGCAGATAAAGAGACAAATAAAGCCATAATGGTGTGTTGTTCTGGGTCGAAATCAGAGACGTTGGTCTTGGATATTTAATGTTCATTTTTCTTCTCAATTGGAAATCGAAATGAATATCTGCACGCAATGGTCCAACTGTGAGCAGTTGAAAGCCATGAATCAAAAATCAGCTAAAGCTGGGGATTAATAAAATGAATCTAAATAGTTTTGGCATTGGTATGTCTCCGTCAGCTTATGTATCCAATGCGACCGCTCGGCTTAAACAAATGGATCACCGTCCCCTGAACGCCTTCCAATTACAGGCGGTATTAATGACAGCGGGTACCGTAATTTTAGATGGCTTGGATAACCAAATGTTGGGATTGGCTGCGCCCTCCTTAATTGCGGAGTGGGCAATTGACCGCTCAGCCCTTGGATGGGTTTTTGCATTGGGTTTTATTGGCATGGCTTTCGGAACCATTGTTTCGGGATGGATTGGGGATAAATTCGGACGGCGTAGCGCTTTAATTCTAGGTGTAGCGATTTTTGGTGTTGCCACTTTCCTGACCGGGTTTTCCACAAACCTCGAACAGGTTGCAATACTTCGTACAATAGCAGGCATAGGTCTTGGCGGGGTGCCGGGAACAGCGGCTGCAATGATTTCTGAATATACCCCCGTTAAATGGCGAACGGTAGCGGTCACATTTGGAGTCGTTTGTGTTTCCATTGGCGGTATTTTAGGCGGCGTAATGGCCGCACTTATCTTACCAAGCATGGGCTGGAGATGGTTGTTCTACATAGGAGGCGTATTACCATTGGTATTTGCCACCACGCTTTATTTCATTCTACCGGAATCTCCTCGATTTTTATTGAGCCGGCCAAATCGCTTTGAAGAGCTTGAACGTATTTTAGTGAAAATGAAATTACTTAAATCGGATGTGAGTAGCGAAGATGTTGCGGCCGCCAAAGATCTGGAAACAAAAACCGAACAGTCTGTTGCAACATTCATCATCGAAGAGGGCGACACAGAGGACGAAACCTCGGGAGGTATCGTTTCGTCTAAGCTCCTCTTAAAGGGACGTTTGTTGCGTGACACCCTAGCCTTATGCGTCGCCATGTTTTCCGGAATGTTTATGATCTATCTGATGTTCAACTGGGCACCAACTCTATTAGATAGCCAAGGGTTTGACCTAGCGGTTGCGAGTTTTGGCCTTACGGTCTTTAATATTGGAGGAACTATTGGGGCACTAATTGCTTCAATCGCAATGATCCGCTTCGGATCACGTCCTATCCTTATTATGATGGCAATAATAGGAAGTATCGTTTGCGGAGCTTTGGCGTTTATCGAAATCTCAGGGGGGCAGAATAAATTCTTCCTTCTTTTGGGTTTAACGCTATTGGGGCTCTCTGCGAGTGCTGCGCAATCAGCCATGTTTGCTGTCGGAACAAACGTATTCCCAACCGCTTTGCGCGCTCGTGGAATGGGCGTAATGGGAGCAAGCGGGCGTATTGGCGCAATAATTAGTGCCTTTGCAGGGTCGCTTCTCATCGGATGGAACAATTTTGGATTCTTTGGCGTGCTCGCCATTCTAATGCTCGTCAATTGTGCGGGCTTCGCTTTAATTAAAGCGCACGTCCCCAAAGCGGCGAATGGTTGAGAAAATGCAGCGGAGAATATTATGAGCCAAGAATTTCAAAATCAGGAATTCGACTATATTGTGATCGGTTCTGGATCGGCAGGGTCTGTGATCGCCAATCGTCTATCTGCTATACCTGAATTAAAGGTGGCTTTAATCGAAGCAGGGCCATCTGATAAAAAGTTTCCGACTAACATTAAAGCTCTCTTGCCCGTTGGAAATATCTTCCTCTTACCTAGCGCCAAATTTAACTGGCAATATACGTTGAGCGGAGATGAAAAAGTCGGAGGCAGAACTATTGGTTTCCCCCGGGGTAAAATTTACGGAGGATGTAGTTCCATCAATGGGTCTGTTTATATTCGCGGCCAAGCCAAAGATTATGACGATTGGGAAGAGGCCGGCAATGAAGGCTGGGGTTACGATGATGTTTTGCCTGCTTTTACAGGCATGGAAAACTATCATGGTAATACTGTAAAGCATCATGGCAAGGGCGGTGAATTGGACGTTCAAAAGCCCAAAACCCTTAATCCGTTGACGACAGCATTTATAGAAGCTGCTGTCGAAGCCGGGCATAAAAACAACGATGATTTCGCAGGCAGCGACCATAAAGGGTTTGGCCGTTATGATCTTAATCAGCGCAATGGAACTCGTCTGAGCAGCGCACGTGCATTTTTACATCCCGCGCTCAAGCGTCCAAATTTAACTGTATTTGACGCAACGCTTGTGACGAAGATTATCGTCAAAGGGGGGCGTGCAACAGGAGTAGAGATCAATAAAGACGGTAACACGGAAACTCTGGTTGCGAGACAAGAAATCATTGTGAGTGCTGGAGCGATTAACTCTCCGCAATTACTCATGATATCCGGCATAGGCCCGGCCGATCATTTGCATGAAAAAGGTATCGAACCTGTGTTAGATTTGCCCGGAGTAGGCCAAAACTTACAGGACCACCCGACAGTTCATATTTCCGTCGAAAATCCTAGCGCAGAAGCTTATGCGCTCTCTCGTAAATCCTTCTTCCGGACAATTTTTAGCCCTATCAAATATATCTTTAAGCGAGATGGTATGCTGGCCTCAAACGTCGCTGAAGCCGGTGGATTTGTAGATACTAAAAATGGCAATGGTCGGGCTGACATTCAGATGACATTTTTAGTTGGTTTGAAGTCGAATGCGAATGTCATACCTTCGAAGCATGGCTTTATGGTTTTAATCCAATTGCTCCGCCCTAAGAGTGCGGGCGAGGTGAAATTAGCTAGCAAAGATCCCAAGGCTAAACCCATAATCAATCCAAACTTCTTTGAAGATCGAGAGGATATGGAAACGCTGATACGCGGGTTTAAAGAGGCTCGAAATATCGTTTCTCAAAATGCGATGAAACCTCTTCGTGGAGATGAAATGGAGCCCGGGCAAGAACATGAAAGTGATGCGGCTATTGAAGCAAAGCTCCGGCAAATTGTGAATACAGCATATCATCCGGTTGGAACATGCCGAATGGGCCCTGAGACTGATCCGATGGCTGTTGTCGACAACAAATTGCGAGTTCACGGGATACAAGGTCTTCGCATAGCAGACGCATCTGTGATGCCAGATATTATTAGCGGAAATACGAGTTCAGCAACCATGATGATTGGTGAACGCGCGGTACAATTCATTTTGGATGAGGCCGCATCATAGAATCGAAAAGCAAGGTGAGGCCATTTCGCGAGGTCGGACACTTAGGGGCCATAATTTAAACTAGGAGATCGAGATGGCAAGAATTGAAAGTTTTGAAATGCCCGAGTTTTTGAAACGCTCGGAAATGAAGTTATATATTGACGGACGATCAATAGCCGCAAAAAGTGGCAAAACCTTTGAAACCCGTAATCCGGCGACCGGCGAGCTATTGGCTAAAATTGCCGAAGCAGATGAGTCTGATGTCGACATAGCTGTAAAATCCGCCCGTAAAGCTTTTGATGGCCCTTGGCGGACAATGAAGCCGATTGAACGCCAAAAAATCCTCCTGAATTTAGCAAACATAATGGATGCTCGGTATTCCGAATTAGCGACATTGGACACGTTAGAATTGGGGGCGCCTTTATCTAAAACTGTTTTAGGTAAAAATCGGGCGGCAGCATTATTGCGCTATTACGCAGGCCAGATTCCTTTAGTGCGTGGCGACACGCTAAGTAACTCAGCGCCCGGAGATGTGATCAGCCATACATTGAAAGAGCCGATTGGTGTTGTCGCAGCAATCAACCCATGGAATGGCCCTGCGGGAATGAGCGTGTGGAAAGCGGGGCCTGTTTTGGCGTCGGGCTGTACAATGATAATGAAACCGTCGGAAGAAACATCTCTGTCTGCCTTATTATTTGCGGAAATGTGTTCCGAGGCCGGTGTTCCCGATGGGGTTATAAATGTTGTAACAGGTCACGGTGCGGCGGGCGCCGCACTGTCCAATCATCCTGATGTCGACAAAATCGCTTTTACGGGTTCGACTGGCGTTGGAGTTAAAATAATGCAGGCCGCCGCGACTAGCATGAAGCGGGTGAGCGTTGAATTAGGCGGAAAATCACCCAATATCGTGTTTGCTGATGCCAATTTGGACAAAGCCGTTCCCGCGGCGGCGCGCGCTGTTTTTGCAAATAGTGGCCAGATTTGTAGTGCTGGGACGCGCCTTTTTGTCCAATCTGAAATCTATGATGAATTTATGGAGAAATTAGTCGCGCACACAAAAACTTTGATTGTGGGAGATCCCTTGGACTCTGATACACATTTCGGTCCCGTCGTTTCGAAACTGCAGCTTGATAAAATCATGGGTTATATTGAAGGTGCAAAGAACTCATCCGCGAAATTACTCGCGGGAGGTCATCGGATGACGTCTAATGGATTTGAAAACGGAAATTTTGTTGAACCGACAATTTTTGGCGATGTCGAAGACGACATGGTTATCGCACGGGAGGAAATTTTCGGGCCTGTTTTATCGGCTTTGCGTTTTGACACTATTGAGGAAGTTATTGAGCGCGCGAACAACACTAATTTTGGACTCGCCAGTGCGGTCTGGACACGAGACTTGGCTACGGCGCATCGGATGTCTCGTGGAATACGGGCTGGTTCAGTCTGGATAAACTGTTATCAAATGCTTGATCCAAACGTCCCGTTTGGCGGTTATAAAATGAGTGGCTTCGGACGAGAGTCCGGGCCTCATCATATTGACGATTATTTGGAAACTAAGGCAGTTTGGATAGATTTGGATTAAACCCCAAAGTTCAAATTCAGTGAGGCTTACCGCCAATTCGGATAAATTTCCGTTCCTAAACTTTCTGGAGACTTCATAGTTGAGGCGACGTTCGTTAGTATTGTCGTGAACTGACGTTGTAAAATTGTGGGTCTCCAACCTTTTCTGGTGGAAACGCCGATGATCCGAGCTGTATCGTCAAGTTGCTCGCCAATTTGGACCAGTAGGCCGCTTCTGATTTGAAGGGCGACCTGATCCGGAGAGAGAAGAGTTAGGTAGTTTCCGTCCGTTAATAAACGCCCAATAATCATAACAGAACCACAATCTATTGGGCTTGGAGGGAGCTTGTGTCCTTTAAATAATCTTTCCCAATGGGCCCGAAGTGGGGAGTTTGCGGGCCCCACGATCCAAGGGTATTGCGATAACATGTCGATTGAGGGGTCTTTCGTCCCTGCAAGAGGATGCTGTTTGCCTGCTGCGATGACCAAGCGGTCTTCATAAAGAGGAATTTGGTCGAGATCTGCAATGTCAGATGGCCGAACAGCTCCGACAATCATATCTATAACGCCTTCGCGTAAAGACTCTGTTAGCTCGCGCCAGCTGCCTTCTACTATATTTATTCTTGCTTTAGGTTCTTGGTCAATTAACTTTGCCATAGCAGCCGGAACTAAAAAAGTACGGGAGAGGGGAGACGCGCCAATAGAAATTGTTTCGCCGTCCACTTCCAAGCCAATATCAGAAATGGCCGCGTTTAATTCGGCAACTGCCAGACGCGCACCTAGGGCGAGCTTTTTCCCGTAATTGTTAAGCCAAAGTCCTTGTCCTCGCCGCTCAATAAGCTTGAGACCTGCGACATATTCCAAATCCCCTACCGCGCGGTGGATCGCTGTTTGCGAAAGGCCTGTCATTCTTGCTGCTGCAATGAAGCTACCTGCATCCGCTGTCGCAATAAAAGCGCGTATTTGCGTCATCGTAATGAGGCGGTCTGGATGCTGAAATGCTTTGTTCAACCCTTTTGCGCCCCGTGCGAGATGTTTGATAGCCGCTTCAATACGTAATACCAAGATATGACCTGTTGGTGTCACGACCATTCCGCGTGACCGCCGTTCAAAAAGAGAATAACCAAGTTGTTTTTCGATCTTGGCAATGCCTTGTGTCAGTGCGGGTTGAGACAGGTTGACGACTTTGGCCGCGGCGCTAATGCTCCCATGATTGTGAATCGCGGATATGGCCCGCAAATGACGTAAGTTAAAATCATAGGGCTCGACGTTCACGGTTAATAAGATCTCTGCGTTTTATAAACTATTGCTGGTAATAATTGAAAACAGTACCACGAACATTGGATGAGTGCGAATTCTATTTACCGAAAAATGAATAGCTCATGCGGGTTTCTAAATGGACCGTATCCCTTGTAAATGTGAGGTTATTTACGTCTAAAGCATCTTAAGCACAATTCGCAGAAGAAATCGAAGTGCTAAGTTTGAATAATATGGAGGAAAGCGCGTGGATTTTGAGTTACCCGATGATGTAAGAGAGTTTAGAGACGTTACGAAGGCGATAGTGAAAGATCTCTTGCAATATGAAAAAGAATTTCAGGACACAGGTGTTGTCCCGCCGATTGTCCGCCAAACACTCATAGAGAACGGCTATTTTGCGCTTCCTTTCCCAGAAGAATATGGTGGTTTGAACCAGGGGGCTTTGATGCAGTGCGTAGTGCAAATTGAACTTGCCCGCCTGCCGCCTCAATTCTGGACAGAGCTTCGCCCATTGATGGGGCCTGGAGCTAAAAATATTCTCAATCATGCGAGTGAAGAGCAAAAAGCCCGTATTGTTCCGGGCATGGTCAGCGGTGAAATCCCCATTGCTTTTGCTTTGACTGAACCACATTGCGGGTCCGACCTAGCGTCCTTGCGCACTACGGCTGTCAGAAATGACGACGGTTGGGTGATTAACGGTAGCAAAACTTATATTTCTAATGGAAGCAAGGCGAAAGAAATAATCGTCTATGCTTACACGGATAAGAGCGCAGGCGCACGCGGTGGTATGTCGGCTTTTCTTATGAACAGCGAGACAGCTGGTTATTCTGTTGATGGAGTTATTCCTTTGATGGGGACAGCAACTCCAGGCGTTTTCGAGTTATCTTTTAATGACTGTCAAGTCCCGGCAGATGCTTTGATGGGGGAAGAGGGTAAAGCATTTCATTATGCGCTTGAGGGCTTAAATGAAGGTCGTTTGAATGTGGGCGCGACAGCGGTTGGTATGGGTGAATACGCCCTAGAGCTAGCCTTGGAGCAGGCCAGTATTCGTCCGGCATTCGGAGGTGTGATCGCTGATTTTCAAGCTATCCGACATTATCTGGCTAATATGGCTACTGATATGCGGGCCGCGAGGCTCATGTTGTTAGAGGCCTGTTGGCAGTATGACCAAGGGCAAGGCCGCCGCGAATATGCGTCTATGGCTAAGCTTTTTGCAACGGAAGCCGGCAGCCGAACTGTCGATTCGGCCTTGCAAATATTTGGCGGCGCCGGATATTGCCGTGGCTACGCAATCGAGAGGTTGTATCGTGATATTCGGATTACACGTATTTACGAAGGGTCATCAGAAATTCAGCGCAATACGATTGCCCGGGAATTGCTCAAGCAGGTCGATTAGCGAGTGCTTTCAAAGTGAAAATAGATGACGTCGGCGCCATAAGTCATGAGGTCTTAGGACGCAGATAGAATGGCGGCGACAATTATTTTTCAGAGGCGGTCAGAAGCCTACTTATTTTTGACGCCAAACACTTAAGACACATGAGGGATCAGCCCATGCGGCAAGACATTCAAGACTATCTCGCAGAATTGGAAGATATTCCGGGTACGCGAATCTATACGACTGAACGTGCGCGCCAAGGTTATTGGCTCAATCAGTTTTGCATGTCTTTAATGAAGCCTGAGAATCGGGAGGCGTGGCGCACGGATGAGAAAGCTTATCTAAAAGCTTGGGATATGACGGATCAGCAAAAGGCCGCTGTTTTGGCGCGAGACTATAATTTACTTCTTGAGTTGGGGGGCAATATTTATTTTCTTGCTAAAGTATTTTCAACTGACGGATTGTCATTTGTTCAAGCTGTTTCAACGATGACGGGTATGAGCGTTGAGGATTATACCGCCATGATGAATGCCGGGGGGCGTTCCCCCGACGGTGTCCGGTCGATTCGGGAAGGGCGATAAAAATGGCTCGTTTGACCGCCGGTATCGGCACATCACATGTCCCCTTAATTGGAGTGGCGATTGATCAAGATAAGGGGGACGACCCCTACTTCAAACCCGTTTTAGAGGCTTATGATTGGGTGAGGGATTGGATCAAAAAACCTGAGAACAAGCCGGATGTCGTAGTTTTGGTTTATAATGACCACGCCTCAGCTTTTGACATGGATCTTATTCCGACATTCGCCATTGGTTGCGGAGAGAGTTATCAGCCCGCCGATGAGGGGTGGGGGCCTCGTCCTGTTCCAAATGTCAAAAATCATTCCAAGTTAGCATGGCATATTGCCCAAAGCCTCATTTTGGATGATTTTGATATGACAATCATAAACAAAATGGACGTCGACCATGGATTGACGGTTCCATTATCAGCCGTTTTTGATCAGCCTAGAGAGTGGCCTGTTAAAGTCATTCCTTTGGCCGTGAATGTTGTAACCTATCCTGTTCCGTCTGGAAACCGGTGCTGGATGCTCGGAGAAGCCATTGCGCGCGCCGTTGAAAGTTTTCCAGAAGATTTAAATGTTCAAATATGGGGCACTGGCGGTATGTCCCACCAATTACAAGGGCCGCGTGCAGGTCTGATCAATAGGGAATTTGATACTGCATTTTTAGACGATTTAACGCAAAATCCGGAACGTTTACGCTACCTCCCACATATTGAATATCTGCGGGAAGCAGGTTCAGAAGGCATTGAACTTGTGATGTGGCTTATTATGCGCGGGGCGCTTGGTGCCTCTATAAAAGAATTACACAGAGCCTACCACGTTCCGACATCAAACACGGCTCTGGGACACATAGTATTGGAGAACGCGAAATGAAAATTGCACTCGCAGGCGGAGGCGCTTTCGGAGAAAAACACCTGAACGGGTTGAAGAACATTGACGATGTAGAAGTCGTGAGTTTGGTTGGCCGAACTTTAGAGAAAACCAAGGCCTTGGCAGAAAAGTTTGATGTGGGGCATGTGACTACGGATCTATCCGAAACATTAGCAATGGAAGAAGTGGACGCTGTTATTCTCTGTACGCCTACATCTATGCATGCATCCCAGGCGATTGCCTGTATGGACGCCGGTAAACATGTGGAAGTCGAAATTCCGCTTGCAGATAATTGGTCAGATGCTCAATCTGTTTTAGCGAAGCAAAAAGAAACTGGCCTGGTCTGCATGGTCGGTCATACACGACGTTTTAACCCTTCTCATCAGTGGGTTCACAATAAAATCAAAGAGGGGGAATTTAACATCCAGCAAATGGATGTTCAGACATTTTTCTTCCGCCGTACTAATACAAATGCCAAAGGCGAACCGCGTAGCTGGACGGATCATTTACTTTGGCATCATGCGGCTCATACAGTTGATCTATTCCAATATCAGACCGGAGAAAAAGTTGTTGTCGCTCAGGCTGTTGAAGGCCCCCATCATCCGGATTTAAATATTGCGATGGATATGTCTATTCAACTGAAAACTGAAACGGGCAAACTTTGCACTCTTTCCCTATCGTTCAACAATGATGGACCGCTGGGTACATTTTTCCGTTATATTGGGGACACAGGAACTTATTTAGCCCGCTATGACGACCTCATTACAGGGCGCGATAAAGTGATTGATGTTTCTAAAGTAGCCGTATCAATGAACGGCATTGAGCTACAGGATAGAGAGTTTATTTCGGCCATTCGCGAAGGCCGCGAGCCAAACTCTTCTGTTGCTAAGGTATTACCTTGCTATGAGGTTCTCTATAACCTTGAAGAAGGCATGCAGTAAGTTTGGCATGATAGATTCATCGAGAACATTATCAGGAACGCCCCTTAACCCGATTGGGTTAGGGTGTATGTCACTTAGCCAAGCTTATTATCCTTTGCCGTCAGAAGAGGAAGGCATTCGGCTTTTAAATAAAGCGATCGATCTTGGAGTTGCTCATCTGGACACTGCGCGACTCTATGGGTTAGGCCATAATGAAGCTCTATTATCGCGGGTATTGAAATCTCGCCGCGATGAGGTCTTCCTCGCGTCTAAATGTGGAATCGAGGCTGAAGGTCCAAAGCGATCTATTGATTGCAAACCTGCCACAATTAGGCGGGCTGTTGAAACGAGTCTTAAAACTCTGAATGTTGATTTTATTGATCTTTATTATCTACATAGACGTGACAAAGATGTGCCGATCGAAGAATCTGTCGGTACACTCGCGGATTTGAAATCTGAAGGCAAAATTGGCGCTATTGGCTTGTCCGAAATGAGTGCTGAAACACTTGGTAAAGCGGCCGCAGAGCACCCGATTGCGGCTATGCAATCAGAATATTCCTTATGGACGCGTAATCCGGAAATTGCGGTGCTAGAGGCGTGTAAAAAATTAAAAACTGCCTTTATTGCCTTTTCTCCATTAGGACGCGGCGTCTTGGCTAAAGGTTTAGATGACGCGACGCGTTTAGATAAACGGGATCTACGCGTAAAACATCCGCGTTTTAATGAAGACAATTGGCCAAAAAATCGAGGGCTAATGGACCGTTTTGAAGCTCTTGCTCGTAAAGCAAACATAACGCCGGCACAATTATCTTTGGCGTGGGTTTTAAATCAAGGATCACATGTGCATGTTATCCCTGGGACGGCTAATCTGGATCATCTTGAAGAGAATCTGGCAACTTTGTCGATCGAGGTTCCGTCAGACTTACTTAAACAGGCCGGCGAAATAGTTAATAATACTTCTGTTTCTGGCCATCGTTATCCTGAAAAGTTGCGAGCAGCGATTGATACTGAGGAGTTCGACGCGTGTTAGTCATTGATATCCATGGTCATCAAACCTTAGTGCCTCAAGAGCATCTCGATTTTCGCGCTGCTCAGAAAGCGCGGCTCAAAGATCCGAGTCTTCCGCGTCCAGCATTGCCAGTGTACTCGGATGAAAGTTTGCGCGAGATAATCGAAAATAACCAATTAAAGCTCTTAAAAGAGCGCGGCGCAGATATGACTATTTTTAGCCCCCGCGCATCGGCCATGGAGCCACATATCGGTGACCGGGAAACGGTCAATGACTGGTCAGTCGCCTGTAATAATATGATAAAGCGCGTCGTCGATTTATTTCCAGATTATTTTATTGGCGGGTGTATGCTCCCGCAGCGCATTGAAAACGGAAAACCAGCCCCACTAGATGATGCGATTGCCGAGCTGGAACGCTGCGTGAATGAGCTCGGTTTTGTTTCCTGCAATCTGAACCCCGACCCAAGCGGAGGACACTTTTCTGCTCCGCCTTTGACCGATAAATATTGGTTTCCTCTCTACGAAAAATTGGTTGAACTAGATGTTCCTGCTATGATCCATGTATCAGGATCCTGTAATGATTGTCTTCATGCAACGGGGTCATATTATATGGCGGCAGACACGAATGCCTTCATGAATTTGATGACCGGAGATTTGTTTAAAGACTTCCCGGACCTTCGGTTTATTATTCCGCATGGCGGCGGCGCTGTGCCTTATCACTGGGGGCGGTATCGCGGCCTGGCAGATATGTTAAAAATTCCGCCGCTGAATGAACATGTTATGAAAAATGTTTATTTTGATACCTGTGTTTATCATCAACCAGGCATTAATTTATTGTTTGAAGTCATTGATAAAAAGAACATTTTATTTGCCTCGGAAATGATTGGTGCTGTGCGCGGAATTGATCCTCAAACCGGAGAATATTTTGACGATACGAAACTTTATGTCGAAAATCTTGGCCTATCTTCCGAGGACAGAGAGCAAATTTTCGAAGGAAATGCTCGGCGTGTTTATCCGCGTCTTGATGCCCAATTAAAAGCGAAAGGCCTTTAAGATGTCTCATGCTACGCCCACAGGTGTTGTTGTTCAAAACATTGAACGTGTGCCATTGGATATTGTGGACCGTCTTGCTCAATCGGGAGTCTCGACTGTGTCAGAAGCGCAAGGTCGTACTGGCTGTATGAAACCTTATATGCGCCCGATTTACCCAGGTGCTCGCGTAGCAGGAAATGCCGTAACTGTTTCTATTCCGCCTGCAGATAATTGGATGATTCATGTCGTTGTTGAGCAGTGCCAAGAAGGTGATATTCTCGTTATTTCTCCGACTTCAGAATCTGATGCCGGATATTTCGGGGATCTATTTGCGACCTCCTTGTTACAGCGCGGCGTACGCGGACTGATTATTGAAGGCGGCTGCCGCGATGTTGTAGATTTGAAGGAAATGGGTTTTCCTGTTTGGAGCAAATATATTCACGGTACGGGAACCGTTAAAGAAACATTGGGATCGGTAAACATCCCGATAGTTTGCGCGGGACAATCTGTAAATCCGGGCGATGTTATTATTGCTGATGATGACGGTGTTTGCGTCGTGCCGCACAGCACTGCTGCGGATGTAAAAGCAGGTGCTATTGCACGTGAAGAGAAAGAAGCCCGTAACCGGGCCAAATTTTTGGCAGGTGAACTCGGCCTTGATGTTTATGGCATGCGCGAAGACTTGGCGAAAAAGGGATTAAAGTACATCTGATGAATACGCCACAGATTCCTTCTAAGGGCGCGCGAGATGTGCATCAAGCGCCGCGTAAGCCGGCATTTACTCCGCCGCCCGGCGCAGTAGACGCGCATTGCCATGTTTTTGGTCCATCAGTGAAATTTCCGTATTCTTCTAGCCGTAAATACACGCCTTATGATGCGCCTGCTGAAAAACTTTTTGCGTTGCGAGACCATTTGGGCTTTGAAAAAAATGTGCTTGTCCAGGCGAGCTGTCACGGCACGAATAATGACGCTATGGTCGATTGTTTGAAGAAAGCAGGGGACAATGCACGCGGCGTTGCGATTGTCTCTCCTGATATTTCTGATGAGGAGCTTCGAGCATTAGATGAAGTCGGCGTTCGCGGTGTCAGATTTAATTTTCTCAAACGTTTAGTCGATCCGACACCGAAATCAGTCTATTTGACTATCGCAAAACGCGTTGCCAAAATGGGATGGCATTGTGTTGTTTATTTTGAGGCAGACGAGATTGATGAGCTGGAAGCGTTTTTGACGCAAATCCCAACACTTGTTGTAATTGATCATATGGCTTGCCCTGATGTCGCGTTAACGGCTGAACATCCACAATTCGAAAAATTTATAAAGCTCATGTCAGATAACCCGAATTTTTGGGTGAAAGTATCCTGTCCTGAACGTCTCTCTATTACAGGCCCGCCTTATGAGGATGTTGTGCCCTTTGCACGAACTTTAGTTGAACATTTTCCCTCTCGGGTATTGTGGGGTACGGACTGGCCACATCCAAACATGAAAACGCATACTCCAGATGACGGGGAACTAGTAGATCGTATTCCACACATCGCCCGGACGGCTTCTTTACAACACAAATTATTGGTTGAAAATCCAATGAAACTATATTGGCCGGGACATAAGGTAGAGGCATAATTATGGTGGGGATTCCTTGTATGCTAATGCGCGGGGGGACGTCGAAGGGCGCCTTTTTCCTTGCCTCCGATTTACCCGATGACCCTGTCAAAAGAGATGCGGTCTTGCTTAAGGTCATGGGGTCGCCCGACCCACGACAAATTGATGGGGTCGGCGGCGGACATCCCTTAACTAGTAAGGTTGCGATTATTTCGCCCTCGGATCGCGAAGACTGCGATGTAGATTATTATTTTATCCAAGTAAGTCCGGATTCTGATAAGGTCTCAGACAGCCAAAATTGTGGTAATTTGCTTGCTGCTGTTGGTCCCTTTGCCTTGGAAAAAGGCCTCGTCAAAACGAAGAGTTCGGAGACCACTGTGCGGGTTTATATGACCAATTCGCAAAGTCGCGCGGATTTAAGCCTAATTACGCCAGAGGGTATGATCACCTATCAGGGAGAGACCAGGATTGATGGTGTGCCAGGAACTCATGCTGCTGTGATTCAAAATTATTTTGGTACAGCGGGGGCACAATGTGGTGCATTACTGCCGACAGGGAATCCTCAGGATGAAATTGACGGTATAGCGTGCACATTGATTGATAATGGCATGCCGAGTGTCTTAATGAGAGCGATTGACTTTGGAATTTCAGGATATGAAACACCTTCGGAGTTAGAATCCAATGTTCGTTTGAAATCGGCGATTGAAGCCATAAGATTGCAAGCTGGGCCTATGATGAATTTGGGTAATGTTGAAGATAAAACAATTCCAAAAATGTGTTTGGTTTCACCTCCAAAACAGGGCGGCATAATAACAACCCGCACTTTTATTCCGCACCGCCTACACGAAGCGGTTGGAGTCCTCGCCGCTGCGTCTGATGCGGCCGCCTGTATGATAGAGGGGAGCGTTGCATATGAAATCGCGGAATTCGAAAATATTAATCCATGCCGCGTTGATGTCGAGCATCCTACTGGAGCTCTTACAGTTGAACTTGAATGGTTAGGCGACAAAGTGATACGCACTGCGCTTATCCGCACCGCAAACAAGTTGATGGAAGGGAAAGTTTTTCCATGAAAATTGCATTGATTGGGTTTGGTGAGGCCGGCCAGATGTTTGCTGAAGGCTTACGGGCCAGAGCAGACATCTATGCTTACGATATCAACATTACCGATGCCATGCAGAAGGCGGCCACTACACTAGGAGTGACCTTATCGTCATCCCAAGAGGCTGTTTTGGTCGACGCGGAATTAATTCTCTCCTTAGTAACAGCGGATCAATCTTCGATAGCGGCACAATCTGCCGCACCATTTATTAGCGCCGGTCAACCTTATTTGGAAATGAACTCTGTTGCACCAAAAACGAAACAATTAAACGCGGAATTAATTCCTTCTTTGATTGATGTCGCGATTATGGCGCCTGTCCACCCCAAAAGAATGTCAGTTCCTTTATTGGTAGCTCACCCAAATTCAAACGAAATCACCGACTTATTAAAGGTGCTTGGCTTTAATGCGAAATCTGTCGGAGCGGATGTAGGTCACGCCGCAGCTATTAAAATGTGCCGATCAATTATGATTAAAGGGATGGAAGCCCTGACAATCGAATGTTTATCGACCGCTCGGTATTTTGGCGTCGAATCTGATGTTTTAGCTTCCCTTCACTCAAGCTTTCCGGAAATGGGGTGGGATAGAGACCGCGCTGACTATTGGTTCGGCCGAGTTGCCTTGCATGGTCAAAGACGTGCCGCGGAAATGCGCGAAGTGGCAAAGACTGTCGCAGATGCAGGAGTGCCCTCTGAAATGTCTTTGGAAGTGTCCAAAACACAAGCAATATATGCTGGCAACATATCTTATTTAAAAGGTGAGTAGCTAAAATAGATAACTTTTCTCCCTACTTGTGCCTTTACTTTGATTAAAGCCTAAAAGTCATTCTCTTATAGCTTTTGGATGTTTTACTAAACCCCGCGTAAAATTTGTATGTCATTGATGCAATCGCAGCAAATAATGTTGACCTGTCTATATTTGGTGCAGTTGAAATATTACGGATGATGTGAATCATGCATAAAGTGATATAGGGTATCGGATAACCCTTAAAAATATAGCCAAGGCATGACCTAATATTTTAAGAGTTGGAAAAACCATTGCGCCCAGTTTTGTGAAATTCGAATTGGTTCATTATATGTGTCACCTCTTGTAAAATCAGGTGACAGAGCCTTTTCTGGTCAACTCATTTGCATGACTTGCTTTTATACTTGGTTATTTTTAGTTTAGTCATTCTACTGTGCCCTTAAGCCACAATGGATTTAAAATCCTGTAGATGTTAGATTTATTAGGCCTTATCCTTGAACAACCCTCTTTTATGAGAACTTTTATTCTAAAGAATCAACAATTTAAGGTGAGTGTTGCGCCCATGATGGATTGGAGCGACTATCTAATGAAAACAATGACTTAGACGCCCGCGTGTGCAATTTGTGTGCAGTGCGAAAAAGTTTTGAGCGTGAAATTAGGTGTATTTTGGTGTAAATCAGGGACGTATTCAGGGCTTGGGTATTGATCAGAAATGCGAATAAAAGTTCTTGTAACTGTCATAATGTGACAGTATATAGAATTTTATGAGTGCATTGGTTTCACTTGTTATTGACGCCGGATATGCAAACCGTATCTTAAACGATCGGCAATTAGCGCGTATCTTGGGCGGAAGCGATGATCGGCGTTATGGTCAGGTCAAACGCGCCTTGAAGTCCGGTGATCTTATTCGGGTCAAACGAGGCTATTATGCACTCTCAGAACGGCATAGGACAAACCCTGTCCACCCCTATGCTCTGGCGCAGGCCCTGGTGTTCGGCAGCTACATTTCAATGGAAACAGCATTAGCGTTTCATGGCTGGATTCCCGAAGCCGTCTATACGACCGTGAGCGTCACGCCCGGACGAAAGTCTCAACAGGTTGACCATGAACACTTTGGACGATTTGAATTCAATCCTCTGGCGCTTCATAAGTCAGGCTTCCTTTCAGGCGTGGAGCGCCACGTCTTGAGTGAGCAACCGGCCCTTATTGCATCACCACTAAGAGCCCTGATGGATATTGTGGCCTATCGTAAGCAGAACTGGGGAGGCATGAGTTGGGTTGAAACGGGGTTGCGTATTGAACACTCTAACCTTTTAACGCTCAGCGGTGCGGATTTCGACGCTCTTAAAACCGTTTACAAGCATAAAACTGCCAATGAATTCCTGACCGATTTTGAAGCCGCCATTTTCGAATTAGGATCGAAGAGTTCATCTATTCAGAATGTAGGTGCGGCATGAACGATATTATTCAAGCGAGGCTTTCAAAGTATCAGGTGGCAAACGCTGTTGAGGAAGAAAACGCAACGAAAGAAATCATTCAAGAGATTGCGCTTTACGGGCTTTGGCGCGCCAAGTTTTTTGATGTTGCCGTTTTTCAAGGCGGCACAAGCCTGCGTATTTTACACAAATTGCCTCGATTTTCCGAAGACCTCGACTTCTTGCTCCGTGAGCCAGATCTCAAATTTGATTGGGCCCCGTATTTGAAAGTGCTGACAGCTACGTTCGAAGAATATGGCTTAAATCCTGAAACTGTCTCGAAAGCGCAAATGGATAAACGTATCCGAAATGCTGTTATCAAGGATAGCTCGGTTGCCAATCAGTTGGATTTGTCTTTCGGCCGAAGTGACGCTCGGAAGAAACTCAAAATCAAACTGGAAATTGATGTCGAGCCGCCTGCGTATTCGGGCGAGGCTTTTACCTTTTTGGATTTTCCGGTAGATTATGAAGTTCGTCATCAGGACTTGTCCTCAAATTTTGCACTCAAAATCCATGCCCTTTTGTGCCGTGAATATGTGAAGGGCAGGGACTGGTATGATTTCGCTTGGTATGTGGCGCAAGGGCATTTTCCAAACTTGCCGCATCTCGAAGCCGCTTTACGCCAGTTTGGGCCGTGGTCTGGTGATGAGAGCCTTAGCATTGAAAAGGACTGGCTTGAAAGCACACTGGCTAAGCGGATTAAAGAAATTGATTGGGAAAATACCAAGCGGGATGTTCTTAGGTTTTTACGTCCGGTAGAGGCAGAGTCTTTAAGCGTATGGAGTGATAGGTTCTTTGAAGCTAAGCTAAGCAAGCTGTTCTCGGAAGTATGTCTGATATGAAGCCGCGAATATGGGATTTTGAACAAATAAAGGTTCGAGTCCGCAAGCAGGAGCCAATAAAAATTAAATAAAGCAATAAAATCAGTTACTTAATGCGCCTTCATTTTTCAAAAAGGGCACATGAGGGGGCGCGTAAAAGGGCACATGAAAGGACACGTTGGCCCGTTTGAAAACTAAGGTGCGAATATTAACAAAAAAATCAAACGTGATTCGTTTTCAGTTTTCCCCTGCGTTAGGTTGCTTACTGAGACCATATTCGTCTTCGGCGAGGGAATAGCATAGGTCTTCGGAGACCATGACTTGAGTTGAACTACTGATGGGACTGTAGCATTGCTATTGTTTGATAGGAGGTTACGCACTCTAGCCTCAGCATTGTGTCATATTTTTTTGTCTCGCAACTGTCTCAATAATGAGACACTTTGTCTACATTGTTAATTCTCCTACCTTTTTTACAAGCCGCGACTGTGCAAGCTTTCGGTTAGACGCTGCAACAAGTGGTGCGTAAACAACATAGGGGAATCTCAGATGGCCGAAGCCGATCCTGTACAATCAAATCTAATCGTAATGAAACCTCCGTTTAAAAAACGGTATGACAATTTTATTGGTGGGAAATTTACTCCGCCTAAAGCTGGGCGGTATTTTGACAATCCGTCCCCTGTGACGGGTAAGAAAATATGTGAAATCGCGCGCTCTGACGCCGACGATATAAATGCCGCGCTCGATGCCGCTCACGCCGCAAAAGATGCTTGGGGCAAAACCTCCGTTGCTGAGCGGGCCTTGATGCTGCACCGAATTGCGGACCGCATGGAAGAAAATCTCGATTTGCTCGCGACTGCTGAGACGTGGGATAATGGCAAACCCATCCGCGAGACTATGGCGGCGGACTTGCCGCTGGCCATTGACCATTTCCGCTATTTCGCCGGATGCATTCGCGCACAAGAAGGCGGCATCAGCGAAATTGACAATGACACTGTCGCTTATCACTTCCACGAACCGCTTGGCGTTGTCGGTCAAATCATTCCGTGGAACTTCCCACTTCTCATGGCGACATGGAAACTGGCACCCGCGCTTGCGGCGGGCAATTGCGTTGTCTTGAAACCTGCCGAGCAAACCCCGGCCAGTATTCTGGTTTGGGCAGAGCTCATTGGCGATATCCTCCCCGATGGCGTGCTCAATATCGTCAATGGATTTGGCCTTGAGGCAGGTAAACCGCTCGCCTCCAGTAACCGTATCGCCAAAATTGCGTTTACAGGCGAGACAACAACGGGCCGCCTCATCATGCAATATGCGTCGGAAAATATCATCCCGGTCACATTGGAACTTGGCGGTAAATCACCAAACATCTTCTTCAAAGACGTTATGCGCGAAGACGATGATTATCTCGACAAGGCGATTGAAGGCTTTGTGATGTTCGCTCTTAATCAAGGCGAGGTTTGCACCTGTCCATCCCGGGCCCTTGTTCACGAGTCCATCTATGATGAGTTCATGGAGCGGGTCTTGAAACGGGTCGGGGCCATTGTGCAGGGCAACCCGCTTGATCCGGCGACCATGCTGGGCGCTCAGGCTTCATCGGAGCAAAAAGAGAAGATCATGTCCTATTTTGATATTGGACGGCAAGAGGGCGCGAAAGTCCTCATTGGCGGCGATGCGGCTGATTTGGGTGGCGAGCTGTCTGAGGGCTATTACGTCAATCCAACCGTTCTTGAAGGCCACAATAAAATGCGGGTGTTCCAAGAAGAAATCTTTGGGCCTGTGGTCTCTGTCACGACATTCAAAGACGATGATGACGCGCTCGAAATCGCAAATGACACACTCTACGGCCTTGGAGCAGGCGTGTGGTCCCGCGACGCAAATACATGTTACCGCTTTGGCCGCAATGTTCAGGCGGGCCGTGTTTGGACGAACTGCTACCACGCCTATCCGGCCCATGCTGCGTTTGGCGGGTATAAACAGTCCGGCATTGGACGGGAGAACCACCTGAAAATGCTGGACCATTATCAGCAGACTAAGAATATGTTGGTCTCATACGCTCCGCAAAAACTGGGCTTCTTCTAAGCTTATCATCCCCGTTTCCTGCTAGCGCGGGAAACGGTCTCTATTCGGTATTGCCGCCGTAAAATGAGCGGCAAACCGAACGGCTATGCGCGGTATTTATATGCCCTGCTCTTAGCCCAACACTCCAGGCGGGATTGTTGAAATAAGGGAGGATAGGAGATTTCCCATGCAAAATAATAAAGTAATAAATACGGTAAAAATATCTGCCGCTGTCTTTGGTTTGGTCTGTTTAAGTGGAGGTACGGCTCTTGCGGAGGACGGACCTGAAGCCTCTACTCTTGCAAAAGACGGACTGTCATTCTCGGCGAGTTTAACAGGGGCCACAGAATATGTTTGGCGCGGCGTCGAGCAATCAGGCGGTGACCCTGCGATTTTCGGATCTGTTTCCGCTGCTTATAATGGCTTCTACGCCGGAGTCGGCGCAGAGAATGTCGACTTTCTCGGCATCAATACAGAATATGATATGTGGGCCGGCTGGGGCGGCGATATTGGCAGCAATGTAAGGCTAGACCTCACTGTTGTGCGTTACGGCTATATCGACGCGCCTGACGGGATCGACCTCGATACGACAGAGTTAAAAGCCGGGCTTTCAACGACCCTCGGAAAAGCCTCTGTTGGTGCCGTCGTTCATTGGACAAATGATTTCTTTGCGACAGAGGAATCTGCGACATATTTAGAATTCAACGGGAGCATTCCGGTAGCTAAAAAATTGAGTGCGTCCGGGACGCTTGCTCGCCAGTTTCTAGATGATGACGATGCCAGCTATATGACATGGAACGCCGGGCTCACCTATGCCGTGGCGGATAATCTCGGTCTCGATGTCCGCTATATCGATACGGACATTAAAAATTCTGGCGGCACTGCCGACTCGCGCATCGTTGCCGGGTTCACAGCGTCTTTTTAGCTTCGTTCTCGCCTGCCTCCAATCTTGCCGAATAGTTTGGTAAGATTGGAGGGCTTTTTGGACGTTTGAGAGAATATGGGAATTGAATATGGCTGATACTGAAATGAAAAATGTACAAGTTCCTGAGGCCTTCATGGGCAAGGCCAATTTAAACGCAGCGCGCTATCAAGAGATGTATGCGGCCTCCATCGCTGACCCGGAGGCGTTTTGGGGTGAGCACGGCAAACGTCTCGATTGGATAAAGCCCTATACGCAGGTCAAAGACGTAAGCTGGGACAAAGACGACCTTCATATTCAATGGTATTATGACGGCGTGCTGAACGTGACGGCCAATTGTATTGACCGGCACCTTAGCACACGCGCTAACAAACCCGCCTTAATTTGGGAAGGCGATGACCCAAGCGACAGCAAGACCGTGACTTTTGCGCAGTTACATAAAGCCGTCTGTCAGTTCGGAAATGTCCTGACACAGCTCGGCGTTGAAAAAGGCGACCGCGTGACCATTTACATGCCGATGGTTTTGGAGGCTACCTACGCTATGTTAGCCTGCGCGAGAATTGGCGCCGTGCATAGTGTTGTGTTTGGCGGATTTTCCCCGGAGGCCCTCGCGGGGCGTATTATTGATTGCGATTCAAAGTTTTTAATTACAGCAGATGAAGGCGTGCGCGGCGGCCGTAAAATTCCTTTGAAAGAAAATGCTGACGCCGCCGCCGAAATTGCTGAGGCAACCTTGGAGAAAATGCTTGTTGTTGAGCGCACCGGTTCTGGCGTCGCGATGAAAGCCGGGCGCGACTACTGGCTGCATGAAGAGATGGCAAATGTTTCCTATGACTGCCCGCCCGAGCCCATGAACGCGGAAGATCCATTATTTATTCTATATACATCTGGTTCGACGGGAAAGCCCAAGGGTGTTTTGCATACAACTGGCGGTTATCTCGTTTGGGCCGCTATGACTCATGAATACGTTTTCGATCTTAAGGAAGACGATGTCTATTGGTGCACGGCGGATGTCGGATGGGTCACAGGGCATTCTTATATTGTCTATGGGCCTCTGGCGAACGGCACGACCACAATCATGTTTGAAGGTGTTCCTACCTATCCAGATGCCAGCCGCTTATGGCAGGTGTGTGACAAGCATGATGTCACGCTATTTTACACAGCGCCAACGGCGATACGCGCTTTGATGCGCGAAGGATCAGGTCCGGTATTGGCTACCGACCGCTCTTCCATACGCTTGCTCGGGACAGTCGGCGAACCGATTAATCCTGAAGCGTGGGAGTGGTACTATAATGTTGTGGGCGAGGCGCGCTGTCCGATTGTCGATACCTATTGGCAAACCGAGACCGGGGCCAGCATGATGGTGCCTCTGCCGGGCGTGACAACTATGAAGCCCGGCGCTGCGAGCCATCCATTCTTTGGCATTAAACCCATGCTGGTGGACGCGGAGGGCAAGGAACAGACGGGCGCGGTCGAAGGCAACCTTGTTATCACAGACAGCTGGCCGGGCCAGATGCGCACGGTTTATAGCGACCATCAGCGGTTCATCGATACTTATTTTTCAACCTATCCCGGAACCTACTTTACAGGTGATGGTTGCCGCCGCGACGCAGACGGATTCTACTGGATAACGGGCCGCGTTGACGATGTTATCAATGTCTCCGGTCACCGGATGGGAACAGCAGAAGTTGAAAGCTCGCTGGTTGCTCATGACGCCGTCGCGGAGGCTGCTGTTGTCGGCTATCCTCATGACATCAAAGGTCAGGGCATATACGCTTACGTGACTCCAATTGCGGGCATTGAGCCGAGTGACGCTTTGACAAAAGAGCTGGTTTTACACGTCCGTAAAGAGATTGGCCCGATTGCTTCACCAGACCTTATACAGTTCGCGCCTAACCTTCCCAAAACCCGTTCTGGAAAAATCATGCGGCGCATACTGCGCAAGATAGCGGAAAACGAGTTTTCCAATCTTGGCGACACAAGCACCTTGGCTGAACCGGAGGTCGTGCGCGACCTAATCGAGAACCGGAGAAATCTGTGATGCGAACGCCGTATAAATCTGCTAAGGTCTTTAACATGAGTAAGGATCGAAACCTCGGAGGCGATATAGCGGCAACGCATTCTGATCGCGTCATTGAGACTGTATCATCGTCCAAGGCGGCTTCGTCGCCCTTGGCGGCGTCTTGGAGTCGGTCTCTGAACTATTTTGGGCTTGAGCCTGACTCAGTTGAAAACCGAGAACGGTCCGGCTCATCTGAAATTAAGGCGCGCCAGGAAGAGCTTGGGCTCTTGCTGTCAATTGCTCAGCCCGCTATGGATAAACTTCATGCGACGATCAATCTTGCAGGATGTAGCGTATTCTTGTCAGATGCAGAAGGCGTGGTAATCGATCAGCGGCACGCAGCCTCTGATGCTGATGATTTTGAGACGGCAGGGCTTTCAACTGGCTTTGTTTGGTCAGAAGCCCGAGAAGGCACCAATGGAATAGGGACATGCGCCGTCGATCAGCGGCCTGTTACAATCCATCAAAACCAACATTTTCAATCGCGTAATACGGTGATGAGTTGTATGGGCGCGCCAATCTTTGATGCAGCCGGACGTTTAGCGGCTGTGCTTGATGTTTCCTCATTTAGGAATGATTTATCAGAGCCTTTTGCGAGTCTTGTGACTCAAACTGTAACACAATTTGCCCACCAAATAGAATCTGACCATTTTCAACAGGTCTTTGGCAATGCACGAATCGTGCGCGGTAAACAAGACGGCGCGACTGGGGCTGTTTTATTCGCTGTGGACCGGGATGATTTGCTCATAGGCGCGACTCGCCATGCAAGGCATTCCTACGGTTTGAATGATGATTCTTTTACAACGCCGCAACCCGCCGGTTCTATCCTTGATAACATAGATCACAGGGCAGGTGGACTAGAGGGCGCTGAACAAAGAGCCATCCGCCGCGCTATAGCCGCGGCTAACGGAAACCTAACCGCCGCCGCACGTGCGCTTAAAATTGGCCGCGCGACGCTTTATCGCCGGATGCAAGCCTTGGGCATTTCGCGGTAGCCGTATCTATCTTGTCAAAAGGAGACCGCATAATGAATGCAGATTTACCCAAAAGAGTCACAGCGACAGAGGCAGCTCTTTCGCTCATTGCGGAAATTAGGCAAGATCATCCGAAAGTTATTTTTCATCAGTCCGGGGGATGTTGTGACGGCTCAAGCCCAATGTGCTACCCTGAAGGAGACTTCAAGATTGGTGAGCATGACGTAAAGCTTGGCGATGTCGGCGGTACTCCGGTCTACATCTCTGGGAGCCAATTCGAAGTTTGGAAACACACGCAACTTATATTAGACGCTGTTCCAGGTCGCGGCGGCATGTTTTCACTCGATAACGGGCGAGAGCGTCGTTTCTTGGCACGAGCCCGGACCTTCGATGGCGATGAATTGGAAGCCCTGACAATAGGGAGCTAGCTTTAGCGAGCTTATCATGATGCCAACAATCGAATATGTGTTGGCATAATAGGTGATAAAAGGTAAGTCTGTGTCAGTTCTCTGAATGTCCGCCATGGGGTGCGAGTTCAATGGGGCGTCGCAAGAATACTTTTAATCGCCCACATTATCACTGATTAGTAATCTATAATGGCTATACCGATTTTGCCATCTATTGGTGATGGAGATTTGCCATATAGAAAGCGAGTTTCTTCCTGCTAAACCCGTATTAAACGGAGTTATACGGGCAGTAGTTAATGCGGACATAGGTGATAGCTATTTCATGTGGTCAAATATGGCAAAGTGCTGTATATATGTGCTTTAGGCGCATAATAATCGGACATTTAAGAGGACATAGAAGCGGACATGGCAGCGGACTTGGACAGAGGTGAAGCGGCATCCATGATGGAGCCTTTACTGATTAGCAGCACGTCCAAACATTATGGGCCGTTAGCGGATCTCGCTGTCGAGCTTTCGGCTAAATCGACGGGTTTGAAGCGCAGCTTGCCGCTGCCCATTGTTTCCGCGCTCTCTAATCTCGTGCGCGCGATGAACTGTTATTATAGTAATTTGATCGAAGGGCATGACACTCATCCTGTTGATATTGAGCGGGCACTGAATGAAGATTACAGCGTGGACCCTGAAAAGCGCGACCTGCAATTGGAAGCGCGTGCCCATATTCACGTGCAACAGTGGATTGATGAGGGCGGGCTTAAAGACCGCGCTTTAACGAGAGGCGGCGTCTTAGAAACCCATGAGCGTTTTTGCGCGCTCTTGCCGGACGACCTGCTTTGGGTGGAGTATCCTGATACGGGCGAGCGGGTGAAGGTAGTTCCTGGTGAATACCGCTTGCGTGATGTCCAAGTCGGGCGGCATGTCGCGATCAGTCCCGGAGCCGTGCCAAACTTCATGACACGGTTTGAGACCGCATTTGCCGCGCGTGGTAAAGTGGACGCGATTATGTCCTCAGCGACCGCCCATCACCGCCTTTTATGGATACATCCTTTTCTAGATGGCAATGGCCGCGTCGCGCGGCTTATGTCTTATGCCGTTTTACATGATGCTATGGAAACAGGCGGTCTATGGTCGATAGCGCGCGGGCTCGCTCGAAATGTCAAGGACTATAAAGGCCATCTCGCAGCCTGTGATCAACCACGCCGTAATGATTTAGATGGCCGGGGTAATCTGAGTGAAGAAGAATTGGCCAAGTTTGTATTTTTCTTTCTACAAACCTGTATTGATCAAGTGGACTTTATGGAACGCCTCATGCAACCGGGCCGCCTTCGAGACCGTATCCGCATATGGGTCGAGGAAGAAATCAGGGCCGATGAATTGCCGCCTAAATCGACCCAAGTCTTAGATGCTATGCTCTATCGCGGCGAGATTGAGCGCGGCGAACTTGCGGAGCTTTTAGGCGTCACGCCTCGTCACGCCCGGCGCGTCTCATCGGCCTTACTGGAGAAAGGCGTGCTCACCTCTGCGGGCGTGCGCGCGCCGCTGCGCTTGGCATTTCCTGCGGCTCTCGCAGGACGCTGGATGCCGGGTTTGTTCCCCGAAAAGGGTTGAGGCATCTGCGTCGTTTTTGCCCTGCTATATGATAAATGCGGAGCCGAACTCGTCGAATCCATCATTAACGGAGCCAATTTATGACAATTGCGGACTCGAACCATAAACGATACTGTTGGCGAAAATTAATTTTGTAAAATTGAAATGGAGTATGAAAAATATAATAAAAACAATGACTTAAAGGCCGATGGCTCCGCAAGCAGGAGCCAATTAAAATTAAATAAAACAATAAAATCAGTTACTTAATGGGCCTTCATTTTTCTAAAAGGGCACATCAGGGGGCGCGTAAAAGGGCACATGAAAGGGCGCGTGGGCCCGTTTGAGTATTAAGGGGCGAATATTAGCATAAAAATCAAACGTGATTCGTTTTCAGTTTGTCCCTGCGTTAGGTTGCTTACTGAGACCATCTTCGTCTTCTGCGGGGGGATAGTGTTGTAATTCTCTGTGTTAAGTCTTGTAATAATACTACAATTTTGAATGACACCGGCTTTGTTTTTCCGCTTGTGTTTTAATCGGATACCGGGTGGAATTCTTTTATAGGTATGAGACCCAAAAAAGGCGTGATACGTCCATAGTCTTATGAAAAATGAGCTGCCAAGTTTATGGAAGGAAAAATATGTCCACTTTCGCCTTTAATAAGGATCCGGCACCCGAGGATTGCCTTGTTTCTGGAAAATATATTGACCATGATTCACCTGAAATAACCTGCTTTGTCCAAGAGACTTTATCTCAGTTTCCAGCCAGTATCAACGATACCCAAAAAGCAATAGCGCTATTTAACGCTGTTCGTGACAAATGGTTGTACAATCCCTTTGCGTTTGATCTTTCTGAAGACGGGTTTACGGCCAGCAAAATTGTTGCACGGACGGATGCTTATTGTGTTCCGAAAGCTATCTTGCTCACCGCTTGTTTACGCGCTGCTTGTATTCCGGCTGCCGTGGGGTTTGCTGATGTTCGGAACCATTTAAGTACTCCGAAATTACGTGAAACAATGGGAACAGACTTATTCGTCTATCATGGTTATGTGAAACTCTGGCTTAATGGGATTTCGTACAAAATTACACCAGCATTCAATATGGAAATGTGTACAAAATTTGGAGTTAAGCCACTTGTATTCGATGGTCGCAGTGATGCACTTTTTCACGAGTTTAATGCAAATGATGATCAACACATGGAATATGTAAAAGACCATGGAGCGTTTTCTGGTGTGCCACGTCAGCAAATCATTTCAACCTATATTAAGACCTACCCCAATATCGCAGCTCCCAACCCAGAATAATTTAAAGCTCTTTCCACGCAGGACATTAATCGCATTGGCAAAGTTATCAAAGATCGGGCCGTACACGACGATTAAGAATTCGTCCTTTTGGTGAAACTCGCTCAAAATAAGACTTTGAGCCGAGGCCAGAAACTGTAATCAACCTGGCTTCTCAATCCCCTAATTAGGTACACCTGTGCAATAAACCCTACATCAAACGGATACATAAATGAGGGTCTGGACAATTGCCCTTAAGACTTAATATGTTTGTGCTTGAACTAAATGAACCGATTGCTCAACTAAGTGAGTGCCAATAGAATGACACCCCAAGACAAATTCGCAAACCTAAAACGAGACCGCAATCCTATGCCGAAGAATGTTGAGGTTGCTCTTGTGGAAAGCGATCTCTATCAAGCTTTCAAGGCAAGGCCCGCTTATCAACAGAACGATTATCTTGGTTGGATTATCCGGGCCAAACGGGATGCAACGAAGCAAAAACGTATGAAGCAAATGCTGGAAGAGCTTGCCAAGGGCGATGTGTATATGAAAATGTCGTACAACCCAAAATAAGGCAGTTGGGGTTAGTGTTACTTGAGAGTCTTATGACAGAAAAAGACCTCCCAGAAAAACTGGGAGGCAAGTTTTGCGCTCATCGGGGAAGAGCACAGATCATAATTTAAGGCTAAGTGTAGCTTTCGCGACAAGGACATCGATTTTACCCTGCCATGCTAAGACGTCGATAACCGCGAGCCGCCGACCTAGTTTTACGATTTTAGCTGAGCCAAATAGTGGTTCTAATTTTGCGGACCGGAGAAAGTCGACATTGGAGTTAATTAAGGTGGCGGCCATTGCTGATTTGGTTCGATCCGACAATTCGATTTCGGCTACTCGCTCCATAAAGATGGTGACGACGCCTCCGTGGATGGCCCTTATTGCAGGGTTTCCCATATGCTTTTCGGATGGTGACATGTAATAGACGTGTTCCCCGATGTCTTTCATTTGGCTAATTCCCAACCACTGGTCGATGGGCTTGTGTTTCGAGTTTTGAGGCACTTTCCTAGAGGCTCCCTGACGCAGCAAATGAGGGGCCTTTTGATCCGACCATAAACGCGGCGCTTGCCTTGGCTAATACTGTTTGGCTCACAGGGTCGCTGATGTCGCCCTGCATTCGAGCGATGTTTCCGTCTAATGCAAAGCAGGACGCCGTGCAGATGAGCTTTGATTCTGACTTCGCAGGGGTCAAATAATCGGTTTTAAGATTTATCGTTGCGATTGGAATTAATTCCCTTATGTGTGCGAATAATGCGATACCGAATGCGGAATCCAGGAGAAGCGTTAGCGCGCCGCGATGTAAGAACAGGCTATTTTTGTCGGCCTTAAAATCAGGGCCGAGTGACGCTTCCATTTTCACGCCTTGCTTGGAAACGTCTGTGATATTCACATTAAACTGTGAAAACATTGGATGTGCGTCACTGAAGAAATGACCCGCAAATTCTCGCCAGTCGATATTTCCGTTTTGGAAGTCCGTTGTATGCTCAAACATTCATATTCGCCTGTAATGTCTGTAAGACTGTCCGGGCTTGTTCGAGGTTTTGCTCTGGTATCCCGCCGAATATCTCATTTGCTAAAGTTTCTGCGTAGGCAGAAATATCCTCAGCGCGTTTTTCCCCGAGTTTTGTCGCGCTAATCCTCCAGACACGTCGATCACTGGCATCAGCAATGCGTTTAATGAAACCGCTTTTTTCAAGTTGATCTATGAGGCCGCCCGCTGACGAGCGATTAATATCGAGAACATCCGCGAGTTCAGTTTGAGTTGGGGCTTCCATTCGCAAGACGTGAACCAATGTGTGCCACTGCGCCCTGGTCAATCCCAGTAACATCATTTTCCGGTCAAATGTCTTGCGCATTAGCCTCGAAACGTCACTGATCAAGAAACTAAAATCAACTCGGTGGTCGTCCCGCAAAGCGTCATGAGTGATAGATTTTGTTGCATTCAAAGCCATATTAAGTTCATCTTTTTTAACATTGTATGGAGCCATAATATATTGTACATGACAATTTACAAGCAAGAATTTGAAGGATACGCGCCGCCCTTCCGGAGGTTACCAGTATGAAATACAGAGCATTGCATACAAATCGCTGCGCAAGTTGGTCGACCGACTTACTTATTCGGTTCACGGCGCTTTTGATCATCGGCCTCGGGACAACATCCTGTACGGGCAGTCACTCCGCTTCTCATGAAGAAGAGGCACTCACGGGAGAATTACCAAAAATAACTGAAGAAAATTTGACCGCAGTCGTGAGGACAATTCATCCCGAAATGTCCGATATCTCTAAGACATTGGTCGTGTCAGGAACAATTGCTGCCAAACAAACGAGCAATATTGGCGCATTGGCGACAGGTGTTGTTGAACGCATATTTGTAAAGGTCGGTGACCGAGTCAAAAAAGGGCAGCCTCTATTTCAAACAAGACAGGTCGACTATCAACGAAAGGTCGATGAAGCGAAAGCAACGCTAACCATAGCATCCGCGCAATCAACCAATGCGAAAATACTGTATCAGCGTTACGCAAATCTCATCGATAAGGATGCCGTATCGCGTGTTGATTATGAGGAAGTTAAAACGAAGTCAGAAGTCGCAATGGCTCAAGTGGCACTTCGAGAAGCGCAATTGCAAACCGCGAAACAGGCGTTGGGCGATACCGTCGTCCGGGCCCCATTCGACGGGTCTATTACCGCGCGATATATTGATGAAGGCGTTTTTATGTCCAACTCATTTTCCGGATTGGGGAACTCATCCGTCGTGCAAATCCGAGAATGTGAAATTGCAGCGGGTATTCTATTTGCCCCGGAGTCCGAAATTGGAAATTTGGCTTTAGGATTAGAAGGTCATCTTCATGTTGATGGCAAATCCGAGCCAATTCCCGCAACCATAGCTATATTGAATGACGGGGTAGACCCGGTCGCGCGCACTGTTGAATTTAGAATGCCGTTTAAAAATAAAGACTGCGCCGTCAAGGCCGGGCAATCGGTACGGGCAGAAATTATGACTCCCGCGCGCGCAGCAATTACTATTCCCAGGCGGGCCGTCCGAGGCTCCCCGGATACGCCTTTTGTTTACATAGTACAGGATAACATTATCGTTCGACAACCGATCAACGCGCGTGACATCAATGTCAATCAGGTCGAAGTTCTTTCCGGGCTTGCTTTAAGTGATACTGTGGTGTTGTCCTCTTCAACGCCGCTACAAAAAGGCATGAAGGTTACAATCAATAACTCATGATGTGGCTTGTTGAAACTTCCGTAAAACGAGCGGTTTTTGCCGTTATGTTTATTGCAGCGTTAGTGGGCTTGGGATTGATGTCAATGGGCCGTATCGGTATCGATTTGTTCCCAGAAATCGACCTTCCTTATATTTCGGTAACGACATTACTCGAAGGGGCGTCTCCTAACACTATAGAAACAGAAGTTTCGATAATTATCGAAGACACACTAAGTACAATTGACGGCATTGAATCTATGCAATCCTTTAGCTCAGAGGGCATATCACGCGTCATTGTGGAATTCGCTCTATCATCAAATATTGATGTGAAAACCCAAGATGTGCGCGATAAAATACAGCAGGCCCTGTCTGAATTGCCGCAGGGTGTGGATCCGCCAGTGGTTGAGAAAGCCGACCCGGATGCAGCCCCCATCATGTCAATCGTTATCGCGAGCGAAGCCCCCATTCGCGAGATTACGGCTTTTGCCGATGATGTCGCCAAAAAAGAATTACAGAGCGTTGCGGGTGTCGGTTCAGTCAAGATTGTTGGGGGGCAAGAACGCTCCATTCGAATTTGGCTCGATAATGACAAAATGCGGGCTCTTAGAGTTAGCGCCGATGATGTTCGGCGTGCGGTCCAGACCGAGCATGCTGAATATCCTGGCGGCAGAATGGAGACGTCAGGCCTGTCACAGGAGTTCGGCATCAAAACTATGGCTCAGGTCAAAGAGCCATCGGAGTTTGCAGTGCTTCCGGTCGCTTACCGCCCCAATGGCGTGAGCGTCAAAATAGGCGATATTGCTAGAGTTGAGGACGGAGAACAGGATGAACGATCAGTGGCTTATCTTAATGGCAAGCGCGGTGTTGCATTGGAAGTTAGAAAACAATCGGGCCAAAACGCTGTGGCGGTCGCACGCGGAATAAAAAATAAACTCGGCACAATCCGCGCCTTAGCCCCGGTTGGCACGGACATTATTGTAACACGAGATACAACCAAATTTATTGAAAGCTCAATACATGATGTTGGTGTGGATTTACGAATTGCCATGGTCTTGGTTGTCCTCGTTTGTTTTGTATTTCTCCTCGATTTTCGCGCAACATTAATTGTTGCCATAGTTATACCGACATCTTTGATTGCGACGTTTTTCGTCTTTTACCTATTCAATGTAACCATCAACATAATCACATTGCTAGCGTTAACAGTCGCCATAGGGCTGTTAGTTGATGATGCAATCGTTGTCGTGGAGGCGATCTCCCGCGAGCTTGAAAATGGAAAGCCGCCCATGCAGGCGGCTCTCGACGGGACGCGAAAAGTTGCTTTGGCTGTACTCGCGGGGACTGTGGCCACATTGGCCGTGTTCGTTCCGATTGTATTTATGGATGGACTGATTGGTCGATTTTTCTTCCAATATGCACTCGCAATTGTATTTTCCGTTTCAATCTCTTGGATTGTTGCGATGACCTTGACGCCAATGCTGTCGTCACGCCTCCTTAAAAAAGATGCGATACCGACTGCGTTTAGACCCATTTCAAAGTTTTGGAATTGGCTCGACGTTATTTATGGCCGGGTCGTGCTTAAAGCGATCCGGTTTCGCTACCCGATAATCGTCTTAGCCTTCGCATCGTTGTTTTTGGGCGGATGGTATGCAAGCCACATTCCGTCCGGTTTCCTGTCAAAAGCAGATCGTAGTGAATTTTTGGGAACGGTTGAACTCCCGATTGGGACGGGGCTGGGAACATCCAAGGAAATCGGGGCACGACTTGAAAGCTCAGTAAACGCCATTGGAAATGTCGAAGACATATTCTGGACGATAGGCGGCGGGGTTCGCGGTGAGCCCCATAAAATTGATATGTATGTCGCCATCACGCCAAAAAAAGAACGGGATATTTCTCAGTTCACGATCATGGATACCGTTCGGGAAACCTTGCGAGAAACAGTTCCTCAAGCCGACGAAGTTTCAGTTGGCGAAATCGCTTGGGTTACGGGTACGATTTCCGGCGGTGCTGAAATCGACCTAATTCTGAACGGGCCAGACTTATCCGTTATAAATGGGTATGCCGATGCTCTTATCGCCAGAATGAAGCAAACGGGTGCGTTTGAAAACTCAAGGACAAGCAGCAAGGATGGTCGGCCCGAAGCTCAATTAATCATTGACCGCAGAAAAGCGGCAGATCAAGCTGTATCCGCCCGGTCGATAGCCAATATATCCCGAATTACATTAGGCGGTCTCGATGCTGGGAGTTATGAAGAGAACGGAGACCGATTTGATATTCGCTTACGCCTTAAAGCGGATCAGCGTCAATCCTTGGACAATGTAGGCCTTATTCAAGTTCGAAATCAGTCCGGAAAATTGGTAGACTTCGCATCGATATCAGAGACGCGCTTTGCATCGGGCCTCCTCGAAATTCAACGCCAGAACCGAAGCCGTAAAGTCTCTGTCATCAGCGACACGGCTTCAGATGTAGCCTTAGGGGATGCCACTGATATTCTGGAAGGGCTTTTGAAAGATATGCCTCCGCCGCAGGGCGTTTCTTATCAGATTGGGGGTTATGCCGATATTATGCGCGATGCCGCCGTCAATATTGGGATGGCTTTGTTGCTGGCACTTGTCGTCCTCTATATGGTGTTGGCGAGCCAATTTAACTCATTCGTTCAGCCTCCCATTATCATGGTAACGGCTCCATTGAGTTTTTCAGGGGCGTTCGCAGCGATTTATTATTTTGGTTTTGAATCATCTATATTTGTCCAAATTGGCCTGATCGGTTTAATGGGCATTGTCATGAAGAACGGGATTTTGCTTGTTGATCGGGCCAACCAGTTGATGGAAGAGGGACTGTCGGGACGGGATGCTATAGCAAGAGCTTGCCCGGAACGCTTGCGCCCAGTTTTAATGACTGCATTTTCAGCAATATTTGGCATGGTTCCTGTCGCATTAGCTACATCTGACGGGTCTGAATTTCGCGCTCCTGTCGGTGCTTTGATCATTGGGGGCCTAACGACTTCAACGCTTTTAACTCTGATCGTCGTCCCGGCAGCCTTCATGATCCCCCGTGATATCAGGAAATGCGGGCTGTGGATCAAATCTTCAACTCTAAGAATAATTCAGAGAGCAACTGACAAACAGGTTCATTGAGAATTTGGGATGTTGAGCGATGTAAAATCGTTTACGTAACGGCACTGAGCGACTATCCGGATTGTGACGTGGGTGCGTACAACGACATTTTTTGATAAAATTCTGGTGATTGTATCTAGGTCGTACTTTAAGGCGCTCTAATACAAGTCAATATCACAGCCAGCCGACATTATTTCCTTCACCGATAGGTCTTCCGGTGCGGATTAATTTTTCTAGTCGCTATCCTTTGTCAACAATATTACATTCTGCCTGCTTGAGACGTGAGAATTCCGCGGGTTCCATGTTTAACGCGACTGAACAAAACTGATCTGCGGCATCAGCCAAGGCAACCGATATGTCCTTCTTAAGCCAGACAGGTGACCAGTTGAGCGCCGCAATTATAGTGAGTCTGCAATACTCTAGATCACTATTGAGGTGGCCGTCCTTTTTCAGGTCTTCCAGTGCTTGTAGCCAAATATTGCGATACTTTTCGTTGATAAAACGTAATCGCGTCCGCGACTCTATTGGTAGAGAACTCCACTCCTGAAAAGACACTCTGTGCGAATTCCCTGGCGTGCCGCTCAACGCAATTAGATGTGAATGAACTAGACCATGAAACCGGTTGATTGATCCTACACGTTTTTCGAGATATTGCTCTACAATTACCAAACCGGTCGTCATCCCATGTTGGATTACGCCCTCAAGTAAACTCGTTTTGCTCTCAAAATGATAAAAAATGGTTCCGGATGTGATTCCGACATCATCCGCAATTTCTCGGACTGTAGTGCGCTCGTAACCTTTCTCATTAAACAGTTTCGCTGCTGCCAGAATCAAATTTTCTCGTCTGGCCCCGCTTAGTTCGAGTTCTTTATTGGTAGGTCGTCCCATAATTATGTCCGAATTTTATACTCGCTTCCATGGTAGGAGCAACAAGCCAGCAGTTGCAAGGCGCGTATTGGATTATTTCTCGGCATCCCTAGAGCCTAGGTAATTGGATATCAACTAGCGGTGGCACTGATTAGTGAAACGCATAACTCTAGAAAGCAGATTATTAACTTAATCCATGCTTGACATGGACTGTCTAAAAATCTAAATAAAAAAACTAACCAAGCGGTCAATTAAATGAATTTACCTGTTTGAGCGATGGGGTCGAACTAAACAACGGGAATTTAATAGGGAAACACGATGCTTAAAAAACAAATTCTGGGATTAAAATTGCGCAACATATTGCTGGCGGCCAGCGCACCTTTGGCCTTCGGCCAGATGGGTACATTTGCCTTCGCGCAGGACGCTGGGGCACCTGAAACGTTACCTGTCGCTGAAGCGGAGAGGTCCCGCGTATCGTTTGATGAGGTGATTGTGACGGCGCAAAAAAGAGAGGAAAGCTCGCAGTCAGTACCAATTTCGATTTCTGCCTTCTCTGGGGAAAAGTTGGAGCAAGGCCAGACTAATTCAATTACAGCTTTAGCGCAAATTACGCCAGGATTGACCTTTAATACATTTCAACCCGGTCAGCCGGAGATTTCAATCCGTGGCGTGGGCACCAAGGAAGATGGAGCTGCGGCATCAGATTCCACTTTGGTGATGGTAGACGGAATTTATGTCGCCGCCCGCTCAGCATCAAATGTCGACATATTTGACCTTGAGCGTGTGGAGGTCTTGCGGGGTCCGCAGGGAACTCTCTTCGGTAAAAATTCCATCGGTGGTGTGATTAATTACGTCACCCGCAAGCCTGATGATGAATTTAGAGTAAGGGTTCGGCAGACAGTTGGTAGTTACGATCAGTTTGACACCGCCGCGATGGTTAACATGCCGGTTACAGACAACCTGTTTGGAAAGTTCTCATTCAGTCGCCGTGCGTTCGAGGGATATGACCGATGGATAGGGCCAGGCAATGGCGATGAAATTGGCGGCAATAATCTTTTTGCTTGGCGTGCTCAGACCCTGTGGGAGCCAACCTCGGACTTTAACTTGTTAGTGTCACTCGACGGGGCTGACGAGGAGCTTGGAAATATCAATCGTCAGCCCGTGGGTTCGGCAGGCCCGCTGCATGATTGTGGGTGTGCCTCCGACCCGATCGCGGTTGATATGGCGCTGGGGGGCGCAGATTCAGTGCGCACCTATCTAGGTGAGGACGACAATGGCGGTAACCGTGAGGTTTTTGGTGCTATGGTAGAGATGAATAAAGAGCTATCTTTTGCTACCCTCACAGCTGTCGGAGCCTATCGCGAGTCCGAGTACTTTTTCTCGCATGACGACACGGGTCTTCCCCCGTCACCTATAGTGGATTTAACAGGCTCGAATGGCAACCCGAATGACATATTTTTGGGTGACCCGACTATAGGTTTTACGTTCGATAATAGCGACTTAGTTTGGGAGGATGCTACACAGTTTACAGGAGAACTGCGTCTTACTTCAAATACAGCAAGTGATTTGGAATGGGTCGTTGGGGTTTTTGGTAGTTCAGAGGAGATCGATCGAACTGAGGGAATTTTATTTACGGCGATAGCGGACGCTTCGCTTGATCCTAATTATGCGACCGCTACCATGTTGTACGAAGGTTGGTCGGCTGCGGCATTCGCTCAGGCAACATATGCTCTGACGGACAGATTAAGCATTACAGCTGGGGGAAGATTCTCTTACGAAGAAAAAGAAGTTATCGCGTTTAACGAAATACCTGCCTCTCCTTCGTTACAGTTAGTTCTTTCTGCTTTTCCGCCAACTTTAGGGAAGGATGAATGGGATAACTTTTCTTGGAAGGCCGCGTTAGATTACCAAATTGCGAATGATGTTCTTGTTTACGGCACAGTGTCGACAGGGTTTAAGAGTGGAGGGTTCACAGGAACTGCCACCACAGCAGTAGGGGCTACCACACCATTTATGCCTGAGAAGGCAACTAACTACGAGGTTGGCATGAAGGGCGATTTCTTCTATAATCGTTTGCGCGCAAACTTGTCTGGATTTTATACGGATTACAAAGATCTTCAGGTCACTCGTTTCTTCCAACCGCCCTCATCCGGGGCTGGAGAATTTATTACCGAAAACGCGGCTAATGCGGAGATTCTAGGGTTTGAAGGTGAGTTTACCGCGCTTCTAACTGATAATCTCGAAGTTGGCGGGTTTTACTCCTATCTTGATGCAACGTTTGAGAATTTTTTCGGCACGCCGGATATTTCAGGTACTGGCGACTTTACTGGAAACGTACTGCGTCAAGCGCCGGAGCATTCCGCCGGAGCTCACGTTGAATATGTCAAGGATCTCAATGGCAATCGCGGCAGTCTGACTGCAAACATAAACGTAAAACATCAAAGCCAGACCTTTACGAATGTCGATAATAATCCAATTGATATAATTCCGGAGCACACTGTCAGCGATGCATGGTTGGCTTGGAATTCTGACAGCGATAAGTGGATGGTTCAGGGGTGGGTCCGAAATTTGACCGATGAAGTGTACCGCACGCATGTGTTTACCCAACGCGGAAATAGAATTGGTTTCGGAACCTACGCGCCCCCGCGCACATACGGTATTACGTTGCAATATAGCTACTAATGCAAATCTGAAATCCGTTGATCGCACGAGGAGAATTAAAATGCTAACTACCGTTCTACGTCTTGGTTTTGTCCAGTTACGTGTCCTAGACCTGTCTGCGGCTCTTGTTCACTATAGGGATCATATGGGGCTAGATCTTGTTAATGTTGAGGGTGGGAGAGCTTACCTGAAAGCCTATGATGAATTTGACCGTCACAGTGTAGTCCTACGGGAGGCTGATACTGTAGGAATTGATATTATGGCCTTCAAGCTCGTCTCGGATCAAGCTGTTCGTGACATGATTCCAGAACTTGAGAAGCGCGGAGTTACCTTCGAATTTATTGAGAAAGGTGAGCAGCCGGGTGTAGGAGAGCGTTTGCGTGTGCACATGCCTACCGGGCACCAATTCGACTTCTATTCGGAAATGGCTTTGTCGGATGATGGCCCGATGGTCAAAAATCCAGAGTTGTGGAGAAATGAGCCCAAAGGTATGCGTATCGTCAGATATGATCACTGTGCTTTGCTCGGAGATGAAATTGATGCTTCAGCTGAGATACTCATTGGGATTCTCGGCTTCAGTATTGCGGAGCGGGTGCTGGACCCAGAAGGGAATAATATTGCATTGTTTCTCTCGTGCTCAAATAAGGCTCACGATGTTGCCTTTTTGAAGGCTCCGGTGAAGGGCAAGCTTCATCACGCTTCATTTTTAGTGGAATCATGGTCTGATATAGGCCACGCAGCCAACTTAATGGCTCGCCGTGATATCAAAATTGATATCGGCCCAACGAGGCACGGTATAACGCGCGGCCAAACGATCTATTTTTTCGATCCGTCTGGAAACCGAAATGAAACATTTGCAGGCGGTTACCATTTTTATCCGGATAATCCGACAAGAGTGTGGACTATAGATAATTTCGGTAAAGGCTTATTTTATTATGAGCAAGAAGTCGTAGAGAGTTTTGTCGGTGTCTACACTTAGGACATTTCTAAAAATTATGCATAACTGCTTTTTTCCAGCGGTCGAGCAACAGCATATTAACTAAGGTATAAAAAATGGCGTTTAAAAGAGTTTGCAGGAGTCTGGATCTAGCTGAAGGCGGGATTATTCGATTTGTACCGCCAGAGGGACGCGCTATAGTGGTTTGTCGATCAGAGGGCGAGATATTTGCTATGACAGATAAATGTTCGCATGGTAACTGGAGTTTATCTGAAGGGTTTTTGGAAAATTGTCATCTTGAATGTGTTCTGCATGGATCTGCGTTCGATCTTAGGACCGGATGGCCCGACAAGCTACCCGCAACTAAACCTTTAGAAATATATGATATAAAAATCGATGATGGAGATGTATTTGTGGATATCGATTCGGGTTATATCGCAAAGAAGTGAGTGATTTTGTTATTGCCAAATAGCCACTCAGATTGTCCTCGCAGGTCATCTGATACTTTGACATTTTATCCGGTTCTTTAACAAGCTGACCTTGGCGGATGAAAATGAAGTTTATCGTCGAGATTGTTGAAGCAGGAAGTACATCAACATGTAGTAAGGGCGAAAGTGTTTTAGCGTCAATGGTACGAAGCAATATAAAACGAATTCCGTCTGGTTGTCACGGCGGTGGTTGCGGAGTTTGCAAGATCAGAATTTTGGCGGGCCAGTATGAGACAGGTAAGATGAACCGTAACGTACTTACAATTGAAGAAGAGCGCGAAGGTTTTTCGCTTGCGTGTAAAACCTTCGCAGAAGAGGATCTCGAAATAACTGTCGTCGGACACATGAAGAAGTTTTACGGAAATAATCTTTAATTAGTGACTTTAGCGTCGGCCCTAACTATGCCCAAACTCCGGCTCACCAATCGAGATTTGTACAGAAGGTGAACCGAGATTCGCTGTATTAAACTAGCGACCAATACTGCACACTTCGCTGGGTGTTGACCGCGATGTCAAGTTTTAGATTAAACCTTGAAAAGCTTAATCGCGTTAGTTCACCCAGCAACCGCACCTGCGATTTTTCGCAGTTCAAATTTTTGAATCTTCCCTGTTGATGTTTTTGGAAGTTGCATGAAAGTCACTCGCGTCGGGCACTTAAAGTGAGCGAGGCGCGCACGGCAAAACGTGATAATTTCGTCAGAATTAATTTGCTTGCCATCGATTACTTCGATGAAGGCCTGTGGCGTTTCCCCCCATTTTTCATGTGGGGCCGCAACAACGGCGGCGGCGACCACTGCGGGATGGCTGTTGAGAACCCCCTCGACCTCAATGCTTGATATATTCTCACCGCCGGAGATTATTATATCCTTGGATCGATCACGAATTTCAATGTAGCCGTCAGCATGCACAACGGCTAAATCACCGCTGTGAAAATAGCCGCCTGAGAAGGCTTTTTTAGTCGCCTCTAGGTCGTTCAGATATTCAGACATTACTATGTTTCCTCGAAACATAACTTCACCCATCGTTTCGCCATCGCTTGGTACTGGGCGCATCGTTTCAGGATCCATCACGACGACTGCGCCAACCACCGGATAGCCAATGCCTTGGCGAGCCTTTAGCTCAGCTTTTTTCTCTAGGGGTAGATCGTCCCATTCAGGTCGCCATGCACAAACAGTGCAAGGGCCATAAACTTCCGTCAGGCCATATGTGTGGGTAATATCGAATCCTGCTTCCTCTGCCTGTTGGAGAACGGCCGCTGGAGGGGCTGCACCCGCCGTCATTACGGAGATAATTCGTGTGCGCTTTTTCGAGGAAGATATTGCGGCCTCAACTAACATTCTAACAACGATTGGAGCGCCACATAAATGGGTAACTTCGTGGATATCTACTAAGTCTAAGAAAGCTGCCGGGTCTACACCTCGGACGCAGACATGGGTGCCGCCCTGGAGAGCAATGGTCCATGGAAAGCACCAGCCATTGCAGTGAAATAAGGGTAGTGACCATAAATAGACAGGATAGTGAGGCATTTGCCAAGAAAGCGCGTTGCCGATAGCATTAAGATAGGCGCCGCGATGGTGCAATATTACCCCCTTTGGCTTGCCTGTAGTTCCTGATGTATAATTCAGCGCAATAGGGCCGCGTTCGTCTATAGGAGGTAGGTGAAACGCACCTTCACAATCATCGCCACTCAAAAAATCCTCATATGTGCGGGCGGAACTTGAAGGTGAGGTTTCACCACAAGTTTCGACTATCTCGATCATGACAATTTCGCGCTGAGAGATACTTATTGCTTCTGCCGCGATCGCTGTATAGCGCTGGTCAACTAAGAAAACTTTCGTGTCGGCATGATCGAGAATATAGGCGACGGCTTCAGCGTCTAGGCGGGTATTTATCGCGTTGATTACGCCACCCACCATTGGAATCCCAAAGCACGCTTCGATTGCCGCTGGAATGTTGTCTGCGATAATTGAGACTGTTTCTCCTGGATTTAGCCCAGCGCCATGTAGTGCACGGGCTAGCTGCCGGCAGCGATGACCAAAGTGTCGCCAAGTGCAACTGTAGGTGCCGTAAATAACAGCTGTAAGGTCGGCAAATACGCGCTCAGCTCGCTGAAGAAAGCTTAACGGAGTAAGCGCTGCAAAGTTTGGAGCCTCCAAGGTGAAATCGTTGGGTGCTAGCTTGGCCTCATGTTTGTCTTTCGTCATTACACTCAACTTTCTTTATAACGCGACACCCACAAAATTACTTGCGGCTTGACAGCATAATAGGTCTGGTCTATTAAATAAACAAGCGCTTGGTTAGATTTATGAGCGTTATAGAATAAGCTCTATTGCCAGCGGCAATTTTTACCAAGGAGGCGAAAGCATGACCGAGCATAGTAGCGAAGCTGAGGGATTTGACTACAACGATTTGATCAGCAATGAGCGGGTGCATTCGACTCTGTATACGGACGAACGAGTCTTTGAAGACGAGATGGACAGGATATACCGGAAAGGGTGGGTGTTCGTTTGTCATGACTCAGAGGTGCCTAATGCTGGAGATTTCGTTCGGCGCAATATAGGGCGAGAGCCTGTGTTTGCGATTCGCTCGCGTGACGGCGAGATTTCTGTTATTGTTAACCGCTGCGCGCATCGCGGAAACATTATCTGTCAAGAGGATAAGGGTACTGCGAGGGCGCTTGTGTGTCAGTACCATGGCTGGGCATACGATACCAAGGGGGCTTTAGTGGATGTTCCTTATCCTGGCGGATTTAAGGGGGATTTCTCATGTCATGGTCTTCAGCGATTGGCAAAGGTGGATGCTTATCAAGGGTTCGTTTTTGCGACCTTCAATGAGGATGCTCCACCATTGTTGGAGCATCTTGGCCGCGCTACTGAATTAATTGATAGGGCTGTCGAAATGTCGCCTGTTGGTCGAATACGGCTATCGGGTGGCTGGGTTAAGCACCAATTTAACTGCAACTGGAAAATGCTACCGGAGAACGATACGGATGGGTATCACGTTAATTTTGTGCATCCGTCGTTCGCGCAGGCCATTCGGTCTAACTATGATGATGCTGTGTTGCATGATGAGGAAACTCTTAAGTCTCAATCTAAGGATTGGGGTGGTGGTCATACGGAGTTGTTCTTTTCTCCGACCTATTCAAAGCCGCTGGAGTGGTTTGGGTGTTCTGAGGATCGGCATTCCAGCTACCAAGAGGCCATGATTAAGGCTTACGGGAAAAAAAAGGGCGCGGGCATTCTGGTTGATGGGCCGCCTCATGCGGTCATTTTTCCAAACTTGTTTTTGGGAGAGATGAATATCGTCCGCTTTGAGCCTGTGGCTTCCGGTGTGTGTCTGCATACGCATACGCCTATGTACCTTGAGGGCGTTGATGACGATGTCAATAAGCGGATTTTGCGCCAGTCCGAGGGGGCGCTTGGTCCTTCGGCGTTCTTGTTGGCGGATGATTGCGTCATCGCGGAGCGAGCTCAAGCTGCGTTAACGGGTGAGGGGGGCTGGCTCGACTTGAGTCGAGGGGCCGAACGAGAAGAGGTCGATGATCGTGGTGTTATTACCAGTCATGTGACGGATGAAACGCCTAACCGCGGTTTTTGGCGCCGCTACAAAGAGGTGATGGCGCCGAGTTAGATGATGCGCAACTAGAGTTAATGGGGATTTGGCTATGGAGGCCAAATGCTGAGATAAAATTACTTTATAATAAGGCTATAGAATGGTGTTACCGGAAGAACGTGCCGAGATAGAGGCTTTCCTTTTTAAGGAGGCCCGGCTCGCTGATGAATCTCAATACTCAGAATGGGAAGGTTTGGTTGCTGATGACATGCACTATTGGGTGCCCTCATTCGAGGGGCAGGATCGCGAATCGGAACAAGTATCTATACTAAACGACAATCGCACGAGGCTCGCTACTCGGATTCGGCAATTAAACACCGGGGTTCGACATGCGCAGCTCCCTCCGTCACGGATGCGAAGGGTGATTTCGAATATTGAAATCAAAGCTCTCGAGAATGACGAATACGTCGTTGGATCTAATGTAGTGATTTATGAGTACCGTCGGCAAGCAAAGGATGAGCTAGAAGTCTGGCCCGCCAGAGTAGAGCATATGCTGAGGCGGGTTAATGGCGAGATAAAGATGTTTAGCAAAAGTATTTTTCTACTGGGTTCGGAGGGGCCGGTGCGCGGTCTCTCGTTCCTCATCTAGCTGGATGATGTAAGAGTGACCACTATTGAGAAGCGTCGAAGTAAAGTCGCCATAATCGGTTTGGGTGCGAGTGAGTTCTCCCGCAGTGGAGGGACATCTGCTCGGGCGCTCGCGGCAGAGGGCTGCGTAAACGCCATTTCTGATGCTGGAATGACTAAGAAAGATATTGACGGACTGTTACTGAATAGGAGTCCGTTGGAACCGCATGAGACATTGCCTCTTGAGCTAAGGCGGGACATGGGACTTGGGGATTTATCTTTACTCGCGTCAATTGAGGGCGAGGGTAGTTCTGCTCTACAAATGATTCAATACGCTTCATATGCTGTTAGCTCGGGTGCCGCAAAGGCGGTGTTATGTGTGTTTGCAGATGCGCCCGTCGGTGACAGTGGCGCCGGGGATTCTTATGCGGTCTCTCTCGGATTGACTGGGCTTGAGGGGTGGGATGAACGTCAAGGTTTGATTGGTGCAGTAGGAGGTTTCGCTCTTTCTGCTCAACGGTATTTCCATTTATATGGGGGAGGTCCGGACGCCTTGTATTCTGCCGCAGCGTCGGATCGCAGCTGGGCCCAAAAAAATCCGGATGCGTTTCTGCGCAAACCTCTGACCAAGGAGGAGTATCTCGCCTCGCGTTGGATAGTAGAGCCGCTACGGCTTTTTGACTGCGCCTACCCTGTAAACGGAGCTGTTGCTGTGGTTGTCACTAGTGCCAGTCACGCGGAGGAGTGGGAAGGTACACCTACGTATATTCATGGTTTTGGACAAGGGCACGGTGGATCGCCGAATTTTTCTGGCTACGAACCAGAGGTGAAAACAGGTGCGGAGGTGGCTGCTCGGAATTTGTATGCAGCTACGGGGCTTTCACCGCAGAATTTTGATTTTTGCGAGTTCTACAACGCTTTCAGTATAACGACGCTTCTTGCTCTTGAGGGATATGGGTTTTGCGGTGCAGGGGAGGCTGTAGACTTCATTTCTGATGGTGCAACTGCTCCGGGTGGAGCATTGCCAACAAATACGGGCGGAGGGCATTTATCGTCATATTATTTGCAGGGTATGACGCCAATTCATGAGGGCGTCGTACAAATTCGCGGAGAAGGAGGGGATAGGCAGCTGGCAGTTTCAGATATCGGTCTGGTTACAGGCTTCGGTGGACGCATGGACTTTCATGCAGCCATGGCAATTAGTCAGCATAGGGAGCTTTGAGCGAGATGCCTGAGAGAGAATCTATATCGTCATACGCAGACTCCATAGCCGATGAAGTGCTCTTGAGGCTGGAGAAGGGTGAATTGACCTGCCCCGATTGTAGCAACGGGTGCGGAGTTGCGGATTATGCATCTCGTATTTGTCCAATTTGTTCAGGCCCTCTTGCGCCGCGCCCCGTTTCCGGCAAAGGGCATATCCACTCGTTCGCTGTGTATCATATGCAATACGGGCCTGAATATTCAGTCCCGCATACTGTGTTGTTTGTTGAGCTTGAGGAGGGGTGCCGCTTGGCAGCTGTGTTGTCGGGCCGAGAAGAATCAGAACCTCGCGTTGGGGATGAAGTGCGTTTTTGTGGAGCGATCAGCGGGAAAGTCCAGTTTTCACTTATAAACTAAAAGATGGGAGGATATAAAGATGACGACATTAGAAAATTCAAATCCACATAGTGCTGAGAAGAGTTTGGCTGGAAACGAATTGTTTCCACCGTCAGGCCTTGAAATTTTACCTCGCGATTTAGTGCGCCGGACTGGGCTGAACAACCCTAACAAAGTTGCTTATATCTGCGGTGATCGGAGTAAGACATGGGGCGAAATGCACGTGAATTCCGAACGTATGGCTTTAGCTTTGCAGAATGAGGGCTTCGCTACGGGTGACGCGATTGGAATAATGGCTCCTGAGTGTATTGAAGTTTATGAGCATTTTTTCGCATGTATGAAGATCGGTTTAATTCGCGTCGGGATTAACAGGCGTTATGTTGACGCTGAGCTTCGACATGTTTTTCGCGACGCAGGCCTCAGAGGATTGCTAGTTCATGCTTCGTGCGAAAACCTCTTGAGCAATGTGCGCGAGGATTTGCGCGACTTGGGTATTGTAACAATTGGGTTTGGCGGTGATCATAACTACGACCTTGATATTGATATCCTCATGGCAAAACATGATACTGCATTGCACTATCCGCCTTTGTCCTTAAGTGCCCCGCTGATGTATAGTTATACGTCTGGAACAACGGGCGTCCCGAAGGGGGCGGTGTTGAACCATGGTGGTGTTGCGGCGACTATTCTCCATGCTGTGGCCGAATTTGGGTTTACCCGTGACGACAGTTTTTTACTGCCTACCGGAAATGCATGGGTGGCTGTAATTCTGGCTCTCCTAGGACTTGCGAATGGAATGACACATGTGATCGCGGATGGCGATTATGACCGAGCTACTTTTTTTGACACAGTGGCTGAGAAAAATGTTTCCGTATTTTTGTTAGCCCCTACGATGTTGAATTGGGCGTTAGAGGATAACCGCAAGACTCCCTTCGACCTGTCTTCAGTCCGGCTAATTATTTACGGGTCTTCGCCAGCCTCTCCGACATTAATACAAAACGTGTCTGAAACTTTCGGAAAAGACATGGTAAATGTTTATGCGCTAACTGAAACAACTTGGGGCGGGGTGACGTTTTTGTCGTCTGCCGATCACCAAAAAGCTCTGACCACCGATAATAATCTGCTTTCCTCCGTAGGTCGTGTCGCCTCACACTTCGAAATATCGATACGCGATGAATCGGGAAAGCCGGTTGCAATAGGCGATCCTGGAGAAATATGGCTCCGTGGTCCTACAATTATGTCGCATTACCTGAATTTGCCAGAGCAGAATCAAGAAACACTTCGTGATGGATGGTTACGAACAAACGATATCGGGAAGCTCGATGATGATGGCTACCTGTTTTTGTTAGATCGCCAAAAGTTCATGATTGTCTCTGGTGGGGTGAACGTATACCCGGCGGCAGTTGAAGCTGTTATGTCGAGGCATCCTGGAGTTGCCGATATTTGCGTGATTGGTGTTCCACACCCGGACTGGGGCGAAGCTGTCATTGCGCTCGTGCGAGCAAGTGATGAGTACAAGGAGCTTTCAAGCGATGACTTGATAGAGTTCTGCCGTGATAAACTAAACCGTATATCGACGCCAAAACATATTATTTTCGTCACTGATGATTTTCCGCGCACCACTAATTTTAAGGTTCGCAAGAAAGAAGTCCGCGACTTTGTATTGAAAAAAGGTCTCCCTTGGGAAACATCTCAAAAGTGAAGCTTTAAATGTTTGGTGAAGTGCCTCGTCAACAGATCATATCAGTCGACGCTACGACTTACCCCGATGTGACGACGGCCTAACAAGAATAAGGTTCAAGACTGTCCTCGTGAAATTCTAATTGCATGGGCAAATTGTAGCAAGTTGATGGGCTATGCAGCAAAAGTGAGCATAACAAGCAATAAGAGATTTACTTTCAATCAAAGATTGGGGTCGCGCCTGATACACTAAAAACTCTCTCAATTGTTCAGATAATTGGATGGGAAAGGTGTTGTATAGCTTTATGTTTAAAAATCCGCGGGTTCAGATCGCTATTTTGCACCTACCTCCCAAACCGAATGGGCAAAAATAAAACAATTAAAGTGTTGCATAATATGTATCGCATGTGAGAATAAGGAAAATATATAAATCATATAACGGATGGTTTGAGATGGAGTTCCTAATAAAGTCTGTCTTCTATCTTCCGTCGTTATGCAACGAAAACTTGAAAATGCAGGCCGCTTGTCATCCGGCTGCGAATTTAGGGATAGGTAAATGCCAACAGGGATAATAAATTTGAAAACTCTCACTGATGAAGCAACGGGAATCATTATTTCGTCAGTTTTGAAAAAGGCCAACGATCTTGAAAGACAAGTTTGTATAAGCGTCTACGGGTCGCAAGGTGCTGAACTCGCATACTTTAAAATGACTAAATCACCGGAACTATGCTCTCAAATTGCACGTGATAAAGCTTATTCATCGGCCTGTTTCGGCGTTGCTACAACTGACTGGCAGGAAATTTTGAAAAATGAAGATAAGCGTGTTTTGTCTGGCTTATCGCAAGTTAAGAGATTCATGGCCTTCGGCGGTGGAATCCCAATTTTACATGATGGTGAGTTGATTGGTGGCGTAGGCGTTTCTGGCGCTAGTGAAAATGAAGATGTGATGTGCGCGCAAGCGGGGGTTGATGCGTTTGCCCAGCTAACGAAAAACTAATTAAAAGGATAAAGATAGGGAGCAATTTAGATGGCTCAAAACGTATTACAGTTTATCGACGGTGAATACACAAAGGGCGCAAGCGGCGCCACGTTTGAAAATATCTCACCTGTCGATGGGTCTTTAATTTCGATCGTCCATGAGGCCAAAAAGGATGAAGTTGATCGGGCCGTGTCCTCAGCGAAGGCTGCGTTGCGGGGGCCATGGGCGAGTATGAGTATATCAGAACGAAATTCTATCCTGCATAAAATAGCGGATGGTATAAACGCTCGCTTTGATGAATTTTTAAAAGCGGAATGTGCCGATACTGGAAAGCCTTACTCAGTCGCATCTCATATTGATATCCCCCGCGGTGCTGCAAATTTTAAAGTCTTCGCAGACCTTGTTAAAAATGTTCCTGATGAAACTTTCCATATGGAAACGCCTGATGGCGCTGGCGCATTAAATTACGGCCAACGCTCTCCTAAAGGCGTGATCGCAGTCATATCGCCTTGGAATCTGCCATTGCTCCTGATGACTTGGAAGGTTGGCCCCGCGCTCGCTTGCGGTAATACCGTCGTTGTAAAGCCCTCCGAAGAAACGCCGACAACCACTGCGTTGTTGGGACAGGTGATGAATGATGCCGGTTTACCAAAGGGTGTATTCAACGTCGTTCAAGGCTTTGGACCAGATAGTGCAGGCGCGTATTTGGCAGAGCATCCTGACGTCAATGCAATCACATTTACCGGCGAAACACGTACTGGCGAAATTATTATGAAGGCGGCAGCCGTTGGCCTACGGAATATTTCTATGGAATGCGGCGGTAAAAACTCGGCGATTGTTTTTGACGACGCCGATGTAAACAAAGCCGTAGCCGGTACTATGCGCTCTGCATTTGTAAATTGCGGCCAGGTTTGTTTAGGAACAGAGCGCGTTTACGTGCACAAAAATATTTTCAATGAGTTTGCGGAGAAACTTGCTAAAGGCGCGCGGGACCTTGTTGTTGGCCCACCTGACGGCGAAAATGTCAATATGGGGCCGTTGATCTCGCACGAACATCGCGACAAGGTATTGTCTTATTATAATAAAGCGGTCGAGCAAGGATCTGAAGTCTTATTGGGGGGCGGCGTTCCTGATATGCCAACGAAATACGCTAAAGGTGCTTGGATCGAGCCAACAATTTGGCTTGGGTCTAAAGATGATAGTGCTGTCGTTCGAGAGGAAATTTTTGGTCCATGTTGTAGTCTCTTGCCGTTCGAAGATGAGGACGAGGTATTGGCTCGAGCCAATGATACTAAATACGGCCTAGCCGGTTCGATCTGGACCGAGAATACGTCTCGAGCGCACCGTACAGCTCAAAAACTTGATGCGGGCTTGGTCTGGGTTAACTCATGGTTCTTACGGGATTTGAGAACGGCGTTCGGTGGCGCAAAACATAGTGGAATTGGCCGCGAGGGCGGTGTCCATGGGCTTGAGTTTTATACAGAACTCAAAAACATTTGTATAAAGCTATAGGTGAAACATGACCAATACTCCTGAGAAATGGGCAAGTAAACTTTTTGATGCTCTGCGAAATGGTGCCTCAATTGATCCGCTCACCGATCATTGGTCGGGAATGACCATTGATGATGCGTATGAAGTTTCTCTCGCACTCTTAAAGCGCCGCGAAGCAAGTGGTGAGATGATAATAGGTAAGAAAATTGGCGTCACATCGGAAGCGGTTATGTCGATGCTGGATGTCGATCAACCCGATTTTGGGTTTCTGACGGATACAATGTTTGCAAAAGATAATGTCGTTGACGTCTCAAATATGATTTTACCTAGGGCAGAGGCCGAAATCGCTTTTCGTTTGAAAAAAGATCTCAATGGGCCCGGTATCACTGAAATGGATGTTCTGAATGCGACGGAAAGCGTTATCGCTTGTTTTGAAATCGTGGATAGCCGCATCAAAGATTGGAAAATCAAAATTCAAGATACGGTCGCAGATAATGCGTCTTGTGGAGTTTATGTACTAGGCGGATTAGAGGCCGACCCTAAGGACGTAGACTTGCTTGGCTGCAAGGCGGTTGTAACCAAAAACGGGGAATTTTTAAGCGAAGGTGTCGGTGCGGCCACACTTGGTTCGCCCTTAAAAGCAGTCGCCTGGTTGGCCAATACTTTGGGTGAGCGCGGGATACCATTTAGAGCAGGTGAAGTAATTTTGTCGGGTTCACTTGTGCCGCTTGAAAGTGTTGCCGCAGGTGATGAAATGCGAGTTGAAATTGAGGGTCTTGGTGATTGCCAAGTCTCCTTTAAGTGAGGAATAAAATGAGTAAAAAAGTAAAAGCTGCGATCATAGGGTCTGGTAATATCGGCACAGACCTGATGATCAAAATTGCAGAAAGTTCTGACGTATTGGAAGTGGGGTGCGTCATTGGTATTGATAAAAAATCCGAAGGTCTTGCCATGGCGCGAAAGCGCGGCTTTGCGACGTCGCACGAGGGCGTTGAGGGCGCACAAAGGTTGGATGTCTGGAAAGATATTAGGATTGTCTTTGATGCAACCTCAGCCTACGCCCACGCCAAACATGCAGCGATATGCGAGGCTGAGGGTAAGCAAATGATTGACCTGACACCCGCTGCGATCGGCCCCTATTGTGTGCCTGTTGTCAATATGGATGCACATTTGGACGCACCGAACGTGAATATGGTGACTTGTGGTGGGCAGGCAACCATACCGATGGTCTATGCTGTGACGCGTGTGTCCCAATCAGTGCCTTATGCAGAAATTGTGGCGTCTGTCTCTTCGCGCTCTGCAGGACCTGGGACCAGAGCCAACATTGATGAGTTCACTAGAACAACGGCACAGGGTATTGAGAGAGTTGGCGGTGCGCAAAAGGGCAAAGCGATTATAATCCTAAATCCAGCGGAGCCTCCTATGTTGATGCGCGATACAGTTTACGCCCTGTCCGTTGGCGGTAAGGAAGAGGATATAAGGAAATCGGTCGCGGATATGGTCGCCGATGTGCAAGCCTATGTTCCGGGATACCGCTTAAAGCAAGATGTGCAATTCGAGCGGTTTACAGGGAATAACAAACTTCACATTCCAGGACTTGGAACCTATGAGGGCACCAAGGTGACGATTTTTCTCGAAGTTGAAGGGGCAGGGCATTACCTTCCGAAATATGCGGGGAATTTAGATATTATGACCTCGGCGGGAATGGGAACGGCTGAAGCGATTGCTCGTAGAAGGTTTGGAGCAGCGGCATGACCGGATCAATGTCCAAAGGTCTCGTGAAAGACCCAAAAAAGGACCGTCTGTATATTCAAGACGTAACGCTGCGCGACGGTATGCATGCTATTCGTCATCAATACTCAGTCGAGCATGTGCGCGCGATTGCAAAAGCATTGGATGAGGCTGGCGTTGACGCGATTGAGATTGCGCATGGCGATGGTCTCAATGGCGGCGCATTTAACTATGGATTTGGGGCCCACACGGATTGGGAATGGATTGAGGCCGTTTGTGATGTCGTTGAAAACGCGGTTGTTACAACGCTCATTTTGCCAGGGATTGCAACCATCGATGAGTTAAAACGCGCTTATGAATTAGGTGTGCGCTCAGTACGTGTGGCCACCCATTGCACAGAAGGAGATGTCTCTCGTCAACACATCGAAATGGCGCGTGAGCTTGGCATGGATACTACGGGCTTCCTGATGATGAGTCATATGGTGGAGCCAAAACATCTCGCAAGCCAAGCTAAGCTGATGGAAGATTACGGCGCGACCTGTGTTTACGTGACAGATTCTGGTGGCGCTTTGGACATGGACGGTTATGCGGAACGTCTGAAAGCTTACAATGACGTATTGAAACCAGAAACGGATCGGGGCGTCCACGCACACCACAATCTTTCGCTAGGCGTCGCTAATTCTATCGTTGCAGTGCAGAATGGAGCGCGACGGGTTGATGCATCACTTGCGGCTATGGGAGCCGGAGCAGGTAACGCGCCGCTTGAAGTATTTATTGCCGCCGCTGATCGCAAAGGCTGGAACCACGGCTGCGATGTTTACAAGCTAATGGACGCTTCTGAAGACTTGGTTCGCCCTCTGCAAGACCGACCTGTGCGGGTAGATCGCGAAACGCTCAGCCTTGGTTACGCCGGCGTCTATTCCAGCTTTCTCCGTCACGCCGAAAAAGCAGCTGAAGATTATGGTTTGGATACACGTCAGATACTGGTCGAACTGGGTAATCGCGGTATGGTTGGCGGTCAGGAAGATATGATCGTTGACGTGGCGTTGGACTTATTAAAAAATAAAAAGGCGTCGACATGACTGACCTAAATGCAATTGCACAAATTGTAGATGATGCAGCCTTTAATGCGACTGCAATCCCTCAGCTATCTGAATCTGGGTACGCTATATCTCTTCAAGAAGCCTACGAGGTTCAAAGACTATCAATAGAGCGCAGGTTCGAACGAGGCGAAAAACTTATTGGAATTAAAATGGGTTTCACGTCTAAAGCCAAACAAGTCCAAATGGGGCTTGAAGATGAAATTTGGGGGCGTCTCACAGACAAAATGTGGATTGAAAATGGAGCTGAAATCGATATTCAGGACTACGTCCATCCGCGCTTCGAGCCTGAATTGGCATTCCGCATCAAACACGATATCAACGGGATCATTTCCCGCGAAGAGGCCTTTGACGCATTGGACGCTGTGGCACCTGCTATTGAGATCATCGATAGCCGTTACACGAACTTCAAATTCAATCTTCCCGACGTCGTAGCCGATAATTCGTCTTCGTCCAGCTTGGTTGTTGGCGAATGGATGGATCCGAATTTAGATTTCCGTGATCTTAAAATGGCTTTGCAAGTAAATGGTCAAACTGTTCAAGAAGGGAGTAGCCATGCAATTCTGGGTGATCCTATTCAGGCATTAATGGCCGGATCTCGATTGGCTGACACGGCTGGGATTGTCTTGAAAAAAGACTTTATTGTTATGGCGGGCGGGGCAACAGCTGCACATGCTTTATCTAAGGGGGATATGGCTCGTAATTGTGTCGAATTTATGAGTTGGCCATGTTTTTCCGTTAAGTCCTAAATTGCAAGAATGATATATTAATTGTTATGAGAATCGGGTTTGCAGGTGCGGGTGGCGTTGGATGTTACTTCGGAGGTATGCTTGCTAAAGGCGGCCTTGATGTTTCACTGGTTGTCAGAAATTTAAACGCTGAAATTATGCGAAAAAATGGATTGAAAATAACAGAGAACGGCCAAGACTTTCATGTACGTCCTCGCATTATCGATAGTAATAAATCATCAGACCTTAAACACCTCAATGATTTAGATTGGATTGTTTTTACGTGTAAATCGCACCAAACTGAGGCTCTCGCAAACCAACTGATCGGACATATCGGTAAAAATACACAGATTTTATCCCTGCAAAACGGAGTTGATAACACGACCTTATTGTCAAAAATAATAGGTCGTCCAGTCGTCGGGGGGCTATCCATTAGGTTTGCAGCTCATATTGAAGAACCTGGTCATGTCAATGCGATAGGGGAAGGTTATTGTCTGTTTGGGAATTTCCCAACTGGATGTACTGCGGCGGTAAAAAAAATGATCGCGAGCTGTGTGCAAGCCGGAGTTGATGTTAGGGGAACGGAAAATATTCAACGTGAACTTTGGCGCAAAATTTTAATTAATAATGGCGTGAACCCAATTACGGCTATTTTGCAACAAGATAGCGGGTTTGTTCTTAACAATCCGATGACCCTGCTTGTGGTCAATGATTTAATGCGAGAGGCCGCGCGTGCCGCCGCAGCCGACGGCATCGAATTAAACGAAACTGACATAAAAGAACTGCTCTCAATTGTATCGCGGCTCGCACCTATAAAATCGTCAATGCAGGTCGATATTGAAATGGGTAGAGAACCAGAACTGGAAGCGATTTGTGGGGCCGTAATCGATAGAAGTGTTATGATCGGGGAGCCAGCCAGCGTAACTAACACTTTATATCGGCTGTTAAAAACTAAGACTGTTTCGATAAAATCATAATTCTTAATTATGTAAAAAATAGTAGGACTCGGTCGATACTCGGAATTAAGCTGAAAGCTAAACCGTAAAGAGTTGATATTCATGGGGGAGAGCATGAAAAATAAAAAGAATGTAGGAGTATCGGTAGCTGATGTTTCGCGCCAAATTGACAATAATACGATCAGTTGGCTTCAATGGCGTGTTGTTCTTCTGTGTGGATTGGTTGCCATCCTCGATGGGTTTGACACCCAGGCAATCGCCTTTGTAGCGCCGTTATTATCAGAGGAATTCGGAATAGCGAAATCGGAAATGGGATCGATTTTTTCTGCGGCCCTTATAGGTTTGATGTTGGGAGCATTTATCCTCAGCCCTATTTCCGACCGGATTGGCCGCAAACCCGTTATTATATTTTCATGCGCGTTAATGGGGGTGTTTTGCCTTTTGACCGCAACTGCGGATTCTGCCCGTGAATTGATGCTATATAGGTTTTTGACTGGCTTAGGGTTGGGCGGAGCGATCCCCAATTTAAATACTCTAACCTCAGAATACGCGCCTAAACGAGCACGTGCTGCCCTTATGACATTTATGTTTGCTGGATTTCCGGCTGGGGCAGTATTGGGGGGATATTAAGTGTAAAGTTAATCGAACATTTTGGCTGGCAATCAGTTTTTATCGTTGGTGGTGTTGCGCCTCTAATTTTATCTGCATTACTTCTATTTTTATTGCCCGAATCGCTAAAATTTTTATCTACACGTGGAAAAAAACCAAAACTACAATTGAAAATTCTTAAAGCAATTAAAACAAATACCTATGGAATTACCGAAAATAATTTAGAAGAACTCGAAACCGAAATAAATACTAGTGATGGTTCAGTTGCAGATTTATTTCGCAACGGATTGTTTCCGATGACTGTAATCATTTGGCTAATATTCTTTTGCAATTTGTTGATGATGTATACGCTAATGAGTTGGTTGCCATCTGTTATGAAAGAGGCTGGCCTCCCTCTAGATAAAGCAATTATCACCCAGGTGATTTTAAACCTTGGTGCGATTGTTGGTGGAATTATTTTATCGAAATTTATTGATCGTTTTGGAGCATTTATTGTTTTAATACCCGCTTTCATAATTGCTGGACTGTCTCTTGCGTCAATTGGCTTTATGACAAGTTCGATGTATGCTCTTTTTACAATCGTGTTTATCACGGGCGGGACGGTTATTGGAACACAATTTGGTTTGAATGCGTTTACGGTTGGTGTTTACCCGACTTCGATTAGAGCGACCGGTCTTGGGTGGGCACTTGCAGTCGGTCGCGTCGGCGCGATTATTGGGCCTGTGCTTACGGGAATTTATCTTTCCCTGGCTTGGTCTATCGAGAACATTTTCATCATGACGGCGTTACCCGCTATTATAATTATTTTAAGTTTGGTGATGCTGTCCCGTATGAGACGAAAATCACCATAAGACTACTTTTTTGTGGAAATGTTTCGAATTTGTTGCCATGATCACTATCAATCGCCTGGCGGAAGCCTCCCGAAACTAGGCGATAACTTTTTGGGCTCCGGCCCATTTTTTTTGATTTGTTGAATGGTTAAACTATTAATCTCTATTGCCATTTTTGAAATGAGAGTTTAAAGTTTACGGAACGCATTTTACATAGTGCAAAAACGGTGAATCAAAATTTGCACCAAATAAAACAAAGGGGAACATGTCATGTTAACAGGAAATGTAGCGTTGATTACCGGCGGGGCAACTGGAATTGGAAAGGCAGTCGTTGATGAATTTTTAAAACACGGGTCTAAAGTCTGTGTGATGACATATAATCAAGAGCAGGCTGATTTGGTTGAAGCGAATTATAAAGGAAAAGTTGCTACATGTGTTGGTGATGTTCGTAGCCTCAGTGATAATCAGGCCGCTGTTGCGAAGACTGTAAAGACATTTGGAAAATTAGACACGTTTGTAGGGAATGCCGGTATTTGGGATTTCATTACACCGTTAGAGGCGCAACCTGAAGAAAACCTCGAGCAAATCTGCGACGAAATATTCGGAGTGAACGTTAAAGGGTATGCGTTAGGTGCTTATGCCGCGCTACCGGAATTACGTAAAAGTAAAGGATCCATCGTTCTCACAGCCTCTAGCTCTAGCTTTTTCACCGGCGGAGGTGGCCCGATTTATGTGGCGTCAAAGCATGCGGTAATTGGCCTTGTCAAGCAATTGGCTCGTGAAGTCGCTCCGGATGTACGAGTGAATGCTGTGGCTCCAGGGGGAACGATGACGAATTTGAAGGGGAGTCCAGCGGCAGGACATGCGGATTTCAAGCTAACAGATATTCCTGATGTAGACGGACTCATAAAAGGTATGACGCCGCTGGGTTATACTGCGGAAGCGACCCATCACGCTCCATTATATGCGGTATTGGCGTCTAAAGAAATATCACCCTATGTTACGGGAAGTGTATTCAACTCAGACGGTGGAATCGGTGTCGGTAAGCAAGATGGTTGATGTTTGTTGCGGTATTCAAAACTATTTTGATGCCGCACACGTAACGCACAATTTCGCTTCTGAAATATCATTATATATTCCCAGAACTCGGTAGTTGAGCTTTACATTCATCCAGAACTGAGGTTCGCTCGGTCCACTTTTCATCAACAAGCGCTCATTCAATAGTTGTTTATTGATGCGGCCAGTACTTAATTTATGCTTTTAGGGGCGCATTTGGCTGTGCGGTACTCCTTGATAAAATACGCATTTTAACTTGTGTTCCATGGTGTTTGATCCTGTCAATAACTTGATTTCGCAGTTCACCGGTCGTGCGCTTTGTTTGCTAAAGAAAAATTCCGATTTACGCACAAGTATAGCGTTGCATATAGTAAAAAGCATGTTATATAAAATTATATAAAAATAAAATCGCAGTGAATTAAGAGGGAAACAATATGGTTGGAAAAGGCTCATATCGCCAATTGAACCTGTTTCTAATGTTTTTTTGTGCTGTCTTGATAGCGACCATGGATGCGTCGGCGGGTGATGAGGGCGAGAGCGGTTTCGAGCCTGATGCGTTATTGTCTCAATCAAATATTTCTCACCATCGTGATGACCGCGTTCGGTTTGTTCCCGACAATTTATTCAGCGTAAGTTTTGTTGACGAGTCTCATGGGTGGGCTGCAGGATATTATGGAACAATTCTAAAAACGGTGGATGGTGGAAGTAATTGGACCCACTTTTCTCTTCCCAATACAGACCTAATTAGGCGGATTCAGTTTCTGGACAGAGACCATGGATGGTTGGTGACGCATCGTGGTCGTATAATGAGTAGTGAAGATGGTGGGGTCAGTTGGAAAACCCGTCATACAGAAGACAGGCAAATTAATTTACGAAATATTCAATTTGTCACTCCCGATACAGGTTGGGCTGTTGGGCATGAGGGGGCTATATTATACACAAGTGATGGCGGTGAAACCTGGGCCAATCAAAATTTAAACAATTTTATAGGTCGCGATTTGCCGCGATTGAATGGTTTGGCTGTTTTGAGCGAATCCCATGCCATGCTGGCTGGGGAGTTCGGCGTGATTGCCGAAACTGTGGACGCTGGTAAGAATTGGATGGTTATTACACCACCAGAGATCAATGCCACTTTCACTGAGATTGCACAAATAGGTAATTCTATATTCGCGGTTGGCCTAAATGGCGTTGTAGCGAATGTACATCTCCAAAAAGATGGTCTGGACAACGTGTCAAAAGTGGAGGTGCCCGCTCGGGTGTCATTTGTAGACACAGGTGTTGAGCAACATTTCTTTGATATTGTGGCCAATGAAGATGGAGGCGGTTTAATTGTCGGCTTGGCAAACATCTTCGCAATTGAAAATGGTAAAAATTTTAGGGGAGTAGAAATTGATCGCCCAGATCGAAACTACTTATATTTTATGGGCGCGACGTCCATTTCAGAATCAAAATATGTATTGGTCGGTGCTCGTGGCTTGGCCATTACCCTTGATGTAACGACTGCGCAAATGACCGGTCTGATCAAATGGTAACTCAGGAAATCCCAGCATTTTGTCACGCACCCAGCAATCAATATTACGTAAATGGGGTTGGGAATGGTTAAAACAATCGCAAATATGGTAATAAAATACCGGGCAATTATCCTAATAATTGCTACCCTCGTTACATCGATAGCGGGCTATTTTGCCGTTACTGGATTAACACTTCGCGTGTCGTTATTTGATATGTTGCCGTCGAAACATGAAAATGTTCAATTGTATGAAAAGTTTAGTGATAAATTTGGTGGCGTAAATACTGTTCTTGTAATGGTGGAAAATAATAATGGCACCGTGTATGATGAGGAATTCTTAGAAAAATATAAAGAGATTTCAGATACATTTTATTTTCATCACGCAAATCGACAGCCGTTATTTGAAGCCGTCAATTTAAGAAAAACCCGGGCTGTATCTGGTTCTCAGGGACAAATCGTGGTCAATCCGATAATGTGGCCAAACCTTCCTAAAACCGATTCTGAAATGGATAAATTTCAGTTACTTATACGCGGGCAATTCAATGGATATTTGATTTCATTGGATGAAAAGTCTTTGATGATCGCTGCCGAATTCGCGGACGATGTCGATACTGCTGAATTAGTAGATTTCGTTGGTGATATCCGTGCTAAATATGAAGATGGATCAGTGAAATTATCGATCGTTGGTCGCCCAATTTTATTGGGGGCTGTGAAAAAAGAGTTGCCGAAAATGATCTTGATCTTTGCGGCTTCGGTCCTGGTGATCGCAATTATTCTCTATCTATATTTTAATACATGGGTCGGTGTAATCGTGCCAATGGTAGTTGCTTTTTCGGTTACCGTGCTTGGTTTCGGCGTCATCGGTTTCACTGGGTATAATCTTGACCCGTTATTGCTGTTGTTACCGTTTTTCGTATTTGCCACTGTTCTATCGCATTCTGTTCAATTTGTCTCCCGAGTATTTGATGAACTGGCTGAGGGTCGCGAAATGAAAGAGGCTGTAAGAATAGGGTTGGAGCGGCTAATATTTCCCAGTACCGCTGCTGTAATAACCGACGCCGCTGGCTTCACTGTTTTGGCACTTGTCGCAATTCCGTCCATTCAAACGCTCGCTGTGATCTGCACGATTTGGTTATTAACATTAACTCCGGGGATAATTGTAGCGGCCGCATTTATGAGTTTCTTGAAGAAACCCGCTAAATTTAAAACAACGCTACCTCTTCAATCTCACTTAGCGGTAATTTTCGGCGAAAAATCTTCTCGAAATATTTTTCTTCCCGTGTTTGTTGTTTTAATGTTTGGCGGGATAATCATTTCCCAAAATTTGAAAATAGGGGATGCTGTGGGGAGTCCAATACTTTGGCCCGACTCACGCTACAATAATGATGTTTCGTCTATTAATTCGAATTTCGATAGGATCGGAACAGACGTCTTACAAGCATATTTTTCTGGAGAAGAGGAAGTAATGCTCAACCCTGATGTTTATCATCAGTCAGAGGCATTTGATCGGTATATTTATGAAAGAGTATTGCCTGCTACACCCGCCTCAAGTCTCACTCCGATAATTAAAAATATCAACATGGTGCTTTGGGAGGGCGACCCGTCTTATCAATTTATCCCTGATACGACTGATGAAGTTGGATTCAATATCTATATGTTTAGGTCTGGTGGTGAACCAGGTGATTTTGCCGCCTATACCAATCCAGAGTGGAATATTGGTAAAATATCCATATTCACCAGCGAGCATAGTGCTGAAACTGTAAATGAGTTGATGAAGTATGGGCGCGAGTTCGTAGATAATTATAACTTTAAGGAAAATGAGCCCGTCATTCAATTCGCAGGTGGGCAAATCGGATTAATCAAAGCTACTAACGATGAGATTGAATTAAAAGAAGGTCGCCTATTATTTGCGATTATTCTCATCATCATTTTCAATCTTCTTTGGCTCTATAGGTCCGTGAGACTAGGTGTCATAATAGTCTTTGTTTTGGCGACATCACACTACTTAACAATGAGTGTTATGACGCTTCTTGATGTTGGAATGAATCTTAATACGCTTCCACTTGCCGCTTTGGGTTTGGGGCGGGGTGTCGATTACAGCATATATATGGCAGATCGCATACGCGATGAAATGAGGGGCGGTCTTGATTTTTCCGCTGCTTCGAGCCTCGCGTTTAACACTTCAGGTGTTGCGGTTATTGTTACAGCAATGACGATGATTTTGCCTTTACTACCTTGGTATTTTCTATCCCCAATCCGCTTTCAAGCGGAAATGGGGCTGCTTTTAGCCATCATATTGGCTTTCAACATGTTGGGCGCAATCACCGTCGTTCCCGCTGCAATAAAACTTCTCAAGCCTCGGGGTTTTAATTTTAACAGTATCGCCAATGAAAACCCGTCTGAAAAAGGAGGTGTTATTTGACTGCTGAAATAGATTGCTTGCAAGCAACGTGTCGCACAATATCCAATGATGAGACAATTGTGCGATTTGGTTATCTCGACTTTGGTGGAGATAAATAAAAAGTTTTTATTTAGAATTATACGGAAAGGGGAAATTCAAATGAATCGCACAACTTCAAAATTAAACACTTACGCTTATAATGGTTTAAAAAAAATCATAACCGGAGCTTCGATTTCTTTAACGGCGCTGCTTATCGCGGTTCCGGCAAACGCTCAAGACTTAGCAGAAATTTTAAACTTGCCTGATGACCTCTGGGTTGGGGGCCGGTTAAAGCAAGGCACAGGAATCTATTTTGATCGGCTCGATGATAAATCAATCGGTTGGGGCCCGTCACAATTTGTTGCAGAATTGCAGGCTGAATGGACTCCCAATAACAACATTACCGTTATCGGAGATCTCTGGCTGAGAGGGGATTGGTTTTATGAATTGGATAACGGTAATTTCAGATCGCCAGCACTGCAAAATTTTACATCGCCGCAAAGCGCTTTCTTGGACCGCTTCAGCATGTCGACGTCGAGTGATGGTTCACTTATGTTACCTGATCCCTTCGGTGCTTCCGGTAAAGAACTAGAATTTTTAGATGATTTCGACGATGATATTCTTCGTGAATTGTCGATTAGATTTACAAATGACGCTGATACATTATCTTTGAAATTAGGGAAGTTTCAACGTGGGTGGGGGCAAGCAGACGGGTTAAGGCTATTGGATATTCTCAATGCTCAGGATCTTCGTCAAAGAACGCTTTTCGCCGATGCGGATGAAATTAGAATACCGGCATGGACTGCTGCTGTCACGGCAGACCTTAAACGGCTAGGTTTAGGAGCGCCATTTGAAGCGATTGGTATGAAAAATCCATCGCTCGAGTTAATTTATATTCCCGAAGTTCGCCATACTGAATTCGTGGTCAATAACCCAACTCCAAACAATCAAACCTCAGCCGGCGGTTTCGGTTTCCCCTATCCGCGCCTAATTGATGGGCAATCGGGGTTCGGGATGCCTTTACTGGCTTCAAGGCTCACAGATCTTGAAGTGGAGGATTGGAAAAATGAAGAGCTTGCTGCCCGATTGAAATTTAATGCCTTTGGGGGCGAAGCCACACTGAACGGGTTTTATGGGTATCAAGATTTACCTGTTGTTGTCAGCACAGGCTCCACCCTTCATATTGGCTCCTTCATTAATGATCCCGCAGCATCTGTTGCTAACGTCCCGCTTGATCTTCCTACGACGATTGGTGCCGTTCATGCACCAGGTCAATATGTGGATTTCTTGCAATCTGTTGCTGGAGGTACGGCCGCACCGGGCGATTTTCCTCTAATTCCATTCGGCTGTTTAGATATTCTAAACCCGACGGGCGGCGGACTCCCTTGTTCGGTGACTGCAGATTTTGATTTGGATTATACGGAACGGCAAAAAACAATCGGTTTTTCGTTTACTCGGGATATGAGCGAATTGAAATTTGGACGTAAACAGGTTTCACCTGTGCTGCGCTTAGAGGCGACTTATGAAATTGATAAGGCGTTCAACCGGCAGGAAATCGATGACCCATTTATTCCGGGTCAAACCGCGAGAGGCACACCTGCATTAATTGGAACTAAAGCTGATTTAATTACTCATCGTGATCAAATATCTACACTGGTTGGGTTCGATTATAATTTATGGGTGCCCGGTTGGGAGTCTCAACGAAGTTCAATTTTTACAACAACCCAATTCTTTAACATTCACACGAAAGACCATGAAAATTTGATGTTCCAAGCACCATATGTCTTGTTGGATGTGGAAAAAAATCAACAATATTTCTCGCAAACATATGCGATTGGATTGTTCAATGATAAAGTATCCCTTGATGGGCTAGCCATTTGGGATCTCAGTAAGGGGGGCTTTGCATATCGTCAAAGAATTAATTTTTCGGCGATGCAAAATAAACTGACACCGAGAATTGAGATCGGTACATTTGCAGGAAATACGGAGGGCGGGCTACTCGCGCTTTACAAGCAATCTGACTATGTCGAATTTTCACTCACCTATCAGTTTTAAATCTCATGCCGGGCGATTCTGCCCGGTGCAACCTCATCTATAAGGAGACTAAAGATGAAATTTTCTAAATTAAAAACGTTGTTAGGAACATGCCTAACCGTTGCCGTTTTGGGGTCTATGGCCTCGACGGCCCATGCAGGAGACGAATGGATCGCCAAGTGGAAAGCCTTTGCGGCTGAAACTGGTCTTCCTGAGCATGCCGCGTGGGTTGCCGAAATCGACAATGATGAGACAAGGGCACTTGCAAAAGAATGGGAAGACTTCCGGGGATACACCGCGACATCGCTTATTAATGATGCAAACCTGCCGGCTGAATTAAAACCCGGACTCATAATCACAAAAGATAATATTGATTCAATGCCGTGGGTGAAAGACTATTTGCCACAATATTGGATCGATCGGCTTTCTTCTGAATGGTTAGGCGTTGAAGGAATTCGGGTTGTCCCAACTAATCATTATTACATGCAAAAAGCCCGTCTGGATGCGACGAAAGAATTGGGTCCCGATCCGTTCACGATTAATGAAAAAGGAGAGTTGAAAGATAAAAATGGCGAGCACGGCCTATTAGCGAAAGCGGGATTGCCTTTCACTAATCCGGAAAATGGAGAGCAACTGAATTGGTTGTATAATGCTCATGGGGTTGGAACAGAAGACCTCATCTTTGATCCAGTAGAATTGACTGCTTGTGGCGCCAAGAATAATCTTGAGCGCAAATATGTAGGCAATATTTTTTGGCGTAGGATGGCCGGGCGTGTTGGCACTCCTCCTTATGGGAATGTCGAGGGATTTGAAGGTGTAACTGAGGCGGGTGCTCTCTTGATTAAAAGCCCAAGAGATGTTCGTGGGCTCGCTGGAGTTAGACTGCGCTACGCGGATGCCGACAAAGATGATAATTTTAATCTATTCATTCCTACGCTTCGTCGCACACGAGCATTAACGGGTACCAATGGACAAGATGTTATCGCACCAGGACTGGAAATTACCTGGGATGACTGGCGTTCGAACTGGTTTAAAACTGATAGCAGGAAATTTAAATATACTAAAAGCGAAGATACGTTCGTTTTAGCTGCGCCCGAGGTTGGGGCAGCTTATGATCCATATAGATTGAGTAAAAATCTTTGTGGCCTATCGGGCATTGTCGATATGGAATTGCGTCCAACATGGAAATACAAAATTGAAGATCTGACTGGGAGTTATCAATACTCTAAAAAAGAAATTTGGGTAGATAAAGAGCTTTACTACGCACAGTATATGGAAATGTTTGATCGGAACGGGGAATTATGGCGTGTTTGGGATGATGCCCGGGATTGGCAACCGAAAACTGGTCGGGCTTTGTGGAAATCAGTGTTAATTCCGAACGTGCGGAATAAACGGCATTCCGTTTTGTCTATGGAGGCGGATTGGGACGGTCTAGATGGCTTAAACAATTCGACTTTCAATATCGACCAATTACGTGATCGTCGATAACTGAACATATTCAAATCTGACAAAAGCCCGGTTTATTTACCGGGCTTTTTTATCGGAGGATAACATAATGGATTTTTCTGGCTTAAAGGGGATAGTAAAACATATCACTCAAATAACGGATACGAATGAGGAGTTTGAATGCGCTGAAGGTAAATCTATTTTGGGGGCGATGGTAGAATTAGGGCGTAAGGGTATTACATCTGGATGTCATGGCGGCGGTTGCGGCGTTTGTAAGGTTCAAATATTAAAGGGTGACGTGAAGACCGAAAATATGAGCCGAGCACACGTAAGTGCAGACGAAGCGGCATCGGGTGTCGTTCTGGCTTGTAAGGCTTATCCAAGGTCAGCTGTCGTTTTAACTGTTACAGGTCTACTCCATAAAAATATAGTTCGGGGTGCAAACGCGAAATCCAGTAAGTAGTTGCTCGTTATACCAACAATTTGAAGTCCAGGATCATACTTTTTGCTTGAAAAAATACTAAACCAATGTAGTTTCATTCGTGCAAACTATTGGATAATGTGCAATAAATGATCGACTAGCATATATTAAAAAGGAGAATAAAATGGGTGTTATGAGAATAGGGCATGTAAGTCTCCGCGTCATGGACATGGACGCAGCGATTAACCATTACGCAAATGTTATTGGACTTATTCATACAGGTACTGGCCCCAACGGTGAGCAATTATTTAAGGGCTGGGACGAATGGGATAAGTATTCCATTATACTCACGCAATCTGATCGTGCTGGTATGAACCATGTCGCTTACAAAGTCGAACACGATGCTGATTTAGATCAACTGAGCGAAAAATTGCAAGAATATGGCGTGAAAACGACTATGCATAAGGCTGGGCATCTCCCGGATTGTGGGCGTGCCTTGCATTTTACGATGCCGAGCGGCCACGAAATGTATTTGTTTGCAGAGAAAGATGCCGTGGGCAAAGCCGTCGGAGTCCGAAACCCGGCGCCTTGGCCTGACGGCCTGAAAGGCACAGGTGCTCATTGGCTCGATCACGTAGCTCTCGCCTGCGAAGTGAACCCGGATAAAGGAATTAATACGGTTGCTGCAAATCATGATTTATTTCGCGATGCCTTGGGGTTCTATTTAAGCGAACAAGTGCTTGTCGGACCAGATGCTGATATTCGCGTTGTCGCCTTTATGTTTCGAACAACTACACCGCACGACATAGCATTTTTGCCCAATGAAAAATCTGGTTTACATCATATATCCTTTTTCCTTGATAGCTGGCACGATATTCTTAAAGCTGGTGATGTGATGGCGAAAAACAACGTCAAAATTGACATACCACCTACGCGACACGGAATTACGCGCGGCGAAACAATTTATTTCTTTGATCCATCTGGGAACCGCAACGAGACATTCGCTGGACTGGGTTATTTGGCACAGCCTGATATGCCTGTCATTACATGGGACGAAGATCAAACTTGGCGGGGAATCTTCTATCACACGGGCGAAGCCCACGCGCCGTTTACAGAGGTTATTACTTAACCACGGCAACTTAATCGATCAAACTTCGGTTAATTGAGACCGCTAATATTAGGCCGTGTTCTATAAACAATTGTTTGTTTGACTGAGCTGCCTGAACATGAGTTTGATCGCTAAAATGATGCCGAGTGTGTTTGCAAAAGGTGGCAGAATGCCCGATTTAGAAAAATTAGCTGCTATTGTTGATGAAGCTGCGGTCAATGCGAAGGCTATACCTCAGTTTACGAATACAATGCCTGAAATGACGATCGAAGACGGGTACGATATCCAAACTCGTTCATTGGCGAGACGGTATCAACGTGGCGAGCGCCGGATCGGCATAAAGCTGGGACTGACAAGCCGGGCGAAGATGCTGCAAGTCGGTGTAGATGAGGTTTGTTGGGGACGTTTGACGGATGCGATGTTGCTGGATGACGGTGGATACCTTTCCATGGCAAAATATATTCATCCGCGAATTGAACCGGAAATCGCGTTTTTAATTAAAACACGCCTCGTTGGAAAAGTAACAGAACAGGATGCATTCGACGCCGTTGAGGCAATTGCCCCCGCTATGGAAATAATAGATAGCCGGTTTGATAATTTTAAATTCGCTGTGCAGGATGTGATTGCAGATAACGCCTCGTCGTCAGGATTGGTGATTGGTCCATGGCAGTCGACAAAAATAGACATCTCTAATTTAGAAATGGTGATGACGGCTGATGATCAAATTAAACAATCAGGGTCAAGCGCAGCTATTCTTGGTCATCCCATTCGTTCTTTAATTAAAGGTGCTGAAATGGTGGCTAGAGTGGGCGAAGCGCTCAACCCAGGGGATATTGTAATGGCCGGAGGAGCGACAGCCGCCCACGCAATGACCAGAGGAGAAACCATTCGGTTGAATATCCAAAAACTCGGTTCAGTATCAATTTCTGCGGAGGGTTAAATGCCAATAATTCAAATCAATATGTTGGAAGGACGAACCCTCGATCAAAAGAAAAAACTTGTCGAACAGTTGACGGATGCTGCGGTCGACTCATTAGGAGCGCCGAGAGAAACAGTAAGAGTGATGATCAATGAAATGTCAGCCAATCATTACGCTATTTCGGGCGAACTTATATCCGAACGGCGGAAAAAATAAGCAAATATATGCAATGGAGTATTAAATGCAAAACCCAGAAATAGGAAAGTCGATTACGGCAGGTGGAGTTAAAACCAATTATCATGATGAAGGAAATGGATTTCCGGCAATCCTAATTCATGGATCTGGCCCGGGGGTAACAGCTTGGGCCAATTGGCGGTTCAATATTCCTGTTCTCTCGGATAAAATGCGCGTACTTGCTCCAGATATGCTTGGATTTGGGTATACAGAAAGACCATCCGACGGCATCTATTCTATGGAAAGATGGTGTGCTCATCTCATCGATTTCGCCGATGCACTGGGCCTAGATACTTTTGACATCGTTGGAAATTCATACGGTGGTGCGCTCGCTATTTCGATGGCGGCGAACTTCCCCGATAGAGTCCGAAGAATTGTTCTCATGGGGGCGGCCGGAGTTAGTTTTCCGCTGACAAAAGCGCTAGACGAAATTTGGGGGTATGAGCCATCAATTGAAGCCATGCAGGCCATGCTTGATATATTTGCATATGATCGCTCCTTGATTGGTGAAGGCTTGGCGGAGCTTCGCTATAAAGCAAGCATACAACCAGGTTTTCAGGAAGCGTTTAGCGCAATGTTCCCCGCACCGCGCCAAAATGGGATCGAGGCTTTAGCAACCCCTGAAGATAAAATATCTCAAATTGAATGCCCGGCGCTGATTATACATGGACGTGAAGACGTTGTTCTTCCAAGCAGCAACAGTATTCGATTGTTCGAGCTATTACCCAACTCAGAATTACATATGTTTGGTAAATGCGGTCATTGGACGCAAATTGAGCACAAAAATAGATTCAATATGTTGGTGACCAATTTTCTTACAACTGCTTAGCCTATAGAAGCTGAAACACTTTTAGGTAAAATCTTTAAGTATCCCGTCCCTTAACTGGCTTAACCCAAAGGGGCATTTTGCGGAATTGCTGAGCATCCTTGGGTATAACAGTCCAGCTTTTGATATGGTCGGTATAGATGTGAACCATTTTCCTAATAAAAGAGCTATCGTCCAGGGCCGGGAGCATTACGGTGACGAAACCGGGCATTGCTTCCGGTTTTCCCATAATTAATGATCCACATACTCCGCAAAACGTCCTATGTATTTTCTCTCCAGACTCACCTAGCGTCGTATAAGTATCAGGCGCGCCCTTTGTCATATTGACGTTCGCGGGTGGGAATAATGCAACAGCAACAGCAGCGGCTCCGGTAATTTTTTGACAATCCACACAATGGCAATGCATAGCCGCAATAGGCTCACCTGTGACCTCAATACGAACGTTACCACAGTGGCAGCCGCCTTTTGTAAATCGTGAACTCATAAACTGGTCCCGTTTAAATTGAGATGTTGGCAATCATTGGGCCAAATTGAATGGACCGATAAATTCCGAATGGTGTTTGCCAGTTTCTCGCGGCAGAATCGAAAGGTCACCTCAAAAATACTTCTAGCATTATCGGAAAACTCTTCAGGCTGTTGATATTGGGCGTGTTACCCCAATGGCGGCATTTTCGGGAACTTTTGAGCGTCCTTTGGTATATCCGTCCAACTGGCGGCGTGATCAGTATAAATGTGTCCTATCTCGGTAATAAAGGAACTGTCATCCAGAGACGGGATTGTTATAGAAGCGATGTCCGGCATTGCATCTGGTTTACCTATAAGGGGCGTGCTACAATTTCCACAAAAATATCGATGTAAACTTTCGCCGGACTCGCCTTGTGTCGGATATGATTTGGGTTCGCCTTTCGTCACCTTTATGTTTTCAACTGGGAATAGAGCTGCCGCCTCAGCCGCTGCTCCGGTTATTTTTTGGCAATCACTACAATGACAATGCACAGAAGCAATCGGTTCACCAATGACTTCGATGCGAATACGGCCGCAGTGGCAGCCGCCTTTGGAAATACGTTTGCTCATAAAGTAGCCTTTATTCTAAATTCAAATTACTGATCGAATACACCCATTCGACCTTCTTGAAGGTTGATTATTACAGATTTAGTCAATGTATAATGATTAAGGACCTCGAAAGAGAATTCCCGACCAAAACCACTTTGTTTATAGCCGCCGATTGGCATACCCGGTTTCATATTATAGTAGCGATTGATCCACACGGTCCCAGTTTCAAGAGCCCTCGCAATGCGATGGCCCTGCGCCATATTTTGCGTCCAAATCCCTCCAGCGAGACCGTACACGCTGTTATTGGCTTGTTCCAACATGTCGTTTTCGTCTTTCCAGCGAATAGCTGACGTCACAGGTCCAAAAATTTCGTCTTTTGCAATTGACATATCATTGGCGACGTCGGCAAAAATAGTTGGTTTTATATAATACCCATCGTCAAAAGTTCCGCCAGTAGTCGCCCCGCCGCCGGTTACAACGGTCGCGCCTTCCGATTTACCTAGCTCAATGTATTTTTGTATTTTGTCATATTGTTCTTTTGAAGCTTGCGCACCTAATTGGGTTGCGAAGTCTATGGGGTTTCCCTGAACAATTTTCTCAAGTTGGGTTTTGAATTTATCAAGAAATTTATCATGGATTTTATCGTGCAAAAATAATCTCGAGCCCGCCAGACAAACTTCACCTTTGTTTAATATTGTCGACATCGCTGCGGCTTCAACGGCGGCATCTATATCAGCGTCCTCACATATGATATGTGCTGATTTCCCGCCTAATTCTAGCGTTTGGGGGATAATATTTGTAGATGCGTATTGCATGATTTTTCGCGCTGTGGGAACGGATCCCGTAAACGCTACTTTTCTCACTTTTGGATGTGTCACCAATGCTTCGCCAACATTTGCCCCATAACCGGTCACAATATTTACAACTCCAGGAGGGATGATATCATTCATTTCTTGGAAAAATTCCATGATTGATAAACAAACGTTTTCCGCGGGTTTGAGTATTACTGTACATCCAGCCGCAAGCGCAGGGGCTATTTTACTGGCCATCATTAAGATAGGTACATTCCAGGGTATGATTTGCGCGACCACTCCAATTGGCTCACGATGGACAATTCCGACAGCATCTGCGTAATCCATAGTTTGCCCATGCAAATGGAAGGCTGCTCCAGCAAATAATTCAAATTGTCCAATGGCATTTGGCATGTCGAAATGCATAGATTCGCGAAGCGGTTTACCGTTGTCTAAGGTCTCCATCATAGCATATTTTTCGATGCCTCGTTTCATTCTTTGTGCTATTTCGTAGATTATATCCTGACGTTCGGACGCAGATGATTGCGACCACGCCGGAAGCGCAGTGGATGCGGCTGCAACCGCGCGTTCTACGTCATCCTCATTGCTAGACTGAATCTTGGATAAATGCTCACCTGTTGCAGGATTGGTCATGTCAATCGTTTCGCCAGATGCGCTGGCGACCCATTGCCCATTGATTAGGTTTCCGTATTCTTCTTTAAAAAGAGAAGGGGTTTCTCTAAATTGTGCGGCTTCAGTCATCTTCTTGTTCCCTTGATTGGCTTATTATAACCATTACCCTGTGTCGTTGTGCTCAGAATATAAAGTTGTCTTGAGCAGACATTTTGTAAACTACATTTTTTACTTTGTCATCCTAAAATTGCTTAATAGGGAAAACTTTATATAATATGCAAAGATAACGTATTGGTTCAGTGCGTCGTTTATAATATAAGTCGGCTGTAATATAATCTGTACATGGTCCTGCCTACCATCGAGCATATTTTGTCAAATCAGTGCTGCTTTTAATTTTTTTTTATATTACAAGCAAAATATCATTTACTATTGTGCAATAAGTTGTATTATGAGCGACAAAGATGTTGCTTTTATTTCAGGTGCTGTGAGAATGTACCGGGAGCGACGAGGGTGGTATCGATCAGTTTGTAATGTTTTTATGGTTGGCGAAAAAAGCCGTATGGAGATGAGGGTTATGATAAACGTGAAAGAATTAGTCGACTTGGAAAATGCGACACAGGCAAAAAAAATATTTTGGGATCAAGATATATATGATCAAGAACAAGAAAGAATCTTTGGAAGAAGTTGGCTTTTCTTAACTCATGATAGTTTGATTCCCAAAAACGGGGATTTTGTGATGTCAAGAATGGGAGAGGATAAGGTCATTGTCTCCCGTCAAAAAGACGGAAGTGTCGAAGCGTTTATCAATTCATGTAGCCATCGTGGAAATCAGGTTTGTCACGCGGACAGTGGAAACGCTAAGGCCTTTACTTGTAATTATCACGGCTGGGTCTTTGGGCAAAACGGGGATTTGGTCGACGTTCCTTTGGATACGCTCTGTTATCATGATAACTTAAAAAAAGCGGAACTAGGGCTTCGAAAAGTTAGAGTAGAATCCTACAAAGGGTTGATCTTCGGCAACATGGATCCGGATGCTATCTCTCTTGAAGAGTACTTAGGCGACATGTGTTGGTTTTTAGATACTATCCTCGTCGGTGCGGGCGGAGGAATGGAATTAATGGGGCCCCCACTTCGTTCTGTGTTGGATTGCAACTGGAAAGTCCCTGCGGAGAATTTCGTTGGAGACGGGTATCATGTAGGATGGACTCATGCAGCGGCTCTACAAATTTTGGGTGGACCTCTCGCAGGATTAGCCGGGAACAGGGCTGACATGCCATATGACGATTTAGGGAAACAATTTACGACCCGACACGGACATGGCTTCGGAGCCATTAACGACGCCGTCACTAGTATCCATCCGGAAAATGAAGAATATGCGGACTTTATGGCTGAAACCAGAGGCGTTGTCGCGGAAAATTTAGGTACACCGCGAGAAGAGCTGTATATGTCGCATTGGAATTGTACAATCTTCCCCAATTGCTCTTTTCTGTATGGAACAAACACCTTTAAGATTTGGCATCCCATCGGACCGGGTAAAATTGAAGTGTGGACGTACACGCTCGTCCATAAAGACCTAGATATAGACGTCAAACGCTCCATACAACGACAGGCCATTAGAACTTTCGGCACAGCTGGAACGCTCGAAAGTGATGACGGCGAAAATATGTCAACATGTACAGATAGTAATCGCGGCTTCGTTACTCGAAAGGGTCGAATGAACTCGACCATGGGTATAAACCGCGAAGGGCGTCACCCTGATTTTCCTGGCATAGTAGGTGCGAGTTTTATCGGGGAAACTTCATATCGGGGTTTTTATAGGTTTTGGGCAGAGATAATGGACGCCCCGGATTGGGAGGCAATTAAAGTGCAAAATGATAACTGGGATGAAATTTGGCGAGGCTCTGAATTTTGGTCTGACAAATAAATCCAGCGTAACCTCTACAATGTCCTTGGCTATAATCTTAGGGCAACGAACACTTAAAAATCAAAAGGTATTAAAATGATTGATGAAAGTCGACGTGTTTCGATGGATATTCATTACGAAATTTCTCAACATTATTTCAAAGAAGCAACCTATTTGCAAAACTGGAAATTGAGAGAATGGCTTTCGGAGATGGTGGATGAAGAAATTCTCTATTGGATGCCAATTGAAGAAAACAGGCTGGTTAAGGACAGGCGCCCGGAACCGACGCCGGATGATGCTGCTGTTTATAATGATCGCTATAAACATTTAAAACAAAGGGTAGAGCAAATATATACAGGACAGGTTTGGGTAGAAGACCCCAGATCGAAAATTAGATACTACGTCTCCAATATCGAAGCATTTCATACCGATGTGGAAAACGAATTCGCAATTCGTTGCAATGTCTTGGTGTTACGCCATCGCCGCGATACTCAAATTTACCAACACTCCTTTTTGAAAGAAGATTTACTTCGAAAAACTAAAGCGGGGTTCAAAGTTGTTAGACGAAAATTGACCATAGACGCTCGAAGTGTTCAGGATAAAAATCTTTTCTTTTTCATGTGATGCGAACCACTCAATAAAGCAAACCCAATAATTTAAGAGGTGTTAAAATGGAAAAAACGATAGATCTTACTCGTGATTTGCAGAGTTTCAACGATAGACTTGATACCTGGGTTGTTCGTGATGAAGATGCTGGTAATTTTTCCGTTGATCGCGAGGTTTTCACGGATGAAGTCGCATTTGAATTAGAAATGCGACACATATTTGAGGGTAATTGGATATTTGTTGCGCATGAAAGTCAGATACCAAACCCAAACGATTTTTTAACAACCAATATGGGGCGATATCCCGTTATTGTATCACGGAATAAATCAGGCGAAATAAAAACGCTCTTAAACGTGTGCACGCACAGAGGTGCAAGGGTGTGCCGGGAAAAAGCGGGAAATAAACGTTTTCATTCTTGCCCATTTCACGGATGGACATACAGCAGCGAAGGTGACTTGGTTGACGTGACATCAGAAGACAAAGGGGCTTACCCTGATAGTTTTGATAAATCGGAACGTGGCTTAGAAAACATTCGCACAGAAAATTACCGCGGGTTTATATTTGCTAGCCTCAAACCTGACGTCGTACCGCTGGAAGATTACTTGGCCGGCACGAAAAAATTAATTGATCTACTCGTCGATCAAAGTCCAGATAGCGAGCTTGAAGTTCTTCGAGGCGCTACCCGATATACTTATCAAGGGAATTGGAAACTACAGATGGAAAACGGGTTGGATGGTTATCACGTTGGGTCCGTTCATGCCAATTATTTTATGACTGCTATGCGCCGAAGTTCAGGCGAATCTTCCAACGAAACCGTAGTTTTCGATTTTTCCACTTTCGATAAAGTTCGAGGAGGGAGTTTTCATTTTGAAAATGGACATGCGTTATTATGGACAGAATATGCAAATTATAAGGACCGCCCTAATTTTGCTATGCTTGATGACTTAACGGAAAAGTATGGGGAGACAGTTGCAACGTGGATGAATAAACGATTGAGAAATTTACTTGTGTTTCCCAATGTTCTCATCATGGATCAAACTAGTACTCAACTTCGAATTATCCGTCCCATATCAGTCGCTGAGACGGAAGTGATCACCTATTGTATCGCGCCTAAAGGTGAAAACGCTGATGCTAGGGCCCTGCGGATCCGGCAATATGAAGACTTTTTCAATGCGAGTGGAATGGCGACACCTGATGATTTGACCGAGTTTAATAATAGCCAACTTGGATTTTTACCCGGCCGCACCAATGATATGTCTCGGGGTGCAAAACGTTGGATAGATGGACCAAGCGAGGACTCGAAAGAAATTGAGGCTGAGGTCATTTCGACTGGAGTGGAGAAGGCTGACGAAGCGCTCTATATGTTCATTCACGAAGCATGGCACGCCCGTATGAAAGAGGCTATCAGGCGGGAAGAACAAAGAAACCCGGCACTCGTGCCTGAGGCAGCTGAGTAATGGCGACCGATCATCACGAATGGAATGAGGTTACTGTTTTTCTTGGGAAAGAAGCCCAGTTTCTTGACGAGAGAAATTGGGACGCGTGGCTCGATCTTTATTTACCGGAAGCTGAGTATTGGGTGCCTGCATGGGACGACGATGGGCAGTTGATTTCTGACCCACAGACGGAAATTTCATTAATTTATTATCCCAACCGTGGGGGGATTGAAGATCGCGTATACCGTATTAGAACGGGTCGATCCTCCGCCACCATGCCGCTATGGCGTACAACGCATTTGTTTAATCTTCTCAGTATTGAGAAAACAAGCAGTGGGTTGAGTGTAAAGACCAATTGGCAAGTGCATTCGTGCAAAGAGTACGTGACCATAAGTTACTATGGTAACGCCGAATATACCCTAAAGCAGACTGACGACGGCCTAAAAATAATAAAAAAGAAAACAGTCGTAAATAATGATTCTGCTAGGACGATGATGGATATTTACACGATTTAGTCGCAATATATTTTTTGGAACATGGCATGAAACCAATTGTTGGAACATCGATCGGCGATCCGGCGGGCATATCTTCAGAAGTCTTAGTTCGCGCTTTGGCTGATCAAAGTGTACACGATGTGGCTCGCCACGTATTAATCGGAAGTGCAGACGTTATTGAGCGCGCTTTGAGATATACCAATATTGATGCGAAAATAAGGCGGCTAAAACCATCAAGTAAAAGCTTGGATCTTAGTAACGATGCATCAATAATAGATGTAATCGATAATGGAATACTCGATGGTATCGAATTGCCGCTCAGGGAGGATACTCTTATCGGCGGCCAAGCGAGCGCGTCATGGCTGGAAGAGGCGGATGAACTGGCACGTTCCGGATTAGTCGATGCTTTGGTGATGGCGCCAGTCAGTACGGGATCACTAAAAATAGCTGATAAATTGGATTTAGTTGTCAGCCCAGATCCGGGCTTAGGTTATCTTGTTCTGGTAAGCGGGTCTCTCCGGGTTGCTCATTTGACCGACCATATATCGTTACGTGACGTTTGTGACGTCATTTCTAAAGACCTCGTATTTAAGGGTATTTCAGATGTAAATGCGGCTCTAAAAAAGTGGGGGATTGATAACCCGCGAATCGGTGTGTCCGGATTGAACCCGCATGCCAATGGTGCTGAGGAGAGGGAAGAGATAGCGCCAGGCGTTGAAATGGCGAAAGCAAAAGGAATTAATGTTGAGGGACCTATCAGCCCGGATAGTATATTTCGTCAGTGTATCGATGGTGTGTATGATATTGTTTTGGCGATGTATCACGATCAAGGCCATATCGCCATTAAAACCTGGGGGTTTTCGGGTAATTGCGTTATAATGATGGGCCCGCCATATCTAAATATGTCTGTTGCGCACGGAACAGCATATGACATAACGGGTACAGGTAAGGCTGATCATACGATGATGAAAAATACTATGATACTGGCTGGGTCGCTTATTAGCGGTTCAGGTTTTGTTGATTTCCATTCGTGAACCTGCTGCGCGGACAAGTAAAAAACCATTAGCAGGAGAGCTAATCCTAAGAGGGGTTCGACCGATCGAAAAAGCGATCTGCATGTATATTGTCGGTAGAAACACCTGCACCGATCAAGTAATCTTCAGCAGCGTCAATCATAGGCGGCGGTCCGCATAGATAAGCATGGTAATCGCCCAAATTTTCTATTTTCTTCAACGTTTCCGTGACGAAACCACGGTCCCCGTCCCAGTCAGATTTCACAGGTTCCTTTGATAAAACAGGAATAAAAGTCATTTTGCCGGGAAGGTTTAAGCTGATAGTATCGATTTCATTTAATGCATAAATGTCTCGTTGCTCGCGTCCCCCATAAAGGAGGATAACCGAGCGATCGATTTTCTCGAAGGCCATCTGTTCAAGTAATGATAAGATGGGCGCTAGGCCGCTTCCTCCCGCGATGCAGATAACGGGCGCGTCGCTTTCTCTTAAATAGAAAAACCCCATTGGCCCTTCGGCGGTAAGATGCTCTCCGACTCTGTCTTCTCGAAATAACCAGTCAGTGAATGCGCCGCCAGGGACATGACGAACGTGGAAATTCAAATTCTTACTGGGATTGCCTTTCGGTGCAGTGGATACAGAGTAACTACGTTTCCCTGAAATACCCGACTGTTCTAGTTCAATATATTGACCTGCTACATATTCCATTGGGCGATCAAGTTTAAGGCTCAAACTAATAATGTCGTGTGAGATGAGGGTCATTGACGTGATTTCAGCTGAAAAAGTGCCAAGCTCAAATAGCGCTGCTTCTCCAAGGTGATCTAATTCTATTTCTATATCCGATCGAGGAAGCGCTTGGCAGCCAAGCCGGTATCCGTCGCGAAGTTCCTCCGCATTCAGAACTACGGCAGACGGTCTGATCTCTTTAACTTTTCCATTTATCAATTTATATTTACAGGTTCCGCACGTCCCAACTTTACAATCATGTGGAAAAGCGACTCCAACTGCGAGAGCGCTTTCGAGTAATGTATTTCCGGCGGGCACTTCATAATGAATGTCGCGATGCCGAATCGACACTTTTGCTGCTCCGCTTTTTTTAAAGATAGAAAACATGTGTGTGAATTCCCTGCCTATTCAGCGGGAACGAAATGTGTTTCGGGTTTTTCTTGAATCCATTGCTCCCAACCGGCCTTGGCGTTTGCGTCTCTTGCAAGCTTTTGTTCCGCAGGTGACGCGTACTTATTGTCCCATTCTTTAAGCGCTGGTTTTGCGATAAATTTGAACCAAACAGGCGGGATGAGACCCGTCATGAAACAAAGAAATAATGAAGGCATTTGGGGAGCCTTGGGCTCAGGTGTAAGGTCGTAACAGCGAATGTATGAGTCTAAATGGTGATTGATGTGGTTTGTGATTTCAGCGCCCAAAGGCCTTACGATCGTTCCTAAGTGATTCCAAGCATGGTGTTTTTCCACAGGCCCATTCTCGACTCGCAGTAGTCCATAATGTTGGAAATAATTAAACCCTTCCACCAACATTTTCGCGAAGAAAACGGATACAATACACACCAACAGCGCAGGCAAACCGGCAAATGTAAGTACAACTGTGAAAAGTGATATCTGAAGGAATAAGTGTAGCCAAACTTTATTGCGGATATTCCACGGTGATTGCCCCATCTTTCGTAGGATTTCTGCCTCCATATTCACTGTATCTCGATAGGAGCCAAGCGTTGCCGAAATACAAAAGCTGTATACCGTTTGCCCGCGAAATGGTGTGTCGCTATCTTCGGCTGTGTCTAAATGGATGTGGTGCGTCATGACATGAGCGATGTCGCGGTTCGAGTCCCCGTAAAATGTATTCAAGACTTTTGCAATAAAGCGTGGAAACGGGTGCCTGCGGTGCATTAGCTCGTGAGCGACAGGAAGGGTTGGAACGGCACTTAACCAAGCTAACGACAAAATGCTGCCAAGTATTTGGCCAGTAGATGACCACCCCTCATTGAGGGGGTTGGTTCCGTTTCTTACGGAAAGAATAAACATCGTATAGAGTGCGATCATCGCGATCGTGTGTAGGTAGAATGACAGATCAACGAGCGGGGCGATTGCATTCCTGATCTTAAAATCTTTCGGTAATAAGACATCAAAAAGGAGTAGAACCGGGTAGGTTAGAAACCCAAGCCAGACATACGATCCACCGAGTGTAAAGCCAAGGACTCCCATCGCCGTTGTCGCCGGAATAATGTAGTATCGTAATGTATCAAAAATTTGTTTCATGACAGACCTATTATTTTCTTGCTTTGACTTGAATCGTATTGCATATTGTGTGACACGTATTATACAGAGAAATGATATCTTTGGCTAGACTTTTTTATATGAAAATTCAAGATAAGAACACAGGGGAATAAAATTATGCAAGCACACGCAGCAATTATAGAAGAGCAGGGGGGGCAATTTGTTCTCGACGGAGTCGAGATTGAGGATCCACGGGTTGGCGAAGTGTTGGTTAAAATTAGTTCCGCAGGAATGTGCCACACGGATTTGACAGTCAGGGATCAATATTACCCGACGCCGTTACCTGTTGTGCTTGGGCACGAAGGGGCGGGTATCATAGAAAAAGTTGGTCCCGGTGTAACTGATTTATCTGTCGGTGACCGTGTTGTTTTATCTTTTAGTTATTGCGGGAAGTGTAACAATTGTCTCTCAGGCGAACAAGCGTATTGCCCTGAATTGTTTGCGCTGAATTTTGGCGGTCGCCGCTTGGATGGGTCGACCCCGATTACACGTAATGGCGAAGACGTTAATGCCATGTTTTTTGGGCAGTCTTCATTTTCAACTCATTCCATCGTTAGACAGCAAAATTGCGTTAAAGTCGCAGAGGACGCGCCGCTTGATTTGCTTGGCCCGTTGGGCTGCGGAATTCAAACTGGCGCGGGGGCAATACTTAATGTTTTAAAACCCGAGCCAGGATCTAGCGTTGCTGTATTTGGTGTCGGATCGGTAGGGCTAAGCGCGGTTATGGCGGCGAAACTTTCGGGAGTTCTCAAAATTATTGTCGTTGATTTGAATGCCGACCGATTGAAAAAGGCGAGAGAATTAGGTGCTACACATACGATCAACGGCGGAGAAAAGAATGCACTGGAAGAAATTCAGGCGTTAACCGGTGGTGGTGCGGATTATGCTTTAGATACCACTGCGATCCCCGGTGTTTTACGGACAGCGGTGGATAGTGTGCATGTGCGAGGAACTTGCGCGGTTGTCGGCGGGGCGCCGCTGGGGACGGAATTCACGCTCGATATGAACAATATGTTGTTTGGACGGAAAATTGTCGGGCTTATCGAAGGGTCGAGTATCCCTCAGATATTTATTCCGCGCCTTATCGAGCTTCACAAGGCCGGTTTGTTTCCTTTTGACGAATTGGTCACAAATTATGATTTTGACAATATCAATGAAGCGGTGAGGGACACCGAAACTACCGGAAAAGCGATCAAGGCAGTATTAAAGATGTCTTCATGATGAATTCTAAAAAATCAGGCTAATTTTATGTGTCGGGATTTTTATCAACCTTCGCTGACGTTAAATGGAGAGACTTATGGGTATGGATGGATTTGAAATGAAGGCCGATTACGGGCAATTCATGGACTTGAAAGAGGGTTGGGTTGATCGACGAATTTTCACAAGAGACGACATTTATGAGCAGGAGCTTTATAAAATTTTTGCTCGATCATGGTTGTTCGTCGCCCATGAAAGCCAATTGCCAAAAAACGGAGATTTCCTGACTACCCATATGGGGGAGGACGGGGTCATTGTATCGCGAGGTCACGATGGAAAAGTGAGAGTGTTTCTAAATTCTTGCCCCCATCGTGGTAACAAAGTTTGTTTCGCGGACGCCGGAAACGCCCGCCGTTTCGTCTGCAATTATCATGGATGGTCTTTCGACGGAAAAGGTGAGTTGCAGGGTGTGCACGAAGAATATTGTTATGACCCTGGTGACCTCGACAAATCTAAGAATGGATTAAAACAGGTCGCGAAAATTGACAGTTACAAAGGTCTTATTTTTGCGACATTTGATAATGAAGCAGTGAGCTTAGGTGAATGGCTTGGAGATTTCCGGTGGTATCTTGATTGCCTTTTGGACAATGAGGATGGTGGAACCGAATTCATGCCGGGCTGTATTAAATCCGAAATTAACGCGAACTGGAAATTTGGTGTCGAAAATTTCATTGGTGATGCTCTTCATGCAGGCTGGACTCATGATTCGGGTACACGGGCCATGAATGGCGGCGAACCCTTTCCGCCTGTCGATATGGCAAATTCATATCATGCAAGTGTCAACGGACATGGTTGGGAGTTTGGATTGGAAGGAGTTGGAGATATATTTCTCTTAGGGCGGCCTAAGGTCATGGAATATTATAATGACATTCGTCCTGACATGGCAAAACGGCTCGGTGAAGCCCGTTCTAAAGTTTTTGGATCTGTAGCGTCCGCGTCAATATTTCCGAATGTGTCTTTCCTCCCCGGGATCTCGACATTTAGGCAGTGGCAACCAAAGGGTCCCTGGAAGTTTGAGCTGAAAACTTGGGTTATCGTAAATAAAAACATGCCTGACGAAATCAAAAGTGAAGTTACTAAAGGGGTTATGCAAACATTTGGTCCCGGCGGCGCTTTCGAAATGGACGATGGCGAAAACTGGGAAAACTGCACCACTGTAAACAGAGGCGTTGTCACGCGGCACGAGAAACTTCACTATCGCTGCGGAATAAATAGGCGAGTCAACGACCATCCGACTTTCCCCGGTATTCTCTATCAGGGACAATATAATGATGCCAACCAAAGAAATTTTTACGAACGCTGGGCCGATATGATGGGCGCGGAGCGGATGGCCGATATGCCAGAACGATATAAGTCTGTAATGTCTGGGCGCGAAACGCGAGACATTACCGGTGTCAAAGCAGTATAGGAGCGCGGCATGAAAGCTCAGAAAAAAGAAATACCGTTGCAGCCATATGTCTCAATGGAGCTATTAACAACGCTTACCCAGGTTTTGTATCGTGAAGCCCGCCTTTTGGATCAAGAGCGGTATGATGAGTGGGTGAATTTATTGGCGGAAGACCTGCACTATCATATGCCGGGAATTGAAACCCGATATCGACGTGATAAATACGATCAAGTCGCAGATTTGAATAGAATGGCATACTATGATGATAGCAAAGAGGATTTGAAAAAACGATTGGCGCGACTGGAAACAGGAACTGCCTGGTCTGAAGATCCAGCGACTCGGTATGTCCACCTTATTAGCAATGTTGAAGTTGAGCTTACTGAAAAAGACGACGAGTTTCTGGTTCTCTCCAATTTTTATGCGTATCGAAACCGAAATGAGCGGGACGATGATATGTTGATAGGGCATCGCTCTGATATTTGGAGACGAGTTGGAGGGGGCTTCGAGCTCGTAAAGCGTCAGATTATTTTAAAGCAAAATATTCTACTGAGCAAAAATTTAAATATATATCTTTGATTTGCAATACATATTATTTTACCATTTAATATCCGGGCGTGATAAGGTAAATATTCGCGCAGAACCGCAATGAGAGTTTATAGAATATGTCAAGCGAAAGCGGATCTCAACGATCCGAAAGTAAAAGTATTCGGTCCGTTGAGATCGGAATCAGGGTTCTTGAGGCTTTAATCGCCTCGCCAAAGCCACTGGCCTTGAAGGACGTTGCGGAGCGCTCCGATTTGTCAAGGTCGCAAGCCCACCGTTATCTATCAGCCTATGTGAATACGGGACTTGTCAAACGGAACGAACGGGCAGGTCATTACGAACTGGGCCCATTTTCAATAAAACTTGGTCTCGCGGCTTTCTCGAGGCACGATATTGATGATGAAAGTAAATGGGCGGTTGAGACTCTCGTCGATGAAACAAACCTAACCGGGTTAGTTAGTATATGGGGGGATCATGGTCCGACGATAATTCGTTGGACTCACGGGTCTCCTCCCATAGCGACATCCTTAAGTCTCGGGTCAACGCTTTCCGTACTCAGTTCATCCGCCGGGCAAGTATTTTTTGCATTCACAAATGCTAATCGCACGGCGGCACTCGTCGCCGCTGAACGAGCTAACGCTACGGTTCAGCCCGATCTTGATGTAGAAGCATTGCGACTGAAAATTAGGCAAGACGGGTATTCAATGGTATCGGATCTTGTCGTACCAGGGCTGAATGCAATCAGCGCGCCTATTTTAAACAAAGCTGGCGAAGCCGCTGCCGTAATAGGGTTGATTTCCCGTGGTGGGAATAAAATACGCAGAAACTCTAAAACGGTACAACGGCTGTTGGATGTAACAAGAACGGCCAGTACACACATAGGGTTCGTCGAAAAATAATCCCCTATGCGTATAAATAATGCATTTCTTATTGTGCAACGAATTATTTTTGTGTAAACCTTTCCAAGGAAACAGGTAATTCTACTTTTCGTGTTTTACCTTGTGATTTGAGAGGAAATTTACATGACGAACCCAATGAAACTTACAGCGCAAGATATACAGGGCGCGTGGGCAATCATGCCGACACCGGCTACACCAAATGCATCAGATTGGCGGGAACGCAAAACTGTCGATTTGCAGGAAGCTGCACGAGTGGTAGATGATCTCATAAAGTCCGGGGTTAACGGAATTTTGAGCATGGGGACATTTGGGGAAGCGGCCACCCTAACTCTTGATGAAAAAATCGATTTCATGGGGGCGATTGTTGATGCCGCCAGTGGCAGGGTTCCAATCTTCGTTGGAACGACGACGCTCAACACGCGCGACACGGTAGAGTTAACCCGAAAAGCTCAAGATATTGGAGCCGACGGCACGATGTTGGGTATTCCGATGTGGTGCGAGCCAAGCGTAGAGACTGCTGTTCAGTTTTATCGTGATGTGGCTGAGGGTTGTCCGCAAATGAATATTGCTATTTATGCCAACCCGGAAGCTTTTAAATTCGATTTTCCGCGCAATTTTTGGGCACAAGTTGCAGAAATTCCTCAGGTTGTGACGGCAAAGTATATAGGTATCGGACCACTGATGCGCGATATGTCTGCGATTAAAGGTCGTATAAAATTACTCTCTTTGGATTTTGATTACTACGCTGCAGCCCGGATAGACGAGAGCTGCGATGCATTTTGGACCAGCGGCGCAGTTTGTGGGCCAAGTGTCGCCATCTATTTACGCGACATTGTGGAGCAAGCCCGGAAAACGGGTGATTGGAGCCAGGCAAAAGCTTTCCAGATGAATTTAGCGCCGACAGCTGCGCCCTTATTCCCTGGTGGCAGTTTTAAAAGATTCTCGATGTATAATATTGCTTTGGAGAAAATTCGCATGAATGCTGCGGGTTGGATGAATGCTGGGCCGATACGTCCCCCTTACCACCTTTGTCCTGAAGAATACGCGGCAGGGGCAAGGCAGTCTGGAGAAATGTGGGCGGATTTAGCCCGACAAATTGACTCCGGAAACCCAAGCTGGGAAAAATAAATGACACTTATTGATAGAGGTGGTGTCATTATTATCGGAGCGAATGTGGCTGGTGGTCGAGCCGCTGAAGCCTTGCGCGTGAACGGGTATGACGGACCTATTTCTTTGATTGGTGATGAGCCAAGTCCGCCTTATGAGCGTCCTCCATTGTCAAAGGAAATGTTGCTTTCGCCAGAAGAGATTCCCGAGAGTTTTTTCATTCATCAAGGTGGGTTTTACGGCGAAAATCTGATCGACACATATTTTGGCCAACGCGTAGAAAAGCTTGATTTAAATAGCAAGCGTGTCGAATTGGGTGGCGGGACTGAAATTTCTTGTGAAAAAGTGATATTATGCACGGGAACACGTGTAAGGAAATTAAACGTTGAAGGTTCTAGCCTGAAAGGTATCCACTACCTTCGAACACTTGAGGATTCAAAACGTTTATCTGCAGAACTATCGCCGGGAAAAAGAATCGGCCTTGTAGGAATGGGCGTGATTGGTGCGGAAGTTGCTGCGAGTGCTCGCAAGCTAGGATGCGAAGTCGTAACGGTCGAGCCTCAAAAGGTGCCGATGGCCAGAGCGTTGGGTGAGCACTTGGGAGGGTGGTTGGCAAATGTCCACCGTGAGGAAGGTGTCGACGTTCGGCTCGAGACCGGTATCACTGGATTTGACGGATTGAACGGCCGTGTCACCGCGATGTTTTTAACGAACGGAGACCGTGTGCCTGTCGATACTGTTGTTGTTGGGATCGGTGTTATCCCCAATGATGAGTTAGCAAAAAATACCGGCTTATTAACTGATAATGGCGTGATAGTTGACAATACTACGCAAACGTCCAACCCAAATGTTTTTGCGGCGGGTGATGTGGCCAATTCGCCGCTTTATTACGGCGGAAATGGCCGTGTAGAAACATATCAAAATGCACAAGATCAAGCGCTTGCTGCGGCGCGTAATATTGCCGAAGCTGATGCGCCATATTTTAAACCTCAATGGTTCTGGACCGATCAATATGATATAAATTTGCAGGTTCTCGGTGATGTTACATCCCCTGCGGAAGTTATTGTTAGGGGTGAAACTGATGGCCGCTCATTTACGGTTCTACATGTACGGAATAAATTAGTTGTCGGAGTTATCACCGTCAACAAACCGAAAGATATGGCGAGCGCACGGCGAATTCTCGAGAAAAGAATTTTAATCTCAACGGATTTATTGCGTGATGAAACCAATGATTTACGTCAATTATTGAAAATTTCAAGACAAACTGGTTGATTTATTCTCCCATGTATTTTACATATAGTAATAATCAATGTATAATTTGCAACGATGTATGGAGACGTTATGACTGGTGTTATTGAGTTGGGATATTTCGGAATATCAGTTTCCGATGGTGCGGCCTGGCGGAAGTATGCAACGAAATATATCGGCATGGAAATTGCCGAAGGCGATAATGAGAATCAATTTCATTTAAGGATGGATAATTGGTTTCGCCGAATAACAGTCGATGTTAACGGTGAGGACGATCTTTCGTATATTGGATGGCGCGTCGCAAGTGGAGAAGATCTGGCTGCAATGGCAGATAAACTAAAATCCGCGAAAATTAAGTTTAAATGGGGAAGCGACGAAGAGGCCAGCCAGCGGCGTGTTTTGGGCTTACTGAAGCTTGAAAGCCCAGGTGGTATTCCGACTGAGATTTTTCATGGCCCACAGGTTGACGCGAATAAACCATTCCATCCGGGCCGCCCATTATTTGGAAAGTTTCTGACTGGCGATCAAGGATTGGGCCATTTTGTGTTAAATGAAATGCATGTACCTGAAGCGCTGGCTTTCTATTCACTTCTAGGGTTTCGGGGCGGTGAAGAATATGCATTGACAATGCCTGATGGCATGGTGGTTAAGCCTATTTTTATGAGCTGCAATGACCGTCAGCACTCGATAGCCTTTAATCTGGGGCCTATGGAGAAACGTATAAACCACTTGATGCTGGAATATACTGAGCTTGATGATTTGGGTCTGGCGCATGACATAATTCGTCAGGCAAATATTGATGTTGCGCTACAATTGGGAAAACACTCCAACGACCAAATGTTATCTTTTTATTGCTCAAATCCGTCGGGTTGGCTTTGGGAGCTAGGGTGGGGCGCGCGTAAACGGTTGGCCGCTACTGAATATTACACGGGCGATATCTTCGGCCATGGTCCGGAAGCATCGGGCTACGGTATGGATGGCATTGATCTGTAATGCAGCTCGGTTTTAAACTAATTAGCGGATGAGATAGCGATGGAAAAGGTAGTTGTTTGCGAAAAAAAAGATGTTGTCGAGGACGAGCCCTTCAGCGCAAATCCAGAAGGGTTTCCCGCGCTCGCCGTATATTTAGTTGATGGAGAGTATTTCGTCACCGACAATATATGTACCCACGGGGCGGCATTGTTGACAGATGGCTACCAAGAAGGTGAGGAAATTGAATGTCCTTTTCATGGCGGAGCCTTCAATATTAAAACAGGTGAACCTACGGCATTTCCATGTCAAACCGCAATTAATACATATCCTGTGACACTGGACGGCGACCAAATTAAAATCGAAGGGCTGGTGAAATAATGGAGCTTGCTGAAGCGAAATTAGGCATTGAGTCTTCCGTATTTTTAGACATTTGCAAATTACAGACAAAATATAGCCAAGTGATTGACACTGACAAGCTCGAAGATTGGCCGGATTTATTTGTTGACGATTGCCTCTATAAAATCCAACCGCGTGAAAACTTCGATCGAGACCTCGAAGGGAGCGTAATTGTTTGTACGAGTAAAGGCATGCTTGTTGACCGCGTGGTTGCCCATCGACACGCCAACATCTTTGCTGAGCACGTCTATCGACATGTGGTTGGAATGCCGCTGATCCATAACACTGACGATGGAATGATATCGACCTCAACCAGTTATGTCGTCTTTAGAACCCTGAACGACGGAGAGTCCGTTACTTATAGTGTCGGTCGCTATGAGGATAAACTTGTTCGAGAAAACGGGACATTGAAGTTCAAAGAACGACAAGTGATTTTCGACACTAATCAAATTGCGACGCAAATGGTCACACCAATTTAAGGACAATCGAAATGAATGCGATCGTTAATACTGACAATCTTCTGAAATCATGGCCAACACAAGGAAAAGGTGACGGCTATAATGTTCCCTATGGAATTTTTACAGAAACGGATGTTTACAACGAAGAGCAAAAACGAATATTCCGGGGGCCTAATTGGTCATTTGTTGGGCTAGAGGCAGAGATACTCAAATCAGGTGATTTTAAATCTACATTTATTGGCGACACACCAGTCGTCGTAATGCGAGATGAGGACGGTGACGTCCATGTGGTCGTAAATAGATGCGCGCATCGAGGGGCGAAAGTCTGCCGGTCGTTACGCGGTAATACACCGAACTTAGAATGCGTTTATCACTCTTGGGCGTACAATTTGAAAGGCGATTTAATTGGCCTTCCTTTTCGTCGCGGAATAAAAGGGAATGGCGGCATGCCAAAGTCTTTCGACATGAAAGAACATAGCCTGCAAAAACTACGTGTTGAAACCTACAAAGGTCTCATATTTGCGAGCTTTTCTGATACCGTTGAAAGCTTACCTGATTTTTTAGGGGAAACGGCTTGTGAGAGTATAGACCGTATTTTTAACCGTCCGATAAAAATATTGGGCGACCAACGGCAAAGAATTTTCGGTAACTGGAAATTATATGCTGAAAACACTCGCGATCCATATCATGCGAGTCTTTTACATATGTTCCATAATACTTTCGGGCTTTACAGAGCTTCACAAAAAGGTGGATGCAAGTTGGATGATAAATTTCGCCATTCAATACTCTGGTCGTCAAAAGGTACGTCTTCCACCGCCGAAGACGCGAAAATTTATAAAGACAACAGAGCTTTTAATTCAGATTTTACGTTGCAAGACCCGTCTATCTTAGCTGGCAAACCTGACTTTGATGATGATATTACAGTTGTGATATTAGCACTTTTTCCTAATGTCATCGTACAGCAAATATCAAATACATTGGCGGTCCGCCAAATTGTAACATATGGCCCGAAAGAATTTGAACTGGTGTGGACGTCGTTCGGGTATGCTGATGATGATCATGAAATGGATGTGATCCGCTTAAAACAAAGCAATTTGATTGGGCCTGCGGGACTGATTTCCATGGAGGACGGTGAGGCGGTTGAACTTGTCCACGACGGTATTATACGTGATCAAGATCAATTCTCGTATATGGGTATGGGCGGAGGCGAACCCGGGTCTTCCGACCATCTTGTAACAGAAAGTTCCATAATTGGATTTTGGGAATATTACAGGGATATAATGGGGCAACAGCCGGCTTAACGGAGATCGGTTCAGTGAAAACAATAGACTTTTACTTCGATTTCATGAGTCCGTTTAGCTATCTCGCTAATGTTAAGCTCCCTGATATAGCGGAAAAATCGAATGCGAGATTAGTGTATCATCCTGTGGACATTCCGAGCGCAAAATTAGCTGCCGGAAATTATGGTCCGTCGAACAGGGAGGTGAAACCGAAAATCGCCGTGATGCTTCCTGATATCAAAAGATGGTGCGCATTATATAATGTTCCTTTTAAATTCCCTAAAGACTTGGATTGTACAATTTGGAATACCGCAAGTCTCTTCGCTAAGGAACACGGGGACATCCGCGCATTTGTAAATGAGGGTTTTCACAGAATATGGGGCTGCGGAATTGATGCCACCGATCAAATTGAATTAAGAAAATCAGCCGATAAAATAGGTCTTAACTCCAATGAATTGCTCGATTACGTCAATTCTACTAAAGGATCTGTGGATTTCAAAAAAGCCTGTGTAAACGCATTTCAAAATGGAATATTTGGCGCACCGATTATGGTTGTTGATGACCAATATTTTTGGGGAAATGACCGGCTGGATTTTCTGGAAGGGTATTTAATGGGAGATATCCCGCCCGTTTAAAACATCTCATAATTTGAACGCTATTTCGTGTTCAACGGCAGCACGACCCGGAAAATTTCCAATGAATAAATACGAAGACACGTATCACCGATGGGAAACGGATCCTTTACAGTTTTGGGATGATGCATCGGCGGCTATTGAATGGATGAGATCTCCATCGATTGTTTTTTACGATCGAAAAGGTCCATATGGAACCTGGTTTTCTGATGGCGTATGCAATACTTGTTTTAATTGTTTAGACAGACATATTATTGATGGCCGCGGTGAACAGCTAGCACTGGTTTATGACAGTCCGATCACAGGGAAAAAATCATCACTGACCTACCTTGAGGCTAAAGAAGAGGTATCAATACTCGCGCAATTATTGTTGAATCTTGGCGTTAAAAAGGGTGATACAGTCATCATTTACATGCCGATGATACCTCAAACGGCCCTGGCGATGCTGGCTTGTGCCAGAATAGGAGCTATTCACTCGGTCGTTTTTGGCGGTTTTGCCTCTCAAGAATTATCAGAACGTATTAATGACGCGCAACCGAAAATAATACTGTCAGCTTCTTGTGGGATAGAACCGAACCGCGTGGTTGAATATAAACCTCTGCTCGAAGAGGCAATTGAACTTTCCGACCATAAACCTGACGCGAACCTGATTTTTCAACGAACTGAATTAGCCGCGAAGTTAGACGGAAATACTTTTCTCGATTGGGATATTGAAATCGCTAAAGTACGCGAATCCGGTAAACGGGCAGATTGTGTTCCATTAGCCTCGTCCGATCCTCTATATATTTTATACACGTCAGGAACGACCGGACAGCCGAAAGGAGTTGTCCGCGATAATGGCGGCCATATGGTCGCATTAAAATGGGCGATGAAAAACATTTATAATGTAAACCCCGGCGATGTGTATTGGGCGGCATCTGATTTCGGGTGGGTAGTCGGACATACCAATATCGTATACGGAGCTCTTTTGCAGGGATGCACAACCATAATTTTTGAAGGAAAACCTATTGGAACGCCAGATGCGGGGGTTTTCTGGCGGGTAATCGAAGATTACAAGGTCTCTGTCGTGTTTTCAGCGCCTACCGCGTTCCGAGCGATAAAAAAAGAAGATCCGACGGCTTTAGCTCTTGAAGATCATGATATTTCGTCGTTACATACTTTGTTTTTAGCCGGAGAACGAGCCGATACGGATACGATAATATGGCTTGAAAACAATTTGAATATTCCAGTGATAGATCATTGGTGGCAGACAGAAAGTGGATGGCCTATGGCTGCCAACCCGATGGGTATTCAGGAATTACCGATAAAATATGGTTCGTCAAGCGTACCGATGCCAGGGTATACAATTCACATATTGGATGAGAATGGCGACAGTCTGCCGGCGAATACTTTGGGGGCTATCAGCATCAAATTACCATTGCCACCGGGATGTTTGATGAGCTTATGGAAGGACGACCAAAGGTTCGTATCGAGTTACCTTGATCAGTACCCCGGATTTTATCACACTGCCGATGCCGGTTATATGGATGAAGACGGATATTTATTTATCATGTCGCGAACAGATGACATCATTAATGTTGCCGGGCATAGATTGTCGACCGGTGTTATGGAGGACGTTTTGTCTGGTCACGAAGATGTGGCAGAGTGTTGTGTTATTGGTATTGCCGACGATCTCAAAGGGCAAATTCCGATAGGAGTTATAGTTTTAAACACGACAACGATCAAACTTTGTAGCGATATTGAGTCTGAATGTGTACAACGTATACGAAATAAAATTGGTGCTGTAGCCTCACTTAGAACGATCATAACTGTTGACCGACTTCCTAAAACACGGTCTGGAAAAATATTACGCGGAACGATGCGCGAAATTATTGATGGTCATGATTGGAAAATGCCCGCAACTATCGACGATCCACAAGTTATGTCGGAAATTATATCGGTATTTAAAACTCGATCATTACTTGGTTGAACAAAACCGGGTTCATTGAAAAAATATAAGAAGAAAAGCGAAGAAAAATTGTAAAAGTCTGCGGGGAGTAGTCGGAAAATAAATTTGTTGGCACATTTGAAAACCGAACGAATGGGCAGAGGGCAATGGTTTGTTGTTTTCATCCGCGTCGGCTTCTTGGCATTGGATGGCTTTGTTCGTCTTTCACATAGCAGACAGATGATACGAATTCGAGATATCCAATCCTAATTTACTCTCGCCAATTTAAAAATTGGTGCCCTATACAAGGGTTCTGAAAAGTGAACTTGGACAATGCAGCACCAATCACATGGAAAATGAGGTGCAGGATTAGTGCTCCAAGACAATTCTATAGCGTGCTTTGCCGGATTTGAGGCGGGAGATGGCCTCATTGGCTTGATCAAATTTGAAATATTCGACCAAAGGTTTGATATCGTGACGTGTGCAAAATTCGAGCATTTTGGCCGTCATATTAGGTGACCCGGTATCCGAACCGCCGATCTTTTTTTGCCCTATAACAAGCCCGACGCCAGGAACTGTCATGCCCTTAGTGATCATACCTACATGAACCAATTGACCTTGGGGCGCGAGCGCTGCCACATAAAGGTTCCAAGCCAAATTAACGTTTACTGTTGAGATAATGACATCAAAATGATCTTTTAATTTTTCAATTTCACTATCATCGCGGTTATTAATGACGCGGTGTGCACCAAGGCTTTTTAGTTCGTCGGTTTTATCCATAGAGCCGGTAAAGGCTGTGACTTCACATCCCCAGGCTCGCGCGAATTGTATCGCAAGATGACCTAGCCCGCCAATGCCGATCACACCCACGCGGTCAGTCGCTTTGATGTCATAATCTATGAACGGCGCGAATACTGTGACACCGCCACAAAAGAGAGGCCCTGCGGAACGCGCATCCATACCATCGGGTAGGGGGATAGCCCAGACACCTTGCACGTATATCCGATCTGCAAAACCACCGTGTCGGCCCATGATTGTACGTTTTCTCGTTCCACAACGGTGTTGATGTCCAGCCATACACTGGCTGCAGGTCAGGCAGCTTTCTGCCGACCACCCGACCCCGACTGTTTGGCCAACTTTAAGATGGGTGATATTTGACCCGAGAGCGCTCACTTCGCCAATCACTTCGTGACCCGGAACAAGCGGATAGCTGGTTGCACCCCATTCATTGTCGATCATCGACAGGTCTGAATGACAAAGTCCGCAGGCGTTGACTTTAATCTCAACATGGTCGTCTAGCAACGGGCCAGGATCATAAGAGAATGTTTCGAGAGGCACACCTGCACTGGGCGCAGCATAAGCTTTAATATCAGGCACAAAGCCTCCTATAAAGTTGATTGTTTTTTAAGATGCCTCGCCATTAAGGTTTTGGTATCTACCAGAACCTTTTCAAGACTTGTCATCAATAGCTTGCTGTCAATCGTTACGGCAATGAACGAGGCTCCTTCATTCATAAGTTCAATCGCAAAGGCGGTATCCATGATTAGCGAACCTGCGGGTTTGCCCAAAGCGGTAATACGGCGCACGCACTCCGTCACGGCTTCAAGGACTACAGGATCGGCTGTACGGCCAATATACCCCATCGATGCAGCGAGGTCCGCCGCGCCGATAAATACCCCGTCGACTCCTTCAACATTGGTTATGGCCTCAAGATTGTCCATTGCGAGTACGGTTTCAATTTGCACCATGATACAGAGTTCAGCATTCGCGCGTTGATAATAATCGTTATAACGTCCCCAGCGGGCTGCGCGGGACGAGCCAATACCGCGTTCCCCCTGAGGAGGAAAGCGGCACGCTTTTACGATAGAAGTCGCTTGTTCGGGTGTATTTACCATCGGAACCAGAATGGATCGTGCCCCAGCATCGATTATTTGACGGAGAATTACCGGGTCAGATGACGGTGCGCGTACCAGTTCGTCACAAGCTTGGTATCCTGCGATAGCTTGTAGTTGAGAATTTAAAGCCGAAGAGTGAGACGCGCCGTGTTCCGCATCGATCACAGCAAAATCATATCCAGCCCCAGCGCAAATCTCTGCGCTTATAGAGTTTCCCATAGCTAACCAGACGCCAAGCTGTTTGGTTCTCGTTTGAAGTTTTGCTTTAAACTCGTTTTTTGGAGTCGTCTTTGTCATACGGTCGAGTCCATAAATTGAAAGGAGATCGTTCCGATAGGGCCGAAATCCAGATGGAATAGATCGCCGGGTCTGGCTGGCACCGGCCGCGTGAAGGAGCCGCCAAGGACGATATCGCCAGCATTGAGTTGTTCGTTCCAAGGGGCTAGTTTGTTTGCAAGCCAGGCAATACCATTCGCAGGATGACCCAATACACCTGCGGCGAGTCCGGTTTCTTCAATAACATCGTTTCGCGAGATGATCCCGCCTTGCCACCGCAAATCAACATCATGCGGGCGTATAGGTTCACCGCCTAGCACCACCCCTGCGTTAGCGGCATTATCTGCTATTGTATCGACAATTTTACGAATATTACCCGTTTCGGAATCAATGCGTTCCAACCGACTGTCGATAATTTCAGCACACGGCATGATATGATCTGTTGCTTGTAATACATCATTTATCGTTATTTCGGGACCCTTCAGGGGAGCGTTGAGAACAAAAGCAATCTCTATTTCCACTTTGGGAGTCATAAAGTTATCAAATGGTATTTGGTCTCCATTCTCATAAAACATTTCGTCCATCAAGATGCCATAATCGGGTTCCGTTATTTGGGCTACTTTTTGCATTGCCCGCGACGTAAGGCCAATTTTTCGACCTTTCGCTATCTGCCCCTCTTGTGTTTTTATTCGAACCCATTCTCGACCTACACGGTATCCATCTTCTAGATTCATATCCGGGAATCGGCTGGAAAATTGCCGGATCGGTACACGACTCTTTTCCGCAGCATGTAATTCATGGGCTAGACTGGATACGGTTTTATCGTTGAACATTTGAATATGATAGTTTTAAAAACTGAGTTTCATCGGATTGGTCGCCCGGCCTCCTCATATTACAATGATGCGCCGAAATGGCGCTCCATCATCGGACGCATTAAATCCCATCGTTCAAGCTGTGCCCAGTGCCCACATTTATCCAAGACCAAAAGTTCCGCATTTTTTAAATGTTCTATCAAATATAAACTGGTTTCCAACGGGACAATGCGATCCTGACGGCCATGAAAAATGAGGAGTTTCTGAGGTATTTTTTTTAGGATGCTCGGTGCCATAATCAAACTTTCCATCCCGCCTTGCATCGAGCCAAACATTTTTTCATGATTTTCGCGCACAGCGGGATCAGTGGCAATTTTGAAACGTTTCTCCACGATACTTTCCATGCCGGTAAATTTATCTGGATCATGAGCGAAACTGTGCATCATTTGACGATAACGCGCCTTGCGCGGGTCGGCGTAGAATGAAAGCAAATTGGCGAGTTCGGGGGTGCGAGTAAAAGGTGCGCCGATAGCGCCCATTAAGACGGAGTCAACGAAACGATTGGGCGCTTCACACAGCAATTGCAAGGCTAGGGCACCGCCCATGGAGTTACCGACTAAGAAAGCTTTCTCTATGCCAAGTTCATCCATCATACCGAGCACTTGCTTTACACGTTCGCCGATCCATCCCATTATATGCCAAGGTTGCGGAGTGGGTATGTCGGTCTTACCAAAACCACAGAGATCGGGCGCAACAACATAGAAGTTTTCGGCCAAATCCGGCATTATCGATTCCCAGTTTGCGGCGGCGTTTACGCCCGGCCCAGCGCCGTGTAACAACACTAAAGGAGGTGCCGTATTTTTACCCGCAACTAAAACATGCGATGTTATATCGCCGGAAATGACTTTGCGTTCTTCTATATTTGCTTTTCCCATGAGATTTTTTCCTGAATGAGTTATGATACAATGGATTGTGACTGCGCGTTCTATTATGAGGAAAGCATATTATATAGTCAAACAATATCATCTATGATTACGTCACAATGCAACTGTATGATCTTCTTAGAATGTCGTCTTTACTTCTAATATGAACTTGGCTCATTGATCGGTAATTTTACCGAGGCGGTTTTATTGAAAACCGTGCCAAGCGCCTTAAGGTTCGGCGAGGAAGCTGCTCAATACGTCATTGAACTCGTCAGCGGCTTCATATTGTGGCCAATGGGCCGCGGCGCTTTTCATGATATATAATTCGCTATTTGGTATTTTAAGATTGGCGTTTCGTGCACATTCTGTATCGTGTACAGGGTTGTCATCCGTCCAGATGAGCAAGGTTGGTTGCTGAATTTTCGATAATGGTATCAAGAATTCATCGTGTTGCCCAATCATGCTTAAAACTCGTGGCGCTGCTTCTTTTGAACCTTTGGCACGGTAAAACGATAGCCGGGTATTGACTAATTCGTCCGTGAGACACCTTTCTTGGTTGGCAGGGTGGAAGAGCCATTCCATTCGTTTTTTAACACTGGCGAATGTTGGTGGACCTTGTGTCGACGCCTGTTTTGATAAAGTAACCAGGGTCTCTAAATCTTGCCTTCCCTTATCCGTAACTATGGGTAGACCAGCTGCGGTATTTAAGTTCAACTTTAAGACCCGATTTGGGTATTTAACGCTAAATAAGCCAGCAATCCATCCGCCTAGAGATTCTCCCGATAAATGCGCTGCCTCTAAATCCATAGCGTTCATTAATTCGGCCAATTGTTCAACCAATACAGTGGGAGAGTAATCGATCACCGGTTTATTCGATAATCCCATGCCAAGAAAATCGAAAGAAACGACATGAAACTGATTTGAGAGAGAAACGAGGTTTTTGGCATACGCTTCTAAATGTCCACCTATACCATGCATGAAAATTAAGGGGGGCAAGCTTTTATCTCCCGCTTGGGCGACCCGAATCTCACCGAAAGATAAGGTTTCGATAAAAGATATTTCAGCGCCGAGATAATCCAACCAGAGAGACATATGGGATCCTTAAATATAAATTAGTCGCAAAAATTCGAGAAAAACTTGAGAGTGATAGACTCCGATGCGGTCAGATCAATCAACTTTTCATGGATTAATCGATTGATCAAATTCACTCACTTATGGGTGTTTAGAATACATGATGATTTATTACATTTGACAAACTAGCATATGCATTGCATATAAGGCAATTAATAATTGATGTGAAATAACACGGTTGATTGGCAATCATTAGCTTAGTTGTTTGGCGAACTGTATTTTAAAAAGGGGTGAAATGTGTCCGACGTAACCTTAGACTGGCCTCAAGAGTACAACAAAGTGCCAAAGGAAGCTTTCACGCGACACGATATTTACAAAGCGGAGCTTGAGCGAATATTCTATGGCCCCGAATGGCATCCTATCGCGCACGCAGCCGAAGTGCCTAATAAAGGCGATTTTAAAACAACGCGCCTTGCGGAAGTGCCGTTGATCGTCACACACAGTCAAGACGGAGATATTCGCGTTTTCTTCAATTCATGTTCTCACCGAGGGAACCAAGTGGAAACGGCTTTAAGAGGGAATAAAACGGAATTTGAATGCCCGTATCATAGGTGGCTATTCAATACTGAAGGCGATTTAATTGGTTGTCCTAATGCGAAAGAATTTTCTCCGGGTTTCGAGAAAAAAGACTACCCATTAGAACAGCCGCGCACGGAATTATTTATGGGCGTTGTCTTCGTAACCTTTTCTGACAAAACCTGTAGCTTAACTGAATTTTTGGGTGAATTGACCTCCACATTCAAGGATCTTTTACTCGGTGATGGGCAGCTGAAACTCCTTGGTTATCAAAAGGTCCGATATAAATCCAATTGGAAATCTTACAACGATAATGACGGATATCACGCGCCCCTTCTGCATAAAGCCTTTAGAATGTTGAACTGGCAAGGTGGAAAAGGTCGGCAATATAACGCCACTATTCGCGGTCACTTAGGCTTCGAGTCGGCCTTAACTGTTGCGAGTGGGACAAAAACGTTAAAAGATAACTCCATATTGGAGTTCAAAGGGTCCGACCCGTCTAAAGGGTCGTGTATTGTTGGATTGTTTCCCACCTTTGTCGCGACTAAACATTTGGATGTTTGTAATTTGCGTTTCGCCAACCCGGATGGCCCCGATCATATAGAAGTTCATTACGCGTATTTTGCTCACGTTGATGATGATGATGAAATGGTACAACATCGCGTTCGTCAAAGTTCCAATTTACTCGGTCCAAGTGGGTTGGTGAGCATGGAGGACGCCTCCGTCTTTCATCGAATACACATCGGAAACCACACGCCCGGAAATGCTGTTTTTCAAAAAGGTGTGCACGATACAAAATCAATACCTGAAACCATGATGCAAAATGACGAAACCGGCCAGCTGAAACGATGGGAATATTATCGTGAAGTTATGGGTTTCCAGCGGAAGGGAGCCTGAAATTGATTGCGGCGAAAATAAAAGATGCGATTACAGGGTTGAATGCCAACTATATTTCAGCTCTCGATAATAAAAACATGCAAGACTGGTTGGCGGCATTTTCAAAAACGTATGAAGCCTCATATATTTGTACGTCGGCTGACAATTCTGAAAACGATCTTCCTGTGTCGATGATGTATGATGATAGTCGTAACCGACTCGAGGATCGGGCCACCTATATTACCGATATCTGGGCGGGCACGTTTCAGGATTATCGCACTCGCCATTTCACACAATTGCTTTCAGTTGCGGATATAGGCTCCGGGAAATTTGCGGCCAAAACCAGTTTTCAGGTTTTTTTCACGCCGGATGAAACCGGGGTGTCGGAAATTTTAGCAGTCGGTGTGTATGAGGATATAATCGAGTTTAATCCAAAGGATTGTAGCTGTCTCTTTGTGTCTAGAAAAGCGGTAACAGATACAGGCGTTCTACCGAGATACTTAGTCTACCCAATTTGAAATAAATTGCAGGACAATTTTCATGGGCATCAGATGAAATACAAAGACAGGGAATCGGCAGAATAATGAATGTTTCATTCGAGAATAAAACCGCAATTGTAACTGGGGCAGGGCAGGGGATAGGCCGAGCTATTGCTTTGGAAATTGCATTGTCCGGCGGCTTTGTTGTCATTGCTGAACGGGACGCCGCCGCCGCTGAGGAAACTCTCTCGTTAGTCCGTGAAAAAGCGGGATCGGGGCAGGTTTATCTTTGTGACCTTGAAGTTTCAGGCGATGTTCAGGCCTTATATTCAAGCGTTAGAAAGTCTCGGGGGGCTATTGATGTTTCCGTCCACAATGTCGGAGGTGCTCTCTGGATGAAACCCTTTGTGCACTTCACACCCGAAGAAATAGATAAAGAACTGCAACGTTCATTGAGGCCGACTCTATTATGCTGCCACAGTGTGCTTCCATATATGGTTGAGCAGGGATACGGTTCAATTGTAAATATCGGTTCCGTGTCTACCCGAGGTATAAATCGCTTGCCGTATGCAGCTGCTAAAGGCGGTGTCCAAGCTATAACGACAGCCTTGTCTTTAGAGGTCGCAACACAAGGTATTCGCGTAAATTGCGTCGTACCAGGTGGAATAGATGTAGGGCAACGGCTCGTTCCCCGAAATTTGGAAACGCCGTCCAAAATTGAACGAAAAGGGATGCAAGAAGTCATCGATCAAACTCTGCGGGATACGCCAATGGGGCATTTCGGTGTTCCGGATGACATTGCGTCTGCCGTTTGTTTTTTAGCTTCCGAACATGCGAAATATATTACGGGTCAAACACTTTGTGTGGCGGGCGGCGGCATAGGCTAAATAGGCGTCTATTGTCGCGAACAAACTGTATCACTAAACTGGAGAGAATTATGAAACTTTATTATATGCCGGGCGCATGCTCACTTGTCATACATATTGCTTTGCGCGAGGCAGGTGTAACGCCACAACTGGTCAAACTTAATCCGGAAACCGGTGACACGGATGATGGTGGAAACATAAAAACGGTTAATGCGAAGGGGTACGTACCTGTGCTCGTCGATGAAGATGGCGAAAAGCATACTGAGGTCGTAGCTATTTCATTAATGCTCGCCGATAAGTTTGGAGAGTCTAAATTACTTCCAGCAGATCCTAAACAACGACGGCGGGCGATAGAATGGCTTGCGTTTATATCCACGGAAATTCACAAACTGTTTGGACCATTTTTTATGCCGGACGCGACGGACGCTGATCGCAAGGCCGCACTTGTTAAAATCGAAAAACGATTTGAATATGCCGATGAACATTTGGACGGGAAAAACGGCTTCTTGTTTAATGAGGAGTTCACGGTTGCAGACATCTATCTATTTGTCACCTTGTTCTGGACGACGCCAGCCCAAATTTCGTTAGAGAAATGGCCGAATCTTGGAGCGTTCCTTGGCCGAGTAATGCAGCGACCTTCTGTTATAGAGGCGATCAAAGCTGAAGGGCTTACATAACCGTAAAACTGGAACCCGCTTTTCAATACTAGCGCGGTATACCAATTCGTCTGGTACGCAACGTCATTCAAAAATGGAATAATATTCGAGTTATTGGTGCTCGGATCTGGGATTTCAGTGCGTACACAAATATAAGGTTAAGGGTATGATCGTAGAGTTGCTGCCTCTGATATGTATAGTTGTTTTAGTCGGGCTAACATCTGGGGTATTGGCGGGGATGTTAGGTATAGGTGGGGGTGCTGTCATTGTTCCAGGAATGTATTTTTCGTTATCGGTTCTGGGATATACGGCAGATGCGATAATACACGTATCAATTGCTACAGCCGTCTCGGTGATTGTCGTCAATGGTGCGGTGTCCGTTCGTCATCACAATAAACGTGGTGCTGTTGACTGGTCCATTATACTCAACAGAAACTTATTTGTAAGTTGGTCGCTATGGATCGGGATTGGAGCATTTATAACCTCGCTTGTAATTGCACCAAAACTGTCGGGACGAAGTCTAGCCATTATTTTTAGTGTTCTTATGGCGGCAATGTCACTTCAACTGATCTTTGGGAAACCTAATTGGCGCCTACGTGACTCGATTCCGGGCGGAGCAGCCCCCGCGATCGGCGGAAGTGCTATAGGTGGGATATCTTCTCTTATGGGTATTGGTGGCGGGACTTTCACGGTGCCTTTGATGACGATGTGCGGAATGCCAATCCACCGCGCAATTGGAACGGCATCTGGGCTCGGACTCGCAATATCTATTCCGGCCAGTATCGGATTTGTTATTTCGGGTTGGTCGGTTGACGGCCGCCCGCCCTTATCTTTGGGGTATGTAAACCTTGTCGGCTTTTTTGTTGTCGCGATGGTATCTTATTTCGCTGTTCCTTTGGGCGTCCATTTATCGCATAAATTGGATCCTTCGAAACTGCGCCGTGTGTTTGGACTTCTCATGATCGTTGTGGCTTTTGGGATGATCCGTAAAGCTCTCGCATAGGTATGAATTTATTTCCAACCTCAATTAGCTAAACGCTCCCACGAAATTTAGGCCGTTCATTTGAATTAGATAATGGTTCGTTCCTAGTAAAATAGGGACCAAATTCTTGGTTTAGACATCCAAAAATAAATCATTAACGCAGATTTAAAAAAACCTCCCAGTTTGACTGGGGGGGTGTCCTGCCCTCGGAGGGGCATGCACAGATCGCTAGATTGCGACCAGCTAGGCAAACATGATGTGAAAACAACACAGCAAACCTTTATGGGCGGAGATTGGATTAGCAGATTTGACGCCCTGCGAAAGTATTTTGGTTATCATGTTAGAATTCTGAATAAGACTATTTATAGGCCAGTATTGGTCGTTTTAAATTTCTCGGTTCTACTTGCTATACCCGCTATTTTGGCGACATCTGGTGGCCGATTAAACCTGCCTTGCTGGAATGGTTCATTGCTTTTTATATGGGTATATTTGCCACGCTCATATTACGCAAAATGGTTCTGTCACGGGCAAATATGGCCTGCTTAATAATTAAGCGTTAGAGAGCCGAACTGGGCGTCTCGCGCGCCTTGCCAGCAAGCCGCGCGACCGGGCTGGCGTGAACCAAGCCCGCGGGGCGGTCTTGGCCATGCGGCGTTCATCCCTGACGCTGCCGCTAGCGCGGCCATTATGTCAGGCGTCCGCCGAACGGGCCGACAATTCCGTAGCGCGCCAACACTTACTGGTTTCACTTACAGACGTGAAAATGAAGTAGGCAGGGCCTGACTCGCAACGCTGCCTAAACGGCGAAGGACCTGCGCAATCACCGACCTGCGGCCAGCGGACGCTTGGCGCCTGATATGTTCGAGTTTCCCACGCGCTAAAGTTTCCGGGGTCGCTCGTTTATGTGGATACGGATCTACGGGCCCAAGTTTGCGACATGCGAAGATTAGATCAGAAGGGCGGCGCTAACGCGCCGGCTTTGAATGGTTTGTTCCCTCCTCGGTCGTCGGGAGTGGGCGGACGGCCAGTCTGCCGACGGGCAGTCCCGCCGCAAGGGCTTAGGACAAAAGCGTCAAAGGATCACTGCGGTTTCCTACCTAAACCCTTGCGCCGGGCCTTCAATACCCGTCGCCTGTCTGGCCTCCTTGCCGCCCACCCCCGCCGCCCTGCGGGGGGAACGCGCGCGAGGGGTTCGTGCGCGGGGCGGGTGATGGAGACAATCTTATGACCTTGCACCTAGCTGACAATTCAGACTTGCCGCCTTGCGGCACACCTTCGCTTACAGCGAAGGCAAAACCGAAAACCAATGGCGGGAAAACGACCCGCGCCATACGCGCTGACCTTTACCAAGGCGTGACCAATAGCGTCATCGCCCAGCTTGAAGCGGGGCGCGTGCCTTGGGTTCAACCTTGGGGGCGGCCTGATATGAACACGCCGCTCGGCATGCCGACCAATGGCCATACGAGCCGCCAATATACGGGCATCAATATTTTGCTCTTATGGGGCGCAGCGATTGACACGCAGCGCACAACTCAGACTTGGCTCACCTACAAACAGGCGCAAGCATTGGGCGCGCAGGTTCGTAAGGGCGAAACAGGGACAACGGTCTGTTATGCCGATACGTTTGTCCCAAAGGCTGAGAAAGCGCGTGCGCAAGAAACAGGAAGCGACCCGCAAAAAATTGGATTCTTAAAGCGTTACACTGTCTTTAATGCCGACCAGTGCGAAGGTTTAGACTCCGCATTTTTTGATGGCGTGAAGCCCTTACCCGAGCGGGAAGCCGTACCAATCGCGGAAACTCTAATCGCAGCTACACGCGCGGATTTTAGAACAGGTGGGGATAGGGCTTTTTATTCCCCAAGTGATGACTTTATCCAAGTCCCGCCGCAGCCCGCCTTTTTTGAGCAAATCAATTATTACCGCACATGCTTTCACGAGCTTGGTCACTGGACAGGCCACAAAAGCCGCCTTGATAGGAACCTCAAATGCCACAAAGGCACGAAGTTATATGCGAAAGAAGAACTTGTCGCAGAAATGACAACGGCTTTTATTTGCGCCGCGCTTGGCATTCTGCCCACCGTCAGACACGCCGACTATATCGGGTCATGGCTTAGAGTGCTCAAGGACGACAAACGCTTCGTGTTCAAAGCCGCATCGCTTGCCTCAAAAGCAGCTGATTATATCTTAGCTTTTCGGACCCCGACTCAAGCTGATTCTAGGGCTATAGAGATTGCGGCGTGAGCCGCTATCTGGTCAGACCGCGCGAGGATGGACAAGGGCCATATGCGTGGCGGCATGTCGTCAAATCTCGCGCCCGCTTACGCCAAGGCGATTGCTACACTCAATTAGGTGATGAGCTAAACGTCAATGATGTTAGCCGCCTAATTTCCATGTGTGACAAAGCGGGTTTTGAAATGCGCAGGGTCGCATGACCCGCACCGTCACAAAATTGTTGAAAGAAACATACGCGGCGCTTGGGGATGATTTCATTCAGCCGACGCTTTTGGGGCTATGGGAAAAAAGCGGGAGCGGGGAAGCTGTTGCTGCGGAAGCCTTTGTCGCTCTCGAACTCGCCTCACGCGAAGTCACGAGGGCGAAGCGTATGACATTTGCGCGGTTAGAGGACACAGACCCCGACATGATGAGGCCATTGTTTGAGGCCGCTATCAACATCACCGAAACCGCCAAGGCGAAAACGCCGTGAGCGCCGCGCCCAAATCCGAACTGACAGAAGTTGGAGAGCAGACCCTGATTGATGGGGTTCGCCCCGTCACCCTCGGCGAAAAACTAACCGCCCGAACATCGCATCCGATGGTTCCCAAACGGAACCCGAATGCCGAACAGAAATCCTGCGACATTGGCCTTTTCGATGAGGTCGGCCGTGCGCAGATTGACCTTTGTGACCTTATCAAATCTATGGAGACTTAAAATGAAACTCAAAGAAATCCCGTTGGGGAAGCTATCAATCTCAAAGCTGAATATGAGGTATAAGGATAAAAACCCTGACATCTCGGATATTCTTCCAACTATTCGCGAGAAAGGACTCTTTCAGCCGATGTTGGTGAGAGCGGAAGGTGACGGTTACGGGGTTGTGGCAGGACGCCGCCGATTGTGCGCGTTGCGTCAGGTTGAAGAGGAAAAAGGCATAAAGATGAAAGCCCCATGCGGTATTCTTGACTCTGACGATGATGTTGATGCCATTGAAGCATCACTCATTGAAAACTTTGCGCGGTTGCCCGCAACGGAGTTAGAGCAATTTTCGGCATTCAAGCGGCTCAAGGTTGCGGGCCGCAGCGTGACCGAGATCGCCATCCATTTTGGCGTCACGGAACTCAAGGTGAAACGGCTTTTGGCACTCGCCAATCTCAAACCGCAAATCCTAAAACTGTATGAGGCGGGCGATATTGATTTTAACGCCGCACGGCTTTTGACGGTGGCGAGTAAATCCAAACAGGCCGAATGGCTGAAACTGGCGAGTGACGAAGAACAGGAGACACCACGCGGGCGTTGGCTCAAAGAATGGATTTTGGGCGAGGAACAAATTAGCACCTCATGCGCTCTGTTTGACTTGAAAGACTATAAAGGGGCTATCCTGACCGACCTCTTTGGGGAGCAGGAATATTTTGCAGACCCTGATATATTCTGGTCATTGCAAAGCGCCAAGATAGCTGAAGCGATTGCGGAATATGAAACGGACGGTTGGCAGACCGAATTGATGGAGCGGGGCCGCAGTTTTCAGGAATGGTCACATGCCAAGCGCCCGAAAGAGGCGGGCGGTAAGGTCTTTATCTCGGTGGGTAATGACGGAGCGGTGGCCGCCCATCTTGGCTATCTCACCCATGAGGACGACAAGAAAATCAAAGCGATTTTGACAGGCGAGGATGAGGATAGCGCTAAGGCGGCTCCCAAAGCCAAACCCGAAATGTCAGGGCCATTAAAGGAATATGTCACTCTTCATCGCCATAGTGCTATCCGCGCGGAACTCCTTAAGCATCCCAAAGTGGCCTTGCGGTTGACCGTGGCCCATATGCTAGTCGGGTCTTATCGTTGGAGCATTGAGGCGCAGGGCACAAAACCCCGCAAAGAGTCGACTGCGGTTAGCATTGCGGGGAGCCACGGCGCGACTATCTTTGAAGCGGAACGCTCGGCGATTTACGACCTTGTTGGACTGACAAAATTTGATAGCCATTATACACCAAGAAAACGGTTGGCTAATGGCGAGTTGACCCCCGTCTTTGCGCGTCTTTTGGAACTCGGCGACGAGGACGTCATGCGTGTGATGGCATTTGCGATGGCGGAAAGTCTGCAAGCGGACGCGGATATTGTCGAAGCCCTAACCTATGTTGTGCCTGTTGATATGGCCGCGATGTGGGAGCCGGATGACGCCTTCTTTGACATCTTGCGCGATAAGAAAATTATCAACGCAATGGTCAAAGATATTGCCGGAAAACGGGCGGCAGACGCCAACCTAACCGAGACGGGAAAGGTGCAAAAAGCCATTATTCGGGATTGTCTTGACGAACGCGGCTCGCGCGAATCTCGTCCCGACTGGCGTCCAAAATGGATGCAGGTTCCGGCACAGCATTATCTCGACAAAGAGACGTGCCCGCCCGCAAAAGCGGATGCAGCGGTGTCAAAAGTGATGATGGCAACAACGCGACCTGATACACATATCGCCGCCTAAGTAAGCGTCTCAATATTGGCGTGATTGTCTCCAACCGCGCCAATAGCCCCGCCGCCGCGCTTTACAGGTGCGGCGGTATTTTTATGGAAATTTAACTTCAATCGTTTTGATAAGCTGCCTAACAATATCGCCGCTTGCGTCGATCTCGGCGGCGAGTTTTTTAAATCGCTTAATGTCGGCTTTCTCATTGTCATCAGAATAGAGGCCGCAGAGTAATTGCGTCAGTTTCAGAAGCGGCACAGGGGATAGGTCTATGTCTGGGTCTATTTCGGGAGTATCGCAGCCATCCCAAAGATAATCCCCGTCGAGTTCGATACAGCCATTTGAATTAAGCCGTAGAAATAGCTTTTTGGTATAGTCGGTTTCTCCGGCCATATCATTTATCCTCGATAGGCCGAGTTGGGTCTATGGCTACAAATTGCATCTTGGAGACAACGAAAAATGATTAAGGATTGTGACCTCGCTTCGCTCGGTCGCTTTGTTTGGACTATCCGCATATTTTGCCTTCGTTAATCTTGCTGGTTATCCGAACAAGCCGGACGCTGCTAAGCAAGAGAACCGTAGGACTCTAGGCGCGGTTTTTGGGCTGAGGCCTTGGACATCATCGCGCCATCCGGCCAATGGTCGGATGTGCATAGATGTTCGAAGACATGCGCCTGGGCCGTCTACGGTTTTCAAAAGGGGTTAGCAGTCCCCACGATTTGATTTTGCAAATCGCCCTCATTCATTAGGCGAGATTCGATAGAGGAGCAATAAATAACGACCTGAAAAACCCGCCTAATCTTGATGATTAAGCGGGTCAGGTATAGCGGGTTGAGCCTAGCTACGCGGGTTCCAAATCAGGGCGTAAGTTTTATCTTTTGCGTGCTTGCGCTGACCAAGATTAGCATAGACTTTACGGGCGCTGATATTGGGGTGTTCAAAGGTCGTGGAAATATATGTCTTTCCGCTCACTTCGCCCGTCATATTCCAAGCTGCGCCGAGTTCGCCCATCGTATCGCCGAAGATGACGAAATCAGGCTCTTGTGATTTTGGGTCGCGGGATTCATTTTGAACCAAGCGGATGCAATCATTCCCGCCCAAGCGTGCGAAGACCCTCAGAGTTATCGCCTCCGCGCACCTTTACGTTTCCAGTAAATTTTGATCATTGGATGGGCCGTCTTAAAAACCATGCGTCTGGCGCAAAGAAACCAATACCCGTTCTGACTCCCTAACGTGAGCAGACGGCTAGAGAGATTTCAACCCGACAAAGTCACTAATTTCCTCTCCTTCATTCCTGACGGAATGAAGCATTCAGCGCGAAACAAATTAGCGCCTTCTTACGGGTGCAAACGCTTGCGCGTTTGGCCTGCATTATGTTCGATTTTAGAAGGCGTGAAAGCTCTCTATCCGCCCGCTTTTCACTGGGTGTCAGCAAGGGGATTGGCCCCTTCGCGACAAACACATGGAGACTACCAATGTCAAAATCTATTGGAAACGTAAAGCTACTCGAAGACGGTAACTATGAAGGCCTTCTGGCTATGGGCGTGAATGAGCGCATCCGCTTGGTTCAAAATGAATCCCGCGACCCAAAATCACAAGAGCCTGATTTCGTCATCTTCGGCGATACGATGGGCGAACTCGGCGCAGCTTGGAATATGACGGGCGAAGTGAGCGGAAAGACATATATTTCCACGACCTTTGAACACCCCAATATCAGCGCCCGTAAAGTCTATGCTAATCTTGGTCAGCGCAAGCACGCAAAAGATAAAACTTACGCCCTGATTTGGAACCCGCGTAGCTAGGCTCAACCCGTCACACCTGACCCGCTTAATCATCAAGATTAGGCGGGTTTTTTATGTCATTTTTTACTGTTTAAGGTCATCAAACCCTTTGATGGCAACCCAATAGATGATAGCAAATAATGTGAGAGAAAATATAATTCATAACACGACCCCTTGGCTAGCTTATGCATCTTGGACGTGGGAAGTTTTGAGACGGAATCCTGATTACGGTTCTTACTATAAGGCTCTAAAAAACAAGGGATTAGTGACACGCTTTACAGGGGAAAAGACACCCCTGTTAATCGCCTCCAAGGGGTATCCGACAGCCAATAACGCGGGGTTACTCTTCCCCGTTGACCCGAATTTGGATGCCTTGGGTAGTCATGCATTTTGGCATCCAGATGCCATGAAATCCACGGTGCGATTTCATGTGATTGATGAGGGCGAGATTGACCGCCGTGATAAACCCATTCAATTGTCTAAATTTCCAGCGCGTCAAACCCATTTTTTAGATGCAAATGGCACCTATCATATCCGTCTCTTAGGCCCTAATTTTTGGTTCCAAATGCAGTGTGATGGCATCAGCGAAATTGCCGAAAATGCCTATATCGGGTTTGAGAATAATAGGGTCGAAAACAATGACCGGAGAGCTAAAACACAGGCCCAAATATTCGGTATTTATGAAGGGTCGATTGCTCTTGATATACCTCTCCATGTGCCTGCGAGATTGCCCAGCCATCAAAAAGCGATGATTGCCCATGATATTCGGCAGAGCGGTGGGTCGTTATTGGATATAGTTTCGGCACTTTTTGAGGCGGGATTAATTGCCAAGAACCCCGATGAATATCGGGATTATACGGATCATGCGAAGAACGCATTGAAGCGCGCGAAAGCCTATATTTATGGGGATTATTTGGCGATTTTAGATCGCCAATGAGCACGAAATAATTCGGCAATCAGCACTCGTAATTAAGAGTAAACAAAATATTTGCAACCTACCCTTTGCAATTAAACCTAACTATGCACCACTGATTCGAGATGTCGTCACATGTTGGAAGGACGGGACGATATCGTAAAATTGGTGAGGTCGAGAAAATGGATAGGCGAGTTGAAAGAGAAGAAAATAAGCGGCTAATTATTTTGCCGACGAAGAATAGTCCGTTCTACTTACCGCGCGAGGCGGCTCGGTATCTAAGAATTTGCACCAAGAGCCTGGAGCGGCATCGCATCGCAAAAACAGGGCCGGCATTTCGCAGGCATGGCGGCGTGGTTTGCTACCATGAAGATGATTTAGAAGCGTGGTCATTGAGCCGGACGGAAAAAATATGACCGTGTTCACCCATGTTCAAATCCATTACGTGAAAGATATTATCAATCATCGGCTGTTCTTTGGCGAACCTGATGAGTGGGTTCGCCTCGATAGATTTCGGCGCCTTGCGGTGTTCAGTGAGCATCAAATCTTCGGCTATATTCGCTGGCGGGCTAACACATACGGGACGATTGACTGGAGGCTTTACGTCCTAAAGTCCGGGCGCGGGGGCCAAATGTCGGCTGTGCCGGGCGTTGCTCCGGCTGCAAAAATACTCGCTTTTGTGAATGGCCGGGAGAGAATGAAACGGGCATTGCCTGTTTTGGACCGGATTAAAGCGGGTTCATCAACCGGGTTTCAGGGTGTGCCTGAGAGTTACTGGCGAGCTGTGCAGAGCCATCTAGTACTGAATATACCGCTTCGCCAATTGCCTCGTCATTACCGCAAAAATGAGCTCAGCCATGCTTGGTAAGTTCATAATAGCAGGCGTCATAACGATAGCTGTTGTTGCGACAACGGCAGAAATTGCGTTTCCGCCTAAGCCCGTTATTTTCTACAATCCTAGCCCGTCAGCGCAAATCGGCTTCTACAGATTAAGCCAACATCAAGCCCCAGAATTAGGTGATCAAGTGGCGGCCTATGCGCCGGAATGGGCGCGCATTATGGCGGATGAGCGTGGGTATCTGCCCTATGATTATCCTCTGATAAAAACGGTTTCGGCGGCCCAAGGGGATGAAGTTTGTTACAATAAAATGGGCGTTCGCGTCCCTGACGGTTCCGTTATTCCCGTTCAGGTGCGGGACCGTCAGGGACGCGAAATGCCGGTGAAATCGGGTTGCGCTGTTCTTAAACCCGGTGAATATTTTCTGATTAGTCCCGATGTGCAGGCGGGCTTCGATAGTCGTTATTTCGGCCCTGTCAGTACGGAAAATATCCTCGGAACGGTTATTTTTCTTGGAAGTAAGAAAACGCCAAATCATTTGGATTCCTTGGAAAATGGGGGTTTTGAGGGATGATTTGGGGAGGACAAGATAAAGGGCACGGCCCAAAATGGCCTAAGCCATTGTCTGCACATCTATTTTTGCGGGACGCAGCCCGGAAGAGCCGGGACGTAGATTATACCGTGTTGCCCATGATTGCGGGGGATCTAGCCGGGACGCAGCCCCATTACGGGGTTTTGGGCTGTTGCGGCGGGAGGCGGGTTCCATGAGCGCCGAGAACCCATTCCATGTCAGGCTTGGACGGATTTACTCGCCTAATGGGTCGGCTAAATTTGTGAGCTTTGCAGGCCGGGTGAGGCGCGCGGCTATGAATAGCGCGCGCTCTACAGGGCGGGCCCGAAAAACAAGCACAGCTGCGGAACAATATTTTTCCCGCCGCGTTATTGTCAAAGTCAATTTCGTGAAGATGACAAAATACGGAGTTGCTGCGCAGCGTCATCATCTCAATTATATCGAGCGCGATAGCGCGGCGAAGGAAGGAGAAAAGAACTTACTCTTTAATGGCAACGACAATGAAGTTGACAGGGATGATTTCTGGCAACGCGGTAAAGATGACCGTCATCAATTTCGCATCATTGTCTCGCCAGAAGACGGCAAAGATTTTGATAGCCTGCGGACTTACACCCGCAACATTATGCGGCAGATGGAACGTGATTTGGGGACGAAGCTCGATTGGGTCGCCGCCAATCATTATGACACGGCAAATCCGCATACCCATATTGTCATACGGGGCGTGAAGGACAACGGGAAAATGCTTATCATACCCCGGGAATATATCTCCTACGGGATGCGTGATGTTGCAGAGGATATTGCGACCCGCGAATTAGGGCCGCTCAATCAGATCGACATTGCCAAGAAACTGGCCCTGCAAGTCAAGCAAGAAAGGTTTACGACCCTCGATAGGGATCTGGGCCGCCGGGCCCATAACCGGGTTGTCGATCTGTCAATGCTACCGGAGCGCGGTGCGGAGTGGTCAGACCGCCTTCAAAAATGGCGTGTTAAAGAGCTCAGCCGCATGGGGCTAGCTGAGAAAGTTGGCTTTGGAAAATGGCGGTTGGAAGGTGGGTTTGAGCGCACATTAAGACGGCTTGGGGAGCGCGGCGATATTTTGAAAGCTTATCACCGGTCTTTGGCAGCAGCGAAACTTGAGCGCCCATCCTTTAGCGAACCGATTTACGATGCGCACGGTGACCGGGTTAAGCCAATTACGGGGAGGGCCATCAGTAAGGGGGTATTGGATGATGTGAATGACCGTTCTTATCTGGTTGTTGATACACTGGCGGGCGAAGCTGTATTTGTTGAAACAGGGCGCGAAGCCAACATTGCCGGGATTGAACGGGGAATGATTGTGAGAGCTGGCCCGCAAAGTTTCGCGCCAAAACAGTCAGATTATACGATTGCGGATATCGCCTCAAAGCGCGGCGGTGTTTACAGCCCGTCGGCGCATGAAATGAGTGATCCGTCTGCGCGCGAGGAATATATCAAAGCCCATGTCAGGCGGCTTGAAGCTCTGCGCAGAAAAGGTCATGCCGAGCGCAATTCTGATGGGTCATGGCATGTGCCGAAGGATTATCTCAAACGTGCGAGTGCTTATGAGAAGGCCAATAGCTACGGCAATCCTGTAAAGCTCGATGTTCTTTCCCGTATTTCACTGGAAGATTTACCCCAGATTATGGGCAGGACCTGGCTTGATAGCGAGTTGCAGTCCGGCGTGTCCCATACCGCACAGGGTTTTGCGGAAGAGGTTGAAAATGCGAAAGCCCAGCGGCGCCAGTTCTTGATGAGTGAGAAGCTTATTACAACTGACGGAACTATCACTGATACGACGCTTGAACATTTAGAGAAAAGAGACCTCGATGCACTTGGGAAAACCCTGAGCCTTGAGCTCGGTAAACCTTATAATCCTGCGCCGCAATCCGGCCGTCTTTCAGGGCAGTACCGGAAAGCAGTTCAAAGACCGAGCGGCAAATATGCCGTCGTCGAAAAGTCCAAAGAATTTACACTCGTGCCTTGGCGAAAAACGATGGATAGAAATTTAGGGAAATCCATTTCAGGGGTCATCAAAGGGCAAACCATTTCTTGGACGCTGACAAAAAGTATGAGCCGAAATATTTCTTGAACGGAGGAACGATAATGAGACATACAAAATGGAAGACAATTATAGCTGTGCCCGCTTATGCCTTGGTGTTGTCGGCCTGCGGCGGCGCATCGAATAATGCGCCCGATGTTAATTTTGAAACCGTACTGAACTCATATTACGCAGATCATAAAGATTGCGTCGGATTGCCGACGACCAAAAATAATGATGGGTTCTTTTACATTGCCGAAATCGCCGATGATTCTGATGCTCTCGGAGTTCAGAGAAACGAGAGAGACCTTGAACCTTTTCTGGCCCTCGCAAATGCAGGGATAATGACCGTAGAAGATACGCAGGCTACCAGAAAAGTCTTTAGCCGCAGCGAAAAAGTTCCGGGTAAAGGTTTTAAGCTAACTGAGCTCGGAAAATCTCTATTGTTAGCCGATGAGTACAAACGGGGGGGTGGTCAGCATGAACCGCAGCTCTGTTACGGACAACGCATCGTTGACGAGATTGTTAGCTTTACGGAGCCGGCAGATATTCGGGGGGTGACCGTTAGCAGCGTCAAATACACCTTCAATGTTGGGAATGTAGCTGATTGGGCTAAGATGCCTGAGATCAATATACGATATCCACACATCGAAGCCTACCTTGCTAACACCTCTGAAGACACTGATGATCTAGTTCTAACGGGCCAGGGTTGGGTTCATCATAATGGCTTAAAGTAGCCAATCGTGAACCCGGCAAAGCAAACCCTCGATATTAAAAAAGCCGTTGTCACAGTACGGGGCATACCCGTCATTCTGGCTAATGATCTTGCCCGCTTTTACGGCTCGACGGCTAGCCTTGTAAATTTATACAGAAAGCGCAATGCCGACAAATTCACCGAAGACTATGCCTTCCAGTTAACTCCTGAGGAGTGGAATGCTTTGAAATTGCAAAATGCTATTTCAAACACGGGCAGGGGCGGCTCGCGTCATTTACCGTGGGCTTACACCGAGCATGGTGTGGCTATGATGTCGATGGGGATGAAGTCGGAAGGCGCGGTGCGTCTCTCAAAAGTCATTATTGATACGTTTGTGGATTACCGCCGCGGCACACTGCCAGACAATTCAGTTATATCTGGCGAGACTAGATTCAAGCATCGCCGATCCTTGCAACAGAAAATTTATAAGCAAATGGAGCAGTTGCTGGATGTGAAACTCCCGACGGCGGATGGTCACACGGTCAGGGATGAGCTTGGGACACTGGCGACAAAATCTTTGAACCGGATTAAGGCCGTGCTCGATGCTCCAGTGAAGAACAATGAGAGGATATCCGCTGAGGTGACAAAAATCTTGGCCGAGGCTGAAAAGCTCTATGCGGAAACGCGAAAACTGAATGTCGAGACCGATACGCTTGTCTTGCAGAATTATCGCGCCCGTCTCGAATTTATCCGGGATTTACGGGAAATGGCGCAACAGCTTGAACGAGATGACTGGATTGAGGTTTTTGATGATGGTTTTGGCAGCGTGGCTCGAATAGAGGATGTGTCAGAATAGGCGGCAATCGTCAAAAACTTGAAGTCACATTTTGTGACCTCAAACAATATTCCGCGAAGCTACTCTGCTGTGTCAAATCAGTCTCATAACGTATTTTGTTGGGCGATAAATTGCTCCATAGCCCGAATGGCCCGAACCTGTCTGGTGAAAACGAGGCAGGCATAGATGGATAATAATACCCCGCATAGAAGACTGATGACGCCCCACAATATATATTGCTGTATGATTTTGGCGAGCCCAAGCCCGGCAATCGAAATTGCGATCGTGAGAAATGTCATACCGGCCAGAAACGTCATGCGTTTGAAAAACCTAATCGCCAATCTCGCTTCTTGAGGTGTTTTGGTCAAGGATTCCAGAATAAGAGGCGAAATCCCGTGCTCTTTTCTAAGAAAGCTTAGCCGTTCTTCCTGAGTTTGGTTTTCGGAGGCCGCCATGTTGGGAGCTCACAAACGTGAAGACATGTCTATTTCAGCAATTAGCTCTCTGCCTTGATTCCTGGAATTTCCAACAGCTTTACCGACGGGCCAAGCGTGCATGAGGTCGCCCGGAAAAGGTTTAAGAAGGGCCGTTCCGTTGTCATTTTCAGGTTCAAGCCAAACTTTATAATCCCCGGGGTTTAAGATCACCGGCATGCGGTTATGTATATCCTTCATCATATCATTAGGTGCGGTGGTCAGAATCGTGAAACTGTCGATGACACGCTCTTCAACGGTTTCTCCGTCAACACTGTGCTCCTCGATAGTTGCGCGATCCCATAAGCCGGCAAAACAGAACCAACGGCGGTTTTGTAGCCCGATGGCATAGGGTTGTTTCTGGCCTTTTGGGCCTTTCCACTCGTAAAATCCGCTGGCAGGGATCAAGCAATGGCGTTTTTTGAAGGCCGTCCTAAAACTTGCCGCAGAGGCCCCTTTTTCAGACCGGGCGTTGAAAGTGGAGAACCTTTTCTCGGAAAGAGGTTTTTTCCACCAATGGGGCACAAGTCCCCACATGGCAGGAGCTGCCACAAGTTTATCACCTTCGTAGCGGAAAATTGGTGCGGTTTGGGTTGGCGCAATATTATAGGCTGGCCGAAGGTCAGGCATATCCGGGGGCACTTGGAAGTCGAGACTGGAGCGATATTCTTCCCAGCTCACGCCATGTGAAAAATACCGTCCGCACATAGTGTTTACCCTCAATCCAGTGGTCAATGCCCGAGACAATATGGTTCATCAGGAACGCTGTCAAAATCCCTATTTTTGGGGCTCCGTTCTTTTTAGTCTCATTTTGCCTGCGGGCGAGCTCAAAACTCGCTTCCATTTTTATGTTGTTTTTCAGCGGCTTAGATAAAATTTGCGCAAAGCTCTTGACTCATCTTCGAGAAAGAGAACAAAAATAGAACATTATGAAAGACCTAAAGCCTAAAAAACAGCGGCTTCGGCTGAGCGATGACGTGTCCCTGGAGCTGCAAAGCCTGCACGAAATCATGGGCGAAGCGAACCTCAGCTTAGCGCTGACTGTGGCAGCAAAACTGTCCGGGCCTATCGTTTGGATTGGCCGGGCGGGCCATGTACAATCCATCATGCCAAGCGCGGTTGGGGCCTTTCTTGATCCGGCCCGCATGGTTTTGACGGAATGCACGTCCCGCAAAGAGCTTTTATGGGCGGCGGAACAGGCGATGCGGTGCTCTGGCGCTGTGTTGACGGTTATTCATCTCGCCCAAGGGCCCAACCTGAAAGAAAGCCGCCGTATGCAGCTCGCTTGCGAGCAAGGCGGCGGAATGGGACTTATTTTGATCGAGCGTAACGCCCAAAGCTCTGCCGCTCAGACCCGCTGGACCTGCCAGCCTATCCCGGCCAATGACACCCCGTTGACCCCGCATTGGTCATGGGAGCGGACTAAGAGCCGAAACGGCGGAAGGCCGGGCCGCTGGCATGTGACATGGGGGGGGTATGGCCAAACGTGTGATGTCCATATGGTTGCCGCAACTGCCGCTTGACCGCCTTCGGCGTTTGCGTGATCCGCGTGTTGAGGTCGAGTTTGCGGTCATATCCGAAATCAAGAATGCCTTTCGGCTCACGCATGTCTCAGCAGCTGCCAGTGAGGCAGGGCTAGTGCCTGGAATGTCTGTTGCGGATGCGCGAGCCATATGCCCTAAACTTCTGACCGAACCTAGAAACCCGGCGCGCGAGGAAATGTTACTCCGTGCACTGCGACGCTGGGCCGACCGACTCTCGCCCTGGATTGCAATTGATAAGCCGAACGGTCTCATGCTGGATATTACGGGCTGCTCGCATCTGTTCGGCGGCGAGGCCGACATGGCAGCAGAAACTATCGCTAGTTTGGACATTAAGTTAATCACATCAAAAATTGGAATTGCTGATACGAAAGGCGCGGCGCAAGCTTTAGCCCGTTTCAGTGCGGATAGGGTCAGAATATCAACGCAAGGCGAGCTAAAGCGTGATCTCAAAGACTTGCCGATTGAAGCCCTGAGCATCGACCCCAAAATATCCAATAATTTGCGCCGGGTTGGATTGCACCGAATTGGGCAGCTTTACGACATTAAGCCGTCCGAGCTATCACGGCGATATGGCTTGGCCCTTATGAAGTCCCTCGCTATGGCCACAGGGCAAATGCCTGACCCCATATCGCCGCTGGCGTCCGATCCTGTATTCGCGGCGCAAATGAACTTGCCAGACCCCATCGGGTATAAGTCTGATCTGGAAGATGTCTTGGATAAGCTCTCGCACTCTGTTTGCACACGGTTGAAGGCGGCGCATTTTGGCGCGCGAAGTTTTTCTCTGACCGTGCGGTGTGTTGATACGGGCGATCATGTACTCACCATTGGGTTCGCTCGGCCCTGTCATGATGCCGTGCTCGTCAAACGCCAGTTCGACCCCAAGATCGATACGCTGAAAATCCAATACGGTGCCGATTGGTTTCGCTTAAAGGCCGAAATGCTGGAGCCGATTAAAACCCGTCAGCGCATGTTTGAGGGTGATGAACAGGACACGCTTGAAGATCTGGGCCAGCTCATCACGACCCTTGGTAATCGCTTGGGCTTTGACCGTGTCCGGCGGTTTACGCCGAAAGACAGCCATCACCCGGATTGTGAGTTTGAGGCGATTGAGGCGGCGGATAGTCGTCCCGTCCCGTCATGGCCAGAGGCCACGCGCGAGCGCCCCCATCAAATGTTCAGGCCAGAACGTCTGCGCACACTCACGCCGGGACGCCCGCCGAAAGCCTTTGAATGGCGCAAAGCGAGGCATGAGACTCTGTCGGCTTATGGCCCGGAGCGTTTGTCTCCGGAATGGTGGAAACTTACGCGGGATGAGGTCAAAGATTATTGGGCTGTTGAGACCAAGGCGGGCCCGCGCCTCTGGCTATTGACCTATCCGCAGCGCACACCGCCCGACTGGTTTGTCACGGGTCAGTTCCTATGAGCTATGCCGAACTATCCGCGGTCAGTAACTTCACCTTTTTAACGGGTGCATCGCACACCTATGAATATGCGCTTATGGCGAAGGCGAAGACCCTTGCCGCTCTCGCCATCACTGACACCAATACCTTTTCTGGCATTGTCCGCGCGCATACTGCCTGCAAGGCATTGGGGTTAGGGTATGTGGTTGGTGTTCGGCTGCACCTGACGGATGCTCCCGATATTTTCGCCTATCCCAAGACTCGCAAAGCCTATGGGCGGCTGTGCCGTTTGCTGACAGTCGGGAAACGCCGGACAAAAAAGGGGGAGTGTGAATTACATCTCGCTGATGTTCTGGAATGGGGCGAGGATAGTATTTTGGTTATCGCGCAAGGAGATGGTCTGCCAAACGCCGCCCAACAACTCAAAGCCGTTTTTAGTAGTGCGGTTTATCTGGCATTATCCCCGCGATATGATGGCTATGATCAACGCCACTTCAAGCGCCATGCAACGCTATCCGAAGATTTGGCAATCCCGCTCGTCGCTATGGGGCAGCCATTGATGCACGATGGCTCTAGGCGCAGGCTCGCGGATATTCTCTCCTGCATACGCGAAGGCGTGAAGATTGATAACATTGGCAAGCTCGCTCAGCCCAATGCCGAGCGGCGGCTCAAATCTGAATTTGAGATGCGCCGCTTATTCAAGAACCATCCCGAAGCGATCACCAATACAGCCGTCATTATGGAGCAATGTAGTTTCAGCCTGGATGAGCTGAAATATGATTACCCTGATGAAGTTGTTGGCGGCGAACAGCCTAATGAGCGATTGCGCCGCCTGACTGAGGTGGGTTTGACATGGCGTTATCCAGACGGCGTGCCGCTGAAGGTTCAGGCCATGGTCGAGAAGGAGCTCTCCCTTATCGCGCAGCTGGATTATGCGCGTTATTTTCTCACCGTTCATGATCTAGTTGAATGCGCGCGCTCAAAAGGCATTTTGTGCCAAGGCCGCGGCTCGGCGGCGAATTCGGTGGTGTGTTACTCGCTCGGCATTACCGAAGCGTCTCCTGAAACTATTTCAATGGTGTTTGAGCGGTTTATTTCGGAAGTGCGCAATGAGCCTCCGGATATTGATGTGGATTTTGAGCATGAACGCCGCGAAGAGGTTATCCAATATATCTATGAGAAATTTGGCAGGCACAGAGCGGCCATATGCTCAACTGTTGTCCATTTCAAAACCAAGTCAGCCATTCGCGAAGTCGCGAAAGCTATGGGCTTGTCACAAGATGCGATTGCCGCCTTGTCGTCCCAAGTTTGGGGGTGGTCAAGCCGAGGGATTGGGGAAGACCGCGCAGCTGCGGCAGGGTTGGATGTTCAAGATGAACGCATGCGGCAGACCTTGGAACTTACGCAGCAGCTTATTGGGTTCCCGCGCCATCTTTCTCAGCATACGGGCGGTTTTGTTGTTACTCAAACTCGGCTTGATGAGATGTGCCCAATTGATAATGCCGCCATGGATGACCGGACTTATATCGAATGGGATAAGGACGATATCGACGCGGTCGGGATGCTCAAGATCGACGTGCTTGCCCTTGGCATGCTCACCTGTATCCGCAAAGCCTTCGATATGCTCTCGGAATGGAAGGGGGAGCATTATACACTGGCAACACTGCCTCAAGATGATCCTGAGACTTATGACATGATTTGCGTGGCCGACACTTTGGGCGTGTTTCAGATTGAAAGCCGGGCCCAGATGAATTTTACCCCTAGAGCAAGACCGCGCTGCTTTTACGATTTGGTTATTCAGGTCGCGATTATTAGGCCCGGCCCAATTCAGGGCAATATGGTGCATCCATACCTCAAGCGAAGACGGGGCGAAGAAGCCGTTACCTATCCGTCCAAAGACCTCGAAGAGGTTTTGAGCAAAACATTAGGTGTACCTCTGTTTCAGGAACAGGCCATGCAAATCGCCATTGTGGCCGCGACATTCTCGCCGAGCGAGGCCGATCAACTCCGGCGCGCTCTGGGAACCGCGAAGGGGCCGGGCTCTGTTCAGAAGTTCAAAGAGCGGTTCATTCTGGGCTGCCTTGATAATGGATATGACAAAGACTTTGCAGAGGCCGTATTTCGGCAGCTTGAAGGATTCTCCGGTTATGGATTCCCAGAGAGCCATGCGGCGAGTTTTGCTCTGCTGGTCTATGCCTCTTGCTGGCTTAAATGCCACCACCCTGAAATCTATGCCTGCGCGCTCCTAAACTCGCAGCCCATGGGTTTTTACGCTCCGGCGCAGATAGTGGGCGATGTCCGAAAAGCGGTTATGAAAAACGCTCAAAAGCAAGGCGTGGATGTGAGACCTATATCCGTCGAGAAAAGCTATTGGGATCACGTCTTAGAAACTGCGGGCAACGGTCAATTCGCGGTTCGTTTAGGCTTTCGGCAAATCAAAGGCTTCAAAGAAAAGCACGGTCTGGAAATCGCATCCTTACGGGGGAATGGATACCGCTCAATTGATGCTGTGTGGCGACGGGCCGGTTTGAGCAAGCCAGCCCTAGCCCTGCTGGCCAAAGCCGATGCCTTTGCCGCTTACGGCTTGAACCGCCGCGATGCGCTTTGGGAAGTGAACGGCCTGCCGGGCGACCGGCCACTGCCGCTTTTTGAAAATCTTGGTGAAGGCCAACCCGATGTCAAAACCGCGCTCCCCCAAATGCAGACGTCCGAGGAAGTGTTTGAAGATTATATTAGCATGAGACTGACCCTGCGAGAACACCCTGTCAGCCTTTTGCAAAAGGATATTGGTAAGACCGTATTGGCGGCATACTTACGAGACACGCCGGATGGGACATGGGTAGAGGTTTGCGGCCTTGTTATCACGCGTCAGCGCCCGGGGACGGCGCAGAATGTCACATTCATTACGCTCGAAGATCATACGGCCACAGCGAACATTGTTGTCTGGAGCGATATGTTCGAGAGGAACCGAAAATCCGTGACAGCGGGACGCCTTCTGAAAATACGCGGGAAGTTACAGCGCGAGGGTATTGTGACCCATGTGATTGCCAACCGCATTGATGACCTATCTCACCTGCTCGACACTCTAGGCGATCCAAAAGGGGCGGGTGATATCATTGATCCAAGCCACGCCAATGCTGATGAAGCCAAACGGCCTATCCCGCTTCGGGATAAGCCCATGACGGATAAAAGCGGGCGCGATCCCGTGCCGGAGAAGGGGGATATTTCAATCTATTATGGAGCCGGAGCTAGGCATCCGCGAGAGCAGGCGAAGAAGCTCTTTCACAGCCGCGATTTTCATTGAGTTGACTTCGGGAGTGGGGGCATAGCGGACACCAAGCTCGTTGATTTATGCTGAGCTTGTATTTGTTAACAAGCAATTTTCTTTTAGATGCTATATTCCGCGCTAATTGAGTATTTTGTTAGAATTTTAACGTGAGAAATAATGCATGACGGGTCATGAACTTAAAGCTAAGCGAAAATCTTTAGGATTGACCCAAGAATTGCTCGCGCAAGAGCTAAGCGTATCACGCCCTACTATCTCAATCTGGGAAAAGCGTGGAGACCAAGCTGTTGATCGGATTGTTTTTTTGGCGATGGAGGCATTGACACACAATCCTGAGCTTAGGGTCGTAATTATGGACGGCGTATATATAAAATAGGAAAGAGTTGTGGATAAAAACAAACATATTTTTAGATGGAAGACGTTGGTTGGAGAGGTTGAGGCAGGCACAATCTTTGGCGCTGTATGTATCGTACTAATCGTATTTATGTTTTTATTCTTTGGCTATATGAAGCTATAGAGACTGCCGGACTGAAACGCCTCAATATCAAATAGCGAATACGCTAACGTCTCCTTTGGGGATAAAAATCCCCTTTTGGATCATCACCCGTCAGCTTGTGCCTCTCCGGCGTTCCAGTCATTTTGCATAAAGAATTTTCCAATCCTCGATCAAGGCGAAGGGTTCATCGGTGGCCTTGGTGATCAATGAATTAATTCGCTCCAAAGACAATGAGGAATAATTGCGGACAGCCGCCGACATTCCTACGCAAATCTACGCAATTTAGAATCTAGACGAAAATCCCGCTTTTCTGACAGCCTTAGTTCAACTCGAAAGGACTAGGGCTATGTCGCCACAAAGCATACTCATTGGACAAATCATCGTCGTCTTTATGACAATTATTTTAACGACGTGGTATGCAACGCAGTGGGTCGCATTTCAGTTCGACTATGACGCCTATCTCGGGGACGGAGTGTTTTCCGTAGGGCGACATACGGTCTATGCGCCGTGGAATTTGTTTCAATGGTGGTATCAGTTCGATGCTTATGCGCCTCATGTCTTTGCCAAAGGCGGACAGATCGCTGCCGGAGGCGGATTCGTTGGAACCCTTGTCGCAGTAATATGCTCGGTTTGGCGAGGACGGCAGGCAAAGGCCCTAAGCACATTTGGATCGTCGCGCTGGGCCTCATTAAAGCAAATTACAAAAGCGGGACTACTGGACGAGAGGGGCGTTTTTCTTGGACGCACGAAACATGACTATATCCGGCACGATGGCCCAGAACACATCATGGCGATTGCGCCAACACGTTCAGGCAAGGGGGTAGGGCTTGTAATACCGACCCTTCTATCCTGGACAGATAGCGCTGTTATTCACGACATTAAAGGTGAGAACTGGCAGCTAACAAGTGGGTGGAGATCAACCTTTTCTCATTGCTTATTGTTTGACCCCACAAATGCGGCGAGCGCAAAATACAATCCGCTTTTGGAAGTCCGTAAGGGTGAGCGCGAAGTTCGAGACGTCCAGAACATCGCAGACATCCTTGTCGATCCTGAAGGCATGCTTGAGCGCCGCAATCACTGGGAAAAAACCGCTCACAGCCTATTAGTCGGTGCCATTCTCCATATCCTCTACGCCGAGCGCGTTAAAACGCTGGCTCGCGTGGCCTCATTCCTCTCTGACCCCGATCGCTCTTTTGAGAAAACACTCAGGGTCATGATGAAAACCAATCATCTCGGCGACCGGGTAAAGGCGCAAGTCCATCCGGTGGTCGCACAAGCAGCGCGCGAACTTCTCAATAAATCTGAAAATGAGCGCTCAGGTGTTTTATCAACGGCTATGAGCTTTCTCGGTCTTTACCGGGACCCTACGGTCGCTGAGGTGACTTCAAAATGTGAGTGGCGAATTTCTGACTTAATGAAAGCAGAAAAGCCAGTTTCACTTTATCTCGTCATCCCGCCATCTGACATCTCCCGGACAAAGCCATTAGTGCGCCTTATTCTCAATCAGATTGGCCGCCGCCTCACAGAAGAGTTAGTTGTCTCTGGAAAAGGTAAGCCTAAGCGGCAACTCCTGTTGATGCTTGATGAATTCCCGGCATTGGGGCGGTTGGACTTTTTTGAAAGCTCTTTAGCCTTCATGGCGGGGTACGGATTACGGGCTTTCTTGATTTCGCAATCCCTTAACCAGATTGAGAAAGCTTACGGCCCCAATAATTCCATTCTCGACAATTGTCATGTCCGCGTCGCCTTTGCCACAAACGATGAACGCACGGCCAAGCGCCTCTCTGATGCTATCGGCAGCACAACCGAAATGCGGGCCATGCGCAACTATGCAGGGCATCGCCTCGCGCCCTGGCTATCCCATGTCATGGTCTCCCGGCAAGAAACCGCGCGCCAGCTCATTACGCCGGGCGAAATTATGCAACTGCCCGACGATGAACAGCTTATTTTACTATCAGGATTTGCGCCCATCAAAGCGCACAAGGTTCGGTATTTTGCGGATAAGAATTTCACAGGCCGGGTCTCTGAGCCTCCATCGCTCTCCCCTGATAGCAATGGCGGTCTTTCCCCTTCCTCGCCTTGCGCGTGGGGCTCCGAGGCTCGGTCTGTGGATGACCGTCTTTACACTGCGGTCGGTGAAGCCGAGCAGGAGAAAATAGCGGCGGCGCTGGCCGAGAAAATGGACACGGTCGGCAAGGATCAATCGCCGGAACTGGTAGGACCTGAGCCGTCAGATGTTGCTCAACCTATTAAGGACCAAGCTATCGATGTGGAACACGCCGATCCCGTTTTAGCCTCAGTTAAAATTGGTGAATTCATCCGCCAACCCAGTGATTTGCAGCGCGCCCACGGCCTTACGCACACAACTGATCAAGAGTTGGGGATTTAGCGATGGCGAAAACTGATGAGCTTGTTGCCCGCGTTCGCGCACGCATTTCAACTCAGAATGCAATGTTTCTTAAGCACCGCATGCAGGACACAGGCAAAACAAAATCTCGCCTTATCAATGATGCGCTATCCGCGAGTTTCAGTTACGAAATTGACGATGAGCGCGATGCCAAGATTTTGGACCGCCTTGATATGATGACGCGCCACAATCATCGCCAGTCCCGTGACCTGAATTTGCAAATGGAGAGCTTTTCGCTGTTTTTGCAATTCTTCTTCACGCTCTCTCCAGAAATTCCAGCGGTTGATAGTGAGGCGCGTGCCGCCCGCGGCGTCATTGTGCTCAATCAATATTTTGATCAACTCGGCGCTCGGATGAAAAGCGGCGGAAAAACTTTCAAACATGCACTCTCTGACGTTTTGGTGTCTGACGAAGACTTTTTCAGGATGGATGAACTCAAGCTTCTCAAAACCCTGAAGGCGAAAAGACTGACAGCGGGAGCAGGCGATGAGTAGGTCGCAAAATCCTGCCACTTCTGAGCGCACATTAGCGATGCTCCACACCTCGCTTGGCCCGCGCATTGTGGAGGCATTGGAAAATCCCAAAGTGATCGAGATCATGGTCAATCCGGACGGACGTCTGTGGCTCGATACGCTGACAACGGGTGTCGTGGATACCAAAGTTACTATCAGGCCTCAGCAAGCGGAACGGGTTGTGCGGCTTGTCGGTACGCATATCAATCAGGACGTCACGACCGAAAACCCGATCGTCAGCGCAGAACTTCCGGGCAATGGTGAACGCTTTGAGGGGCTATTGCCTCCTGTCGTATCCGCGGCTGCTTTTTCAATCCGAAAAGGCGCAGCTGTTGTCTTTAAACTGGTCGATTATGTCGAAGCCAGCATAATGACAAAGGGGCAGGCTGAGGCTCTCCGGTACGCCGTTGAAGCCCGCCAAAACATCATGATTGTCGGTGGCACCTCGTCGGGCAAAACAACGCTCGCCAATGCTCTTTTAGCCGTTGTTGCTGAGACCGGTGATCGCGTTGTGATCCTCGAAGATACGAGGGAACTTAGATGCGAAGCTGAAGATACGATAGCGCTTCGTACCCACGGCAGAAATGTGCGTTTGTCGGATTTGGTGCGTTCAACGCTACGCCTCCGCCCAGACCGGATTATTGTCGGGGAGGTCCGCGGAGCGGAAGCTCTCGATATGCTCAAGGCCTGGACGACCGGGCATCCTGGCGGCATCGCGACCGTCCATGCAAATTCAGCAAAAGCGGGTCTGTCCCGTATCGAACAACTTATTCTTGAGGGTGTGGCGGTGGTCCCACGCACGCTCATAGCGGAAGCAATCGACGTGATTGTTTTCATCTCTGGACGAGGCTCCAAAAGGCGTATCGAGACAATCGCGCGCCTGATTGATGTGAAGGGGGAGAGTTACAAACTCGAACCCCTCGCGGACCCGTCTCCAATCCCCACCCTGACTTATCACGGAGACCACCCATGCACGGAATTGCTGCACTAAACATCCACACGCGCCTTTTACTCGGAATCATAATCATTGCCCTGATCTTTATGATATTCCCAACAACTGCTCATGCAGCAGGTTCAGCGATGCCGTGGGAAGCCCCGCTCACTAAAATTCTTAAATCCGTTGAGGGCCCTGTGGCCAAAATATTCGGAACTGTCGTCATTATCATGACGGGCCTTGGATTAGCGTTCGGCGATGCTGGGGGCGGCGTTCGCAAGCTCATCCAAATTGTCTTCGGCCTCTCCATTGCATTCACCGCCACAAGCTTCTTTCTGAGCTTCTTTAGCTTTTCAGGCGGGGCGATCATTTAATGGCGGGCGGTCTTCCAGATGGCTACGCTATCCCGCTTCGCCGTTCGCTCACCCAGCCCATCCTTCTGGGCGGGGCTCCGCGGACGGCAGCAATCCTCAACGGAACATTGGCAGCCGCCTTTGGGCTTGGACTTCAGCTCTGGGCACTCGGCATTATTTACTACGTCACCAGCCACACGCTTTGCGTCTTCTTAGCCAATCGTGACCCTCAATTCATGGATGTTTTGGTGCGCCACATAAAACACAAAGGTTATCTCTCATGAGGATTTTGGCATGTTGAACATCTCGGAATATCGTAAACGGCCGAATTGTCTCGCTGATTATTTGCCATGGGCGGCGCTTATTGCACCCGGCGTCATCTTAAACAAAGACGGCAGCTTTCAAAGAAGTGCCAAGTTTCGCGGCCCGGATTTGGAAAGCTGTACCGAAGAAGAACTCGTGGCCACATGTGCCCGGATCAACAATGCCTTGCGCCGTTTTAATTCAGGATGGGCCCTCTATTTTGAAGCCGCCAGAATAGAAGCACGCGAGTACCCGAGGTCAAAATTTACTGACCCTGCGGCTTGGATTGTTGATCAGGAACGCTGCGGCCAATTTGAAGAAAGTTCGGAACTTTTTGAATCAGTTTATTATCTGACCTTTCAATTTATGCCCTCTGCTGACCGGTCTTCAAAGGCTGAAAGACTCCTTATCGAAACGCCAAAGGATGAGACCCCATTATCTGCCCAAGATCATCTCCATAGCTTTCTAAGTGAAACAGATAGATGTCTGGATCTTCTCAAAAACCAAATGCCGCTTGCAGATTGGCTCACGGATGATGAAACCCTGACTTATCTGCATTCGGCAGTGTCGCCGATGCGCCACGCTGTTGTGACGCCAGACGTACCCGCGTATATTGATGCTGTGATTGGCGGGGCCGACCTTGTCGGGGGGCTTGTGCCGCGTCTTGCCGATCACTCCATACATATATTGACCATACGTGGTTTCCCTAATGAAACCACGCCTGGCATTCTGGATGAGCTGAACAGGCTTGGGTTTTCTTATCGCTGGATGACGCGGTTTTTACCTCTTGGGAAATCTGAGGCAGTCAAGACGATCACCAAAATTCGGCGTCAATGGTTTGCCAAACGCAAATCGGTTCTCGCGCTTCTCAAAGAAGCCTTGATGAATGAGCAATCGGTGTTGGTTGATAGTGACGCTGATAATAAAGCGGCGGATGCCGATGAAGCGTTGCAGGATCTAGGCGGTGATTATGTTTCTTACGGCTACCTCACGACATCCATCTGCGTCATGCACGAAGATGCGGCCACGGCGGAAGCCCGCCTTCACGCCATTGAGCGCGTAATCAATGGCAAGGGATTTGTTACCATCCATGAAACCGTAAATGCGGTGGATGCCTGGCTAGGCTCACATCCCGGGAATGCTTATGCTAATATCAGAACGCCGCTCATTTCCACGTTGAACTTGGCTCATCTAATGCCCTTATCGGCTGTGTGGGCAGGCCCGGAGCGTAATAGCCATTTTGACGATGCACCGCTGCTTTACGCAACAACTGAAGGGCACACCCCGTTCAGATTGGTAACCCATCAAGGGGACGTTGGTCACATGTTGGTCGTCGGTCCCACTGGCTCAGGTAAATCCGTGTTGCTCAATCTACTATCCTTACAGTTCAAGCGTTATGCGGGCGCACAGATTTTTACCTTTGATAAAGGGGCTTCATCGCGGGCCATGATTGAGGCTTTGCAGGGTGATTTTTACGATCTCGCGGCGACTGAATCAGACTTAGTGTTTCAGCCTTTGCGAAACATAGACGAGGAAGCAGAAATTACTTGGGCCTTGGGCTGGGTCATGGGCTTGCTCACGAACGAGTCCGTAGAATTGACCCCTGACATTGAAGACGCTGTGTGGACGGCGCTCGAAAGCCTAGCCACGGCCCCAGCAGACCAGAGGACGTTGACCGGATTATCCGCTTTACTCCAAAACGGCGATCTACGTCTAGCTCTGAAACCCTACACGTTAGAGGGCGCGTTTGGATACTTACTCGACGGCAAGGAAGACACATTAACGTCTAACCGAACGCAAGCGTTTGAGATGGAAACTCTAATGCACAGTAAGGGGCTGGTCGCGCCGGTTCTGACCTATTTGTTCCATCGTCTTGAAGCCCGCTTTGATGGCCGCCCAACATTTCTGATATTGGACGAAGCGTGGGTCTTTCTGGATGATCCTATGTTTGCAGCCCGCATACGCGAATGGCTCAAAGTATTGCGCAAGAAAAATGTCTCCGTGATATTTGCAACTCAATCTTTGGCCGACATCGTCAATTCGCCAATCGCTCCCGCTATTATCGAGAGCTGCCCGTCTCGGATATTTTTGCCAAATGATCGGGCTTTAGAGCCGCAGCAGCAAGAAAGCTATCAAGGCTTTGGCCTTAATAAACGCCAGATTCAAATCATCTCATCAGCAACGCCCAAGCGCGATTATTACTTCCAATCCCGATCTGGCAACCGGCTTTTTGACTTGCAGCTAGGCCCGGTCGCTTTGGCTTTTTGCGGTGTTGGTAGCGAGGAAGGCTACAATGAGCTTGACCACGTGGCCGACCACAATGGGCCGGATGAGTTCGCAGCCAATTGGCTCGATTTTAAAGGCCTCAGCTGGGCGGCCAGTCTTATGCGTTCAGAATTTTCAACAGATCAAGAGGAGTACGTCCCATGGCACGACGCGGCAGAATAACTTCACGCATACTAACCGGAGTGCTAATTTCCGTATTGAGTTTGTCCCAAGTGCCGACAGCCCATGCGCAATTTGGCGGCATCGTATTTGACCCCAATAATTACCGTCAAAACCTAATGAGTGCCATTCATAACCACACCCAGATTATCAGGCAGGCCACGCAGCTTCGCAATGAAGCCCAAATGCTGATTAATCAGGCCAAGCACCTTTCTAAACTCGATGTGAACACAGCCGCCGAGCTCAACCGTATTCTGGGCGAAATTGCCTATTTGAATGCGCAGGCCGAGAACGTCGAATATCAGGTGAACCGCACACGCCAGCTCGTTAAAGAACAATATCCCGAAACCTATGCCGGGATGAGTGACGATGAATTTGTCGTACGCGCCGAGGAACACTGGCAGATGTCTCGCAGCGCCTACAACGATGCTATGATCATGCAGTCAAAAATGGTCGAGAGTTTAAAGAGTGACCGCGTTGTTTTGACAAACCTGACCAATAAAAGCCACGGGGCCGTAGGCGAATTGCAGGCCACACAATCCACTAATCAGCTATTAGCTCTCCTCATTAAGCAGAGCATGCAGGCTCAACAAATGCAGGTCACGCAAACCCGCGCCGATAGCGTTGAACAGGCAAGGCGTTTAGCGATTGAAAAAGAAAGCCTGGAGCGCCTCAAAAGCTTTGTCGGAAGCGACACCGCTTATGCTGGAGGGACGCCGTAATGGATGACCTCGGCGTCATTGATAGGTTTGTTGAGACCTTCAGCACCTATATTGACAGCGGGTTTGGACTGCTTGGCGGCGAAGTTCAATATCTTACGGCCATCATCATCGGCATAGATATTACGCTTGCTGGCCTTTATTGGGCGATGGGGGCCGATACATCGGTCATTGGTAAGTTCCTCAAAAAGGTCATGTATGTGGGTGTGTTCGCGCTCATCATCACTAACTTCTCCAGTCTATCCAGCATCATCTTTGAAAGTTTTGGCGGCCTCGGTCTAAAAGCCACGACGACGACGATGACCCACGAGGATCTTTTAAGACCGGGATTTATTGCCAATACGGGTTTTCAGGCCGCGCACCCGCTGCTGACTGAAATTGGAAATCTTACAGGCCCCGTAAAATTCTTCACAAATATTGTTCTCATTTGCGTGCTTGGCCTAGCGTGGCTCATTACAATGTTTGCCTTCTTTTTTCTCGCCATCCAGCTTTTTGTGACGGTTATTGAATTCAAACTCACCACGCTTGCGGGATTTATTCTGATCCCATTTGCCCTCTGGAATAAAACGTCATTCCTAGCGGAAAAGGTTCTCGGGAATGTTGTAGCCTCTGGCATCAAACTCATGGTTCTCGCCATAATTGTCGGCATAGGCGCGACTATTTTTGGAGACATGACGTCCGCTTTTCATCGTCCCGATGTCTATATTAATGGTGTTCTCCAACCCCCAGCCCCGATTGAACTCGCGGATGCAGCGTCCGTAATTTTGGCCTCGATGGCGTTGCTCGCGTTAGGTTTGTTCGGCCCTGGAATCGCCACAGGTCTTGTGTCTGGCGCTCCTCAATTAGGTGCAGGCGCTGCCGTCGGAACGATGGCCGCCATAGGGGCAGGTGCACTGGCAGGGGGCGCAGTTGCTGGCGCGGCAGGCAAGGCAGGTATGAAAGCCGCGGGCGGGTCGGTGAAAGCCGGCGCGTCTATGGTCGGCGGGTCTAAGGTGGCCTTCGCTCTGGGCAAGATGAGCCAAGGCGGGGGCGTTAAGGGCGCGGCCGCTGGTATGGCCGCTGTGGCACAGGCGGGCGTTATGTCTGTTGCCAAGGCTGGCGGGGCTAAGGTTCTGGCCGCAGGCGGAGCCGTATCAACAGCGCACCAAGGCGGGATGCGCGGGGGTATGCAGGCTTTGTCAAAAGGCATGAAACCCGCCGCAAATTCTTCCCCTGGGCCCGATGCGGGTGGCGGGGCAAAAGGTCAGCCCAGTTGGGCAAAGAAAGTTAGCCGAAAACAACATAGGCGAGATGCGGGCCGTCATGCGGCCCATGCGATGAACCGGGGCGGCGGCGGAAGTTCGCAAGGCCCATCCCTCAATCCAGATAGTTAGGAGACAATCATGTGGAAACGCAGCCAATCAAAGTATGGTGATACGCCCGTGCCGGAGACGCCATATCAAAGGGCAAAGCAAGAAGTGGATAACCGCCTCGGTTCAGCGCTCGTGCGCGGTAAAAACTGGCGTATGGCCTTCTTTGGCTCGCTAATCCCTTCGATCATGCTCGCAGGCGGGATGATTTATCAAAGCGCTCAAGCGACAGTAACGCCTTATGTCATTGAGGTAAATGAAAACGGCGGCGTGAAGGCAATTGGTCCGGTTCAAGACGGCTTTCAGCCGACAGATGCCCAAATTGCAAATCAATTAGCCCGGTTTGTTTCCAATGTTCGCAGTGTGTCGATAGATCCCGTTGTCCTTCGCCAAAATTGGCTGGAGGCCTACAGCTTCGCGACAGACCAGGCGTCCATCACCCTCAACGCCTATGCCCAAGAAAAAGACCCCTTCACCAATATTGGGGAGCGCAGCGTCACAGTCGATGTTTTGAGCATCGTGCGTTCAAGTGATGACAGTTTCGAGCTTCGCTGGCGGGAAACCGAATTTGCACGCGGCGCGGACATGGGCGCTCAAACTTACACGGCTTCATTGCGGGTCATTACCCAGCCGCCAAAAGACGCGGAAACGCTGCACCGAAATCCCCTTGGCCTCTACGTGCACGGCCTCAACTGGTCAAAAGACCTCACCACAACAGGAGCGTCCCAATGAGACATCTACAAACTATATCTATTCTCGCTTTTACCGTTAGCCTTTCAGGGTGTGCGAGTTTGCAAGCTGCATTTGACGATATGACGACCGGCAGCGTCACATCAGCGGAAGACATGTATCAGACTGTCGAAATTTACGATGAACCTATTGCTGCGGAGAATTATGTTCAGCCGGCAGTTTTCACGCCCAGCATTGTGATGCCGGGGCAAATGAAAGCTAAGCCAGCCAATCTCGAATTTTTCGATCAGCCGTCCATGAGTGGGTTTCAGGCGGTCAGCTACGCAAACCGATCTGCCTTGGTTCAGCCGACATCCGAGAATTACCTGAATGCGATTCAGCTCTATCCCTATACGCCGGGGTCTTTGTATCAAGTCTATGCGTCGCCGTCACAAGTCACAGATATTGCGCTTGAACGCGGTGAAGGCCTGACATCTGTTTCTGCCGGGGATACCGAGCGCTGGACGGTTGGCGATACAGTGTCTGGTTCCGGAGCAAATGAGCAAGTGCATATTCTGGTCAAACCTATGGCGGCCAAACTATCGACCAACGCCGTCATAACAACGACGAAGCGTACCTATTATCTTGACCTGAAATCATTTGCCGACACCTATATGGCGGCCGTATCCTGGCGCTATCCGCATGATGCAATAAAGCAGCTTATGAAGTCCAAGCCTGCAAAAGCTCGCTTGACTAGGACGAGCCGCAAGACGGCCGGTTTGCAGCTGAACCGTGATAAGCTTCGCTTCGATTACGTTATTAAAGGCGATAGTCCCAATTGGCGTCCGTCGCGGGTTTTCGACGACGGCAATAAAGTCTATATCCAATTTCCGAAAGACTTAGCCGTTTCGGAAGCGCCGCCGCTCTTCATTACGAGCAAAAAGGGCAAAAAGGCCAAGCTCGTTAATTACCGCGTTAATGGCGAATATTACGTTGTAGACCGCTTGTTTGATTTTGCTGAACTTCGTCTTGGCGAGAAAAAGCAAATTGTTGTTCGGATTGAGCGGCAATCGTGAGCACTTCCGGAATGAAAGAAGTGCCGCCAGACCTTACAATAAGGGCTCGGCCAAGGGCAGTACGCCGCTTTAGCCGTAAAGCTCTTATGGGAGGGTCGGCTGTTCTGGCAAGTATCATGTGCGCGGCACTTGCTGTTGCGCTTCAATCTCCGGATTACGGCGAATCGGGCGGCGATGAGCTCTACAACGTATCGCACAAGCCTATGGCCGAAGGCCTAGAGCTGTTGCCTAAATCTTACGGGGATATGAAACCCAAGCTCGGGCCGCCGCTACCGGGTGATTTGGGAGCCGCGTATATTATCGGTGCCAATCTTGATCCCGCGTCTTCAGAGCCAGCCACTGAGATGCCAAGACCGAAACGGGCCGCATCTTACGCGCCGCCGAGAGCTGTTGCTCCGCGATATGCGCCTGCACCCGTACAGAATTCGGGTGGCTCATGGCTATTCTTTCAGCTTAGCGGGCGTGGGTTGGACGAGCAGCCGAGCCAAGTTGCGGATCTCGGCGGTCAATATTTACCGCTGCCAGAATATCCTAACGTCTCAGTGCCGCCATCTGCATTCGATTCAAACCCTGTTGATAGCGACCAAAACAGGCAGACAACGAAACAAGCGTTCTTGGAGAAGGATACAGACGGGATTTACAACAGTCATGGACTGGTATCGCCGCGCTCACCTTACCAGGTGATGGCGGGGAACCTCATTCCTGCCAGCTTGGTAACCGGTCTGAATTCAGATTTGCCGGGGCAAGTCATTGGGCAAGTAACTGAAAACGTCTTTGATACCGTCACGGGGCAGCATTTGCTGATCCCGCAAGGTTCTCGCTTGATGGGCCGTTATGACAGTGTCATCGCGTTCGGGCAGAGCAGGGCACTTGTTGTCTGGACTCGGCTTATTCTGCCAAACGGCGACAGTATTCAGCTTGATAACCTGCCGGGATCGGACGGGCAGGGATTTGCCGGCCTCAAAGACAAGGTGGACCGCCATACATGGCAGTTCATTAAAGGGGCCGCATTGTCCTCACTACTAAGTATCGGGTCTGAGTTAGCCTCTGATGACGGCGACCGATTGACCCGCGCGCTTCAGAATGCGGGTCAGGACACGGCCAATATTACAGGTCAACGCATCATTGACCGTAATCTCAATGTTCAGCCCACTCTCAAAATCCGGCAGGGATGGCGTTTTAACGTCATCGTGAGCCGTGACCTTATCCTCAAACCTTACGGAGATTAAAATGGCATCAACCACGCCCACATTGAAAATTCCAAAAATTATCACGCACAAACCGGTGAAGATTCCAGTCAGCGTTCCGCATGAATTGAACGCTGATCTCGAAGCCTACGCCAAAGTTTATGAGCAAGCCCACGGAGAGAAACAGTCCGTAGGTTCGCTTATCCCCTATATGCTGTCGGCATTCCTCGCCAGCGATAGCGGGTTCAAGAAGGCCAAGCGAGAGCTGGCTTAATCTGTTTCGATTTTCAGCCAATCTTGAAGGGAATTCGATATGGCAAATATAGGTACATTCAAACCCACCGCAAAAGGCGGGTACTCAGGAACCATCGTCACAATGATGACAAGCCGAAAGGTCAGTTTTGTTCCGAATGACAATAAGAAGGGCGACAAATCTCCGGATTACTTTGTTAAATCTGGTCGCTGTGATCTCGGTGTTGCCTGGAACGAAACGAGTGAGCCTGATGATGACCGTGACCCGGTGGATTATATCAGTGTGAAGTTTGATGGCCCTGAAATGGATAAACCGTTCAATGCAGCGCTTTTTGATCGTGAGGACGGGGCTGACCTCGTTTGGACGCGGGCAAAGGTACAGAGCTAAATCCACGATAATGGAAAAATGGTGCGCGCATTAGTGCGCATCATACATAGGCTAACAGGAGCGAAAATATGGAACGAGAACTCATTGGCTTGCCTCAGCCTAGAAAGCGACGGCGTTTGATCGATAGTCCTTATAAGACTGTAGATGAGGCAGCTGAATATTTGAGGCTGAATCCGCGCACATTGAACAACATGAGGTGTGCTGGGAAGGGGCCGTGTTTTCACAAACATGGACGTCGTGTTCTTTACCACGTTGACGAGTTGATAAGGTGGTCAGCTCTTAACAAAAAGATCATGCAAGAACCTGATGGTGACACCTATAGTCTTTTTGCCTGACTAAGAACGCAAATAACTATATCCCGAATGAGAGCCGCTTAGTTGGCTCTCTTTTATATGGGGCGAACTGATGCTAACTGGCTTGGTTCTTGTGGTCTGTATTCTGCGAAAACTACAGCAGGGTCCAAATGAGTATATCGTTTTAGCATTTTCCAATCTTTATGACCTGTTACTAGCGCCACTTTTTCGATGCTCAGGCCAGCTTCAAACAGTCGGCTGGTGGCCTCATGCCTAAAATCATGAAATTTGAGGTCCTTGATGCCAAGCTGGTCACGCCCTTTTCTGTACGCAGAACCCACTGATCTACCATTGTAAGGGAAAACACGCCCAGAAACACTTGAATGAAACCTCTGTTCTTCAAGCAATGCCCATGCGTCATAACCCGTGAGATTTATCATAGGCACTCTTTGATCATTACCCTTTTTTTGCCTGGGGTCTTTTCTATCACGTACAACCACACATCTTGTTCGTGCATCGACATCCTCCCATGTAATACGACAAATTTCGCTCTGCCGCATACCAGTAGCCACTGCAAATTTGAGTATCCGTGCAATGGGCATCTCTGTTTTCGCAAAATTTTCAAAATAGCTAATGAGTCTATCTAACTCCGATTGGGTAGGTCTACGGTCTCTTTCGTTTGAGCGGCCAATTAGCCCTAGTCGTCTTAATGCCACTCTAGCGAGGTCAACTTGTTCCGTAGACAATTTGACGCCATGAACCGCAGCGGCGTGTGTGATTACGGTGTGAATGTAGGAAATATCTGCTGCGAGGGTTGCTGGACCAGCACCTTCTTTCGCGCGTGTTCTCCCATACTCGATTACCCTCGCTCTTGTAAGGTGAGGGATCCTAACTTTTCCGAGGTGTTTATTGAGAGTGCGAAGGGCAAAATCTTTTGATCGACCAAGCGGTTTGTCTACCTCAATCATGTCTGCAATGTGCAAGTCAATCAATTGACCGAAGGTATTGAACCCAGTGACTTTAGGAGCGATGATGCCTCGCCCCTGATCTGTACGGCGGTCTGCTTCAAATGACCAGGAGACTGCATCAGACTTTTTCGAAAAGGTTTTTGACGCATACTGACCCTTACGTCTAATCTGTACGCGGTAGTTACCTGATTTGAGTTTTACTATAGTCGCCATAACGTGTGCAATTTGTGTGCAGTACCACGGAGAATCAGGGTGATTTCCAGTGAATTCGAGTGCACACGCGTCCTTTCTAACTGTTTGAAGTGTAACATAAAATGTATAAAAATCAAGACTTTACAGTAAGTTGTGCACCCATGATGGATTGGACGGACCGGCATTGTCGCTGGTTTCACCGCCAGTTGTCTAAGCGGGCGGAGCTCTATACGGAAATGGTTGTTGCGGATGCGGTTATTCATGGGCCGCGCGAGCGGTTGCTTGGATTCGACGCGATGGAGCACCCGGCCATTTTACAAATTGGCGGGAGCGATCCTCTTAAACTTTCAGAAGCCTCCAGAATTGGCGAAGATTTTGGCTATGACGGAATAAATATCAATATTGGCTGTCCATCCGATAGGGTCCAATCTGGACGTTTTGGCGCTTGTTTGATGGCAGAGCCTGAACTCGTGGCGGAATGTTTTTCCGCCATGCAAGCCGCCGTATCTGTTCCGGTGACGGTGAAGTGTCGCTTAGGAATTGATGAGCAAGTCTGCGAAGAGACTTTGCCGGAATTCTTGGAGGTCGTTTCGACAGCAGGGTGCGACACCTTTATTATTCACGCCCGAAAAGCCTGGCTTCAAGGGTTGAGCCCCAAAGAAAACCGGGACGTTCCGCCCTTGGATTATAATTTAGTGATGGCCATGAAAGAACATTTCCCGGCGCTAAAAATTGAATTGAATGGCGGGCTGAAGGATATAGAAGAGTCACTGGCGATAACGCAGGGCTTGGACGGTTTCATGTTGGGGAGGGCGGCCTATCATACACCTTGGATTCTCAGCGAGATTGATAGTCGGGTTTACGGTGATGAAGCTCCGGCGTTTGACCGAAGCGAGATAGTGGACCGTTTGATATCCTATTTGAAAGCTATTGAGTTTAAAGACCGCACGGCCAAAGCGTTGCTTCGCCATGTCATGGGATTATATAGCGGACAGGTCGGCGCACGTCTCTGGCGCCGGACGTTAAGCGAAGGCGCCGCGAGCGGCCTTTCTCCGTCCGAAGTCTTAAGCCGAGCGCATCAAGCGATCCAAGAGGCCGCAGATCGGGCCGCGGCGTAATGGAGCCTTTAACCCTGTTTTTTCTTGTTTTGGCGCTGCTAGCCGTTGCCATGATTTCGGGTTTTGCCTCGGGCTTATTCGGCATCGGCGGCGGCGCCATTATGGTTCCAGCGCTTCATTATGCTTTCAAGGCGATTGGTGTGGCAGACCAAGCGGTCATGCATGCAGCCGTGGCGACCAGCGCGGCAGTCATCATCGTAAATAGCTGGCGCTCTGTTCGCAAACATGCGTCCCGCGGTTCCGTAGATATGGAGATACTTTTGCCGAAACAACTTTGGCGGAGTTATGGCTTATGGATTGGAGTTGGATCTTTTGTGGCGGCAAGCTGGATAGCGCCGAAGCTTTCCGGAGACGTGCTGACGGCTCTATTTGCGGCGATAGCGTTTTTCGTAGCGCTACAATTTATTTTTGGGCGCCCTGATTTTGTCGTTAGGGACACAGTGCCGGGTGGAGCGGCGCCTCCAATTGTGGGGTCGGCCGTTGGAGGACTCTCCGCGTTAATGGGAATTGGCGGCGGTTCGCTGAGCGTGCCATTACTGAGTTTATGTAATGTGCCGATACACCGCGCTATCGGAACGGCGTCGGGATTTGGACTGGCGATTGCCGTTCCGGCAACAGTAGGATTTATTTTTTCAGGATGGGACGTTTCAGGACGACCGGCTTTATCTCTGGGCTATGTCAATCTCGCGGGGTTTGCGATTATTGCGGGGGTGTCGTTATTCTTTGTGCCACTCGGTGTAAAATCGGCACATGCTTTAGACAGTGAAAAATTGAAGCAGATTTTCGGTATTTGTCTGATGCTGGTGGCGCTGAATATGCTGCGCGAAAGCGTATTTTAAAACCGTAAAGTCAGTGCCGAAGGGCTCGCCTGAATAGATTGCAACTCGCCAAGATATGTCATGCCGAGAAGGGATACATCCAGTCCCGTTGGGACGACCATCGCTTTTACGTCTTTGACAGTGATTGCCCCGACCGAAATCTGATCCAGAACGATACGCGCTGCCATGTTTTCTCCGCCGGCCGTACGGATGGGGAGGTCATAAACTAGGTCCCGGGTTTTAATTCCTGCTTTTTTAGCGTCTGCCTCGGTCAAAGCCACCATTCCAGCCCCCGTATCCACTAAAAACCGCACAGAGCCCGTATTGACCCGCGCTTGTGTCCAGAATTGACCGTCATTGGGGTTTTTGCGCAAAGTTACAACAGACGCTGATTGGCGCTTAGTGGGCTTGGTTTTCGACGGGGTTTCGACTTGAACATCCATCTTTTCTGTGGGAGCGCAGGCTGCAACGATTAGACTCAAGGCGAACCCTACAACAAGGCGTTTGAGGACGAGTTTGAAAGAGAGTTTTAGGCCGCAGTATTTGGGGGCGCTGACCCGAAAATTTTGCCACGCTGACCCGTCTTGCGCGGCTTCCGGTATAGGAAATAAAGTATCTGGCGTCATAAACATGCAAACTGCCTATCGTAAAACCCTTTGAAAGGTTTTAACAAAAAGAGATCGCGGCACAGAAATTTACGTTGCACGGTATACAGGAAAATAAGATGAACGAAGAACGCCCCTTTGACGATATTCTCGGCTTGATCGATACGATGCCAAAACTTCGCGACGGAGAAGCAGGCGATTTGGCAAGTAAAATGCAAGAGATTTGCGGAGGTCTTTCTCCATTGGGACGGCTATGTCCTGATCTGGCCAATATTGCCGCTTGGCAAGGGCGAGAACTACCAAGTCTCTCGCGGCCCTTAATTGCTGTATTTGCCGGCACACACGGTATTTCCGGAGGTGTGTTTGGCTCTGATATTATTGAGGCGTCCAAAGCGCGAGTCAAAAGCTTGACAGAAGGCAGCGCGGCGGTACGCGGCATGGCGGCTGAACTTGGATCTGCTTATAAAGTCTATGAATTCGGCATAGAGCATCCGTCCGCAGATTTCACGAAAGAGGCGTCTTTAAGCGAACGCGAATGTGCGGCAGCTATTGCTTTCGGAATGGAAGTTGTAGCTGAGGGCGCAGACGTAATTGTGTTGGGCAATGCCGGATACGGAGCGGCGACAGCCGGGGCCGCGATTGCAAAGGCGTTATTTGGCGGCGCAGCCGATTATTGGGCAGGGGGGACAGAAGATGGCGCCAAGGCCCGTATTAAAGCGGTAGAGGAGGGGGCCCAGCGTCATAACCGAGACGATACGCCGTCGCCACTTGAAATTTTACGCGATTATGGCGGACGCGATATTGCGGGTGTTGTCGGCGCGATTTTGGCGGCCCGTCATCAGAGAATACCTGTGATACTTGATGGTTATGTAGTTTGTGCCGCAGCGGCAATTTTGTATCGTATAAACCCTACCACGCTGGACCATTGCATCGCCGCGCAAGTCACAATTGAACCTGCTCATCAAGCGCTTCTTGACCGTTTGGATTTGACGCCGATTATGGATTTGAAAATAAATATTGGCGACGGCACAGGCGGCGCCTTTGCTCTGTCTGTTTTGAAAGCAGGTGCCGCGGGATTGACGAGTTTGTAGTGAATCCTCTGTAATTTCCTCAAAATAACGCAAGAAATTTCCCCAAAAATCGGATATAGCGCAAGTAATATAATTTCTTTTGAGGCCCGCTATGGCTGTTTTTTCTCATGCTGACTTCGCCGATCACGAAGGCGTCTATTTTGCCCATGATCCGGAGTCCAATCTGCGGGCTATCATTGCGGTTCATTCTACGGTTCGCGGTCCAGCTGCCGGGGGGACGCGTTTTTGGCGGTATGAGTCTGATGAAGCCGCTTTGACCGATGCACTGCGTCTGTCCAAAGCAATGAGTTATAAAAATGCGGCGGCTGATCTGCCTTTGGGCGGAGGGAAAGCCGTCTTGATTTATCCCGAAGGTGAGTTTGACCGGGTGAGCCTGTTTGAGGCGTATGGCCGGGCAATTGATCGTCTGGGCGGCACATATATCACGGCGGAGGATGTGGGTGTGTCTCCGGAGGATATGGATATTATCCACTCTCAAACAAAATATGTTGCAGGCCTTTCCGCAGGAGAGGCTGCCTCAGGAGATCCATCCCCAGTAACCGCCGAAGGCGTATTTAGGGGTCTGAAAGCAGGCGTAAAGCATATTTGGGGAAATGACGATTTATCCGGAAAAACCGTTGCGGTTCAGGGCTTGGGACATGTGGGATATGCGCTTTGCGAAAAGCTCCATGCGGCGGGCGCAAAATTGTTTGTAGCGGACATCAATGACGAGGTTTTGGAGCGGGCTAAAATGTCGCTCAACGCCACAGTTGTGGATATTCATGATATCCATGCGCAAGAGGTAGACGTTTTCTGCCCTTGCGCCTTAGGCGGCGCACTCAGCGCACAAACCATTCCGGAGATTAAAGCGAAATTAATTGCGGGCGCCGCCAATAATCAACTCGCGTCCCCTGAGGTTATGCCGCTTCTAGAAAAGAACGGCATCACTTATTTGCCCGACTATGTATTGAACGCAGGCGGAATAATTAATGTCGCAGCGGAAGTTTCCGGAAAATACAGTCTGGAGTGGGTTGAGCAAAAGCTTGTTGGACTGGAAGCAACCATCTCAGAAATCTTGAAGGTTTCAGAGGGTGAAGGGGTCACAACACTTCAGGTCGCCAACCGTATCGCAGAAGAACGTCTCAAGCGAGGGTAGCCAGACAACCTGAATTTGGAGCTATCTGGATGCCGGGCTCTCCCACATTAACTTTAAGGCTCGGCTCCACCTCGTCTGAATACTGGATAGCGATAATAACGGCCTGACTTAGAATTTTGCCTGTGCCAGACGCCGTTTTCCGCTTAGATTGATAAATAACTTGTTCTTCTCCATTCAGAAACGAGCAGGCGAGAGCTGCGCCTGGCATTTGGGCGTTGTCTCCGAAACGGGCCGACCCGATGACACCGCTTTTATGAATTTTGACCGAGATGGGACCAGTGATATGTTCTGCACTGATATAAAAGGGGGCATTCGTTGCCACGGCATAACGTGTCTGACCCTCTTTGGAGTCTATTAAGACGACACTCGCTGTTGGTTTTTCAGAAATAGAGATTTGGCTTAGTATTTTCGCTGTGGCCGGCAGGCTAATTAACTCAAGGCCCAGCAAACCCAACAGGATATAACGCTTTTTGATGCCTGTCTTTTTGAGCCATTTAAGAGCCATAGATTCACCTGTTTCCTGCGGGTGACTCGTTAAATGCAGGATATATGCCATTTTTACCTCGGATAAGAGCTTTGGCTGTCGGTTTGACTGGAAAGGCCTGCTTAAACTGGTTAAGGGGCGGAAATTATGACACGCTCAAATAAAGCTCTTTTACTGTTCTCGGGCGGACAGGATTCCGCGACCTGCCTTGCGTGGGCGTTAAGCCGATTTGATCATGTCGAAACGATTGGGTTTCATTATGGTCAGCGCCATGACGTGGAAATGACCTGCCGCTCGGCAATCCGGAGACTCATCCCGGGTTTAAAGCCTGAGTGGAAAGGTAAATTGGGTGAAGACCATATTCTGGATTTATCCGTCTTAGGGCAAATGAGCGAAACGGCGCTGACACGGGATGTTGAAATTGAAATGAATGAAGACGGACTTCCCAACACATTTGTGCCTGGCCGTAATCTGGTATTTCTGACCTTTGCAGGAGCGCTTGCTTATCGGCGGGGGATAACGACTCTGATTGGCGGGATGTGCGAAGCGGATTTCTCAGGCTATCCGGATTGCCATAAGGAGACGCTCGACGCTCAGATGAACGCCCTTTCTCTTGGTCTGGCCAAACCTATGGCGCTTGAAACCCCTTTGATGTTTTTGTCAAAGGCGGCGGCTTGGGAATTGTGTGAGGATCTAGGCGGTGAGGCTTTGGTTGAAGTCGTGAACCGTCAGACGCATAGTTGTTATAAAGGAGATCATGAAACATTAAACGAGTGGGGCTATGGATGCGCAGAGTGTCCGGCTTGCGAGTTACGCGCGGCCGGGTGGCAAACATATAAGGCCAACCACGAGGACTTAACGTCCAAATGAGCTACGCAGTCAAAGAATGTTATCTGACTGTTCAGGGTGAGGGAGCGCAGGCCGGAATTACTGCTGTATTTCTTCGCTTTGCCGGATGTAATTTATGGTCAGGGCTAGAGCGCGACCGAGCCAAAGCTGTGTGCCAATTTTGCGATACTGACTTTGTTGGAACGAACGGGCCGGGCGGCGGAAAATTCAAGACAGCAGATGCCTTGGCGGAGCACGTTGCAGGGCATTGGCCCCAAACGAGCCTTGCCCAATCAGCCCCTAAATGGATTGTCTGTACGGGCGGTGAACCCGCGCTCCAACTTGATGTCAATCTCATTGAGGCTTTTCATCAGAGGGGCTTTAAAGTAGCGATCGAGACAAATGGAACCATTTCTTTACCTGACGGAATTGATTGGATTTGCGTAAGCCCAAAAGCGCAAGCGCAACTGATCCAGAAAAGAGGTCATGAGTTGAAGCTTGTATATCCACAAAACGAAAACAAACCTGAAGACTTTTTGGGTCTGGATTTTGAGGTTTTTAGCTTACAACCGCTTGATGATAAAAATCAGGCGGCTCACTCCGAAGCCGCCTTTAAATATTGTCTTGAGAACCCAAATTGGCGCCTAAGTGTCCAGACGCATAAATATTTAGGGGTTCCCTAAATCTATAGGCTTTTTTGGGCGAGCTATTCAGCCAAATCTTTTGCGGCCTTACGAGAAAACCGTCCAAAAGCCCGATTAGCATCTGACCAAGTACTAACGCCGTATTGAGCGTCACGAATATTCGATTCAAAGTAACGGTAATCCATTGTGCCAAGAGACGACCCAGCAGCATCGAAAAGTTCACCTTTAATCTCTGCTCCTCCAACGCCAAAGCTTTGCAAAGAGAGACCAGGCTCGCGAGAGAGTTGCTCAAATGTAGGGCGGTTGTTTTTGGCGTCCTCAATGATCAAAACAAGTTTTGCCGGAGCGTTATCCTCAACCTGAAGCCCTTCTTTCTCAAGACGTTTAGTCATATCTTCGACTAAATCTTCCCTCAGTTCTTCAAGTGATCTTTCACCATAAAACCCGTTGCCAGAGAAGCCGTTATTAAGACCTCTGCTTGATCCGCGGTCAATGAGTTTCTTAGGCAGGTTATTGGCCCGATAAGCCAAATCTTCGCTCAACTGTACATCTAGTGAGACAGGGGACATTAATGTCGTGGATAAATTACTTTTATATCCAAACCCGCCCGCTGAGGCAGAAAATGGTAAAGCTAAACTTGTCGCGGCGATCAGAGAGACAGTACCTAGTTTTATTGTCTGTTTCATAATACACTCCTTTTGTAAGAATATAACATAAACTGGCAAGAATTTCAATCTTCTGACGACGCAGGAACGGCGTTTCAGATTAAAAAACGTCCACTAAGACGCCGAGAATATTGCTGGCACCCCGTAAAGTAGAAAGCTCGCGGTCTAATTCATATGAATGGATCCGGCGGGACGTGACATAAACCTGCCCTGACAAATCAACGGCTTGAATGGTTATTGTCAAGACCTTAGCCGTCGCGTCGAGCGCTTGATCTGTTATCTTAACAGGAATGGACCCCACATAATATACACCTTGTCCCGTCGCGATTGTCGATTTTCCGGTCAATTTACCTGTGCCATAGACAGCTTGGCCCGCTAATTTTCCGGTCCCATACACTGTTTTGCCGCCTATTTCCGCAGTTTTGCCGACTGCCTGAAAAGGTAGAGCGGCGACTTTGCCAGTGGTTTTTGCCACCAAACAGCCGCTAAGAGCTAACGCCAATAATGCTATAACGCTCAGTGAGATAATTCTGCGTCGCATGAGGTCCCCTTCAAGTCTGACGCTTGCTTAGGGTAAGTTCGCAAAAAAAGCTTTAAAGCAGCCTAAGTGTGGAAAGTGGCCGCTTTTGTTTATAAACCCTCTCGCCACCACCCCATGGCGAGGCAGGCGAAAAAGAGCGCGAAGAACAAAAGAGGCGGCACTAGGGGTTGCCGCTGACTGCGCGTGACGGTGTAATCTTCGTAAGACCTTAGGCCGAGCCAGCTCTCCCCGGAAGCATCTGAGTTTAAATCAATCCGCCGGACTTGAGGCAAAGGTTCCTGCCCTAAACCGACAAGTGCAATAAATCCGTCAGATTTCTGGGTGACAAGTGACAGTTTCTCGGCTGTCGGGAAGAGTTCTGCATATTCTTTGGGATTGAGCGCACCAATGGCGGTGATGGTGCTTATATCCCCTTGTTGAAGACGGTAAGCGCCAAACCCTTCTGCAGGAAGTTGGCCCCGGAATAGCCCTTCGGAAACTTCGGAAAGCGAGACGCTGCGTTCTGCGCCAGAGGGGGTAATGACGGAGACGGGGGCTTCTATATCTTGCAGGCTACGGCGCTCAATCAGTAAGTCACCACCGTCGGCAGAGGCCCACAGCGTCTCGGCAGCCAAATCCGGCTCGCCCATTAACCAATGGGCTGTTCTGCGAAACATTTCCCTATACGGGCCGCCGCCGTCATACCCTTTTGCCCAGAGCCAGGATTGATCGGACATCAGCATGGCAACGCGGCCTTTCCCGATTTTATCAATTACAAAGAGCGGTGCGCCGTCAGCCCCTTCCATAAGAATATCTCCGCTGACAGGGGCATTATCGATCAGACGAAACCAACGACCCCAGTTTTCTTCCTCTTGACCCTTAAAGGACGAGGTTATGGGGTGTCTGCGGCCTTTGCTGTTTAGAGCCGGGCGGAATGTTTCAAGCGTTACCTCTCCGGTGGGCCGAGTTGGCAGGATAGAGGCGAGGGGGGAACGAAATAAACTGTCCTGACTGGCAAAGGCTGGCCCGGTCCCTAAAAGAAGCGCTCCGCCGTCTTCCACATATTCGACAATATTGCTGAAATAGCTGGGGCGGATGATAGAGAGTGCCCCGCCGACACGTCCCCGAGAAGAGCGGCGTCGATAATGGTCAAATATGATGAGATCAAACTCATCTAGTTTTTCTTCAAAGAGCTGCCGTGTTGGGAATTGGATAAGGGAGAGTTCACTCTGGCGGGCATTGGTGGCATTGACCCGCGGCATGGTTAAAATGGTGAAATGAACCAGATCAATAGCCGGATCACTTTTGAGAAGATTCCGCCAGGCGCGTCCCCCATTATGCGGCTCGCCTGTGATCAAAAGAACTCGCATCCGATCCCGAATGCCGGAAATTTCACTGACAAATACATTGTTGTTAAGCGTCAGTTCATTCTCTGCGGCGACCACATTCATTTCCACCGTATTTGAACCGCGTCGTTCAATTTCGAGCGGGATAGACAGGGAATCGCCAATAGTGATAGGGAAACGGGCTTTGGGGACGCCGTTTAATTTGACTTCAATAAGCGCGCGCTCTCCTTCATGGCCGGGATCATCCACTTGTAATTCAAATTCGGCGATTTCTCCGACAAGGCCAAAACGCGGCGCCGTTATAGCTCGTATGCGGCGGTCGCGCGCCTCAGGATCGCCGATAATCAGAGAATGAAACGGTACGTTTTCTGGCAAGATGGATTCAAGAGTTTGCATATTGTCGTGGATCTGACCATCCGTAAGGGTAATCACACCGGCGATACGGTTATTGCCTGCCGTTCCCAAGGCTTCGACAAGAGCCGAACTAAGCTTTGTGCCGCTTTCATCGCCTTTTACATCGACTTGAATGACGTCCAGACTGGTGTCTTGCTCTAATCCGTCTTTCAAGCCGTTCAAAATAGCGCGCCGGGCCCGCGGGCGGTCTCCAACAGTCATGGATTGAGAGACATCATTAAGGACGATGACAGTGTCAGGTAGAGGCGTTCTATCTTCATCCACTTGTTGAGGATTTAGAACCGCCAGAATGAGAAACAGCCCAGCGGTCAATCGCCAGAAATAACTTTTCAGCCCAGAGGTGGCTGTGAGAAGAGCCGTTATAAAAATTGCGAGGCCAAGCCCGATGATCAACCACATCGGCAGGATCGGGTCAAAGGCGAGGGCGGAGAAGAGGTCACTCATTTTCATCTCCGAACATATCGTCGATTGAATCTTCCGGCGCGTCCTCATCTTGCTGTTCAATTGGCTCAAGGCCAATATCTCTGGCGCGCTCTTCCCCTAGCCGTTGCACCAGTTCAGCGGAATGAACTTGATCGGCTTTGTAGTTTCCGGCCAAGGTATACATTGCCAAATTTACTCCAAATCGCGCCGCATATTCGCGTTGACGGGGCAGGCTTTCATCCAGATCGATAATTGGACGATTATCTTCATCCAATGCCCAAGCGGCAGCCCAGTCATGTCCGCCAATAATCACAGGACTAACGCCGTCTCGTCCTGCCGCATTACTTGCCGCGTCCACCCAAACTTGCCCATTGGCATAGCGGCCCGGATAAGATTGCAGTAGGTAAAAAGCCTTTGTCAGGACATGGTCATTGGGAACTGGTATAAGTTTTGGTATATCAAGAGCTTGTGTTAAATTAGTGAGTCCGGGATGAGCCGAATTTCCGGTCACGGCCCTATCGGCAGAATCGCGTGTATCAAAGACAATGGTCCCGCCGCTTTCCATATATGCGTTCAAAGCCGTGACAGCTGCATCCGAAGGCGTCGGAGCGTCACGGGACACGGCCCAGTATAAGAAGGGATAGAGTGTTAGGGCATCTACCTCAGGATTAACGCTATCGACGCCTTCGACATCAATTGTTGTCCTGACCCGCAACTGCTTCCCCAGGCTTAGGAGTCCCGTCTCTGTCAAGCGATCCAACCGTCCATCACCTGTCTCGACGTAAGCAAAATGCAGCCCCGTTGCCGCCGTGCTGATTTTCTGACTGATTTCCTGATTGGCAGTTTCGGCATCATTATTTTGCGCTGAAGCCTCTGGTGCGAATACCCCCCCCACTAAGCAAAGCGCAATCAAAGCCGCAATTTGCGGAGAATTTCTGAAAAAGCTAGGACGTCGCCCGGACATCAAAAGGGCAAACAAAGCATCTAGTGCCAGACCTATCAGCCCGATGGCGAGGCCTATACCTGCCAAGCTTTGTAATTTCGTGCTGCCATATTGTTTACGTGTGGCTCTGGCGGGAAGGGCCAGAGGCGTTACATTATCAACGTCCTGTAAAGTTTGCAGCGCCCGGCGGCGGGTCCCTTGAGTATAAAAGCCCGGCGGGGTTTGCAGGGTCGCCGTCGCCTTTTCAAATTCTGGGTCTGTTAACGTAACTACGCTGGCTGCTGGTGTTTCAAATCGCCCAAAGCCATCCAGGACGCGGTTCGCAATCCAATTACCGCCTTCTGTTTCTTCGGTGGGATGTGCCCGATTTTTAGCGAGAGGCAGAATACGACGAAGCATGTCAACATAGAGACCGCTTAGAGCGAGATTCGACCATTCCGGCCCGGCTGTAACGTGGAACATTACAATCAGACCTTCCCCTCTTGGCCCGGCTGTGACAATAGGCGACCCATCTTCCAGCCGCGCCCAACTCCTCGTATCAGTCTCTATGCCGGGCTCAGCCATGACTTGCTGCGAGACAGTCACTTCGTCTGATATTTCCAACCCGAAAAAGGGACTGTCCGTTTCAAAGGGCGCGAGTGTCTGCGGCGTTTCCCAACTTAATGCGCCGCCGATTGCCCGTCCGCCGCCGCGTAAAGCGACGGGAACGAGGTCATCTACGCGTTTGGCAAGCTTCGGCCCGGCAAAGCGGATAAGGACGCCGCCTGTTTCAACATAATCGGCAAGCCTCTCATCACTGGTTCGCTGACTATCCGGCATCACGATAACGCTGGGATTTACTGTCAAAAGAGCGTCCAAATCACCGTCATAAATATCTGCATATGGCTCAAGCGCTGTTCGGGCATAAAAGGGCTCAGAGAGAAGAGGGCTGGCCGTGTCACCGCTACTACTCAAAACACCAATGAGCGGACGCCCCCAACTATCATCCAGCAATTTCACCGCTCCGGCGGATTTTGAACTCGCAAGCTGTATATGGGTGATGCGATTGCGAAGCTGTGCGGGCAGCTCGAACCAAGCCGTTGCCTGGGACTCTCCGGGGGCAAATTGCAAATCCGATCTGGCCAGAACAGCGTTATCATTACTCATGGCTTGAACCGTAAGGTCTACAGGTACAGGGCCGGAGACGGGCCTGACCCACCCACTTTCCAACCCGTTCGGAACTTCTCGCGTGAAGGTCGGCAAGGCGATTTCGCTAATGCCAACTGGCATATAAATGTTTAAATCTGTCAGGGGGCTTAATAGACTTTCAGGCAATGACTCGCTGGAAAAAGCAAAGCCGGATGAAAGGAATATGCCATTTTTATTCTTTAAATTCAGACTTTTAAGTCGATCCCTTAAACTTCCCAATTCTTCAATCCAAGGCTCTGGTTGAAGCGTTGAAATTGTTTCCAAGGCGGTTTGAGCCGGTAGAAACTCGGGTGTCTGCTCGTCACCGGTTGTTAAAACCAAGGCGACCTCAAGGTTTTCACGGCGCGCCTTTCTGGCTTGCGCTTCGGCTTCATTTAAAATCTCTGACCAGAAGGGCGCGGAGAGCCAGCTATTATCTATCATCAGCAAAAGCGGTTGCTGGGTTTCAGCGGCGGATTTTTTTAAGATCGGTCCGGCCAAAGCAATGGTGATGAGGGCAATCATCAAGAGACGAAAGAGTAAGAGCCAGAAGGGCGTCTTTGCAGGAGTTTCTTCTTCGGCCTGAATATCAGCAAAAAGCCGCAGAGGCGGGAAACTCTGCGTCTTTGGCTTAGGCGGCGCAACCCGCAATATCCACCAGACAAGCGGCAAGGAGAGCAGGCCAAGCAAAGCCAAGGGTGCGAGAAAGGATAATCCGCTCATGAGCGGTAATCCGAAGGTTGCCCTGAAAGCAATCCATAGAGCCGATTAAGGGCAAGTGTTGCGGGTTCATCAGTCTGATGTCTTATGACCTGCCAGCCCAGACGTCGGGCCAGAGCATCTATATCAGATTTATGCTGTTCAAATCGAGCTTGATAAGCCTTTTGAGCGCCTTCCGCCCGTCCGACGAGCAATGATTTGACTGTCTCCAGACCTGGCATTTTAAGCTGCAAGCGACCTTTATAGGGAAAGGCTTGTTCCGCTGGATCGACAATATGAAGCAAAATGCCTTGTGTAGGACGTTCGGCGACCTTGGCCAGTTCTTTTGTCCAAATGTCTATCGGGCCAAGAAAGTCAGATGCGATGACCACTTTAGAATGAGGCCTCATATCGCTCTTAAAATCAGAATGGGTGCCGGGGGTGGTAATGAAGTCCTCGAATAATCGGTCAAGACCTTTCCGTCCCGTACGGGAGCGGTGTTCCGACCCTAAGATAGCGCATCGCTCGCCAGCTTGCATCAAAAGATGGCTTGTGGCGAGGCAAAGAACAGCGGCGCGCTCACTTTTAAGGGGCAGGTTTTTGTGAGAGGTCCAATCCATTCCGGCGTGTTTATCTTGCCAGAGATAGACTGTATGCGCCGCCTCCCATTCATTATCGCGCACAAAAAGGGAGTCGCCGCGTGCTGATCGCCGCCAGTCAATGCGATTGGCCGCGTCAGACGAATCGTATGGCCGATACTGCCAGAAAGTTTCGCCTTGGCCTGCTTTGCGTCGTCCGTGTAATCCGGAGGCCATGATAGCGGCCACCCGCTCGGCTTCGGCGAGAAGGGCCGGATAATTCGAGGCCAGAGTCCGCGCTTCCAGACGCAGAGAGGCCGGATTATTTAACGTCGTTTGAGACATTCCTAGCGAAGACTATCTTTCAACTGGTCGATGACATGGTTGATTTTGGTGCCGCTGGCCCGCGCTGCGAAAGTCAGAGCCATACGATGGTGTAAAACTGGACCGGCCAAATCAAGGACGTCATCTATACTAGGAGATAGTCGTCCGTCCAGCAGCGCTTTGGCGCGTGTTGCGAGCATGAGCGCCTGTCCTGCCCGCGGTCCGGGGCCCCAAGACACGGCTTCGCGGACGCCGCTTAACTCGGTCTGATCCGGGCGGGCATTGCGTGTGAGCGCCAAAATCGCATCGACTACTTTCTCCCCCACGGGAAGGTTTCGGACAAGGGTTTGCATGGCGACAAGGTCTTTAGAGGTCATGGCTTTAGCTGCATTAGCCGTTTGCGCGCCGGTTGTTGCCAAAAGAATTGAACGCTCAGTGTCGAGCGTCGGGAAGTTCACATCTATTTGTAAAAGGAACCGGTCGAGCTGCGCTTCGGGCAGAGGATAGGTTCCTTCTTGCTCAATCGGGTTTTGTGTGGCGAGGACGTGAAAGGGCTTAGGCAGAACATGTTTCGCGCCTGCAATCGTGACAAACTTTTCTTGCATCGCTTGAAGCAGAGCGGATTGCGTGCGCGGCGAGGCACGGTTAATTTCATCCGCCATTAAGAGTTGGCTGAAAACAGGGCCTTTAATAAAACGAAAGGCACGTTTTCCGCTTTCGGATTGTTCCAGAACCTCTGCGCCGAGAATATCGGCTGGCATTAAATCCGGAGTAAATTGAACCCGCTTTTCGGAAAGCCCCAGAACCGTTCCCAGTGTTTCAACCAGCAAGGATTTTGCCAATCCGGGTACGCCAACCAAAAGTGCATGACCGCCTGAGAGAATTGAGATGAGAGATAAATTCACGACATCGCGCTGACCTATAATGACACGGCTAATCTCATTTTGAGCTTCGGTCAGTTTGCCAATGGCTTTTTCTGCATCAGCTTCAATGTTTTTACCGGCCGGAAGGGATGTGTTCATTGCGGTCATATGTCTCTGGCTTATCTAATAATGTCTCTGTCCAAAAGGACGTCTAATCTCAAATTTCCACTGCCTATTCGAGGCGCTTCACGGAAACGGTTTGGGCTTATCATGCGTAATGCAATTAAGTCTTGCGGAATCATCCGCTATGACAAAGCTGTGATTCACACAGAAAACCCTGAATGACGCTAGGACGAAAGTCTATGGAAATCCCGTTAAATGGCGGTAAGTCGCAGTTCTCTTTGCAGAATCTGCTGGACGCGCTAAAAAATACAGAAGAGGGCGAACGCCCGGTCGAGAAATGGCACCCGGAAAATTGCGGGGAAATGGATATGGTCATCAAGAGCGATGGCTCTTGGTGGCATGAAGGGACGCGGGTCACGCGGATGCCACTTGTAAAGCTGTTTGCATCGATACTGCGGAAGGATGACGACGGTAAAACTTATTTGGTAACGCCTGTCGAGAAAATAGAAATCAAAGTCGAGCGCGCGCATTTCATTGCCGTCCGTGTCGATATAGATGGCGAAGGCAAAGACCAACGCGTCTTCTTTACGACTAACCTTGATGACGTGGTAGAGGCGGGGCCTGACACCCCGATCCGGGTGGAAACACATGCGGATACACTGGAGCCGTCCCCTTTTGTTACGGTTCGCGGTCGATTAGAGGCTACTATGACCCGTCCTGTTTTCTATGAACTTGTTGAGCAAGCCGTCACACGAGAAACCGATAAGGGTGAGCAACTCGGCATTTGGGCCGGGGGCGCTTTTTTCCCGCTCGGCCCGACAGGCGCGCATAAAGTCTAGTTATGGATTGGGAGGAGGCAAGCGAGACGGAAGTTATTTCGGCTTTAAGCGATGTGCTTTTGCCTGTGGAGATAACAGACGGATCTGACGCGGTAAAACGGGAAGGACAAAGAGTGGCGGCTGTTTTGGCATTATTGGTAGAGCGCTCAAATGGTTGGCATGTTGTACTGACCCAACGTCCCGAAACAATGCCGTCTCATCCCGGACAAATCAGTTTTCCCGGCGGAAAGCGAGAGCCAAACGAAACGGTTGAAGATGCCGCTATCCGCGAAACGGATGAAGAGATTGGAGTTGGCTTTACAGATATTACTTTAATTGGCCGTTTGCCGTCATTTGATGCGGTAAGTTCTTACCGCGTGACGCCCTTTGTGGGGGTGCTGCGCCCAGGCGCAATAATGAAGGCCAACCCGGGAGAGGTGGAAGATATTTTTGAAGTCCCCATGAGCTTTTTAATGAACCCGACCTCTCACAAACCAAGAGAGGTTTATTTTGACGGTCGAGACCACCGGATGATAGATATGCCTTACGACGGACCGGATAGGATACACCGGAATATTTGGGGAATGACATCCATGATGATCTATCGACTCTATGAACGACTTTATCCAAATCCCGTAGCGCAATGAAAAAGCTTGATTTTTTACCGTTTGCCGTGGAGCTAAACTGTGCAAATCTGAGGGAGGTCTTTGCTTCCCCTTTCTATGCATTGGAGCCGACGCCCCTGTCATGCGGCAGAAGGCTGCTATCTCTATTAGCCGCAAAGGAAAGTCTGTCGAAGACTGGCTTTCCTGACATCTACCGCAGGTTCGTCGAAAAAACCATGGACGTGCTCGGTCTCTAGGATAGGGTCACCTATATGACAGAGCTTAACTCAGAAAAATTTCCTTGGATGCAGGACAGAGCTATGACAGCTTTGTTTAAAGCATTCCCAAATGACAGGCTGCGGTTTGTCGGAGGATGTGTCCGAAATGCTCTCTGGGGCGAACCTGTAACCGATACGGATTTGGCTGTGGCTTTAAAACCCAAAGAGGTGATGGCTGCGCTAACAGAAGCCGGAATTCGCTATATCAAGACGGGGGTGGCTCACGGCACTGTGACAGCAATATTTCAGGGAAAACCTTATGAAATCACTAGCTTGCGGCGCGATATTGAGACGGATGGACGCCACGCTGTTGTAACTTATACCGAAGACTGGGCGGAAGATGCACAGCGCCGCGATCTCACTTTTAATGCGCTTTACGCCAATCAGGAGGGTCAGGTGTTCGACCCGACAGGGCAGGGTCTGGAAGATTTAAACGCTCGCCGCCTTAGATTTGTCGGAGACGCAAGTTCTCGCGTAAAGGAAGACTATCTCCGTATATTAAGGTTTTTTCGGTTTCTGGCTTGGTATGGCGGAGACTCTAAAGTTGATGCCGCATCTCTCAAAGCCTGTCGCGAGAATCGCTCTGGTATAAAAGGACTCTCGGCGGAACGCGTCTGGTCGGAAATAAAGAAATTACTCCTCGCACGCGACCCCTCCCGGGCGCTCCATATCATGCTGACCAATGAAATTTTGGAGCTTATACTCCCCGAAGCCAATAATGTTGATGGCGTGGATCGACTTCTGAAATTGGAAGAGAGAGAGGGACTGGATCCTGATCCGCTGCTTCGCTTGATGGCGATGAGCGCGCGGGAGCCATTGCAAATAGCGCTCTTATGCAAGCGCCTCAAAATGTCGGGGGCTGAAACTAAACGCCTCCGGAACTGGGCTGAAGACAGCGAGCCTTTGTCACTGGATTTGTCGGAACGCGGCCAACAGGCGGCTCTTTACAATTCGGGGAAACAGACCGTTTTGGATCGAACGCGTTTGCGGGCGGCCGGGGAAAGAGATCCAATAAAATCAGCGCATTGGATGTCCTTTGCCAATTTAGCCGAGGCGTGGGACAGGCCTGAATTTCCGTTGTCTGGGAAAGATTTGAAAGCGGCCGGTGTTGAACCCGGGCCAAAAATGGGTAAGGCGCTACAGGCGCTGGAAGCTCTCTGGATCAGAAGCGGATTTACGGCAGAGAAAGAAAAACTTCTTACGGCATTAAAACTATTGGGGAAATAACAATGGCAGCACTGACGCTCTTTATAGGAAATTACACCTACTCGTCGTGGTCACTGCGCCCATGGATGGTGCTCCGGAAATCAGAACTCCCCTTTACAGAGAAGGTTATTGATCTGGATGTTCCGGGATATAAAGACAAATTACTTGCCCTTTCTGATGAAGGGACGGTGCCTGTGTTAAAGGTGAATGAGGATTATCTGCCGGATAGTCTCGCAATTTGTGAATTTGCCGCCAAAGCCGTGCCCAATCTCTGGCCCAAAGATGAGGGACAGAAACAACTCGCACGTGATGCTGTAGAACGAATGCACACAGGCTTTGAAGCGATCCGCCGCGAAGCGCCTATGAACCTTCGGCGCCGAACCTCAGGCAAGATGCCGAAAGCCTGTCTGGAAGAAGCGGCAGAAATTTGTGAGCTTTGGGACGACTTGCTGTCCCGTCACGACGGTCCTTTTCTGTTTAATGAATGGTCTATAACCGACGCGTTTTACACGCCGGTGGCGACGCGCTTTGCGAGTTATGACCTGCCGCGGACGACTCGCTCTGACACTTATATATCCGAACTGATGAGCGACGAGGACTATCTGGAATGGGAAAGCCGGGCTTTTATGGAAGAGCACGTCCTGCCTGAAACAGATAAAGTAAATTTGTAATGTTAAAACTCGAAGATTATATTCGTACTATTCCAGATCATCCCAAGCCGGGAATTATGTTCCGTGATATAACGCCGCTCTTGGCAAACCGCGTCGCTTTTAATGTGGCGATTGATAAAATAGTATCAGGGGTAACCCATGAAGGATTAGACGCCGTAGCAGGTATTGATGCGCGAGGATTTATTTTCGGTGCGGCTGTTGCGTCTGCTTTGGGGTTGGGATTCATTCCCGTCCGAAAGAAAGGCAAGCTGCCCGGTAAGATAATTTCCGAAGAGTATGATTTGGAGTATGGCAAGGACAGCCTCGAACTCTCGGTGGAAGATGTAAAGGCTGGTCAACGCGTGATGTTGATTGACGACCTTATTGCGACGGGCGGGACGGCTATCGCAGCCTTAAGCCTATTAAGGCGTTGCGATGTAGAGGTTGTGAGCGCGGCTTTTGTCGTCGATCTGCCTGATTTGGGCGGGGCCGAGAAACTTAAAAAGGCAGGTTGCCCCGTTTCCGTCCTGATAGGATATGCGGGGCATTAGAGCAGGCGGCTCAGGCCTAGACGTTGAATTTGAACAACATGATGTCGCCGTCTTTGACAAGATATTCTTTACCTTCTTGCCGGACTTTGCCTGCTTCTTTCGCTCCTTGTTCGCCGTTATTATCGACAAAATCGTCATAGGCTGTGGTTTCGGCGCGGATGAAGCCTTTTTCAAAATCGCCATGTATGACGCCTGCGCATTTTGGGGCAGTCCAGCCCTGTTTAAAGGTCCAGGCCCGCGCCTCCTTCGGGCCGACGGTGAAATAGGTTTGTAAGTCGAGCAGGTTATAACCGGCGCGGATAAGGCGGTTCAGGCCAGGCTCTTCAAGGCCGATAGCGTCAAGATATTCCGCTTGTTCTTCATCTTCTAAAACTGCCATTTCCGATTCGATTTGCGCTGAAATAATAACGGACTGAGCGCCTTCTGATTTTGCATGCTCGACAACTTTTTCAGAAAATTTGTTCCCCGTTGCGGCGCTCTCTTCATCCACATTGGCCACATAGAGAACAGGTTTCGCTGTCAGCAGCTGAAGCATTTTCCAGGCTTTTTTATCGTCTTCGTCAATCTCGGCGGTGCGAGCGGGTTTGCCGTCCTCCAGAACCGCAATTGCCTTTTCGATCAAGCGCATGGTCTGGAGCGCGTCTTTATCATTCTGCTTGAGCTTTTTCTCAAGGCCCGGCTTGCGTTTTTCCAAACTCTCCAGATCGGCCAGCATCAATTCTGTCTCAATCGTCTCATAGTCGGACATCGGATCGATACGACCATCGACATGGGTGATGTCATCATCTTCAAAACAGCGTAGCACATAAACCACGGCGTCGGTTTCGCGGATATTCCCGAGAAACTGATTGCCCATGCCTTCGCCTTTAGATGCGCCTTTGACGAGGCCGGCAATATCGACGAAATTCATGCGGGCAGGGATGATTTGGGCCGATCCGCCTATCTTGGCAATTTTGTCTAGACGAGGCTCAGGCACGGCAACATCGCCGACATTAGGCTCAATCGTACAAAATGGATAATTCGCCGCCTGCGCATTGGCTGTCTTGGTCAGCGCATTAAAAAGTGTGGATTTCCCTACATTCGGAAGTCCAACAATACCGCATTTAAAACCCATGGGTTTATCCTTTTATATATTCACTCACACGCGTCTGGAACAGATCCGGCTGGCCAGTGGCGAGAAGGTCCGCATATTTGCCAAACGCATTGAGAATGTCGTCACGCATATTCTCTTCGTCCTTACGAAAGTCAGAAAGAACATGGCCGTGGACTTTGTCCTTATGGCCGGGATGATCAATGCCAATCCGCACGCGTTGATATTCATTTCCGCAATGTTGCTTGATAGAGCGAAGACCGTTATGTCCGGCAATGCCGCCGCCAACTTTTAAGCGAACTTTGCCGAAGTCCAAGTCCAACTCGTCGTGGAAGACGGTAACGTTTCCCAAAGGCACTTTGTAAAACTGCATAGCTTGTTGAACGGACTGGCCGGATTCATTCATAAATGTGGTCGGCTTTAAGAGCAGAACTTTCTGGGAGCCAAATTGACCGGTACGGACTAGGCCTTTGAATTGGGCTTTAGGCGTAGAAAAATTATGATCATCACCAATGGCGTTTATCGCCATAAAACCGACATTATGACGATTCCCGGCATATTTACCGCCGGGATTACCAAGACCCACCCAGATTTGCATGTTAGGCTCCGCTGTTCGCCGTTTGCCAGCGAGCAGTCTGCCAAACAACGACAAAGTGTTTAGTCTTCGTCAGTCTGCTCTGTAGCAGGGACTTCATCAGCGGCAACGTCTTCGCCGCCCTCTTCGCCTTCAACGGCTTCCTCGTCCTCTTCAACCATGGCGCGAGACGCGATAAGGGTTGCGATTGTGAAGTCGCGATCCGTAATGGAAGGCTTGACGTTTTTCGGTAATTTTACATCAGACATGTGAAGCGTATCGCCAATGCCCATTTCGGACACGTCAGCTTCGATAGAATCAGGAATTTCACCCGCTGGACATTTCACTTCGATAGCGTGACGTACAACGTTAAGCGTTCCGCCTTCTTTCAGGCCAGGAGATTCTTCTTCGCCGACGAAGTTTACAGAAACTTCTACTTCGATGATAGTTTTGTCTGTCACGCGGAACAGGTCAACATGAACAGGCATGTCGCTCACAGGGTGGAACTGAACGTCTTTGGTCAGAACCTTTTGCTTTTTGCCGTCATGCGAAATTTCGATCATGGATTGCAGGAATTGGCCGGAGTTCAAAGCTTTCAAAACTTCATTATATTTGAAGGAAATAGAAACAGGTGCTTCGTCTCCCCCATATACAATACCGGGTACAAAGCCTTCACGGCGGGCGGCACGGGCATTGCCGCTACCAGAATTTTCACGGATATCTACGTCCAGAACAACACTCATTGTCTTCGTCCTTTAATGGTCAATCGGCGGGTCGCTTAAAAAAGACAAAGCCGCCATCGGGGCGGCCCATTCATCTGTCTCTCGCAAAACACGCGTAAAGTCGCGCGCTCTATAAGCAAAGCCGAGAGGGGGCGCAAGGGGGCATGGAGCAAAAATGCAGGACTAAGCCCCTGCATATGGCTTTAACTAAACAGTTTTGAGACGCTTTCGTCATTGGCAATGCGTCGAATGGCTTCGCCGAGCAGGGTGGCTGTAGAACATTCGCGAATCTTGTCACAGTTCTTAACCGCATCCGGTTGGGCGATTGTATCGGTTATAACCACTTCGGTGAGTTCTGATTTGGTAATTCGCTCGACGGCCGGGTCGGATAACACGCCGTGAGTGATATAGGCCGAAACAGAATTAGCGCCGTGGTCTTTAAGCGCCTTAGCCGCATTACAGAGCGTCCCGCCGGAATCGATAATATCATCATAGAGAATACAGCTGCGGCCTGCGACATCGCCGATAATATTCATGACTTCAGATTCGCCGGCTTTGGGGCGGCGTTTGTCTACAATGGCGATATCGGCATTGAACATCTTGGCGATTGCCCGCGTTCTGACCACACCGCCCGTATCAGGGGAAACAAATAGCATTTTTTCTCGGTCTCTGGCGGAGAATTGGTCTTTAATATCATTCACAAAAACAGGCTGCCCGAACAAATTGTCTGTTGGAATGTCGAAAAAACCCTGAATTTGTCCGGCGTGAAGATCTACAGTGAGGACACGGTGAGCGCCCGCTTTTGAAATTAGATTGGCGACGAGCTTGGCAGAGATCGGGGTGCGGCCCCCTGTTTTTCTGTCCTGACGGGCATAGCCGAAATAAGGAATCACGGCGGTGATGCGCTGGGCGGAAGCGCGAACGAGCGCGTCAATCAGGATAAGGAGTTCCATTAGATGGTCATTGGCCGGGGCCGAGGTTGGCTGGACGAGGAAGATATCTTCGCCGCGCACATTTTCATTGATTTTTGCGAAGATTTCCTGATCGCGAAACCGTTCTATATCAACGGAGGTGAGCGGTATATCGAGAACATCGGCGATGCCCCGGGCGAGAGGTTCATTGGCCGTGCCGCTGATCAGTTTCATGCGATTTTATCCGTATCAAGAGCCGCTGGCAATATGCCGATAGGCTCGGTCGTGTTAGGGGCGTCTTAGGGGGGCGAATAAGGTGAGTCTAGAGCGAAGGGGCGATTCATCTACGGATTATGACAGAAAGATTACGCCCATAACCATCCAGGCCTTCATGTGTGTTGCGGCGATAGCTGAAATACTCCTCTGATTGGCCATATGTGCAATCGCCAAGCCAGGCGCAGCTTTCAATGCCGGTCGCTCTTAGGCGCGACAGGATAAAGCCCGGCAGGTCAAAATGCGGAATATCCTTTGCGCTGTCTTTGAAAAATCGCTCAAAAGTTTCATCGACTTCCATAAACTCCGATTTGAATGCGTCCCCGACTTCGTAATTAGGCTGACTGATACACGCGCCAAGTACAGCAGAAATGTTGGCAGGGGAGGCGCCGACTTCGCACATTGCGGCGACCGTACTCTCGACGATTCCGCCGAGCGCTCCGCGCCATCCTGCGTGACACGCTCCGATGACTCCGGCTTGGGCATCTTCAAACAAGACAGGGCCGCAATCTGCCGAAAGAACGGAGAGGGCAAGGCCTTTGGTTTTAGTGACCAAACCGTCCGCTTTTAACGGCGAAGAAGGCGGTTCTGAAATGATTTCGACTTGGTCAGAGTGGATCTGATGAAGGCTGACGAGATAATCAGCTTGAAGGGCCTCTAATATCCTTTTGCGATTTTCTGCGATATCCCTCGGGCTGTCATCCGAGCGCTCTCCGGCATTCAAGCTTTCGTAAATACCCGAGGACACGCCGCCTTGTCGTCCAAAAAATCCGTGTGAGCTGGTAAGCTGGGGGTAGGTTTTAAACGGAGGTATCATTCTCGAAATCCTAACGGAGTGGGTAAGTCAGGCGATTGCAAACACACGGCTTTGAATAATTCTCCCATTTCCGCTTCATCCGTCAGGCGGTGGAGTTGCCGCGCTATAACGGCCTTCGAATCTGGTTGTGCGCGGGCCAGAGCCACGGCGCGCATCTCAAGCCCAAGTTTCGAGAGAAGTTCGCGCTGCGCTATCGGGCCGCTGGCAGCCAAGCCTTCGCTTTGCCCAACTTTAATCAGGGTTTGAAAATCAACCCGTGCCGTTAAATCACTATCTCCCGGTAATTCAAACACGCCGATTTTCTTGTGACGTTTTAGGGCTTGCAACGTGTCGCCAAATTCTGTGACGTCAGGACCGTAATCTATAAAAAGCGCGCGCCCCGGATGCGCCTTAAACCGGGCCTTTAAAGTTTCTATCATCTGATGAATGGAAGGGCAGGTTTCTAAAAGCTCATCCTTACGCGCCTCTGATTGTGCGTCGGGGATAAAACTTTTGGCCGTCGCGCCGATGGGATCTGGGCCAATTTCGAAGCGAAGCCGACCGTCTTCGTCTAGTCCGACATGGCGTTCGTGCCAGCCGTCTTTTCCGGCAAAAGGGTCGCGCTGCACAAATTGTCTTATGGGAAGGCAGTCGAGAAATTCATTCCCTATGACAAGCGATGGTCCAATGGGCGCAGTTTCTAGGCTGGTCGCCCATTGAACCGGAAAACCGAGATGTCCGAGCGTCTGCCCTTGCACGGCTTCGAGGGCGGAAGAGGCTTCGATCAACACGACTTGGACGGCCTTCTTAAAACCCTCATCTAAAGATGCCGCGCGGAGCATATCCCCCATCATCACGCCGCGCCCCGGTCCTAGCTCTATCAGAAAAAACGGATCAGGCTTTCCTAAGTCCATCCAGCTTTGTAGGGCGAATAGTCCCAGCACTTCGCCGAACATCTGCGAAATCTCCGGGGCAGTGATAAAATCTCCCGCACTGCCAAGCGGGTCGCGAGTGGGGTAAAACCCATCCACCGGATCAAGCAGACAAAGCGTCATATATTCGGCCACGCTGATGGGTCCAGTGGATTCTATGAGCGCTATGATCCGGTCTTCGAGTTGGGTACTCATTTTTTGGATTTAGCCGCCTGAGGATCGGCCACGCGTTTGGGCGAGACAGGAGAGCGCTTCCACGCCCATGCCATTAAGAGGCCCCCGACTAAAATCATGGGAAGAGAATAGGCCATGCCGCGTGTCAGCTCGCCGATAAGGGGGTAAGTGCCGAATTGCGGAATATTGTCTGGCGTCCTGACAAATTCAACGCTGAACCGAAAAATACCGTAAAAGAACATTAGCGCCCCAAAAACCACGCCGGGCTTGGTCAGGGCTTTGAATTTTGTGCAGAGGATTCGCAGGATAAGCCAGAGTACAAAACCTTCGAGAAAGGCTTCATAAAGCTGGCTCGGGTGACGCGGCTGGGAATCCGGGGCGGTAGCAAAAATAAAGCCCCAAGGCATATCGGTCACGCGGCCATAAAGCTCCTGATTGACAAAATTGGTTAGTCTGACCAGACCAAGTCCAATTGGCGCGCCGACACTTGCCATATCCCCAATACGGAGTTTGGAGACTTTTGTCCGCCAGCTGGAATAGGCGCAGGCCGCGACAACGCCGAGGAAACCGCCGTGAAAGCTCATTCCGCCTGTCCAGACTTTGAAAATATCCAGCGGCGCTTCCCAAATTGTTGAGGTTGAATAGAATAGGATGAAACCAAGACGACCGCCCACAATAATGCCGAGCAGGCAATAAAACATCAAATCCTGCAACATGGTTTTGGTGGGGACGACTTCGGGCAGCCGCGTTGCGCCATTGGCGAACCAGATATCTTTGCGCTGGCAAAGGCGGTTGGCATAATAATAGGCTCCGAATACGCCCAGAAGGTAAGCCAAGCCGTACCATTTTACCGAAAGCGGCCCGAGGGAAAAAGCTTCGTCGCTTAGCCAGGTCGGAAAGACAATCGCCTGAAAATCAGATATCAGTGCCAGAAACATGCAAACCCTGCCAAATTATGTGTTCAAGACATTATTTGCCTTTGATAAGGACTCAAACATCTGGAAAAGCCTGTAACCTGTCCCTATCTATGAATCAAAGCCAAACTCCGTTTAAAAGGCCAAAGTGATGCAAAGCAAATCCCGTCCTCTCGACGATATTTCAAATTTTCTGACAAATGCCGCCGGGGCGCTCAAGGGCGTCGGCGATGAAGTCAAAGCGATGTCTCGCTCTCAAGCGGAAAAATTTATTGCTGATATGGATTTGGTCAGCCGCGATGAACATGAAGTCCTGAAAGCCCGACTGGAAAAGGCGCTTGCCGAAATTGAAGCCTTGAAAAAAGGGACGACAGGAAACCCCGCCACTAAAAAACCTGCCCCAAAAAAAACAACGGCCAAAAAAGCAACGTCTCAGAAAACAACCGCTAAGAGATCCACGACACCAAAATCGAAAAAGTCATCCTGAGACTCTGGCTAAATTTTTAAATTTCAATTTTACTCAAAGCCTCCATTTCGGAGGTTTTTTTGTGCCAGCAGCACTATTACAGAGCTGTCAGTTAGATGAACCTTCGACAACGACATCGTTCAGTTTCTGTTCAAGTATGTTATTCTATAACAAGACTTGCGTGCGTCCTTCCTGATTCGCCCCGTCATCCGAGACTTTGCAAATTGGGGCACGCAGCAGGGCGGTTGCTCTTTTCGTTGGTTTCGCGGTTCTCTCTCTCCGCTTCTTCGAAAACAGCGCCGCCTCTGTCTTTTACAAATCTCTATGAAAATAACGAGCTCCCGCCAATTCAAGTGGAACTTTCGGGATCAATAAACAAAAGGCAATATGGGCAAGAGCAAGTTGTCATAATATCCCAACGCCTTACGCGTGCGCGCTCAGCTTACATCAACAGGGCCGGGTCAGATTCTTCTGCCGTGTGTTAACGGATGAGCAAAAGAGCAAAACCAGCGCTGGCGCCAGTATGTTTTTGATTCTTGGCAAGAATGTTAAAGAATGAATCTTTCTTCTATAGCGCCGAAAGTCGCAACCCAAGAAATGCCTAAGAAATATATTAGCGAAGCAACAAGACTTTTAGGTGAAAATCTGCGACTTATAAAATCACTGGTCGGGGCTACCCTTTTTATAAGCTTTGACTGGTGAGAGGCTGGCATAAAATACCGCCATACTTGTCTGTTGCACGCCATGTGGGTGCGGCTTGCCTTGCTCCAGTAAGGCGAGGCGTAATAACTCAGGCAGGGCCATCCAAAAGGGTGTTGGTGAGTTTTATGTATAACGACAGTCTTGAAAATGGATATTTGTGGGCGTGAATATCCATGCAGACAGGGTTGACGGTGTCCCGCGATCCTGTCTGTCATTATAAATGTAGGGTTTCAGCTTCGCGCAATGGCGGCAATGTCCTGATAAAGCGGGTCTTTATTGTTAGGGCCCGCTTTTCTTATTATCGGCATAGTTCTCGTTAAGAGCTGGCCGTGTTTATCGCTGGAATTCGAAGAACTTGTCCGGGATAGATTTTGTCAGGATCGGAGAGCATTGGTTTGTTTGCTTCAAAAATTTCCGGGTAGAGTTTCCACGTTCCGTAATATTTTTTGGAGATTGCAGACAAAGTGTCGCCGCTCACGACGGTATGGAAGTTTGACTGACGACCCTCTATCTTGGTGGTCGCTTCGTCTTTTACGCCTTCAATGCCCTCAATGTTACCAACCGCAAGAATGATTTTTTCTTTCATTTCTTGGCTGACGGCTTCGCCTTTAATATCGACAGTTCCGTCGTCGCCAAGGCGAATGTCCACTCCGGTACTATCCAAGCCATGAGTGTCGACTTCTTTTTTCAATGCCTCTTCGGCCTCTTTCTTGTCTTTGCCAAAGAGTTTTCCCAGGCCTTTGCCAGCGGCTTTAACAAATGGAATCATTCCCAACATAATCTTTCCTTTATTTCTTGGGGGTCGCGGACGGTGCTTCCCATAATTCTATCTTGTATCCTTCGGGGTCTATAAACCAGCCAAAAGTTCCATATTCTGTCGGTTCGATGTCGCCGACAATTTCTGCGCCGCCTGTTTTTGCGCGCTCAATGAGAACCGGGACGTCTTCCACCTGCAAATTGATCATGACGCGTTCAGATGAGGGGCCAAAATAATCCGATTCATCAGGGAAGGGGCTAAACATGGAACGTGAATTTGATTTACGCTCCCATTCAAATGTTCCCCAATCTGTAATATCGAGCCCCATAATATCAGTCCACCATGCCCGATAAGCTTTTACATCTTTACACCGCAAGAACACGCCGCCCACGCCTAAAATCTTCGCCATAAACCTTCTCTTTCTTTCGCTGTAAACCTATCATAGTGCAGTTGGCATTTTAGTTGAACCCGTTTATAGAGCCTTCAATATTTGTAAGAGGGGCCAAGTTTCGGTCGCCTCGAATTTGGGACGAAGCTCATGATTTCACTTATTCAATCCGGTATCAGCATTTTTGGCCTGTTTACTCTTAATCCGGCTTTATTTGCTTTTGCTTTGGTCTTTATCATTTTTGGCGGATTGAACTTTCTTGACTTTAAACGTTTCGATTAAATTTGAATTCGTGATCTGAACCATGTTTTTGGCTTTCGGATTATTATTGTTAGGGATTGTTCTCCTGCTGGTTGCGGGTGACTTTATGGTGCGCGGTGCGGCCGCGCTTGCCAGGCATTGGGGCGTTCCGTCCCTTATAGTTGGCTTGACTATAGTGGCTTTCGGCACGTCGGCCCCGGAAATGGTCGTTAGCGTGCAGGCCGTTCTGGACGGCGTCGGAACGCTGGCGATGGGAAATGTCGTCGGGTCAAATATCGCCAATATCTTATTAGCCTTGGGTCTTCCGGCCATTATCATGGCTATTCCAACGAATGTAAGCGGTGTCGCCCGCAATAGTCTTTTCTGTTTCCTTGCGACTCTGACTTTAGTTGTGCTGGCCTTTGTCCATAACCCGCTCATTTTTTGGCAAGGCGCTTTGCTCTTTACCGGCATTTTGGTTTATCTGGTCTGGATGTTTACCTTGGCGCGGGCCGGGGCAAATGACCCGATTCTCGAAGAAATGGCAGAGCTTGATGAAGGCAAGAGCGGATTACCCGTGAATCTTTTTGTATCTCTGATGTGGGGGATATTCGGCTTGGCCGGTTTGGTCCTTGGCGGTTGGTTGATTGTCGAGAACGCGCAAGAGATTGCCTTTGGGTTTAATGTCTCTGAAACAATTGTTGGGCTGACCATTGTGGCGATTGGAACCTCACTTCCTGAAATTGCGACGGTCGTTATCGCGTCTTACCGAGGGCATTCGGAAGTCGCGCTTGGCAATGTATTGGGGTCAAATATTTTCAATTCTCTCGCTGTGACTGGGGCTGCGGCTATGTCTGGAGAGGTTTTGGTCGAGCGGAATTTGTTTGTTTTTGATATGTGGGTTATGTTGGCGGCGACGTTTGCGCTTCTGGGTTTTGTGCTGACCCGCAAACCGATTGGACGTAAAACGGGTTTCATCTTTACGGCCGGTTATATTTTATATCTTTTGGCTATTGCCAGAAGCATGATTTAAGCGATTGAAGTCGGGACGCACTTATGAGCGCTTATCTTGAAATCGAAAAAGACTTCCAGTTCGAGGCCGCACATTATTTCGGTCATCGGGACGCGAATGACCTGTTCAAACATATTCACGGCCATAGTTTTTACGGCAAAGTCGTCCTGCGCGGGAACCCTCAATCCGATAAGGGCTGGATTCGCGATCTCTGGAAAATAGAGACGATTGTCAAAGAGGTGATCGAGCCGCTCGACCATAGCCTTTTAAATGAAATCGAGGGGCTGGACCAACCGGCGCTCGAGCAAATTGCTATGTGGATTTATGAACGTCTCGCGCCAAAACTCGGCGGGCTCGTTTGCGTAGAGCTAGGGCGCCCATCTTGCGGCGAACGGGCCCGCTATGTGGTCAATAAGGATGCGTAGAACAGTCCTTATTACCGGGGGCGGCGCAAGAGTAGGCGCGGCCTTAGCCAAAGGTCTTGCAGAAGATGGCTGGACCGTCATCATCCATTATTTCCGAAGCGCCGAGAAAGCTGAGGCGCTCGCGGCTGATATAAAAGAGAACGCAGGGCAAGCTTTTACAGTTCAGGGTAACTTATCTGTTCCACAGGAATGCGACACTTTGATTGAACGGGCATCGAAATCTTCTGGAGGACCGATCACGGCGCTTATTAATAACGCCTCGACCTTTGAGAATGACCGCGCTGAGACCTTTTCCCGCGCGACTTATGATTTTCATATGAATGCAAATTTACGCGCCCCCCTTATTCTGTCTCAGCAATTCGCCGAACAGTCACCGGAAAGCGGCGTTATTATTAACTTGATCGACCAAAGAGTTTTAAAGCCAAATCCAAAATTCTTTACTTATACCTTATCCAAAGCGTCGCTTCACTGGGCAACCACAACAATGGCACAGGCTTTCGCGCCCAAGGTCAGGGTGAACGCAATAGGGCCGGGCCCTGTTTTGAAAAATAGCGGACAGACCAAAGAAGAATTTGAAAAAGAGGCGTCAGAGACATTACTCGGGCATGGCTCTCCGCCGGATACATTGCTCGGCGCTGTTAGATACCTTCTTGGCGCAAACTCAGTTACGGGGCAGTTCCTTGCCGTCGATAGCGGCCAGCATTTGCGCTGGGAAACACCGGATGTCATGGTAGGTGAAGATTAAAATGTTAAAATCGTCCTCTATCTATCGCCGCTTGCGAGATAAACAATCCGTCCAGCCGACCACCCGGATATTTGTCCGGGGTCTACAGATTCTTGCCTCTATCGGCGTCCATCCGCATGAATATGAGGCCACTCAGCCTATTATTTTGGATATTGAACTCGACATGACGGGTATGGAAGCCCCAAAAGATGACCGTCTCCATGAAACTTTGGATTACGGCGTCGTGGCCGACAAGGCCGAGGAAATCGCGCTGGAAGCCCATGTACAACTTGTGGAAACTTTGGCGGAGCGCATTGCTGATTGGGCTCTGAGCTATGATCCAAGGGTACAAAGCTGCGCCGTGCGGATTTCCAAACCGCAGGCGTTATTAAAGGCCGAGGTGGCGGGTGTGGAAATTCTGAGGAGGCGGTCATGACAAATAGTCTCAATGTCTTGGACGGGCCTCTTCAATCCTGTTCCACCGAGCCCATGACCGGATTTTTTAGAAATGGGTGTTGCGAAACAGGTCCAAGTGATCGGGGGCGTCATATTGTGTGTGTTGTCCTGACCGACGATTTTCTGGAATTTTCCAAAACTCAGGGAAATGATCTGAGCACGCCAATGCCGCAATTTAACTTTCCGGGGTTAAAAGCGGGAGACCAATGGTGCCTTTGTATGGAGCGTTGGCGTGAAGCGCATAAAGTCGGGAAAGCGCCAAAAGTCGTCTTAGCCGCTACCCACCAGATTGCACTCGAGCGCGTGCAGCTCTCCGTGCTCGAACAATTTGCGATAGACGGAGACAATACCTAATTAAGAGGCATGTCATCCACCGACTCAGATACATCTGAAAAGAAAGTAAAGCCGCTCGTCGGGCCAAAACGCATTGCGGATTATGTTACCCGCCTCCCTAGTAAACCCGGCGTTTACCGCATGGTTGATGAATATGGGAGCGTTCTCTATGTTGGCAAAGCCAAAGACCTAAAAAAAAGGGTGACGGCCTACACAAAATATGACCGCCACCCGACACGGCTCCGGCGTATGATCCGCGCGACGAGCGAAATGGAATTTGTCGTTTGCGAAACGGAAACTGAAGCGCTTTTATTGGAAGCCAGTCTGATAAAGCGGTTGAAACCGCGATATAATATTCTGTTACGGGACGATAAAAGTTTTCCTTATATTCTGGTTCGCAAAGACCACCCGGCGGCGCAGGTCAACAAACATCGGGGCGCGCGTAATATAAAAGGTGATTATTACGGCCCTTTTGCGAGTGCGGCTGCGGTCAATAGAACGTTGGACACATTACAACGCGCTTTTCGTCTCCGAAATTGTTCAGACAGTATATATGAGGGGCGAACCCGACCTTGCTTGCAACATCAGATAAAGCGGTGCTCGGCGCCGTGTACCGGCGAAATATCTTTGGATGACTACGGAAAGCTCATCACGGATGCGGAAGATTTTCTGAAAGGCAAATCCGATAGTTTGCGAAAACGCCTCTCGAACGAAATGAAAGATGCTGCCCAAGCTCTCGATTTTGAAAAAGCTGCCGAATTGCGGGATAGAATTCAGGCCATGGCGAAAGTGACCACTAAATCAGGCGGAATCAACCCCACCACTTTTTCGGATGGGGATGTCATTGGCTTGCATTCCGGCGGGGGACAAACTTGCATTCAGGTTTTCTTTTTTCGGGCAGGTCAAAACTGGGGGAATAGTTGCCATTTCCCCCGGCATGGACGGGATCAGAGTAATTCCGAGGTTCTGGAGGCTTTCATTGCACAATTTTATACAAATAAGCCTATTCCTAAACAGATATTCGTCAGTGAGGATCTGCCCAATCATGACCTCGTTGAACGGGCCTTAACGGCAAAGTCAGGACGAAACATAGAGGTTGTAAAACCTCAGCGCGGCGAGAAAAAAATATTGGTCGGACAGGCTGTGACCAATGCGCAAGAAGCTCTAGGGCGCAAACTCGCTGAAACGGCGTCACAGACGAAGCTTTTGGGCGAATTACAAGAAATTTTTGGACTGGAAGCGCCGCCGGAACGGATAGAGGTATATGATAACAGTCATATCCAAGGAACGAACGCCGTCGGCGCGTTTATCGTGGCTGGACCGGAAGGGTTTCAAAAACGCGACTACCGGACGTTTAATATTAAAGACACCGAGACAGAACCGGGCGATGATTATGCTATGATGCGCGAAGTTTTTCGCCGCAGATTTTCTAGGTTGGCCAAAGACAAAACCCTGCAATGGCCTGATCTTGTTCTAATTGACGGCGGGAAAGGGCAGCTCTCTGTCGTGACAGAGACTTTGCGCGAATTAGGTGTTTTGGACCGCACAACTCTGGTCGGCATTGCCAAAGGACCGGATAGAAATGCGGGCCGCGAAAACTTTTTTATGAATGGACGGGAAGTGTTCAGCCTCCCCACCCGAACGCCCGCTTTATATTATCTCCAGCGCTTACGGGATGAAGCGCATAGATTCGCGATAGGAACGCATCGCGCGCGGAGAAAAAAAGAGATGAAGACTAATCCCTTGGACGGTATTCCTGGCGTAGGTCCTGCCCGTAAAAAAGCCCTGTTGGCGCATTACGGATCTGCAAAGGGAGTCAAAGGGGCCTCCGCCTCAGACCTCGCCCGCGTCGAGGGCGTGAGTTCCGCTATGGCAAAAACGATTTATGATTACTTTCATGAGCGATAGCTGTTAAGACAGGGCAGGGAGATTAAACCATGTCGAAGCCAGACAATATGACCGCTCAGCTAAGTTCATCCATGAGCCCGAAGCAGGCCGGCGGAGCATTTGCGGATGGGCTGACATTTGTTCGTATATTGATGACGCCGATTATCATGGCGATTATTATTTTGGCGTGGCCAGAGACGAAAATGGCCGTTTTTGCGTCTATTTTGTTCTTGGTTGCCGCCCTTACGGATATTTTTGATGACTATCTTGGCGGTGCCTCACGGTCGATTTACCGAAAATATGGCTGGATTGATGATATTGCAGATACGATTTTGGTTATTGGGACCCTTATTGCGCTGCTTGTTGTTATATTTAGAGAAGACCTTTTGACTTGGACCTTCGCAGTGCCCGCCTTTATTCTGATTTTGCGGGAGCTTGCTGTCGGCTTGTTTAAAGGCCGGGCGCTTCGCCAATTTGGCTGGCCGGACACTAAACTCTCCAATGCAAAAGTTAGCATGTCCGTCTTGGCTGTTTGCACTCTAGTGGCTTCGCCTTGGCTCTCTCAAATGAGTGATTTGTTTCGCGCCGCGAACGATCCGTCCAGAGTATTGAATATTGGCTCGCCCTGGGTCTGGCTCTTTGGCATTTTTTGTCTTTGGATCGCCGCTATTCTGAGCGTCGTGACGGGCCTTCGTATTTTCCGAACTAAATTTACCGCGAATGATGCCTAATGTCTGATACCCATTCTACGGATCCTTCGGATCGTCACAAATTTTATTGGCTGCCAAACGCGCTTACCGTTGCGCGTATTTTAAGCGTCCCTTTCTTTATAGCGGGGATATTGTCCCTCGCCTTTAAATGGGATCTGTTTCTGGCCAAAGCTTGGGTCCTCTTAGGTCTCTTTATTCTCGCCGCCTTTACAGATTATCTGGACGGCTATTTGGCGCGGAAATGGAATGTCGTCAGTGGGTTCGGACGCATGATTGATCCGATTGCTGATAAACTTCTTGTCGCGGGCTGCGTGATAGCTTTTTCAATTGCGGCGTTAGGTAATCCTTGGTTTTTAATCCCGTCTTTGGCCATTGTCTTTCGCGACATCTTGGTCTCAGGTGCCAGAGAGCATGCGGCTCTGGCCGGGCGGGCCATGCCGCCAACAAATCTCGCAAAATGGAAAACGGCTTTTGAAATGCTGGCCATCGCCATTTTGATTGTCTGGATTTTAGCGAAAAGCTACCTGCCGATAGACTCTGTTATCCCTGATATTGTCTTGATCGCTAAATTATCCGGGCTGTTTTGCCTATGGCTGGCGGCCATTTTATCCGTTTACACCGGCTCCTTATATTTAAGAGCGGCTCTTAAGGATTAGATAAAAGACTTTTTTGCGTTTGTGCGACAACTATATTCTTCCAACATACGGTTTTGCGAAATATATTGTCTCTGTAGTTCTTAAATTTACAGTTCGCTGTTATTTTTTACCTCTTTGGCTGTCGCAATCGTGTTAAAGACCCTCTAGTCAAATTAAGACAGGACTGATAAGTCGCGCAAAGTTGAATTTAATGCGACTTTAAAATAAAAAGTTATGACCATGACTCAGAAACGATGGACTCCTTCAAGCTGGCGCGGACTTCCGGCCTTACACATTCCGGATGATTATCCTGATGCAGACGCGGTGACATCTGTCGAAAGCACGCTAAAAGGCTATCCGCCGCTTGTTTTTGCCGGGGAAGCCCGCCGTCTGAAACAGCGTCTAGGCGATGTCGCTTTGGGCAAGGCCTTCTTATTGCAAGGTGGTGATTGCGCGGAAAGTTTCAAAGAATTTCATCCCGATAACCTGCGCGATATGTTCCGCGTCATGATGCAAATGGCCGTGGTTTTAACATATGGCGCCGGACAACCTGTTGTCAAAGTCGGCCGGATTGCCGGACAATTTGGCAAACCGCGCAGCTCTCCCGTTGAAGAGCGCGACGGCATTACTCTGCCGAGCTATCGCGGCGACAATATTAACGGCATGGAGTTTTCGCCCAAAAGCCGGACGCCTAATCCGAAACGGCTCTTGAAAGCCTATGGCCAAAGCGCGTCGACGCTTAACCTTTTGCGCGCTTTTTCAACCGGAGGGTACGCAAATCTTGAAAATATTCATAAATGGAATTTGGGATTTGTCGAAGGGACGAAAACGGACGAGAAATATAAAAAGATGGCGGATAAGATTTCCGACGCGCTTGATTTTATGGCTGCGTGCGGCGTGACCGCTCAGAACATTCCGCAAATGGCGCAGACAGATTATTATACCTCCCATGAGGGTTTGTTGCTCGGCTATGAAGAAGCCATGACTCGGATCGATTCTACGTCCGGCCGTTGGTACGATACCTCCGCTCATATGCTTTGGATCGGTAATCGAACACGTCAGCTTGATCACGCTCATGTCGAATTTTTCCGTGGTATTGAGAACCCAATCGCGATGAAAGTCGGAGAAGGGTTGGAGCCGGATGAGCTGATGAAGCTGCTTGATGTGCTGAATCCCTCAAATGAACCGGGCCGCATGACGCTGATTGCTCGATACGGCCATGACAAAGTTGCCAAAGGGCTGCCTACACTTGCGCGCGCCGTGAAACGGGCCGGACGCCATGTTGTCTGGTCATGTGACCCGATGCACGGGAATACGATTAAAACGTCTTCCGGATATAAAACCCGGCCCTTCGATAATATCCTGTCCGAAGTTAAAACCTTCATGCAAGTGCTTCACACCGAAGGCTGCTGGCCCGGCGGTGTGCATTTCGAAATGACGGGGCAAGACGTGACCGAATGTCTTGGCGGTTCGGCGAAGATGATCCGGGAAGAAGATTTGTCCTCTCGCTATCATACCCATTGTGATCCGCGTTTGAACGCAAATCAGGCTTTGGAGCTCGCATTCCAAATCTCCGAGGAACTTCGTAGCTACCGTAAGGAAGATGCGGTCAGACTGGCGAGCTAATTTGAGGCACAAAAAAACCGGCTTGGAAATTTCCAAACCGGTTTCAAACTAAAACCTGGTTTAAGTCTTACAGGTCTTTTAGGGCCGCAGACGCTTTGAACTGAGCAGAGGTTTTCGCCTTGCTCATCATCATTTTGCCTGTGGCTGGGTTACGCATTTCGCGGCTGGCGCGGTGCTTGGCAACAAATTGACCAAAGCCCGGAATAGCAACAGTTGAGCCATCGCCATTTTTCATTTCAGTGACAACGACTTCGCAGAAGGCGTTTAAAAATTCACCGGCAGCTGCCTGAGTAGAATCAGTTTGGCTTGCGATTGCGCTTACGAGTTCTTTTTTGTTCATTTTGGATCTCCCTTTATGAATTAACGGACCCGCTTCGTTTGACGGGCTCCTTGGCAAATACCGTAACTATTTTGGGCAGACTGTCACTAAAAACACGGTATTATGGGGGTTTTAGAGCATATTTTTGGGGATTATCTGATAAAAGGGGGTGATTTGGAGCGTCTTCCGTCGAAAATGAGGGAGAACGGCGAGAATCAAATCAAAGTGATTCTCTACTGACAGGGCGGATGAAACGCGTCAAACACGCCTTATGGAAGCTGAAAAACTTAGAGTCGGACTTATTGGAGCAGGTGTATTTGGCGGCTATCACGCCAATAAGCTAGCGGAACATGACCGCGTAGAGTTCCTCGGTGTCTTTGATCCAGACAGGGAACGCGCCGGCATATTGGCTGAAAAACACGGGGTGGAAGCGTTTCAAACGTTCGATGAAATGGTCGAGGCCGCAGAAGCCGTCATTATCGCCTGTCCAGCAAGCTATCACGGTGAGATGGCCATTGCGGCGTTGAAAGCAAATTGCCATGCCTTAATCGAAAAACCGATTGCCACATCCTTGAATGAGGCGGAACAGATTGTGGCCCTCGCCAACGACCAAAATCTTATCGTTCAGATCGGCCATCAGGAAAGGTTCGTTGCGCGGGCTATTGGTTTGGATAAGGTGAGCGAAACACCCACTCATATTATTGCCGTTCGGAACACAGGCTATTCTTCTCGCGGCACAGATACATCGGTCACACTGGATCTGATGACCCACGACATTGATTTATGTTGCCTGTTAATGAGGGGGGCGCCCATTTCCGTTTCCGGCGCGTCTGAGCCTGTGAACTCCAAAACACCGGATACGGCGCGGGCAGAGCTTAATTTCTCCAACGGCACAGCTATCCTCTCGGCCAGCCGAGTGGAACAGGGCGTCAGCCGCCAAATGACAATCAAATATCCGAGTGGCACCGTCCTGATAGATTTCGTTGCCAAGACTTTGCAGCATAATACGCCGTTTACGCTGAACACGGATTTTGGAAACGCTCCGTCCGCCGCAGATAGTCTTGGCGCAGCAACAAATAGCTTTATTGCCGCTATATTGGAGGGGGAGCCTGTCAGCGCCTCGGCGCAAGACGGATTGACCGCCGCGCGCGTAGCGTTACAAATTGATGGGTAAGTCTATAAAAGGCGTGAGGGGGAAATAAAATGAAGTGGTTTATCCGGATTTTGATCGGGATCGTCGCGATCCTAGCGCTCTTAATTGCACTCAATTTTACAAAGATAAAAAGACTGGCGACTGTTAATTCGCTATTTGATGAAGATAAGATTGTCAGCAATTTCTCTCATATGGACGCGGCTTTCCTACACCATAATCTGGAAATCGGCGACATTCCTTTTCTATGGCCCGAAGAGATTCAGCCCCTGCCTGAGACAGTGACAATCGCCGGAAACGACGAAAACCTCTCGACTTTACTGGAAGAACTGGAAACCACAGCACTAGTCGTTATCAAAGACGGCAAGCTAATAAATGAGAGCTATTATAAAGGCACGAATGCCGCGGATCGGCGCATAAGTTGGTCGGTGGCGAAATCTTTCATGTCCGGATTGTATGGACAGGCTCTGGAAAGCGGCCAAATCGAAACTTTGGACGACCCGGCAGATAAATACGTTCCGGATCTTAAAGGCTCGGCCTATGAGGGTGTCAGCCTCCGCAATATCCTGAATATGAGCAGCGGCGTAAAGTTTGATGAAGACTATATGGATAAAGACTCGGACATAAACAAAATGGGACGTGTACTCGGCCTCGGAAAGTCGATGGATAAATTCGCGGCGGGACTGTCAGAGCGCGAGTTTGAGCAAGGCAGCTCTTGGCAATATGTGTCTATTGATACGCATATTGCGGCCATGGCACTTCGTAAAGCCACGGGAAAATCTTTACACCAGCTTTTTGAGGAAACTTACGGAGAGAATCTCGGGTTCGAAATATCGCCTTATTATCTGACAGACGGTTATGACGTGGCTTTCGCGCTTGGCGGATTAAATCTCAGCACGCGAGATTACGCCAAGTTCGGCCAGCTCTTTTTGCAAGACGGAGAATGGAATGGCGAGCAGCTTATTCCTGCCGATTGGGTCGCAGACTCCACGACAAATCATGCTCCGAATACCCACCCGGATCGCGGGACAGGTTATGGCTATCAATGGTGGGTACCTATGCCTCAAGAGGGACTTAACGAGGGTGATTTCTTTGCCGTGGGTATTTACGGTCAATATATTTATGTAAATCCCAAGGCGAATATGGTCATCGCCAAAAACGCTGCCCACAGGACTTTCGCCCAAGCTGGAAAAAGCGGGCAAACCTCCATCAATGATAACATTGATATGTTCCGTAGTTTGGCGGCCTATTATTCGGGCCCGCCAAAATATGACGCGGCGCTCGCACAAGAACTCGGCGCGGATGAGTACGGTATGAGGTCTTATGTGATGACTGTTTTAAAGACAGGTCCGGCCGAAATCAGCGACCCCGAAGAACGCAATCGCATTTTTCGCGGACACTTTGCCAATATGAAGACATTAGCCGAGGAGAAAAAACTGGTCTTGGCAGGCCCCTTTGTCGGAGACGAAGAAAAACGCGGCCTTTATATTTTCAATGTTCAGACAATTGAAGAGGCGGAAGAGCTGGTAAAAACTGACCCGGCCGTAGAAGCCGGTATCTTTGTCCCTGAATTCACAAAATATTACGGCTCAGCCGCATTGATGGGACTGAATGAGGCGCATTTGAGAATTCAAAAAACGGCTGTCGAATGAATTACACCTGCCTGAACCGTGAGCTAGGAGCGTTTATTGAGTCTTTGAGAGAGGCGATGCTTGGCGTGTGGCATTTATTAAACACCCCCCTTTAAACCTTGCCGCTTTCTCTCCGCGCCGCTAAACCCAATCCCATGACGACACGCCTTAAAATTGCTTCCGCTCAGCTTAATCCGACCGTTGGGGATTTGGAGGGTAATATAGCTTTGGCCAAGAAAGCTTTTGAGCGGGCGAGGGCGGACGACGCTGATATTCTGGTTCTGCCGGAGCAGCTCATTATCGGCTATCCGGCGGAGGATCTGGTTCTTAAACCCGCTGCCGTGGAAGACTGCAAAACTCTGGCTGAAGATTTTGCGAAATTGACGAAAGGCGGGCCTGCCGTCGTCTTCAACCTCCCTTGGGCAGACGGGGCGCATCTCTATAATGCTGCTTTGTTTATGCGCGACGGTGAAATTACTGATGCGCGGTACAAACATCATTTGCCGAATTACGGTGTCTTCGATGAAGCCCGGATTTTCACCAAAGGACCACTGCCTGACCCTATTGAATTTAAGGGCGTTATGATTGGCCTGCCAATTTGCGAAGATCTTTGGCAGGAGGGCGTCGCCTCCCACCTTCGCGCGCGCGGAGCAGAGATTATGATCTCGCCAAATGGGTCGCCTTGGCGGCGGACGGCGCTATCCGAACGCACGGAGGCGCTTGGCGATAAAGTCCACACGTCAGGCCTTCCGCTTATCTATGTTAATCAGGTCGGCGGACAGGATGAGCTGGTCTTTGACGGCTCCAGTTTTTCCATGAGCGCGGCGGGTGCGATTGTCCAATCTCTTAAAAGTTTTGTGCCGGATTACGATGTGTCTGTTTGGGATAAAGAAGGCGGCAAGTGGGTCTGTAAAAAAGCCAAAATCGAAGCCCAATTAACCGGGTATGAGGCGGATTGGCGGGCGACTTGTTTGGGCCTCGGTGACTACGTCAATAAAAACGGTTTCAAACAGGTGGTTTTGGGGATGTCCGGCGGAATCGATAGCGCTATGGCTGCGACGATTGCCGTCGATGCGCTTGGCAAAGACAGAGTCTGGTGCGTGATGATGCCGACGAAGTATACCAGCTCTGACAGTTTGGAGGATGCAAGAAGCTGCGCCGAACGGCTCGGTTGTCGCTATGACATTATTGCAATAAAACCGGCTATAGAGGCCTTCGATGAAATGCTTGCGCCTTTATTTGAGGGCACGAAACCGGATACGACCGAAGAAAATATTCAGTCCCGCTCCCGCGCGCTGACTCTTATGGCGCTGTCGAATAAATTCGGGCCGATGTTGGTAACAACGGGCAATAAGTCCGAAATGGCTGTGGGCTATGCGACACTCTATGGAGATATGTGCGGTGGCTATAATCCGCTAAAAGACCTTTATAAAACCGAGGTTTTTGCTTTGGCCGAATGGCGCAATGCCCATAACCCAGATGATCTCTTGGGAGAGGAAGCCCCGATCCCGCAACGTATCATCACAAAACCGCCATCCGCCGAACTTCGCGAAGATCAAAAAGATAGCGATTCCTTGCCGGAATATGACGTGCTGGACGATATTCTCCGCGGGCTGATAGATTTTGAATGGCCTGTCGAAGCCTTATTGGAGCGAGGGCATAAGCCGAAAGATATAGCCCGAATACAAAATCTACTCTATATCGCCGAATATAAACGTCGACAGGCGCCTCCGGGCGTAAAAATCGGCATTAAAAACTTTGGCCGTGATCGCCGTTATCCGATTACCAATCGTTATCGCGACGCCGTGCCACAAACCGAACCATAAGAAGATTATATGTCCGCCCTTGATACCCCTCGCGTTAGATTCGCTCCCTCCCCAACAGGAAAGCTGCATGTCGGTAATGTTCGTACAGCGCTGCTGAACTGGTTGTTTGCTCGTAAAAATGGCGGCACGTTTATTCTTCGCATTGACGATACCGATCTGGAACGGAGCACCAAAGCCTATGAGGATGGCCTTCGCGAAGATCTGACTTGGCTCGGTCTGACTTGGGACGAGACCTTTAGTCAGTCGGATCGTTTTGACAGCTATAAAGCCGCCGCTGAAAAACTGAAAAAAGACGGTATTCTTTATCCCTGTTATGAAACAGCAGATGAGCTAGACCGTCAGCGCAAGTTACAACGCGTCCAAGGCAAGCCACCCGTTTATAACCGCCACGCCTTGAGCCTGAGCGATGAGGATAGACAGAAATTAGAGTCAGAAGGCCGTCAGGCGCATTGGCGGTTTAAACTGTCTGGCAACCCTGTGACCTGGAAGGATGTCGTTCGCGGTGAACAGACGATTGAGACGGATTCCATTTCGGACCCTGTTCTTATCCGCGCGGATGGCTCTTTTCTTTATACACTTCCGAGTGTTGTCGATGACATCGACGCTAAAATCACACACGTCATTCGCGGCGAGGATCATGTAACCAATTCAGGCGCGCAGATTGAAATTTTTCAAGCGTTGTCAGATCACCTGCCGAATTTCGCGCATATGCCGCTTTTGGTTGGCGCGGATGGGAAAGGGCTTTCCAAACGCCTTGGCTCTCTGTCTATGGGCGAGTTGCGCGACCAGTATATTGAGCCCTTGGCAATTTGCTCTTTGCTTGGGAAAATCGGCACCTCTGACCCGATCGAGGCGCGTCCGTCTATGTCTGTCCTGATCGAAGAGTTTAGTTTTGAAAAAGTGGGACGAGCTCCGGCGCGATTTGACGAAGAAGAGCTTTTGCTTATCAATGGACGCCTTTTGCATGAGACGCCTTATGTTGACGTAAAAGATCGGCTGGACGCCCTTAATGTGGCCGGCGGCGAAGCGCTTTGGCTTGCTGTCAGGTCCAATGTCGAAAAGCTTTCGGATGCTAAAGACTGGTCTGAAACTCTGTTCGGAACTGCCGCCGGTAAAATCGAAGGCGAGGACAAGGCATTTTGCGCCCAAGCCGCTGACCTTATGCCGGAAACTGTGAACCAAGACAGTTGGGGGCCGTGGCTCACTTCTGTAAAAACAGAAACCGGACGGAAAGGGAAGGGGCTGTTCATGCCGCTTCGCCGCGCGCTGACCGGAATGGATCACGGCCCGGAAATGGGCCCGCTTCTGGCGCTTATGGGGTCGGAAAGAGCAAAGGCGCGTTTGAACGGCGAAGCGGGCTAATCTCACAGAACTGTGTGTTGGATGTCAGCAAACTGATCATTAAATCCCTCTCAAAATAGAGAGAGATGATGTTATGCCTAAATACCTTAAACCCGCGCTCCTCCTGACGCGTCTGTTCATTGCTTACTTCATGCTCATGTGGGCTCTGGATCGTTTTTCAGATGCGGCCCATGCGGAAAATGTCGCAAGCAAATTTTATAAAATCGGAAGCTTTAGTCTTTCGGCCATACCGCCACAAGCCATCGGGACCTTCCTCCTGGTCGTGATATTCGCCTTTGTTATTGGACTCAAAAAACGAATTTCCTATGGCCTCGTCATGCTTATTCACGGACTTGGAACTTTGTTCACGATCAAAAGTCTCGTGCCGTTCTCAGACAGTTTCACTCTGATTTTCTTAGCGTCCCTGCCTACGCTTGGCGCGATGATATTGCTCTTTATCCTTCGCAGGGAAGACACTTTACTGAGCTTAAAAGGTAAGTTGAGCTAAACCGAACAACAAATTGGCTGGTCCTAAATCAGAGGGACTAAAGGCTCAAGACCAGCCCATTTGCTAGCATGTGCCACTTTGCGTGACATCGCTTCGGGTTGCCGGAAGTGGGATGGGAGGCCGACAACATTATCAATATGCGCCTCTATCTCTAGTCTGTCACTGAGTGAAGGCAGGCAAACTATTGTTATAGTAAATTATTCCCAAAAGCGGATTTTGTTCTGCCCGCTCCTGTTAGTCTCTATTTACGGCGAAAAAACAGTCTGACCCATATCGGGTCAAACACAACCATAATAAGAACCACAGCCGCGCCCCAGATCCAGTGCGCGCCTTTCACCCAAAGCCAGATAAAGAGCGTAAGAAGCAGAGGGTAATAAAGAAACGCCCAATAGACTTTCAATATCGCCGCAAATGTCTTCATTCTAGATCTCTGGGAAGTATCAAATCCACCAATCGCCAAATTTTCGGTGATAGCCAGTTGGCAGCGGGCGCTTTCTTCGCTTGGTAAACCGCACAGGCCGCGGTCGGAAAGTTATGGTCTTGCCCGCTGAGATAATAATGTAGCTCTGCCCATCCCGGATTATGCCCGAGTAACATGAGATTACGCTCGGGAAAGGGCGTCTCTTGGCAAATTTTAATGACCTGCTCCGGCCCTGCATGGTAAAAATCCGGATTATAATGGACTTCCTGCGCACCGGGAATCGCCCGAATGAGACGCATCGCCGTCAAGCGTGTCCGTTTTGAATCCGAACTCCAAATAATATCCGGCGCGTAACCCCGCGCATATAGCTCCGCGCCAATATCTGTCGCGGCCCTTTCGCCCCGCTCGTTCAATGGTCTTTGATGGTCGCTCAGCCCGGCTTCCGCCCATGAAGATTTGGCGTGGCGCATTAAAAGCAGATAGGGCGAAGCGTTCATTTCAGACATAGTAATACTCTACCCTGAAATCTGCGCCAATCCTATCTGAGAGTTTTATCAGAAATCAACAGGTCTAATTCATTTTATAGACGAGGCCGACACGGCTGATTGTGTCCGTTTTCTCACGTCCATCGGGAACGTCACTATGGGTTTCCAGACGGAAAGACGCGCGAATAGCGAAACTATCGAACAGGTCAGAGGTGATGCCCGCTTCATTGACAATAAATGTATCCAATTCCGAATAGAGGACTTCAGTGTCATTTGAAAAAGTGACTTGTTCACTAAATGCGTGCTCGAAATCGGAGTAGAGCCGGGCGCTGAGGGAGTCCTCTATTACGCTCGGAATGCCAAGCGGATTACCCTGAGCCAATCGGGCTTTTTGCGAACGATAACCCGCGCCGCTTTCGATCTGCCACTGGGTTGGGTCATCAACAATCAGAGTATATCCGACGCCGCCTCCGGCAAAATAACCGTTTTTATAGGACCCGAAGCTATCATTGAAATAGTCGGCATTCGCATAACCATAGACAGCCGGCGCAAAATCACGGCCAATTTTATAGCCGAGCCGATATCGGCGTATATTTGTTTCGCCTTGATTTTTACCGTAATCGCCGGACACTTTGGCGGAGTGCCGCCAGTCACTCCCGCGGTTTTCAACTTTTGTCGCAAACCCCAGAACAGTCGTCTCGTTATTGCCTGTCGTTTTCGATCCGTTCAGCGATGCTTGCCCGGTCCATCCCATATCTTCCTCCGCCCAACTCTGCTGCGCCGCCCCCAAGCTTAGGGAAATGGCAAAAACAGCTGATAAGGCGAGGCGGTACATAATAGGCTCCTTGGGGCGTATGGGGGATGACTTGGGTCTTGGTGGTGGTTTAAAACCTATAGAAAAGGGCAGTTAACTTGGCGTTAATCAGTTGGAGGCTGTCTCAGTTGATAGCCTCCAATGCGTTCAGAAACAAACTTGGTTATTTCATAGTATAAACAATTCCGATTCGGCTAATCGTATCGGTTTTTTCTGTTCCGACAGGCACGTCCGTGTGGTGCTCGACACGGAAAGAGGCCCGCAGAGCAAAGCTGTCAAAGAGCTCCGATGTGACGCCAATCTCATTGGTCAGAAATGTATCCGACGCGGAATAGAGCAATTCAGTGTCGTTATAAGCAGAGACTTTGTCATTAAAGACATAATCCAGATCAGACGCCAACTGACCCGCTATTTCATTTTCAGTCCGGCTTGGCTCACCCGTTGGGTTGTTCAGCGCTAGACGCGCTTTTTGGGAGCGATAGCCGCCGCCGGCTTCAACGCTCCAGGTCAAAGGTGCGTCGGGCAAAATTTGGTAGCCGAGGCCTGCGCCCAGGAAGTAGCCCTGTTTGAAGGCCCCGAAATCATCGCTGAAATAATCAGCATTGGCGTAGCCGTAAAGCTGCTCTGAAATATCTCGGTCAATTTGATAGCCGAGCGCATAGCGGTTTTTGTTTTCTTCGCCGTCTGCCTTGCCGTAATCGGCGGACGCCTTAATTGAATGTTTCCAATTCTCGGTTTCCTTGGCGAGTTTCAGGCCTAAACCAACATCTGTTGTTTCAGTGTTACCAGTTGTGACCGAGCCGTTCAGCGCGGCTTCACCCGTAAAGCCGTTAGTGAATTGAGCGTGAGAGGCTGTGGCGGCTCCGGCCCAAACCAAAGCGGAAATTGAAAGTGTACGTAACATTGGAAAAATCTCTTGAGTTAGCAAACGCCCATATCACGGGCTGAAAAACCGGCTTATATAAAATGGATTATGAATATAGGTTAAATGAAGGCGTCGAACGGTTAAAGGCGGGATGTCAGGTCTTGCGCACTTGTCGAGAAGACTTGTTGGAAGGGGTAACGCCCTTTATAGGGTCGCCAAAGACCTACTCTTTATGATCGATTAAACCAGAATAGACCCGACATGCACGACATCAAAGCCATCCGCGAAAACCCTGACCAGTATGACGCCCTTTGGGCGAAGCGCGGGTTAGAGCCGCAATCCAAGAAAATTCTCGATCAGGACGCGCTTATCCGCAAAGCCACTCAGGTCATGCAAGAGGCCGAAGCCGCGCGCAATAAAAGCTCTAAGCTTATTGGGCAAGCTATGGCCAAAGGCGATAAAGAAGAAGCCGAACGCCTGAAAACCGAAGTGGCCGGCGCGAAAAACGTCATCGCCGCGATGGGCCAACAAGTCGAAGGCGAAAAGGCGCAGCTCGATATGCTGCTCGCCAGCCTCCCGAATGTGCCATTTGAAGACGTGCCAAACGGCGAAAGCGAAGACGACAATGTCGAAGTCGCCAAATGGGGCGAGCCGAAAGAGTTTTCCTTCGAGCCGCAATCCCATGATGACCTCGGAACCGCGCTCGGCCTGATGGATTTTGAAACCGCCGCCAAGATGAGCGGAAGCCGATTTGTGGTTTTGAGCGGCGCGCTCTCCCGCATGGACCGCGCTTTGGCGAGCCTGATGCTCGACATGCAAACGGAGGAGGGGTTTGAGGAGACGACTCCGCCGTTTCTTGTTTGGGACAAGGCCTTGTTCGGGACGGGGCAGCTTCCGAAATTCGAAGAGGATTTATATAAAACAGACGGGGATCATTACCTTATCCCTACAGCGGAAGTTTCACTCACTAACACAGTTCGCGAATCTATTCTTGATGCTGACGCGCTCCCCAAACGCCTGACCGCGCATACACCGTGCTTCCGCTCGGAAGCCGGCTCTGCAGGGCGGGACACCAAAGGCATGATCCGCCAGCATCAGTTCAATAAGGTCGAGCTGGTCTCTATCTGCAAACCCGAAGAAAGCGACGAGGAGCATAAAAACATGCTGCGCTGCGCCGAGGCCGTCTTGCAGAAATTGGACCTGCCTTACCGTGTTGTCGAGCTTTGCACCGGCGATCTCGGATTTGGCGCGCGCAAAACCTATGACATCGAAGTGTGGCTGCCGAGCCAAAACACTTATCGAGAAATCAGCTCCATCAGTAATTGTGGCGACTTCCAGGCCCGCCGGATGCAGGCGCGCTATAAATTTGCCGAAAAAGACAACCGTTTCGTCCATACACTAAACGGCTCCGGCCTCGCGGTCGGCCGAACGCTCGTCGCTATTTTGGAAAACTATCAGAATGAAAACGGCACGATCACAGTGCCGAAAGCGCTCGTGCCGTATATGGGCGGGTTGGAGACGATTGGGTAGGGTAGTTGCTTCCCTGGAAACGGGGGAGAATGATCCGCACTTTCGATTTTACCTCTATTATCAAACTCCTTTCCGGCAGGAGCCGAAGCTCTGCGGGCTGCCCACTTTATCTGGAAACCGTAAAAATAGCTCCGCCCTGGATTGCGAGTAGGAGTAAGCGCTTGGGAGATATAAATTCAAATATCTCCTGTCATTTCGGAGCGCCTCGCGAACCCTGAAGGTCGAGGGCTTGCGAACTACCTTCAATGAAGGCACTAATCTTTCGACCTTCCGCATTTGCGCCCTTCGGGTTTGCGCGGAATGACAGGCAAGATGAAAGTAAAAACAGGGGTGCCGCCCAACAATCATTTCCGTTTTCTTCCAAACCCGTTATGACGGGCCCATGAAAATACTTCTGACAAATGATGACGGCGTACATGCCGAAGGCCTGGCCGTACTCCGCAAAATAGCGGCCAAACTCTCCGACGATGTGTGGGTCTGCGCGCCGGATACAGAGCAATCCGCCGCCTCTCGCGGGGTGTCGCTCCATAATCCTGTTCGCCTGCGGAAACTTGAAGACCGCGTCTATTCCGTCAGCGGCACGCCTACCGACAGCGTGATCGTCGCAATGAAAGACTTAATGCCCGATAGCCCGCCGGACCTGCTTCTGTCAGGAGTAAATCGGGGACAAAATTTGGCTGAAGATGTGACATTTTCCGGCACTGTGGCCGGGGCGCTTCAAGGCATGCAAATGGGTATACCCTCCATCGCCTTGTCACTGGCGCGCGGATTTCAGGGCGCGTCGAGTTTGCCTTGGGAAACTGCGGAATCCCATGGACCGGATGTGGTGCGAAAACTTCTCGATACAGGATGGCCCAAAGCGGTTGTTCCGAATGTTAACTTTCCCGATACGTCCATCGAAGATGTCAAAGGTATTCAAATTACGCGCCAAGGCCATCGCGATTTCCAAATGTCCGGCGTGGATAAACGGGACCATCCCCGGGGCGGACATTATTTTTGGCTGACATACGGCGCAAAGAAATCCAATCCGCCGGCAGGAACGGATTTGCGCGCGATCTATGACGGCTATATTTCCGTGACGCCGCTCCATACCGATCTTACTCATTTCGAAGCTTTGGATGATATGTCCCGTAAATTTGGCGACTAAGAAGATGCAGGGCTGGGCATGTTTGAGATTATTTGATGTTTGATCCGGGCTTGATTGATATGGTCATGCGCCTTCGGGGCAAGGGCATTTCCGACAACACCGTATTGCGCGCCGTGGAACAAACGCCCCGCATCCGGTTTGTCGGCAATGGAAATGTGGACAAAGCCTATGACGAGCAGAAGCTTCCTATTTCCTGTGGTCAGACGATTTCCGCGCCTTGGATAACGGCTTTAATGATTCAAATGCTGCGTGTCGGCAAAGAGCATAAAGTTCTCGAGATCGGTTCTGGCAGCGGATATCAGACCGCTATCCTCGCAAGGCTCTGCAAACGGGTTTATGCTGTCGAGCGTTACAAACAGCTCATCGCCGAAGCCGAGGCGCGGCTTACAAATCAGGATGTCCGTAACACGGTGATACGTCATGGCGATGGGCGATATGGCTGGGCCGGACAGGCGCCGTTTGACCGCATCATCTTGGGATGCGCTACCCGCGCCGCGCCGCCTATGCTCTTGGAACAATTGGCGCCGGGCGGCGAAATGATTGCCGTGGTGGATGAACAGCTTATGCGGTATATCAAAGCGCGCTCAGTGGTGAGCGAAGAGACGCTTATGCCCCTTAAGCTCGATATGATAGAGCCGGGAAAATCGCGCACTTTGTAAGAGGGATGAATGACAAACCAACATCACGGATTTAACTACATCGAACTTCCATCCACGACGAATACGGAAATGAAAAAATTTTACGGAGCAGTGTTTGGATGGACATTTCAGGATTGGGGCGAAACCTATGTCGCCATTCACGGCGCAGGTGTGGACGGTGGTTTCGACGAAGATAGCGTCAGAAAGCCATCGGGGAATGGGCCGCTCGTGATTATGTTCTCCAAAAATCTGGATGTGACAAAATCTGCCATTTTGGCAGCGGGCGGTGATATCTCCGTCGATACCTATAGCTTTCCAGGCGGGCGGCGGTTTCATTTCAAAGACCCCAGCGGCAATGAACTCGCGGTATGGACACCGGAATAGACATTATCGGTTTTGGCGGTGGCTGCCATTGGTGCACAGAAGCCGTCTTTCAAACCCTGCGCGGCGTAGAGAGGGTCGAGCAAGGCTTTATCAAAAGCGAGCCTCCCCATGACACTTGGTCAGAGGCGGTGAGGGTGAGCTTTTATCCCGAAGAAATTCCGCTTTCGGTGTTAGTCGCTATTCACCTTCGAACCCATTCCAGCCAGTCAGATCACAGTTTTCGCGGTAAATATCGCAGCGCCGTTTACGTCATTAATAAGTCTCAAGGGACGGATATAAAGGTGATTTTGAAAGAGGAGCAGAAAGAATTTGATAATCCGCTTGTCACTCACGTCCTACGTCTGAAAGAATTCAAATCCTCGCCTGACGTCTTCAAGGATTATTATAAAACCGATCCGCAGCGCCCATTTTGCAAGGCCTATATCGATCCGAAATTGACCAGAATACGCAGGGAATTTACAAGTTATGTGTCTTGAACCTTCAGGCCCAGAACGAAATCAATCACTTTCTGTTCGGGCATTTCGCAGGGTTTTAGGCGCACTCCGCTTTCCAGTCGATAGAGATTGAGACTGATATGATCTGCGCCGCCAAGTTCTTCCGCATAGAGCCAACCCCGTTTTCCGTCCGGCGACTCTGTTCGCGTCACGCCGTAGCGCAAACCTTCACAGAAACCCTCAAAGCTGCCAAGGGGCAGGGCGTCATAATGGATCAGAAAACTTTTGATGTTAAAGGTCATGAACTCCGTCATACGTTAGGCCATGAGAAAACCAAACTCTTGTCATCTTTGCGACGCAGAGAAAAAAGATAAGCGATTATGACGTGGCAGCCGAAAGTTTATCTTCACCAACAACGCGCGTGCCTTCATGCCCGTTTTGTCTCTGGCTGGAAAAGTCAGGCGGTGTTCGAATTTATCAGTTTCGGCATTAAACAGGCTTGGGCGTGTCTTTTTGGCGGCTTGATGCTGGCCTTACTTTTAGGGACATTTCTATACTATCCGGCAGAGGCCGCACTATCGAGATATGATTTCATTACACTTTCGGCGCTCTTCATTCAGCTGCTCATGTTGATTTTGAGATTGGAGACTTGGGAAGAGGCGAGGGTGATCTTCGTCTTTCATATCGTCGGGACGATAATGGAAATCTTTAAAGTCCAGATGGGCTCTTGGATCTATCCAGAGGCAAGTATTTTGAACATTGCCGGTGTGCCGCTCTTTTCCGGATTTATGTATGCCTGTGTCGGGAGCTATCTTGCTCGGGTTTGGCGGATATTCGACTTTAAATTTGACCGGTTCCCGAGTCTGAAATGGCAGGGTCTCTTAGCCGTCCTGATATACCTGAATTTCTTCACGCATCATTTTGTTCCTGATATTCGCCTCGCTTTATTTGCGGGGTCAGCCATTCTTTACGGCCCCGCTATGGTCTGGTTTCGGGCAGATGAAGACCATCGTCCCATGCCGCTCTTGATTGGGCTCATCCTCGTCGCTTTGTTTATCTGGTTCGCGGAGAATATTGGCACATTTGCAAAAGCCTGGACTTATCCAAATCAAAATGCGGGCTGGGAGCTAGTGAGCTGGGCAAAGCTCAGCTCTTGGTATTTATTGATGATTATCAGCTTTGTTTTGGTTGCGGCGGTACAAACTAAACCATCGCATAAATAACAACTGCCTTAAACCTTATTGATAATTTTGAGAACAAATCACAAACACCCACAGTGGTATATTTGGAATCAAGAAAATGACTATAGAAGACCAATTTTTAAATGACGCCAAATCGCAATAAATCCACCCGAAACGGGGTCTTCCGTTTCGGCAGATCCTAGATGTATACCCCAAATATCAGGGGAATCAGGCATAACTAAACCTAAGTCATCTTCCGTTCAAAATTCTCGGCAATCGCTTCGAGATAACCCTCTGTTGTGAGCCAGCCTTGCTGATCGCCGACAAGAAGGGCCAGGTCTTTCGTCATTTGGCCGCCTTCGACGGTTTCGATGACGGTTTTTTCCAGCCCTGTTGCGAATTTCACGAGCGCCTCATTGTCATCGAGTTTACCCCGGTGAGCGAGGCCGCGTGTCCAGGCAAAGATGGACGCTGTGGAGTTTGTTGAGGTGGCTTCACCTTTCTGGTGGTTACGATAGTGACGCGTCACTGTGCCGTGGGCCGCTTCGGCTTCCATGGTCTTTCCGTCCGGAGTCAGAAGGAAGGACGTCATCAGGCCGAGAGAGCCAAAGCCTTGCGCAACTGTGTCGGACTGGACGTCGCCGTCATAGTTTTTACAGGCCCAGATATAACCGCCGGACCATTTCATCGCCGCCGCGACCATATCATCGATGAGACGATGCTGATACTCTCCGCCAAATTCAGCGAACTTATCTGCAAATTCTGCGTCGAAGATTTCCTGGAAAATGTCTTTGAAACGTCCGTCATATTTTTTCAGGATCGTGTTTTTGGTGGACATATAAACAGGCCATTTGCGCTGCACACCATAGTTAAAGCAAGCGCGGGCAAAATCACGGATAGACGCGTCGAGGTTATACATCCCCATTGCGACACCGGCTTCCGGGAAGTCATAGATTTCTTTTTCAATCTTGTCGCCGTCTTCACCTTCCCATGTCATTTTTAATTTGCCTTTACCGGGCACAAGAAAGTCTGTGGCTTTATACTGATCCCCAAAGGCATGGCGGCCAATGACGATAGGCTGCGTCCAGCCCGGCACGAGGCGAGGGACATTGCTACAGATGATAGGCTCGCGGAAAACCACGCCGCCGAGAATGTTCCGGATGGTCCCGTTCGGGGAAACCCACATTTTTTTAAGGTCAAATTCTTCTACGCGCTGTTCGTCCGGTGTGATTGTGGCGCATTTAACACCAACATTATGCTTTTTAATGGCATTGGCCGCATCAATGGTAATCTGGTCATCCGTCGCGTCACGGCTCTGAATCGATAGGTCATAGTCCAGAAGGTCAATATCGAGATAAGGATGAATGAGGCGATCTTTGATCATGTCCCAGATGATGCGAGTCATCTCGTCGCCATTCATGTCGACAACGGGATTATTTACCTTGATTTTAGCCATAATTACCTCTGTAAGCAGTTCAATTGTGTGAAGTTGCGCTGCGTTTACCACCCGCGCCCTAAAGTTTAAAGTGATTAGATGGGTAAAACCACCAAAGACCAGTTGGGAAATTTGATTGAACGGGACGATAGTCGTCCGCCGCCAGCGGTTATCCTTGTTCGCCCGCAATTGGGCGAAAATATCGGCGCGGCGTGTCGGTGCATGTTGAATTTCGGCCTTACAGAGTTGCGCCTTGTTGCTCCGCGCGATGGTTGGCCCAATCCAGCGGCAGAGCCTATGGCGGCCGGGGCGATTGACGTTCTAAGTAAGGCAGCCGTGTTTGAGACAACCGAAGCGGCGGTCGCGGATTTACAATTTGTTCTCGCCGCCACAGCGCGTCGCCGCGAACTCGAAATCCCGGTTATCGGAACAGATGATATTGGGCCAAAGATCAGAGGCTTAAGCGAATCCGGACTCCCGACAGGGATTATGTTTGGGCCGGAAAAAGCGGGGCTTACCAATGCTGACACGGTTCTAGCCGATGCCATACTGACTTATCCGGTCAATCCAGCCTTTCAGTCGCTTAATTTGGCGCAAGCCGTGAATATTTTTGCCTATATCTGGGCCAATTCGGTTCATCAGAACATCCCCGAAGTTTTCAACCGCGATATTAGCGACGCCGCGCCCAAGCAGGATCTAACAGGATTGTTCAATCACCTCGAAGAGGAATTGGAACGTGCCGGGTTCTTTTTCCCGGAATCTAAACGCGCCCTTATGGCGCAGAATATCCGGGCCCCGTTGACGCGAGCCAAAATGACAGTGCAAGAGGTCCGTACCTTCAGAGGAATCGTCAAGGCCTTAGCCGAAGGACGAGGGAAAGCACGTGTGGAAAGAGATAAATCATGAAATATTTGGGATACTTATTGATTATTCTCACAGCCGCCGCCGGATTTTTGAAATGGCCTTGGATATTGATTTTCCTTTTTGCGGCTGTATCGACCTTTGCTTTTGCTAAAGACAGACGTAAGGCTCTGAAGAATACACCCATGGCGCCGGATCAAAACATGATCCTTGATGGGGCTTTTTTGTTTTTCGGTCAGACACTCATTATGCTGGTCGCGTATTTACTAGGCGTTTTTGCCGCTGCGCCGACCGGCGAGTTGTTTATGAAATTTATAAGCGGCCAGGGATAGCGGACGCCTATTGAGGCCTCGTTTTTTTAACGCGTCGGTTATTGCTCCACGCGTCGTAAGAAAAAATTGCAACCCCGATCCAGATAAAGCCAAAACAAATCGCGTGCGCGAAAGTGAAGGCTTCGCCGAAATATAGCCCGCATAAAAACTGAAGCGTTGGCCCGATAAATTGCAAAAACCCAAGGGTCGACAAACGGAGTCGCCGCGCGGCAAAGGCAAAAGCGAGCAGAGGCAAAACCGTTAATGGGCCTGAAAATAAAATCAGTATTTTTAGGCTTGGCGCCGCTAACTCCAATTGTAAGGGCGAAGATTGGCGCAAATAAAGCAAAAAGAAAACAGCCGGCAGGAGCAAAAGAACTGTTTCAATAAACAATCCTGGCATTGCCCCAATCTCTACATATTTGCGTATAACTCCATATATTGTGAAGCTTGTTGCTAGGATCAGTGCGATAGCCGGAAAGACGCCGCCATAAAGCGTTAGGATCGCCACACCAATCAGCGCGAGTATTACGGCGAAACCTTGAAGCCGGGATAGCTTTTCACTAAAAAATATAACGCCAACAAGTACATACATTAAGGGGTTAATGTAATAACCCAAACTCGCTTGGAAAACTTGTTCTTGTTGAATTGCAAAAATATAAACCCCCCAGTTAAAGGCCAAAGCCACAGCTGCGAATAGGAGAAGGAAAACTGTTTTAGGGTTTTTCAGGGCTTTCAGAACGTCGCCAACCTGTTTGCGAAACAAGATGATGAACAGGCCGAATGGCACTGCGAACACTATACGATAGGCAACAAATTCTGCGGGGGGAACAGTTTGGGTTGCCTTAAAGTAAAAGGGAAACAGGCCCCACATCGTATAGGCGGCAATGCCCGCCAATAGGCCCTGGCGGGCCAAGTCTGATGTTGTATTGTTGTGCGGGTTTGCCATTTGTTGCGATTGTCACAGAGGGGGAAGAAAAACAATCTCTATATTTGCAGGTCTAAGGGGGCATGATTGCAAGAATAGAGGCTGAAAAGGGCGGTTGACTTGACCGGAGCAGGCGCTAAAAGCCCCGCTTTATCACGGGTGAGTGTGGTGCCGCCGTTGAGATCGCTATCCGAATTGGTTGGATAAGCCGAGCCACGCTAAATGAAAGAGTATGAACGCATGTCTAAGCGTAATTCCGCAAAATATAAAATTGATCGCCGTATGGGCGAAAATATTTGGGGCCGTCCCAAATCTCCAGTTAACAAACGCGCTTACGGTCCTGGTCAACATGGTCAGAATCGCCGGGGTAAAATGTCCGATTTCGGGACCCAGCTCCGCGCCAAACAAAAGCTTAAAGGCTATTACGGCAATATTCTAGAGAAACAGTTCCGCCGTACATATGACCAAGCCACACGGATGAAGGGTGATGCATCAGAAAATCTGATTGGTTTGCTTGAGCGCCGTCTTGATGCGATTGTTTATCGCGCAAAATTTGTCCCGACTGTTTTCTCGGCCCGTCAATTCGTTAATCATGGCCATATTCTTGTAAACGGCAAAAAAGTAAACATTCCGTCTTACCGTTGCCAAGTCGGCGACGTCATTGAAGTACGTGAAAAGTCTCGCACAATGGCGCTCGTTCTCGAAGCTCTTGAAAGTGCAGAACGTGAATTGCCTGATTATGTCAGTGTCGATCCAAAAGCGATGCAAGCAACGTTCACACGCGTTCCTAGCTTTGACGAAGTTCCATACCCAGTTGTCATGGAACCTAACCTCGTTGTGGAATTTTACTCTCGCTAATATGCGAGGGACACTCCAAAAGAAAACCCGCCTCCTTGGCGGGTTTTTTTATGGCTTCAGATTAGAAGCCGTGGATCAGACGCGGCTCCAGACCACCCGGTACTGCTCCGTAGAGTCCGGGGACAAACCACTGACCTTTTCATCGAAAAGGTAAAAACCTTTTCCTTGGAATTGGAATCGTTGGGTTCCAGTTTGATCTTTGGTGATAGTGAAACTCTTTTCACCAATCACATCACAGCTAAAGACCTCAATTAAAAAAGCGGGGCGACATCTTTTTATTTCCAGTTCCAGCTCCGTTCCGGGGGGCAGGGCGTATTGTGCCTGAATTGTCTGTCCGCTTCGGAGGTAAGTGCGCTTTACACTGAAGGCATCCCAATAAGCTTTTAAGATAAAGGGACTATTTTCGTCTTTTAATCGAGCAGAAGATTGATTTTGTTTGGAGTCGGCAATGACTTCTCTGGCACTAACGAAAGCCGGCATATAATGCAGGCTGACATAACATAGCGTACCGCCAAGGATGAGTGAAAAGGCTGAGCCAATGGCTCGGCCTATACCCATGGATTTCTTGCGGTTCACATTCCGGTGGTAGGAATATACCGCATTAAACCCTGATATTTTATTTTTTTTATGCGCCGATAATTCGGCAATTCCGAACTTTGACATCTTAAATCTGCCTCCTTGGTCCCCCACAGACCAGGAAATAGACTACCAAAAACTCATTTCAGATAAATTAAAGCGTCATTAAGGCGGTGTTATCCAATTAGGCCTCTGTTTTTATGCCTTTTTCGGTCAGGAGCGTGCGGAGTTCGCCGCTTTCGAACATTTCACGGATAATATCGCACCCGCCTGTGAACTCGCCTTTGACGAAAAGCTGCGGGATTGTCGGCCAGTTATTATAATCCTTTATGCCTTGGCGGATTTCGGGATCTTCGAGAACATTGACGCTGGCATATTCAACGCCGAGGTAATCCAGCACTTGAACGACAGTTGACGAAAACCCGCATTGTGGAAAAACGGGCGTGCCTTTCATATAAAGGACAACGTCATTTTCGGAGACGGTTTTGGCAATACGGTCTTTGACTTCCATGGTCTTATCTTTCCTAAGAGGTTCCGTCTGCATGTAAGCAAACCCTCATAAACTTCAAGGGGCGAGGTCGAGAGCCGCAGCTCACTCAATAGGGATTAAGACGGCGTCCGCGTTTCCAGCGCGAGGGCGTGGAGTTCTCCCTCCGCCCCATCCATTTTACCCTGAAGGGCGGCGTAAACCAGTTGATGTTGCTTAACGCGGTTTAAGCCCTCAAAGGCCCGGCTAACAATCACAGCTTTCCAGTGATTATTATCTCCGGCCAAATCGACCATTTCAACCTCGGCATCGGGTAACGCCTCGCGTATCATAGCAGCAATGTCTTCTCCCTTCATCGCCATTATGTGTCCGTCCCGTTGAGAAGATTTGGTAACCATTCTTCGTGTTTCTGACGCAATCCGGCGAGCGTCACATCAAATGCGCCTGCGGCCTGAATGCGGTCTCCGCCGACAGTGCCGACGACTTGCGCAAACAGCCCTTTCGCAAGCGCTGTGGAGACAACTGGATTGACCGAATTCTTCTCGACAGAGACAAGATAACGTGCCTGTTCTTCTCCAAACAACCATCCATGGGTCGGCCCGTCAGGGGCGGCTTGAAGACTCACGCCTATATTGGATGCAAACGCCATTTCGCAGGCCGCAATCGCAAGTCCCCCATCCGAGCAATCATGCACGGCATTGACGCGCTTATTGCGAATGAGTTTTCGGATATAATCGCCATTGGCTTTTTCTTTTTGCAAATCCACCGGAGGCGGCGCGCCGTCTTCGCGCGACAGGATTTCAGCAAGATAAAGAGAGGCCCCAAGCCAGCCCGTTGTCTCTCCAATCAAGATGAGTGTGTCTCCGTCTTTGGCACCTTTAAGCGTTTTGAAGAAATCAAGATTCGGGATAAGACCCACGCCGCCAACAGCAGGAGTCGGCGGAATAGCTTCGCCATTCGTTTCATTATAAAGAGAAACATTGCCCGAGACGACCGGGTAATCAAAGGCGCGGCAAGCTTCGTTCATGCCGTCAATCGCGCCGACAAATTGGCCCATAATTTCGGGTCGTTCCGGATTGCCGAAATTGAGACAATCGGTAATGGCGATCGGGTCTGCTCCAACACAGGAAAGATTACGCCATGTTTCGGCGACGCATTGCTTGCCGCCTTCATAAGGGTCAGCCTGCACATATCGCGGCGTACAATCCGTGGTAATGGCAACTGCTTTGTTAGTGCCGTGAATGCGGATAATTGCCGCGTCGCCGCCCGATTGGCTGGAATCAATGGTGTCAGACATCACGTGACGGTCATATTGCTCCCAAATCCAGCGCTTGGACGCGATGTCCGGCGATTGGATGATTTTGACAAGCGCGTCATTGTAATCCTGAGTTTCGTGAATGTCTTCTGCGACCAGAACCGGACGGGGCTCTGATTTTACATGCGGACGGTCATAATTCGGGGCATCATCCGCCAAGGGCGATATTGGAATATCGCAAACGACTTTACCCTTGTGATTAAGAACAAGATTACCCGTATCCGTTGTCACGCCGATTTTTGCGACGTCCAATTCCCATTTCTCAAATACATCAAAAGCGAGTTGTTCTTTGCCGGGTTGAATCACCATGAGCATTCGCTCCTGCGATTCAGAGAGCATCATTTCGTAAGGCGTCATGCCTTCTTCGCGCTGCGGTACGTCATCCAGATTTAGTTCAATACCAACCCCGCCTTTATCCGCCATTTCAATTGACGAAGAGGTTAGGCCTGCTGCGCCCATATCCTGAATGGCAATAATGGCGTCTGTCGCCATGAGTTCCAGACAAGCTTCGATGAGAAGTTTCTCGGTGAAGGGATCGCCGACTTGAACGGTGGGGCGCTTCTCGTCGCTATCATCATCAAATTCAGCGGAGGCCATTGTCGCGCCGTGTATGCCGTCGCGGCCGGTTTTAGAACCGACATAAAAAATCGGATTACCGACGCCTTTGGCCGCTGAATAAAAAACATTATCCGTACGGGCGAGTCCTACGCACATCGCGTTGACAAGTATATTGCCGTTATAACCTTTATGAAAATTTGTTTCGCCGCCTACCGTGGGAACCCCGACGCAATTGCCGTAACCGCCAATCCCAGCGACCACACCGTTGACCAGAGTTTTTGTCTTGGGATGAGTGGGTTCGCCGAAACGGAGTGCATTCATCAAAGCAATCGGACGCGCGCCCATGGTAAACACATCGCGCATAATGCCCCCCACACCCGTCGCCGCGCCTTGATAAGGCTCGATATAAGACGGGTGGTTGTGACTTTCCATTTTAAAAATGATGCAGTCGCCATCGTCTATATCAATAACGCCGGCATTTTCGCCGGGGCCCTGAATAACCCGGTCACCGGTCGTCAGGAATTTGCCAAGATGACGACGGGAGGATTTGTAAGAGCAATGCTCTGACCACATGACCGAAAAAATACCCAGCTCGTTTAAATTCGGCTCACGGCCCAACCGCTTCAGGATGACTTTATATTCGTCTTCGGACAGGCCGTGCTCGGCCACAATTTCCGGCGTGATGTCAGGAAGTTTCGCCATTAGATCGACTCAATAATTGATTTGAAAAGGCCGAGACCGTCTGTACCGCCGTGCAGCTCGTCCACGGCGCGTTCGGGGTGAGGCATCATGCCGAACACATTGCCAGCTTCGTTCACAATACCTGCAATGTCGCGCAGGGAGCCATTAGGGTTATCGGCATATCTGAAAACAATCCGGCCTTCTTTTTCCAGTTTGTTCAAAACGGCGTCATCTGCAAAGTAGCTGCCGTCATGATGAGCAACGGGATAAGTCACAATAGACTTTGCTTCATATTGAGACGTATAGCGCGTATTCGCATTATTCACGACAAGCCGTTCAGGGCGGCATACAAATTTCAAATTCTTGTTACGCATCAGCGCTCCGGGCAAAAGTCCTGTTTCTGTCAGGATTTGAAATCCGTTACAGAACCCCGCCACAGCCAGTCCCTTATTCGCTTTTTCAACAAGGTCCGCCACAATAGGAGAGCAAGACGCCATAGCACCGGAGCGCAAATAATCCCCATAGGAGAAACCGCCCGGAATACAGACAAAGTCGACATCTGAAGGGATTTCGCTATCCCTGTGCCAGATCATTTTAGGGGCCTTGCCCGTGACTTTTTCAAGGGCCATCGCGGCGTCGCGATCACAATTAGAGGCGGGGAAAACTATAACGGCAGTTTGCACGGCGCTAATCCCGAAGCTCTATACGGTAGCTTTCAATAACCGTATTGGCGAGGAGCTTTTCACACATTTTTTCAACTTGGGCTTTGGCTTCGGTCTTGTCTTCGGAGGATAGGTCCAATTCTATGACTTTGCCTTGGAACGCATTATTGACCTCGTCAAAACCGAGATCGTTTAGAGAGCGGGCGATAGCGCGGCCTTGCGGGTCTAGAACGCCGGGTTTCAGACCGATATAAACGAGGGCTTTCATAGGGAGTCCTGACTATTCTTCGTCATTTTTTACGACCGATAAATTGGTCACATTATTTTGGCTTTGAGGCTTTAAGATACCCAGCCGCGTCGCGACTTCGGTATAGGCTTCGGTGACTTCTCCGAGGTCGCGGCGGAAACGGTCTTTGTCCAGTTTCTTATTCGTCTCGCGATCCCAAAGACGGCAACTATCCGGGCTGATTTCATCGGCCAAAATGACCTGATGTCCAATCACGCCGTCTTCATTAGAGAGGGGGAGGCGGCCAAATTCAATTTTGAAATCGATCAAATTAATGCCGATGCCCCCAAACATGCCTTGCAGATAGTCATTGATACGTAAGGTCATAGCTATCATTTCGTCCAGCTCGGACGCGCTGGCCCAGCCAAAGGCATGGATATGTTCTTCCGCAATCAGAGGATCGCCGAGATCGTCGCGTTTTAGACAAAACTCGACAATAGAGCGCGGTAATTTTTCGCCTTCTTCCATCCCCAGACGTTTGGCCATGGTTCCGGCGGCAACATTTCGGCAAATAACCTCAAGCGGAATTATCTCGACTTTTTTGATCAATTGCTCGCGCATATTCAGACGTTTGAGGAAATGCGTCGGGATGCCAATCTCGCCGAGACGTAGCATAATAAATTCACTAATCCGGTTATTCAGGACCCCTTTGCCATCTAGAGTCGCTTTTTTCTGAGCGTTAAAAGCGGTGGCGTCGTCTTTGAAATACTGCACAAGCGTGCCAGGCTCAGGCCCTTCATAGAGGATTTTTGCTTTGCCTTCGTAAATTTGTTTGCGGCGGCTCATGGGTCGCTCTCCCAGGTCGTGCGTTGAGCCGACTTGCGACTCGCACATGTGAACCCGCCTCTTAGACGGAAGGGGGAGATTTCGCAATGTGCACTGTGGCATAAATATGAGGATTTTGCGACTTGCAGTCCTCCGCCCCCGACCATAAATATAGTTGCAGACAGAGCTTATTTTCAACAGGATTTAAACATGACACAATTTGAAGATCGCGAACGGGGCCAAGAAACCAAATTCGTTTTGGAAGCGGCAAAAGAATTTCGCGCCGCGGCGAAACGAAACAAAGCTCTCGGCCATTGGGCAGCTGAAATCATGGGCCGCTCCGATAAGGAAAAATATGCTCAGGAAGTGATTACGGCGGATATGGAAGAAAAAGGCGAAGAAGATGTTTTCCGCAAGTTGCGGCGCGATTTCGACACGGCCAATGCGGATGTGTCCGATGCAACAATTCGTGAAAAAATGGCGTTTTACCTTAAAGAAGCTCGCGCCGAAGTTTACGGACTCGAGGCATAAAACCCATATTTTACAAATAGGTAATTAAGTACCTTAAACTGGGTTGTTGGCCTCAGGGCAGGTCAGGTCAAAGTTAGGCTGGTTCGTTAGAGCCAGCCTTTTTAGGTTCTGGATGTGAATCTGCATGGCCTCGGCATTATAATTCATATTCACACAGCCCAAAGTACGCTTCGTATCGGCGTCTATGATGGCGGCAAATCCTGTCACGCCGAGCCACTTATTATATTGCGGAACGATCTGGCGATCAAAAACGGCATGGGAATTCCATTCTCCCTGACCTCCGGAAATATCAATATTCACATATTCAATTGCCGGATCATGCAATCCGGCCAATGCTTGGCCCAGACGAGGCTCTACAATTTTGCAAGGCGCGCACCAATCTGCCCGAAACATCACGACATAGATCTCCGGCTTGGCCGGAGGCTGGTAAGCTGATGAAATAGATGTCAGCCCCAAGGAAAGAGTGACGGTCAAAACCGTTGCTGAGATCATTTTTGCAATAAAAGAGGTCATGAAAAATTTTTCTAAAGGCTTTAAGAGGGTTTGTCCCGGGACCCACCCCATAAACGGGACCCACCCCATAAAAAAGCCCGGACCTATTTTAAAGAGGTCCGGGCATGTTCCCACGGTTTGGCTACTCTAGATTAGCCTGTTGGCATTTCATTATGAGCGGCCGGACAGCGCGTTGTCTTTCCGCCAATAGAGGCGCTGGACATATAGGCCCGCCCTTTAGCCTGCGCCGTCATTTTGCGAAGTTCTTGCGCTATTTCCTGAGGGGCGAAAGAAGGGTTCACACATCCAATAACGCGCTTGGTTCGGGCATCAACGACTGCCGCGAAGCCGGGCAAGCCAACCCATTTATTGAAGATTGGCACGATGTCGTAATCAAACGCGTCATAAGCGCCTTTTTCCCATTTTGCAGCATTGGAGGTGTCTATGACAACTTCTTGAGCGTTGACACCAGCCATCGGGACGGCAGAAGCGAGGGCGCTATCAAGGCGCTGGCTTTGCATGTCCGTATTGTTTCTGAAGTTAACGACATAAACGTCGGGTGAGGCGGCATAGGCGGTTGCGCCAAAAGCCGTCGTGATAAGAGCTGCACTTAGAAGAGAGATTGCCTTTTTCATTTCCTTGGTCCTTTTTTCACACTGAGATTTGTTTTTTATTTTTGTTATGTTCTCTGTGTAACGAACATTGGTAAATGAACGCCGAATCACGCGTTAGGGCGGCGTTTACAATGGTTTCCACAATCGTTAATTTTTGACGTAAGCCTGTGTTTTTCCTACAAAAAATTTTTTGTAAAAAAATGCAGTCTGTCGGTATGGATTGCTTAAACCAAGCTAATCGATTGAAATATCTACAAAAATTAAGCTAGCTTTAACCATGAATCTGTCCCGCGCCTTACGGTTAGGACAGTTTATGGAAATAAAGGCCGCGTTAAATCAAGGCTAAGGAAAGACCCTGTCAAAAATCGTATCGACATGTTTGAGATGGTAGTCATCGTCAAACATAGCGCGGACCTGATCTTCGGAAAGACGTGCCATGACGTCCTTGTCTTCTAATATAAGGTTAAGGAAGCTGCCTTCACCGGCGCTGCCATCAGTTCGGAACATTTCCCACACTTTCATCGCATTGCGTTGCACGAGGCGATAAGCGCTCTCGCGTTGCTCTCCGGCCTGAGTCAGGGCAAGGAGGAAACGCTGGCTATTATGTAATCCGCCTAAACGGTCCATATTGCCCTTCATTTTTTCCGGATAAACGACGAGATTTTCAATAACACCTGCCAGACGGTGCAAGGCAAAATCCAGATGAACGGTGGAGTCGGGTCCAATGCCGCGTTCAACAGAGCTATGCGAGATATCGCGTTCATGCCAAAGCGCGACATTTTCCATCGCGGGCACAACCGCCATACGAACAAGACGGGCGAGTCCGGTCAGGTTTTCGGTCAGGACCGGATTACGTTTATGCGGCATAGCAGACGAGCCTTTTTGCCCTTTAGAGAAAAACTCCTCGGCTTCCAAAACTTCTGTCCGTTGCAAATGACGGATCTCAACGGCGATGTTCTCAATAGATGATGCGATGACGCCGAGCGTCGCAAAATAGGCGGCGTGGCGGTCACGCGGAATAATTTGTGATGACACAGGTTCGATCGCGAGGCCCATTTCTTTGGCGACATGTTCTTCGACGCTCGGGTCGATATTCGCGAAGGTTCCGATAGCGCCGGAAATCGCGCAGACGGCAATTTCTTCCCGCGCTTGGAGAAGACGGGTTTTGGCACGGGAAAACTCGGCGTGGAAACGGGCAAGTTTGACGCCGAATGTGGTTGGCTCTGCATGGATGCCGTGGCTACGGCCAATAGTGATGGTATATTTATGTTCTTCGGCGCGTGTCTTCAGCGCGGCTAAAACACGGTCTAATCCAACCAGGAGAAGGTCGGTCGCGCGGGCAAGCTGAACCGAAAGCGTAGTGTCCAGAATATCAGAGGAGGTGAAGCCTTGATGCACAAACCGCGCGTCTTCGCCGATAAATTCCGCAAGATGGGTCAGAAAGGCAATGACGTCATGTTTTACTTCGCGCTCGATCTCGTCAATTTTGGCGACATCAAATTCGACAGAGCCGCCGCGATCCCAAATGTTCTTGGCGGCGGATTTTGGAATAACGCCGAGTTCGGCGAGCGCGTCACAGCCATGCGCTTCAATTTCGAACCAGATCCGGTACTTTGTGGCAGCAGACCAGATTTCTGTCATTTCCTTACGGGCGTAGCGTTCAATCATGGGGAGACTCGCGGTTTTAAAGACGCGAGCCTTTGACTAAAGAACGTCCGTAAGGTCAAGCGTTAAGCGAAATCAATCTTCTGCCATCGAAGAATTGCGCAGCTCTGAATCTGCCCAGTCCTTCTTTAATGTCCGAGTGACCATCAAATAGGATGCAATGGCCACAAGGAAGGACGCGCAAACGCAGGTGAGCGACAATTTCGTGGCTTCCAATTGAGAGACGGTGTCCGAGGCGAATACGTCAATGAGTATTCCGGCCACTGTCGGGCCTCCGCCCAAAGCTATCATATTCAAGATGAAAAAGAAGAGAGCAGTTGACATGGCGCGAAGCTGAATGGGGGCGAGCGTTTGCGCCAGAGCAAAACTCGGACCCAGATAAACACCGATGAGAATTTGGAAGCCCGCTGATAGAGCCAAATGCGCCTCGACGCTTCCGACCCAGACGCTTCCCACGCCGAAAGGGAGAGCCAAGACAATGGAGAGAGCGGGTATCCACCCATAGGCGCGAACGTCTTTCTTTGCTTTGATATCGACCAGTTTCGCTCCGATATAGGTTCCGGCGACATAGAAAATACCATTGATGAAACCGATTATGATTACGATTTTTTGGAAATCATAATCTGGGTCGAGCAATCGCAAAAATTTGGTCTGAAAACCTGAAAAAGCATAGGCGGCAAATGAGGCGAACGCGATTCCAAAGCACATAAACCACCAAGAGGGGATGGTAAGAAGGCGTCCAATACCGTCTTTGAATGAGAGTTTTCGGAGTTTTTTCTCTCCGACTTCCATAACGCCGCGTTTGGGTTCACGAATGAAGACGCGAACAATTATTGCTAAAACAATACCGCTCACGCCAAGAATAATGAATATCCGTCTCCAATTAACTGTGTCGGGGTCTGCGCCCATAAGGGCTGCTGTGATGAAGTAAGCACTCATTATGCCCAGCGGGATACCCAGTGAGTAAACTCCTAAAGCGCCAGAGCGTTCTTCCTTCTTATAAAAGTCAGAGATGATCGAATGAGCGGGCGGGGAGCCGCCAGCTTCCCCGATGCCAACGCCGATGCGCGCCAATCCAATTTGCCAAAAGTTTTGGGCAAATCCCGTCAGAGCCGTGAACCCACTCCAGACGGCTAAGGCCACAGATAATAATCCGACCCGGTTCACTTTGTCTGCCATATAGGCAATTGGAATACCCATAATGGTGTAAAAGGCGGCGAAGGCGAGGCCGATGAGCAATCCGAGCTGTGTATTGGATAGCTCTAAGTCGGCTTGAATGAACGGGGCAAGAATGCCGACAATCTGTCGGTCAATGAAGTTAAACCCGTAAACGAGCGTCAGTAAAAACAAAACGGCGGTGCGGTAGCCCGCTTTTTTGGGCGGAATATAGCCGCTGGTCGAGTCGCTCATAATATCCCCTAATTATTTTTCTTTACCAGAAAGGAAAGGAGACGTTTGGTCAAGTCAGAAGCGTTTTAGCGGCCATTCAATTTCGTGGGGTCACATCAAGCCCAGCGTCTTGAAACTCACCACATTTTCCCGCCCGATAATCAAATGGTCATGTACGACGACGTTCATAGCTTTGGCGGTGGCAATTACTTCATTGGTCATTGTGATGTCCGACTGGCTCGGAGTCGGGTCGCCGCTGGGATGGTTGTGGGCGAGGATGATGGCTGTGGCTTCCAGAGCCAGAGCACGTTTGATGATTTCGCGGGGATAAACAGGCGCGCGGTCTATTGTGCCGCGACCCAAAACCTCGTCGGCAATCAGGCGGTTTTTCCTGTCGAGAAAGAGCACGCGGAATTGTTCCACAGCTTCGAATTGCATAGCAGAGCGGCAATAATCCAAAAGGGCGGTCCATGAAGAAAGGACAGGACGGCCCAACACGCTTTCCCGGCCCATTCGGACAGACGCGGCGTGGAGGAGCTTCAAATCGAGCGCCGTTTTCTCGCCAATGCCTTTGATTTCCGTCAAACGGTGGAGCGGCGCGGCGCAGACTTCGCCGAGATTGCCGAAAGTTTTGAGGAGGTCTTTGGCTACCGGTTTCACGTCTCGTCGCGGAATAGAATTGAACAGGAAAAGCTCTAGCAATTCATAATCCGCAAAGCTGTCGCCGCCTGATGCGGCGAACTTGGCCCGTTGCCGATCCCGGTGGGCCAGATAATGCGGCTTGTCATCTCCCCCCGACATGATGCCTCTTAGGCGTAGGGCGGTCGGTTCAGACCTTTGGGCGAGGCTGTAAACACTTCTGCGCCATCTTTCGTGACGCCAATGGAATGTTCAAACTGTGCTGTCAGCTTGCGATCCCGTGTGACGGCCGTCCATCCGTCAGAGAGAATTTTGACATCCGGTTTGCCGAGATTAATCATTGGCTCAATGGTGAAGAACATGCCTTCGCGCAGCACATCGCCTTCGCCCTTTCGGCCGAAATGCAGGATGTTAGGCGCGTCATGAAAAATCTTGCCCAAGCCGTGACCACAGAAATCAGTAACAACAGAGCAGCGCTCGCCTTCGGCGTATTGCTGAATGGCGTGGCCAATATCGCCGGTTGTCGCCCCAGGTTTCACAGCGGCAATACCGAGCATCAGCGCGTCATAAGTGATGTTGATGAGCCGCTCTGTCTTGCGGTCCGGTTCTCCGGCGACATACATACGCGATGTATCACCGTGCCAACCATCGACAATCAAAGTGACATCACAATTAACGCTATCGCCTTCTTTGAGAGGCTTGTCATTCGGAATGCCGTGACAGACGACGTGATTGATAGACGTGCAGACGGAATGTTTATAGCCGCGATACCCAAGTGTGGCGGGCAGAGCGCCGTGATCCATCGCAAATTCGTATATTTTTTGATCCAGCGCTGCCGTCGTCACGCCCGGTTGAACGAGCGGTGCGAGCATATCGAGACATTTAGCGGAGAGTTGCCCCGCCTTTCTCATGCCTTCAAACCCTTCCGGGCCGTGGAGTTTGATCGCGCCGTCACGAAGATCGTCGGCATCACTTGCATCTACATAATTCATTTGCGCCGTATAACAGTGGACGCGCAAACGGGCCAGTCCTAATAGCGGTTTTCAAAGGAGTGTATGATGGACGACATGGTAATAGCGGGCGTGATACTGATCGGGGACGAACTCTTATCCGGTCGGACGCAGGATACGAATCTGGGGACAATCGCAAAATTCCTCGAACCGCTCGGCGTGAGCATTGGGGAGGCCCGGATAATCGCAGATAATTCCGACACCATTCGCGACACGGTAAAAGCCTTCTCTGAGCAATTTGACTATGTCTTTACCACGGGCGGTATTGGGCCGACCCATGATGATATTACGGCGGATTGCATTGCCGCCGCCTTCGACCTTGGCATCAGCGAGCGCGACGACGCTATTGAGGCGCTCTGCGAAAGATACTCTCTGGAAGAACTGAACGAAGCCCGCCGCCGCATGGCGCGCATCCCTGATGGGGCAACCCTCATCAAAAACCCGGTGAGCCAGGCGCCTGGCTTTCAGACGAAAAATGTCTTCACCCTCGCGGGCGTCCCGCAAATCATGCGGGGAATGCTCGAAGACATTCCCCATCGTCTCAAAGGTGGGGCGGAGATTTATTCAGTCAACGTGACGGCCGAAGGAATCGGCGAAGGCGACGCGGCTAAGGGGCTGGCCGAAATAGAAAGATCCTATCCCGGCGTCAGTGTCGGCAGCTACCCATTTTTCAACGACGCGTTACGCGGCGTAAATTTTGTCGCGCGGGGGCGAGACGAGAAGCTATTGAGGGAAGTTAAGAGAAAGCTGGAAGCTTTAGTCGAGGGGCTCAATGGGTTGAACACTGCTTAGAAATAAAATGCCTGACTTTTAATCAGGCTATTTAAATGGTGCGGGCGGCCGGAATCGAACCGGCACTCCTATACAGGAACAAGATTTTAAGTCTTGCGTGTCTACCAATTCCACCACGCCCGCTGACTGACCGCTGATTTAGGGAACGGGCGGGAGTCGGGCAAGTCATTTATCAGGTCTGAGGTCCGATTTTTTACGATTTTCTCTTAAGGGCGGTTCCGCCCAAGCGAATCGTGGCTTTCAACCCAATCGCCGCCGACAACCGCAGAGGCGAGGGACAGCTCCCCCGCGAGCACTGTCGCCGCGCAAATTTCGACAAATTTCAAGGCTTTCCCCGCGCCGTAGCAATCCAGAACCTCTAGGCATTCTCTCTGTGTCGCCAATCCTGTCCCGCCGCCATAGGTTGCAACAATGAGCGAGGGCAGGGTGATGGACCAATAGAGTGATCCATCATCGTTCAGCTCCACATAGGTCAACCCGGCTTGACTTTCCGCGACATTGGCCGCGTCTTGGCCTGTTGCGATGAACAACGCGGCAAGCGCATTGGCCGCGTGCAATCCATTATTGCTTGTTCCGGCGAGCATTCCGCCAAGCGTTGAAACTTGTCGGGCGCGATACATATCTTTTGTTTCGACTCGGAGTTTTTCGCGCACAAGTTCTGCGGGCAGAGTGACTTCGGCCACGACCCGCGCGCCGCGAGAATGAAGGGTGTTGATTTGGGAGTGTTTCTTATCCGTGTCGATAGCCCCGGATAAAGTGTAGCGTGTTTTGAAACCGCAATGCTCTATTATCCACTGACAAGCGGCCTGCGCGGCTTTGCCGGACATATTCTGTCCGGCCGCGTCGCCCGTGGTGAAATTCATCCGTAGATAGCGCATTTTCGAAACGCCATATTGCTCTATGTGACTGAGCTTGCCGATGGAACTCGTTGAACTCGCTGCTTTTTTGATGCCGTCCAAATTTTCGTTGAGCCATTGGCCGAAATCCCGAGCTTCGCGCGCATTTTCAAAATGAAAGACAGGGGCGCGCTGCATGTATCTTTCAATTACAGTCGTTGTAACGCCGCCCGCCGCGCGCAAAACCCCCATTCCGCGCGAATAGCTCGCCACCAAAGTGCCTTCTGTAGTGGCAAGGGGAATATAAAAATCTCCCTCGGCGTGCTCTCCGTTGATCGTTAGCGGGCCGGCGAGTCCGATGGGGACTTGCGTTGCGCCAAAAGCATTCTCGATATTGCCGGCGAGGGAAGCAGGGTCAAAACTGGTCTGACCTGTATGCGGCAGGGCGACGGAGCGCTGATTTTCAAGAAAGACTCGCCGTTTCTCCATCATGTCAGCGGTGTAATCGGATGTTTTATCTCTGGGTATAGAAGGGGATGTCATACGACATCTTTCCACAAATAAAGGGGGTGAGCAATTAACGTCTGATTTTGGCGTCCATGCAAAATGTGTCTATCGTGGGAAAATTCCCACAATGGGTTTACATTTCTTCGTAACGTCCTAAATTACAGGTCTGAACAATGCGTGGGAAATATCCCACGGTAATGGAAGGCTTGATATGAGCGACGATATTATCAAACGCGGCAAGGCTCTGGCCGAAGCGACAGGTCAGTCTCTGACAACAATTTCGCGAAAGATCTTTAACGACGGCAAGACCCTGACGCGATTGCAGGATGGCGGCTCTCTGACAACGAAGACCCACGAACAAGCGCTGGCGAAATTGACTGTGATGGAAAGAGAAGTCGCGGCGGAATCCGGCTTATCCCTCACTCACCTTGATCGACTAGAGGCCGAAAGTATTCACATTATGCGCGAAGTCGCGTCACAATGTGAAAATCCCGTTATGCTTTATTCTGTCGGGAAAGACAGCTCGGTTATGCTGCATCTGGCGCAAAAAGCTTTTTATCCGTCTCCTCCACCATTCCCTTTGATGCATGTCGATACGCGCTGGAAATTCAAGGATATGTACGCATTTCGCGATCAGCGCGCCAAAGATGTCGGCATGGAGCTTATTGTTCATATCAACCCGGACGGGATTGAACAGGATGTGGGACCATTTACTCACGGTTCCGCTGTGCATACAGATATTATGAAAACACAGGGCCTGAAACAGGCTTTGGATAAGTATAAATTCGATGCGGCCTTTGGCGGCGCGCGCCGGGATGAAGAAAAATCCCGCGCGAAAGAACGCATCTTCTCTTTCCGGTCTGAAAATCATCGTTGGGACGCCAAGAACCAACGCCCGGAACTTTGGAATATCTATAATACTCGCGTTCAAAAGGGCGAGAGCATGCGTGTTTTCCCGCTTTCTAATTGGACAGAGCTGGATATCTGGCAATATATCCACCGCGAAGCGATTCCTATTCCCGACCTTTATTTGTCCAAGCCGCGCCCTGTCGTAGAGCGAGACGGCGTTCTGATCATGGTGGATGATGATCGTATGCCTTTAAATGAGGGAGAAACACCGGATATGAAATCCGTGCGTTTCCGCACGCTGGGCTGCTACCCTTTGACAGGCGCCGTGGAAAGCGAAGCGGCAACCTTGCCAGAGGTCATTCAGGAAATGCTTTTGACCACGACCTCTGAGCGCCAAGGCCGGGTCATCGACTCGGATGCCGGGGCCTCGATGGAACAGAAAAAAGAAGAGGGGTATTTCTAATGGCCCATCTCGACGACTTAATCGCAACGGATATTCAGGCCTATCTTCAGGCGCAGGAAAATAAATCCTATCTGCGTTTTATCACCTGTGGATCTGTGGATGACGGTAAATCAACTCTGATTGGCCGATTGCTTTACGATTCAAAGCTTATTTACGAAGATCAGCTGGCCAGCATTGAGAAGGATTCTAAGAAATCCGGGACTCAAGGCGATAAAATGGATCTTGCCCTTTTAGTGGACGGCCTCGCAGCAGAACGCGAGCAGGGGATTACTATTGATGTCGCCTACCGATTCTTTTCAACCGATAAGCGGAAATTCATTGTCGCGGACACACCCGGCCATGTTCAATATACCCGCAATATGGCGACAGGCGCCTCTACGGCTGATGTCGCCATTTTGTTGATTGACGCCCGATACGGCGTGCAAGAGCAAACCCGCCGTCACGCCTATATTGCCTCGCTTCTTGGTATTCGGCATGTTGTTGTGGCGATCAATAAAATGGATCTAAACGGGTTTGATCAATCCGTTTACAATAATATCGAAGTTGACTTTCGGAAGTTTGCGAAAGACCTTGATTTTAAAGATATTATTTGCGTTCCAATATCTGCATTAGACGGCGATAATGTTATTCAGCGTTCCGACCGTTCCGGATGGTATCAGGGACCAACGCTTCTGAACTATCTGGAAAATGTCGATGTCGAACAACAATCTCTAGAAGCGCCGTTCCGTCTTCCGGTTCAGTGGGTCAATCGCCCCAACCTTGATTTCCGGGGCTTTTCCGGGACCATTGCGGCAGGCGTCATCAATCAGGGCGACGAAATAATCGTCACGCCGTCGGGTAAGCGCTCTTATGTCAAAGAAATTGTGACTTTTGACGGCACTAAGAAAACGGCCCGCGAAGATATGGCCGTCACTTTGACACTTGAAGACGAGATTGATATTTCGCGCGGCGATATGATTTGCCGGACGGATGCCCCGGCGGAGCAAGCCGACCAGTTTCAAGCCAACATCATCTGGATGGACGAGAGCAAATTGTTTCCGGGCCGCCAATATTTATTAAAAACGACAAACTCTAACACTCCGGCGCGCGTGACGACTTTGAAACACCGCATTGATATTAATGACTTTTCTGAGGTTGCCGCTAAGACATTAGAGCTGAATGAAATCGGCATTGTCAATCTGAGTTTGTCCAAACCGATTGCGTTCGACCCCTATAAAAATAATCGTCATACCGGGGCTTTCATTCTTATTGACCGCCAGACCAATGCAACGGTCGGGGCGGGAATGTTGAACTTTGCTCTCCGGCGGGCGCAAAATGTCGTTTGGCAAGATATGGCTACCGATAAAGCCGCGCGATCAGAACAGAAAGGCCAAAAGCCCGTCCTGCTTTGGTTTACCGGGCTTTCAGGCTCCGGGAAGTCAACGATTGCAAACCTCGTGGACAAGCAATTACAGGCCATAGGAAAACATACCTATACGTTGGACGGAGACAATGTCCGTCATGGGTTGAACCGTGATCTTGGTTTCACCAAAGCGGACAGGATTGAGAATATTCGGCGTATTGGCGAAGTCTCGAAACTGATGCTCGACGCCGGATTAATAACCATGGCGGCGTTTATCTCGCCTTATCGGGCAGAGCGCGATTCAATTCGCGAAATGCTGGCCGAAGATGAGTTCATAGAGATTTTCGTAGATACTCCGCTTGAGGTCGCTGAATCTCGGGACGTGAAAGGCCTTTATGCCCGCGCCAGAGCCGGAGAAATTAAAAATTTCACCGGGATTGATTCTGAATACCAAGCCCCTGAAAAAGCTGAAATTACGGTCAATACTGTGGGCAGCAGCGCAGAAGAATGTGCGAAAAAGATCGTCGATTATCTATTGGAGAAGGCTTATCTGGAAACGCAGTTCAAGAGCCTTTCTGATGACGACGAGGCTTAGACAGGTTTAATTATGGCGGATTTTGATGTCTTTAACGGGGATGCGGACGGGATTTTATCGCTTGTTCAGCTCCGTTTGGCGGACCCGCGCGAATCGCAACTTGTTACAGGCCGCAAACGCGACATTGAACTGCTAAAGCGTGTCGATGCGGGGCAGAATGACCGCGTTACTGTTTTGGATATTTCTTTGTCTCGAAACCGGGATTCTTTGGAACGTATTCTGACGGCCGGAGCGGAAGTTTACTATTTCGATCACCATCATGCCGATCCCATTCCGGATCATCCAAGCCTTGAAACCTTTATTGATACCTCGCCCGAGATTTGCACGGCGCTTCTCGTTGATGATTATCTCGGAGAGGCTTACCGTGCCTGGGCGGTAACGGCGGCGTTTGGCGATAATTTTCCGGCTCTGGCACGTCAAAAAGCATCTCATCTCGATCTCCCCTTAGAGGCGTTGGAGCGTCTCGGCCTGTTGATAAATTATAACGGGTACGGCGCGGATCTGTCGGATTTACACTTCCACCCCGAGGCTTTGTTTCGTGAACTTGTCAGGTTTGAAACCCCCATGAAATTCCTTTCCGCCAAGACCGGAATTTATGCCCAACTCGAAGCCGGATATGAGGCAGACCTCGGCGCTATGGGGGAAGGCTCAGTCATTGTAGAGACAGAGAGCCATTACGCGGTTATCCTTCCGGACGCCGCTTCATCGCGCCGCATGTCGGGACTTCACGGAAATGAACTGGCGCAGACTTTTCCGAATCGCGCTCACGCTGTGCTGACGCAAAAGCCGGGCGGGTTTCTGGTGAGCCTGCGCGCGCCTCTCTCCAAGCGAGACGGCGCGGATGATCTGGCCATGCAATTTGAAACGGGCGGCGGACGCTCTGCCGCAGCGGGAATTAACCATCTGCCAGAAGCTGATTTGGAGACGTTCCTGAAGGCCTTCCAAAATGCGTTTTAATACATGGTGACTTGCGCTACGCCCTCGAAAAAGAGAGGGTAAACCATGCAAAGCGAAAACATATCCTTCAAAGGCGCCTTTGGGGATGACCTCTCCGCGAGGCTTGACCGTCCGGATGGCGACGAAATTAAAGGCTGGGCTCTATTTGCGCATGGTTTTTCCATCGGCAAAGACTTAAAACCGATCCGGACCATATCCAAGGCTTTGGTCGAAGAAGGCTACGGTATGTTGCGGTTTGATTTTACCGGGCTGGGCCAATCAGACGGAAATTTCTCTGATACGAATTTTTCCTCAAATGTTGCTGACATTTTGGCCGCAGCGAAATATCTCCGTGATAATGAAATGCCGCCCTGCATTCTTATCGGCCATAGCTTTGGCGGGACCGCGGCGCTTAAGGTCGCCGACGAAATTCCGGAATGTAAAGCCGTGGCCACAATCGGCGCACCTTGCGACACAACTCATATTGTTCACCAATTTGCCGATCAACTTGAAGAGATTGAGGAAGAAGGGGAGGCGAAGGTTCTTCTTGGGGGACGCCCCTTTATAATCAAAGAACAATTTCTGGATGACATTGAAAATCAGGACATTGCAATGGAAATAGGCGATCTCCCGCAGGCGCTCCTGATATTCCATTCCCCGCAAGACGCCGTTGTGGGTATCGAAAACGCAGCGCATATTTACAGTATGGCTCGACATCCCAAAAGCTTTGTCAGTTTGGACGGCGCCGACCATCTCTTATTGCGAAACCCCAAAGACGCAGATTACGTCGGACGGGTTCTGGCGGCTTGGTCGTCTCGCTATATTTCCAAGTAAGCCGCATAAAAAAGCGCCTCATTTCAATATGAAATGAAAGCGCTTCATTAAGTTTGACTGAAGAATAAGCCTAAGAGCTAATATCAACTTTCAAGGCATCTTTAGCATCCCCAATAACTTCCTGGAGATCACCTTTTGCCTGTTGAAGTTTGCCTTTGGCTTTCAAAGACGGGTTATCAGTGGCGTCACCGATTTTTTCTTTTATTTTTCCGTCCTGCCGATTGGCTTTGGCCTTTTCATGGTCATCAGTCATTTCATCGGTCCTAACTAAGTTTCAGTCCAGAGCGTCTTTGGTGTCGCCAACAGCTTCCTGAGCTTTACCTTTGGCCTGCTGATATTTACCTTTGGCTTCCAGACTTTTGTCATCAGTAGCTTCACCGATTTTTTCCTTGGCTTTACCAGCGGCTTTGTTTCCGGCGGATTTTACATGTTCTTTTTCCATTTTGATGTCTCCTTTCATTAGACACCTATACTACGTGTCTGCCCTTGCTCTCGTTCCGTTAAGACTATTTTTGTGTCCAAAGTGTAAGGGAAGGCATGATCTCACCTGCTAAACCTGCAAAAATCAAAGCCAAACTGGCCGCACGCCCTTATTTTGCGGCGCTTGACGGGTTTAGAGGGCTTTTCGCCATTTTGATCGCTGTGCATCATACGAACTGGTTTTCTTACCTGAATTATCGAACTTTTATTGATGACGCCTTTTTCATGCTGGATATGTTTTTTGCTTTTTCCGGCTTTTTGATGTTCACCCTGTACCGAAATAATTTGCAAAATGCCTCTCAAGCCAAGTCTTTCATTGGGAGGCGGTTTGCGCGTTTATACCCGCTCCATTTATTTACGTTCGGCTTATTCTTCGCGTTTGCCTTGTTCAGGCTTTGGGCGCACAAAGTCGGACTGGCCACGCATGAACCGGGGGAGGTTTTGCCCTTCTCGCCAGAGGCGGCTGATAATTGGTGGTCTGCATTCACAAATTTGACTCTCACCCATTCAATGGGCCTTAACAACTCACTCAGCTTTAATGCCCCGAGCTGGACCATAAGCGTGGAATTCTTTGCCTATTTTGTTTTTGCCGCCATGATGCTTTGGGCGCCGCCGAAAAAGCTCTGGCATTTTGCGCTTATGGCCTTGGGTGTCGGGGGAGCTTATGCGGCTTTGTATAACCTAAAGCCCAATATGGACATTACTTATGACTACGGCTTCCTGCGCTGCCTTGGCGGATTTTTCACTGGTGTCTTGGGGGCGTGGGCCTATTCAAAAGTCAGAAGCCGTCAAGAGGCCAATCCGACCACCGCTAAGACTATGACGCTTAAAATGGCTTCTGTTTTAGAAGTTATATATCTCGTCATTTGCTCTGTGTTCATTTATTTCTCAGGCGGAATTCTCCAATTTTTTGCCGCGCCATTAATTTTAGGCTTTGTTGTGCTTTTTGCGATGGACGGCGGTTATATCTCGAAATTTATGGGGCTGCCGGTCTTTCGTTACCTCGCAAAGATATCTTATTCCGTTTATATGAACCATTTCTTTTTGGCGATTATCTTCGGCGTGGTCGGCACGCGGCTGTTCCCTGGTATTGTCAGCGGCGGCGACGGGTCTGGCTGGGCCGGGGATCTTTACCTTATACCTTATCTGGCCGCCGTGATAATGATGTCTCATTTGACTTATCATTATATTGAGGTCCCCGGCGGCAAATGGATTGGAAGCCGCCTCAAGCGAAGACAGGCCGCGGCGGGAACCGCAGCCCGGACTTGAGTTTAAAGTCGGGCTAGTCTAACCGCTGGCGCAGTTGAAAAGGACAACGCCATGGCTACTGACCGCTATAATGACTTGGACCAGTTAGGGCAAAACAAGGCCCTTCCGCAATCGCCGGACGACGCCGTTTTAGAACGTGTCAAAAACCCTTGCCCGGAACCCTATATGGTGCGCTTGGTGGCCCCGGAATTTACGTCTATTTGTCCGGTCACAGGCCAGCCCGATTTTGCTCATCTGGTTGTAGATTATTGCCCCAAGGACTGGATCGTCGAAAGTAAAGCCTTCAAGCTCTTTCTCGGTAGTTTTCGTAATCATGGCGATTTTCACGAAGCCTGTACAACGGGCATCGGCAGACGTCTGGTCAAAGAGATAGAGCCGACCTGGCTACGCATTGGCGGCTATTGGTATCCGCGAGGCGGCATTCCGATTGATGTGTTCTACCAACATGGCAAGGCACCTGAAGGCGTTTGGATTCCAGACCAGGGCGTGCCGCCTTATCGCGGACGGGGATAGGTAAAAACAGCGGGCCTGAGGGCCCGTTTTTTTATGGGGGCTTTACCTTTTATGCCCTCCGTCATTTCTTCTCTTTTTTCCTTTTTTCTTCTCCCCATCTTTTTCCTTCTCTCCATCTTTTTCCTTCTCCCCATGGGAAGGGAAAGAGAACGATTCCTTTTTATTTCAGCCAAAGGCTCTGATTTCAGGG
>CAJXPX010000006.1 GCA_913058335.1 uncultured Hyphomonadaceae bacterium
TCCGGCCCGAACCAAAATTGCAAAGCCGAAGCACCGCTTCGACTAAACAACTTAATAAATATAAGGGCAAAATCGAAAGTGAGGATTAGAAAAGTGAGTTTTGTTTGGAAACAGGGGATTGATAAAAATATATTGAGGAGCCATCCCCTTCAGCAGGATTTTCCTAACGGCTTACGACAATCAAAATAATAATCCAAAATGTCTAAATGCATAGCCTGAGGAAAACACCAAAATTGGTTTGAATATAGCAGGAAATTGATTGCATGCTGAAAAAAGCTTCGTAAGGTAGATTAGTAATGACTGATGCTCTTTTCATAAATAAACCAATCGAAATTGCCACTAAATCGATCGAAGATGAATCTATAGATCTTGTCGTAACTTCGCCTCCTTATAATATTGGTAAAGAGTATGAGAAAGAGCGGCGTCTATCCTTAGATGAGTATATAGACTGGCTGGAAGTTATTATTAAAGAGATCGAGCCAAAATTATCAAAATCTGGCAGCATTGTTTGGCAAACTGGCAACCACGTATCAGATACCGAAATTTTTCCCTTGGACATTCTGACTTATCCAATATTTAAAAAACTTGGATTCAAGCTTAGGAACAGAGTTATTTGGCAATTTAATTTTGGTTTGCACGCGCAAAAGCGGCTTTCTGGTCGATACGAAACAGCTTTGTGGTTCACACGCAGCGACGAATATACATTCAATCTGGATCCCATCCGAGTCCCTCAACTATATCCCGGAAAAAGAAAATCTAATGCTGATGGGGGCAAGTTATCTGGTAATCCGAAAGGGAAAAACCCGAGTGACTTTTGGGAGTTTAGTGCTGAAGAGTTTTTTAGAAATGAACCTATTTGGAAAATACCAAACGTTAAGTCAAATCATGTGGAGAAAACTTCACACCCTTGTCAGTTTCCTTTTGCGTTAGCCGAAAGATTTATACTGGCTTGCTCAAATCCGGGGGACACAATTTTAGATCCATTCCTAGGCTCCGGAACAACTGTACTTGCGGCATATGCAAATGGTAGAAATTCAATAGGGGTCGACTTAGACAAGAATTACATAAAAATATCCAAAGCTCGTCTTGAAGAGTTGAAAAAAGGCACCCTAAGAATTCGACCTGGATACAAGAATGTTATTAAGCCAAATAAAAAACAGAAGGTTGCGAAAGTTCCGGACGAATGGCTATAGCTAAAAAAAAGAAAAAACGCAGAAAGAAGCTGTCTAAAGCGGAGAAAGCTTTAGCTCGAATAAAAAGTTCACATACCCGTATGTTGCGTGGAAGCTTTCGCGATGCTGGATTCACTGAAATAACAGACTTAAGAGATTATGAGTTCACATTTGATGGGTTTACATCGGATACTGATGACGTTTTTTTATATGAAAACCTAATCGTAATTGTCGAGAGAACAACCGCTGAAAAGCCTTCCGAACACTTTAAGAAGAAGCTGGCGCTTTATTTGAGAATCGAGAAAAAGTACGCACACTTCATTTCATATTTACGATCTCTAGAAGAACTAGAAGACACTGATTTTGTAAAAAACTATGATGAAAATGAATGCATTGTAAAAATTGTCTATTGTAGTCGATATGAAATCGACGAAAAGCAAAAGAAGAAAAGCTCTGAAATAAAGTTTCTTGACTATTCAGTTCTTAGATATTTCTACGCAATTTCTCGAGCCATTAAACAGACTTCGTTACCAGAGTTTTTTCAGTTTTTAGGAGTTAATTCTATTAATGTAGGGAATGGGGGTCAAATCTCATCCTCTCACCCAAAAAGTGATCACGATTGTTTAATACTGTCGAATTCGAAAGCAAACCTACCAGCGGGTTTTAAAGTAATTAGTTTGTATATTGCTGCTGAGACTATTCTAAACTCTGTTTATGTATTAAGAAAACAAGGCTGGTCAGCAGATATAAACGCCTATCAGAGAATGGTAGTCCCTAAAAAAATAAATGAGATTAGAAAATACATCGTACAAGACGGTCATGTTTTTATGAACAATGTAATAATCACGTTACCCTCCGACACGAAAGTGCTGGAAAACAGCCCAAAGCAACCAGTGTCTTCTGTGTCAGGCCTGAAAACTGGATCGGTGTCCATTGGTCACGGCCCGAATACTATTGGGGTTGTAGATGGCCAACACAGAATTCTATCATTTTACGTCGGGGAACCTTCCGAGAAAGAAATGCAAACACGACGAAAAAAACAAAACCTACTTGCAACGGCAATCATATTTCCAAAAACATATACTTCAGAACAGAGACAAGAATTTGAAGCTAAACTTTTCTTAGAGATTAACACTAATCAGAAGCCACTACCACCGGCTCTGAGCCTATCTATAGAAACATTAGTGCAACCATTTTCAGATCATGCTATCGCTAGTAGGGTAATATCCGAGCTTGATAAATCAGGTGCACTACAAGGTGTCATTGAAAAATACTTTTTCGAAACTGAAAAACTGAAGCCGGCATCTATAGTGAAATTCCAACTAAGCCACTTAGTTAGAATACCTAAAGAAAAAAACACCAAAGGAGATAGAACAACAAACCTTTTCGATCACTGGGATGGCAGAGGGAAAAACGGATTGATAGGAAAAAAGGAATATCAAACTAATGACTATAAAAAGTTAGAGAAATATATTGAATATTGCACAACAGAAATTAACGCAATTCTCCTGGCCTTAAAAAAGAATTCTCCGAAAGGTACGTGGACTGCTGCTCGGTCTGTAGACGATAGAGTTTTAACGACACTAAATATCAACGCTATTTTGGCCTGTTTGAGAGAGCAGCTCAAAGAAGGCGAACCTCTTACCCATAAGGAGTATTTAGAGAAATTCAAGGACTTTAACTTTTCTTCTTACCAAAATTACAAATCCAGCCAATACAATAAGATGGGACAAAAGATTTATGCCGACTTATTTAAATAATTATAATCCTCAATTGTAATAATACAACTCACTAATACTTTAGGCCATTTAAATCATATATTAAAAATTTGAACTGCTCTAAGAATACACTCGGCTGTCGTCTGGGATGGCACCGTAGCCACTCCCCCTACTCCCGCTGCAAAACCCCTTCCGTCACCGCGCTCCCGACCTTCCCCGCCTTGAACCGCGCTTTCACATCGGCCTGATCATAGACCCCCTCGACCCAGTCCATGAAATCTGTCGGGGTGTGTTCATTATAGGTCAGATACTCTTCAAAAAAGAAGTCGAGCATGCCTGTCTTGCCCTGTTTGATATGGCCGTATTTGACATCAAGCTGGTGGACGGCTTCGGCGATGGTGTCGCCCATGACGAAGTGGCGGTAGAGGACGGCCATCATCCCCGCACGGTCAGCGCCGGATTTGCAGTGCATGAGGGCGGGGTATTCTATGCGCTTAAACAAATCGCGCGCGCCTTTGAGGCGGGTGACGCTATGGACGTCGCGGCTATACATTCGAAAATCGATGAAGCGAATGCCGTGTTTTTCGCAGGCTTCGCGTTCCAGCCAGTAAAAGCCTTTCGGGCTTTCCCCGCGTAGGTTGATGATGGTCTTTATCCCCATTTCGGCAAGTTTACCCACACGTTTGGCATTGGGCTGTACGGCGCGATACATATCGCCGCCAATATGATGGTGGTTATGAAGCCAGAGGCGCAGAAATCCGTGATCGCCCCAAAGGGCCTCGCGATTGGCGCGTTTTCTGTCAGCAGAGTTGTTGAGATTAAGCGCCATATGACCTATGCCCGAAAGGAAGACTATAGCCGCACTTAACAGGAGGGATGCGCGTGTTCAAACGCTTGATGCGCTCATCATGGATGGCGGCTGTCATTGCTTGGTTTTTGGGGGGGCTCGTCGCCGCCTATATGACTTTGGTGAAATATACCACGCGGTGGGAGGTCGAACACGCCAGCCGCGCCGCGCCGATCATTGCGGGCAGGGACGGCGTTATCGCGCTGACTTGGCATTCGCGGTTTTTAATGCTCACCTCGGCGTGGAAACGCTCTTACGCTTTGCCGCATGTGTTGATTTCGCGCTCCCGCGACGGGGCGATTGTGGCGTGGACGTGCCGCTTTCTGGGGCTGCGCTCTATCCGCGGCTCGACGAAAAAAGCGGGAAGTGACCGCGCGAAAGGCGGCGAAAAAGCAAGCCGGGATATTGTCGGCGCGATAGAGCGCGGCGGCTGTATCGTGATTACGCCGGACGGGCCGCGCGGGCCAAGGCAAAGGCTCGGCGACGGGCCGTTGCGTCTGGCCAAGATGACGGGGGCGCCGATATTGCCCTGTTTGTTCGCGGTGAAATCTCGCAAGCAATTTAACAGCTGGGACCGCTTTGTCCTGCCACTGCCGTTCGGGCGAGGCAAGATTATCTGGGGCACGCCTGTGCGCGTGGAGGCTGACGCTGATGACGCCAAGATAGACGCGCTGCGGATGGCGATAGAAACAGAGATGAACGCCCTGCTCGCTCACGCTGATCGCGATTTCGGCCACGTCCCTGTGGAGCCTGCCCCCAAGAAATCCGACCTATGACCGCGTGGATTTATGGCTTATTGATGCGGGGGTTATCGCTGTTTCTGCCGCTTTGGCTGCGCCGCCGCGTTCGGGCGGGCAAAGAAGATGCGCGGCGGCTGTCGGAACGCTATGGCCTGACCCAGCGCAAACGGCCCAAAGGGACGCTCATCTGGATGCACGGTGCGTCTGTCGGCGAAACGACGATGATGATGCCATTGATTGCGCGCCTGCTTGAGACGCCGGGGCGGTCGGTTCTGGTGACGAGTGGAACGGTGACCTCGGCCGAGATAATGGCGAAAAAACTGCCGAAGCGCGCCTTTCATCAATACGCGCCGTTTGATGCACCGCAATATGTCGCGAGGTTTCTGAAACATTGGAAGCCGGATCTGGCCATTTGGGCGGAGTCGGAAATCTGGCCGACCCTCGTCTTGAAAACGGATAGAGCAGGTATTCCGATGGCGTTGGTAAACGCGCGGATGGGCACGCAATCAATTGAGGGCTGGGCAAGGCGGGAGGCTTTCGCAAAACAGGTCTTTAGCTGTTTTGACCGTGTTCTACCCGCTGATGAAAAAACCGCTATTGGACTCTCGCAATTTGTGGATACGCCTCTCACCTCGGTGGGCAATCTGAAATATGACGCGCCGACATTGACTTTCGACGCGGCGGAAAGAAAAAGCCTCAAAACCTCTCTAGGCGCCCGTCCCGTCTGGATTGCGGCGAGTGTCCACGCCGAAGAGATGGACGTTTTCATCAAGGCGCAGAAAGAGATTAAAGAGGAGGGCTTGCTCATTCTGGTCCCGCGTCACCCGGGCGACGCCGCGTCGCGTATGCTCCTCGGCGGACATCCGACCCTGAAGTTTGCGCAGCGCTCCAAAGGTCAAAACCCCACCGCCAAAACGGATATTTACCTCTTTGATACGCTCGGCGAGATGGGACTGGCCTATTCTCTGGGTGATTTGGCGGTGGTCGGCGGGTCTTTTTCGCCAGAGCTGATGGGGCATAACCCGCTGGAGCCTGTGCGCCTGTCCGTGCCGACGCTGACCGGGCCGCATTTCAAAAGCTTCGCCGAAGTTTATGCGCCTTATATCGACTCCGGTGCGGTTAAAGTGGTTGAAGAAACAGACGACCTTGCCCAAATAGTCAGAACGATGATGACCGACCCAAAAACCTTGCCCGAAATGACGGATAAAGCGAGCGCGATTGCCGCCGAGATGTCCGGCAGCTTGGAAATTACGGTTCGCGCTCTGGAAGAGCTACTTTGATGCGCCCGCCGGATTTCTGGAATCACCGCCATGGGAGAGACGCCGCTCCGATTATCCGCACGCTGTTGTCGCCCCTGTCTTGGTTCTATACTAAAGCCGTGCGACGGCGGTTTAAGACCACGCAGAGTTACGATGTCGGCATCCCGGTGATTTGTGTCGGCAATGCAACAATGGGCGGAACAGGAAAAACGCCCGTTGTGATATACCTTCTCCAGAGCCTTCGGCGGATGCGGCTCAATGCGGTGGGCCTGACTCGCGGATATGGCGGTCAGTTGAAAGGCCCTATTCCCGTTCATGAACGCCACACCTCGGCAGATGTCGGGGACGAACCTCTTTTGCTCGCCCGGCACGGCCCTGTTTGGGTGTCCGAAGGCCGTGATGATGGCGCCCGAGCCGCGCGAAGCCACGGCGCGCAATTAATTGTCATGGATGACGGGCATCAGAATCCACAGCTCACCAAGACATTGTCGCTCTTGGTTGTCGATGCCGAGGTCGGATTTGGCAATGGCTGCGTCTTCCCTGCCGGCCCCTTGCGCGAGCCGCTGAAAGACGCGCTTTCCCGCACAGACGCGGTTATCCTGATGAAGCCGACGCCGGATTATGAAATAGACGATCATCTGGCAGAACAGCTCGAAGGGCAAGTCGTGATACCCGCCTATCTCGCCGCGCAAAGCGAACCGCCTCGCGGCAAGCTTTATGCCTTTGCCGGAATAGGACGGCCCAATAAGTTTTTCGACGCGCTGCGCCGCCATGGCGGGGAAATTGTCGAGGAAGTGCCTTTTGCCGACCACCACCCTTATGACGACGCCGATATTGAAAGCCTGTTCCTGCTCGCCAGTGAATATGATGCGTCTCTGGTAACGACAGAGAAAGACCATGTCCGCCTGCCGCAAGGCTACCGCAAAGGCATTCATGCCTGGCCCGTGAAAGTGGTCTTTGAAGACGAGCTTACCATTCGCCGACTACTCCATCCGATCATTCGGGCGGCGAGTTAGTGCAGGTTTCTTTTGGGCAAAAATTGGCCTGGCGCCTGGAAGCTTTCGCCTATGATGTGGTCAGCTTTGTTCTCAACCTGTTTCCTTTTTCTTGGATTTCGGCGACCGGCGGATGGATTGTCCGAAAAATCGGGCCGCTGACCTCAAAACAAAAAATTGCCAAGACCGGACTTCAAATCGCTTTTCCGGATATGCCCGAAGCAGAGTTAAATAAACTACTCCAGGATCAATGGGACAATATCGGGCGTACCTTTGCCGAATTCCCGCTCCTCCACCGTGTAAAAGCTTTTAAGGGATCGCGCGTGACGGTCGAAGGGTTAGATATATTCAAAGCCAATGCCCCGGCCATAATCGTAACCGGGCATTTCGCGAATTGGGAAGTTATGGCCACTGTTCTGACGCAGTCGGGTCTACCCGTACGGATAACCTATCGTAAAATAAATAACCCGCATATTGACCGCCGGGTGCGGGAGAAACGCGAAGCCTACGGTACAAAGTTCCTTGTCCAGAAATCCACCCATAAAGGCGGGCGGGAATTATTTGAAGCACTGAATAACGGCGAGAGCATTGCAATCCTGAACGACCAAAAATTCAACACAGGTTTGCCTATTCCCTTTTTCGGGACAGAGGCCATGACCGCCCAGGGGGCGACACGGCTCGCCCTTAAAACGGGACGCCCTCTCCTCCCTATGGCGATCACCCGCAATGGGTCGGATTTCACCGTCACTTTTTATTCGCCATTAGAGTTGACGAAGACCGGCGACAAAGACAATGATGTTAAAAATGGCGTGACAAACGTGACACAATTCATCGAAGATCGCATCCGGGAAAAACCCGCTCAGTGGTTTTGGGTACACAGACGGTGGCCTAAGAAACTTTATTGGCGAGATAAAGATGCGTAACTATTTAATTCCAGTTGCGGCATTTTTGGCGGCATGCGGCGCTGACGCTCAAAGTCAAAATCAGGATCAAGCGCGTGAAAACTCTAAAATTTCGCCTTCAAGTGACGGCGTTGCCTTGTTTTCTGAGGCAAATCCGATTTATGTCAATCAACACGGATTTTCGCCTGACAGCAACAAGCTCGCTTTTTTCCGGGGGAAATTAGACAGCCCTGCCTCTTGGTCGCTTCACAGCGAAAGCGGCGAGGTGGTTTTGGACGGAATAACTGAAACTGTCGGCTACTCCAAAACGGCGCAGCAACATCTCAACAAAATTGATTTCTCAAAGTTTAATAAGTTGGGCGAGGATTATTATCTGACCGTCAACGGCGCCCAGAGCCCAAGCTTCGACATAACCAAAGACCTCTATAAATCTCTGAAATACGATGCGCTGGCCTATTTCTATCATGCCCGAGCAGGCATTCCGATTGAGACGCCTTATGTAAAAGTCGAACATGCCCGTCCTGCCGGACATACAAAAGAAATTGTCACCTGTTTTGAAGGTAAAGACATGTGGGGAACGAATTGGCCCGGATGTGATTATGAATTGGATGTGACGGGCGGGTGGTATGATGCGGGCGATCACGGCAAATATGTCGTCAATGCCGGTATTACCACTTGGACCCTTCTCAATGCCTATGAGCAATTCGGCGAAAGCTTCGCCGATGGAAAAGTCAATATTCCGGAAGCCGGAAACGGCGTGAACGACTTGCTGGACGAGGCGCGGTATAACATTGAATGGATGCTTTCCATGCAAGTGCCGGATGGCACAATGATGAAATTGCCTGTCGGAAAGCAGGATGAAGGCGAACCGCTTAAACTGACCGAAGTCGATGCCTCCGGCATGGTGCATCACAAAGTCCATGGGGAGAACTGGACGGGCAATATTATGCCGCATGAGGATAAAGAAACGCATTATCTCTATCCACCTAGTACGGGCGCGACATTGAACCTCGCGGCAATTGGAGCGCAATGCGCGCGGATTTGGGCAGAGATTGATCCTGCATTTTCGAAGAGGTGCGCTGCAGCCTCAGAAAAAGCAATGATGGGGGGAGAACTAAACTCTGATATTTATAGCTATAATAATTTTAACGGAGGCGGGCCTTATAGTGATATGAATTACGCTGATGAGACAATGTGGGCTATTGCCGAAAAATTTGCTACAAATTCAAAGTTAAAACGCATTGACCGCAATTTGACTCTCGCAAAGGAAGTTACCGGGTATGCCCAACCCAGCTTTAACAACACTTCAACATTAGGAGTGTTGTCGATTAGCCTTTTAGGAAAAAGCCAAACGTCAGAAATTAATTATATTATTCGTGAAGCTGACACTTATCTCGCCGACACCGAAATAGAAAAACTTCACTTTCCCTATTATTCAGAAATCTATTATTGGGGTAGTAACTCCGCTCTGACAAATCGCGCTATTCTCCTCGGCACGGCCTTTCAATTGACAGGCGAGCGGAAATATCGCGACGGCGTCGTCGATTTGATGGATTATCTGCTCGGACGAAACCCGACGGGCTATAGCTATATTACAGGCTATGGCGATAATCCTTTCAAGAACCCGCATCACCGTTTCTGGGCCAAATCTGAAATTTCAGACCGCCCCGACCCGCCCGCAGGCATTCTGTCTGGCGGTCCGAATAATGATAATATGAGCGACCCTGTAGCGGAAACTATTAAGGGGCGCTGCGCCCCGCAAACCTGTTATGTCGATAACCACGGTGCGTGGACATTGAACGAAGTCACAATTAATTGGAATGCGCCTTTATTCTGGATGGCAGCCTTTTTGGATGCGACGGAGCCATAGTCCGGTCAGCATTTTATCCGGGAAATGAAATGCAGGATTATGGCGAAGTTGCCCGGCGTTGGAGGCGACGGGTTTCATTCTCCCCCGTCATTACCCGGCTTAAGCGCTCTTCCGGCCTTTCGTGGCATCCCATTGATCAAATTCATGTGCGATGCAGCGTTCAATCAATTTCCGCCAGACCGGCTCAGCGATGTCGGCCGAGAGGCCCTGCTTTTTTGCCTCCCCTAACACTTTGGCGACAACATCTTCGATGCGCTCTTCGTCATAAACAGCATCACGCGTTTTCTTAATGCGCGCGGCGGCGTGCATATAGCCTTGGCGGATTACGAGAAGGCGCACCAATTCGCGGTCAAGACTATCGACACCTTTCCGGACATCCTTCATGGTCTGACATTCGTCAGGGAGCGGCGCGGCCGGATGGGGGTCGGATTTAATTGGCGACATGATCAATTAGCTTTCTGAAGGCCATTCTGTGAGGAGTTCCGGATCAAGATTACGGTTGCGCCATTTCAAACGCCAGCACAAATGCGGCCCGGTTGAGCGGCCCTTTGTCCCGACGGTCGCGACCTGTTCGCCTTGCTTCACATGTTGACCGTCCTCAACGACTATATCTTCCATATGGAGATAATAGCTTATGAGACCCTGACCATGATCAATGAGCAGGAGCGAGCCTTCGAAATACATATCTTCATCCGCCATGGAGACAATGCCGTCTGCGGGCGCAACAATCGGCGTGCCTTTCGGCGCGGCGAGGTCCACGCCGTAATGCGGTTTTTTCGGCACGCCGTTCAAAATACGCTGAGCGCCGAAATTTGTCGTTTTAATATAGTCCGCTTGAATTGGATAAATAAATCCGTCCTTAAAACCTATCTCTTCTTCGCGCGAGGCAAAGCCGACTTTTTTACGGGCTGTGGCGGCGCGGATACGTTTTAATTCTTCTTCGCTATATTCATTAACCATATTGGACGGCAGGCCGTCGATTTTGGACGTGTCATAATCGCGAGAGGGCAAATCAAAGCTCACCCGTTCACCTGCATACTCAACAAAATTATCGTTCTCGTCACGGTCAAAGCCAACAAAGAGAACGCCGTTCTCGTCGGCATTTTCAAAATAGAAATCGTCTTCCCCGCGCGCAATTTTAACTTTCGCATTCGGCTCCGTGCGGCAAACGATAAGCCCGCCTTGCTGGGCCATGCCTGAGCAGTCAATTGAAGGGGGGTGGGACAGTAAAGGTTCGGCAGAGGCGAGCGTAGCAAACGCCATCGCCAAAATTGTCAGGCCTATGCCCCGCATTACGCATTCGCCTTTTTATGGGCTTCGAGACTTGCGGCCGCGTCTTTATATGCCTCTTGGCGGTCATCATTCCAATAATGCAGGCGTTCCAGCGGAATTTTCTCGCCCGTAACCGCGCAGACGACAAAGGCCCCCGGCTTCATAATGGTGAAATCCGATGCGCCGTAATGGAGTTGCGCTTCGCCTTGATTTTGAAAAAAACTATTCATGAGGGCGCTATAACGGGTTGTGGCGCGAAAGCGAAGAGGGAATGGCGGTTAGAATAGGTCGCCTTGCGGGGTTTCGGGCTTGGAGACTTTCGTCTGTTTCGTCGGTTTTGCCTTTACAGTCGTTCCTCCCGCAATCACGGCGGCGCGCTTCCCGTCCGCAAAGGTGAGGCTCACGCCCTGCCCCGCGCTAACGCTGTCTTTGCTGCGGACCACATGACCATTATCATCCTGCACCAGCGCATAGCCGCGATCGAGCACGCCTTGATAGCTATAAGCATCAAGCAATTTCGCCGCGCGGTCGAGGCGGTTTGATTGTGTTTCCAATTGGCGTCTAATGGCTTGCTGGGCTGATTTTTCCATCCGAGAGACCGTTTCCCCCTGACGAATCAAGGTGTCTTTCGCTCGGCTATGGGTAAAACGCATAGCCGCCCGCAAGGCCTTGTCCTGCTGGTTCAGACGTTCCTGCGCCCGCAACAGAATTTGGCTCATGCTCGGCAGGCGCTGCAGAGCGAGGGCGTTTTTCTGTGGTTCATATAGGCGTTGTGGTGACGGCAAACGCGCCGCCGCCAGATCGAGCCTTTGCTGAGCGGGGGCGAGGACGGTATCCAAACGCGGCAAGCGGGCGGCACGTAATCTGTTTTCGCGTTCTGTCACCGAGCGCCGGAGGCCGCGGCCCAATCTCAACCCGTAATCGGCAAGCGTTTCCAGCCAGTCGGCCATAACCGGCACCGCGACTTCTGCCGCGCCTGTCGGGGTCGGGGCGCGGTAATCGGCAACATAGTCAATCAACGTCCAATCGGTTTCATGGCCCACCGCCGAAATCAGCGGAATAGTCGAGGCCGCCGCAGCCCGCGCCACATTTTCTTCGTTAAAGCACCAAAGGTCTTCCATAGAGCCACCACCGCGGGCCACGATCAACACATCCGGTTTTGGAAAGCCCTCTGCGTGGTTGAAACCTGTCATAGCGGAGGCAATTTGCTCTGCAGCCTTGTCGCCCTGCACGAGAACAGGCCAGACGAGGACGTGGCTCGGGAAACGATCCGAGATACGGTGCAAAATATCGCGGATAACAGCGCCTGTTTGCGACGTGACAACGCCGATGGTTTTCGGCATGAAGGGCAGCGGCACTTTGCGGCCCTGATCAAACAGGCCTTCTGCGGCGAGTGCTTTCTTGCGCTTTTCATAAAGCGCCATGAGCGCGCCGGCGCCCGCCAGCTCCATTTTATCAATGATGAGCTGATAATTCGATCGCCCCGGATAGGTCGAGAGCTTTCCTTCACAAACGACTTCCATGCCCTCTTCGGGCCGCATGGACAGACGCCCCATGACCCCTTTCCAGATGATAGAATTAATCACGGCCTTGTCGTCTTTAACGTCGAGATAGCAATGGCCAGAGCGCGCAATCGTCACGCGCCCAAGCTCTCCGCGCACGCGGACATGGCCATATTGCTCCTCAATGCTGCGCTTGAGCGAGAAGGCGAGTTCAGAGACTGTAAATTCAGGCGTATTGTCTGTCATAATTTCGTTCTTATAACGAGTCTTCCACAAACAAAACCTGTCATTCCGGAAGGCGCAGCCTATCCGGAAGGTCGAGAGGTTGTGAACCGCCGAAAGACGGGCTAGCAATCTTCCGACCTTCCGCATCTTTGTTTCACTTCGTGCGGAATGACAGTATTTTTAAGGTATGACTATGAATGTATTATTGATCGGATCCGGCGCGCGTGAACATGCTTTGGCCTGGAAACTGGCGCAAAGCCCGCTTGTGAGCGAACTGACCTGTGCGCCCGGTAATGCCGGCATCGCCGAAGTCGCCAATATTGTCGACATTTCGGCGGATGATGTGACGGGACTACTCGCGCTAATCCAGCGGGACGGATATGATTTCGTCGTCGTCGGCCCTGAGCAGCCTCTCGCCCTCGGCCTTGTCGATACCCTTCAGGAGCGCGGGGTTAAAGTCTTCGGCCCGACGCAAGCGGCGGCGCAGCTCGAATCCTCCAAATCCTTCACCAAGGAGTTCTGCAAACGCTATAATATTCCCACGGCGGACTACGGCGTCTTTACCGATCTAGAGAAAGCAAAAGCCTATCTTAAAAACATGTCCGCGCCTTATGTACTCAAAGCGGACGGGCTCGCTGCCGGTAAAGGCGTGGTTATTCCCGAAACCTTGCAAGAAGCGGAAGCCGAGCTGGAAGAGTTTTTCTCCGGCAAATTCGGCGAGGCCTCAACCAAGGTTGTCATCGAAGAGTTTATGACCGGGCAAGAGGCAAGTTTTTTTGCTATTTCCGACGGCAAAAACGCCCTGCCCTTGATTGCGGCGCAAGATCACAAACGCGCTTTTGACGGCGACAAGGGTCCGAATACCGGCGGGATGGGCGCCTATTCCCCCGCCCCGGTCTTTGATGACGCGGCTCTGAAAACCGTGATGGAAAAAATTATCCAGCCCACCGTTCATGGCATGGCCAAGGACGGCAACCCCTTTGTCGGTGTGTTGTTTGCCGGATTGATGATGACGCCCGACGGACCGAAATTAATTGAATATAATGCCCGCTTCGGAGACCCGGAATGTCAGGTCATGATGCGCCGCTTACAAAGCGATTTGATGGAAATATTTATCGCGGCGGAAAACGGCAGCTTGGACGGGTTGGAGTCGCCCGCCTGGTTTGACGAGCCCGTCGTCAATGTCGTCCTCGCGGCCAAAGGCTATCCGGGCAAATATAATAAAGGCACGCCGATTAATGGGCTGGAAGACGCCAATGAAACGGACGGCGTCGTCATCTTTCACGCCGGCACGAAACGCGACGGCGCGCAGTTGCAAGCGGCAGGCGGACGCGTCCTCTCCGTCACAGCCCAGGCCCCGACGCTGAAAGACGCGGTGGATAAAGCCTATGACGTCATTGATACGAAAATTGACTGGAAAGACGGCTTTTGCCGGAGGGATATCGCGTATCAGGCGTTGTAGAGGGGCAGACACTTTTTTGCTTGGCAGAGAGAGTAAGACGTAGGCTATTATCCGCAATGGGGGGCCAAGCAGTCGTTAGCGCCGTCAGGTGTTTTGCTCGTTTCTTCTTAGATTCACATATATTATGGCAATCAGATCGAAAATCTTATTTTTTTGGCAAATTTACAACCTTCCGTCCCTCACTTAGCGGTCTTGAAGCACTAAAAAGTCTATTATTCCGAAATATTCATCTCGTATTCCTAATATGCCTGTTTATTCCTACGGCTAATAATTAGATTAGCTATATGCGTGAAGGAATTTAAAATGCGATTTGGTGATTATATTCGTGACGCCCGGCGCGACCTCAAATGGACGCAGCCTCAGGCCGCAAAAGAAATCGGTATTGAGCAATCCTACCTTTCAAAACTAGAGTCCGGCAAATCCTACCCATCAGAGGACGTTTTCTCGTCTTTAGTCAAAGTCTATAAATTGGACCTGGCAGATCTGAAGAACAGATTATTTGCAGCTGATCTGGACCGTTTAAGAGAGATTAGCGAAATACGCTCTATTATTCTTCGCAACGAACAGGACGTCCGCAAAAAAGTTCAGGCTTGGTTGCTCATGGGGGTATTTGCTTTGGCTATGGGGGGCGCGTGTCTTGGTACAAGCTTCTTGGCTGAAGACCGGGAAGTCTCACTCTTCCAATATAAATCCGGCGGTCATGGAGAAGAAGACGAAGCTGCGAATAGCATCACTCAAAACTTGTCAGAAGTTCAGCAGGCATCAGCCGAAAGAGTTGAAGAACGATATCTAACTTTAGAGGAATATCGTGGGGTCGTTTTTTTTGAAAACCTACCCGAGGGAACTCGGACTTGGCGGTTCTTTGGCAGTACAGAAAATACAGTTCGGTCCCGACTTCGCTGGTTTATGATACCTGCAATCTCTCTGATTCTGGGCGGGCTCGGCTGCTTTTTTGTAAGTTACCGCTCATCATAAATCACACATCATAATTCATCTTACAAATCTATCTTGAGGACTACATCATGTCTAAGCAATTATTTCTGAATTCAATATTATTGGCGGTATTTTCACTTGGTGGATGCAGTACTATATCTAATGCCGATCTTCTCAACGCCAACAGCAAACAAAGCGTGGCGACCGACAAAGACAACAAAGACCTAAAGCCCTACCCCCTAGCTTATGCGAATAATTCGCCCTCGGTGGTGAAAAAGGTTGAGCAGTTTCGAGAGTTTCTAAAAGAATATCGCCAGGAAAATCTTGTCCTTAGTTTTTCTGTTGCAGTTCTAAAAGACGGTGAGGTTGTCATGCTCGAAAATATAGGGTGGCAGGATCATGATGCAGAGGAGCCAACGACCGCACAAACTTCCTATCTTGTCGCATCAATTACCAAGACTTTCACGGCCGCAACTTTGCTCGCAATGGAGGCCGACGGTCATATCAATCTTGATGATGATTTTACGACGCTCAGTGATTGGGAAGGACGCTGCGAATGGCTTACGTCTGCCGGGATTATATTCGGCGGGGGCGTAATGGAAGACGGCCGAGAAATTAAAGCCCCGCGATGTGAGGGGCCTATAAGCCTCCGGAATGTTCTACAAAATCGCGTGCAAGGGGAGCCAGGATCATCATTTTTTTATAACCCCATTGTTTTCGGCCGCCTTTCAAATTGGGTCGAAGAAAACACAGATCGAACTTGGCGCGATTGGGTGCGAAGTTACGTCTTAGATCCTGCTGGTCTTGATAGAGTAGCTGCAGGGTGGCGAGATGCAGAAGGTGCCGAAGCCTTGACTCATCTCGCCCCCCCCTTCCGGCACGCTCCTGAAGACGCGGATGGACTAGAACCGTCAATACTTCCTAATACCGAACTGAATGCCAGCTCCGGTATTATAGCCAATGTTTTGGACTTAGCCCAATATTCAAACGCTTTGGATGACGGAAAAATTCTATCTCCTGAATTACGCGAAACGATGTGGACACCTGAGGTCGATAAAGACGGTGCGCCAGCACCCTATGCTAAGGGGTGGTTTGTGCAGAATTGGGAGGGTCACAGACTCGTTTGGCACAGTGGTTGGTGGCCGGACGCCTATGCCGGTATCTTTCTAAAAGCTCCTGAGGATGGTTGGACGCTGATTGCTCTCGGCAACACAGATGGAATTCGTCACGATATAGATACACTGACAAAAGCACAAATCGAGAAATCACCCTTGCCGTCAAAATTCCTCGACTTGTTTGTCAAAGATTCAAAATAAAACTTCTCTACCTGTTTGAAATGTTCATCAGATTATCTAATCATTCGCACGCTTAGCAAAGAATTTTGGAACGTCCTCTCAGGGGATAGCCCACACCCCTCTCACGCGAAGTCCCTTCGCAAAGGTTAAGGATGTGTTAATGGTTAGGCATGACCTATCGTACCTTACTAACTTCCGCTGCTGCCATTTCCTTTCTTATCGGGGGGATTGGCGTCGCTTTTGATTCGTTTGCCCATGACGACCCGCAGGATAATTATCGGGATACCGCGCGGATTTCTTATGAAAACGGCGTCAATGGCAGCCCGCTCATCGGTATCAAAGAATTGCTCGACGTTGATTTCGTCATGAAGGGCGGCGTCATTTACAAGAATAAAGAGTAATTGCGGCTTAAATTACATATGTGACCGAATTTCGGCGGCGGTCTTGTTTTGAGTGTGTTAATTCCTCCTTATGACACCACCTCTCACAGATGATAACCGCTACGCCGCCTTGAAGGATAAAGAGACGGCAAAGGGTTTGCCTTTTTTTCTCGGCGTCACCTCGACAGGTATTTTTTGCCGACCGGGCTGTCCGGCGCGTTTACCTTTGCGGAAGAACTGTTTGTTTTTTGACAAGGTGCAAGACGCGCTAACGGCCGGGCTCCGGCCTTGCAAACGATGTCATCCTCTGGGCGGTCAACACCGGCTATTAGAAGCGCTCATGGCCGATATTTTGGAGGACCCGTCAAAGGATTGGTCGGAAACGGCTTTGCAAGCCAAAGGCTATTCCCCCACCACATTACGGCGGACATTCAAAAATCATACAGGGTTTAGCTTGAGTGACTTTGTTCGCTGGGTACGTTTGGGACGCGGGGAAAAGTCTCTGCAAAAAGGAGGTAGCGTGATCAACGCTCAATTAGACGCTGGCTTTGACAGCCCTTCCGGATTTCGCTCGGCCTATTCGGCCATGTTCGGACGCCCGCCCGCTAATACAAAGCCTTCCACAGCGGCACCGCTCTCCATCGCTTGGCACGAAACGCCTCTGGGACGCATGGTAAGTATCGCTGACGAAGTCTCTCTTTATATGCTGGAATTCACCAACCGCGTAAAAATGATCGGGCAAGTGAAACGCTTATACCGCTTACATAAACGCCCGATTGAAGCGGGGCGAACCGCCATTTCCGAACAAATCGAGTCGGAACTAAAGTCCTATTTCAATGGAGATTTAACGGCGTTCCAGACGCCACTCACCTTGACAGGCACGGATTTTCAGAAACAGACTTGGGCACAACTGCAAAAGATCCCCTATGGCGAAACGCGGAGCTATGCGGATTTGGCGGTCGCCGTGGGGAATGAAAAAGCCGTCCGCGCCGTGGCGGGGTCGAACGCTAAAAACGGACTCGCTTTAATTGTGCCGTGTCACCGCGTAATTGCCAAAGACGGCGGACTCGGCGGCTATGCCGGGGGGCTCGACCGGAAAATAGCTTTACTCGCTTTGGAAGGCGTCGAAATTAAAGCGTAAAAGTAATTTGCGCCGATAGGTTTTGATTGACACTGGTTGAAATCGTCACACGGTTTAACACTGCGCCGTTTTTCACAATGACATCATTTAAAAGGCCATACAGGGCCTGCGTGTCTTGAGTTTCAATCCAGACGGTCAGACTTTGATTGCCGTCCGGCTGAACGCGGGAGGGGTTGATACCCCGGGCCCGGGCGGTTTCAATAAAAACAGCCTGACTGAACGGACGCGTGACGGCCGCTCGCCCGTCTGGTGACAAGGTCGGTAGCGTTCGAGCGACGGTGGTATAATCGCGTTCTGCGCGAAGCAGGTCGGCGCGCGCGTCACTTTGAGCAGAGAAAACAGGGTTTAATATAAACTGCCAAAAGATAACCAGAGCGATGAGCCCGCCCATAACCGCGAGCAAAACCTGCTCCCGTGGGTCTCTTTCCTGCCAATAGTTTTTGAGGTTTGAAAACATTAGGACGACCCCGCCGCTTTCAAAACAGCCTCTCCGACAAAACGCCCGCTTTGTTCCCGTACGCCCCCAGGAGTGAAATTCCCTCCGGCGGCTTCCATTGCGAGCTTCACAGCCTCTGCCCGCTCGAAACTCGGGTAGCTGAAACGAAGTTGTAATTCATTGCGGCTATCCTGAAAACTCAGGCGTTCAATCGAAACGTCGTCAAACTCGGCCAGAGCGCGAAAGGCAATATCGGATAGAGCCAAAAATTGCGTGGGCGCAACATTTCCGGAACGCGCCGACTGCGCTACGGCGCGGGCGGGATTGTCCGGCGCAGGTCGTCCGGTTTGCTCGGTATAAATCCGGGCTGTTTGCGCCTGAACATTTTCGGCTTGTTTGGAGATTGCGCGCGCTTCCAAAGATTCAAAAACTAAGACAGCTAGGCCCAGACAGGCGGCCAGAGCTGCGATACGAAGACCTCTTTGAAGCGTCCCGCTAAGGGCAGATTTCGGCGCGAACTCACCCTGCATTAAATTATTTGCCCCTGACAATCGGGCGCCAATCACTTCTAAAATCGTTGCCTGATCTACGGCTTTCACGGGGCCGTCATACCAGTCAATATCAAGCGAATGTCCGAGCGGGCCCGAATAGACAACCCGGTCCGGTAAAGCCAAAGGACTCGCCTCTATGCCGGTCAGCCCGTCATAATCTGTCAGAACATACTGAACATTTAGCCCGTTTTCGCGGCCCCACTCGTCAGCCTCTTTCATAAAGGCTTTTGAAATAATTGTGGCAAGACTAACCGGAGTGTCTTCTATCGTGACCTCGTCTTGCATTGCGACATGTAGCGTGTCGAACGGCATAGAGAGATTATCTTCGAGAGAAAAAAGAATGGCGTTTTCACGTTCCCGGCGGCGCATCTTGGGAATGTCATGCGTGAAAGTCTGAGTATTCTGCCCGGGTAGAATAAGCGCAACCGGCAGGTTTCTAGAGGCCAAATCTCCCACCTCAGCAAGGGTCGTCTGCCCTGTTTCGGAAATCTTTCCATCCCGCCAGTGCCCCCAAACCAATGGCGCGGCCTCTGTGCTTGGCAGCAATAATATCAAGCCCTCGCGCATGTTTATCGGCCTTCCGAAGCAGTCTTCGCGTCGACGGGACGCAAATAAGGGCGGAAACTTTCGCGGCCCCAACCGCGATATGTCAGAATCGGTTGCCCGTTGTCTACCCCTGTAAAGTGAAAGCTACGCGATCTTTGAGCTTTTCGATAAGATAATTCCAGTTCCACCCAGAGAGATTGCGGCGTAAATATAAGAGAGGACTGGAGCAGACCCGCAATATCGGGCTCACCCTCCCGTTGCGGCAGATCTTGGAGCAAAGGATTTGCCAAAAACGTGTCCATCGCGCCGTAGCCACGCTCTGGGCGGTCGGCAATCAGTTGCTTGGCCAGCGAAAGATTATCGGCCCCGCCCATTATTCCAGCCAGTAGCGGGGCCTGCCAAGGCTCGGCCAAGTCAATATTAAACTTTGTTGCCACATATGGCTCTCCAACACATAGCCAAGGCCGAAGCGCTTTATAGAGCTCTGGGGTAACCCCTTGAACTGCGCGCACTTCCATAACAGAGGCAAAGGGCGAATTGGCCGGTAAGATGGGAGGGTCACGGCGCAAATAATCGCCGTCTTCGGCGCCGCCGGGTTCCGACTGACTATCTGCGTCCACCCAATCGGTGAGAGTAGCCCGCAATCCTTCGGCTTGATTAAGCGGCACACCAAGCGCGTCTAATGTGTTGACGAACTGCTTTCCAGCCGCTTCGTTAGCCTCACCTTGAGAGGTTGTGAGACTTCCCAAGTTAAAACAATGCGAGCCATCGCGCACCGTCATCTGCATGACACCGTTTTCGATAGGCAGAATAATTGGATTAATATTGGCGATCACCTGATTGCGGCCTTCTGCGGGAACAGATTGCAAACGCTGCCCCAATACATCTGCGACATAGTCTTCAGCTCCGCGAACATACCAATCGGCTTGGGCGTAATCCGAAACATTGGCAGTACGTTTTATAGACAGCCTTACATCCTCCATGAGCGTCACGGTTAGCGCCGCCATAATCGCCATGATGAGCAAAGTCGCAATTAAAACTGCGCCGCGTTCTTTATCTGCCGGTCCCCTCATCCGCGAAGCTCAAAAATATATTCGGACACATCATTATTTCGCTCCGTCAAAATAAAGCGAACCACCCCAGGCAAAGACGTGCTTGAACTGGTTCCGGGGCCATTGGTCTCCGCCTTAACGGGGATGGCCAATCGGGATATAGGAATAAGGTCTTCAGAGAGAAATTCGAGACGGGCAGATAATAAATTATCAAATAAGACAATTTCGCGCGGTTCACTTGATATGTCAGGGTTGGCCGTCGGCCAGCTTTGCCGGATTAGTTTTTCGTTCTGGAAAATATAAGCCACCCGTTCGGCATCACCCCGTGATTCAAGTCCGCCAGGGTTTTCACGGCCCAGCCGCGTGAAATTAATTAAAGACTCGCCGTCTGTTGTTAAAACGTAAGGTTCAAAACTACCCAGAATATCGCGGCGGGCGCGCAGGGAGATACGTTCAAAATCGGTTCGCATAATCGAGCGGGACGCCTGTATCCGGTTTAGCTCTTCCATACCCTGATCAACCCGATCGCGCACAGCGATTGAGCTGCTCATAACGGTCATGGTTCCCGCGGAAATCAGCGAGAAGATAAATAAACTCACCAGCATTTCGATGAGCGTAAATCCCGCTTCATTATGTCGAGCCGTCATGACGTTTCCCCGGTCACGAAGGCACGGCGCTGTATTAGAATTTGATCTGTGCGCGGAGACGAGACGCTAACGATTAATTCAAAAAACTGCGGAACATCTGTTTCGACCCGCTCCACACGGAAATCAAATGCCCTGCCGCCGGAGAGTTCTTCGCCCTCTCGCGATTGGGCGAAAGGGTTTTCACTTTCCAATCGCGCTAAGGCGAGTTGATTATCAGCGACAATGGACGCATAAGTTTTTTCTTCAAGCTGATTGAACGTAGAAACTGTCTGAGTTCCCGCCCTTGTCAGACCTAAAATGGCTACAGCAAAAATTAGCAGGCTGACCAAGACCTCCACGAGCGTAAACCCGTCATCGTGCTTTTTGGCAGAACGAACCTTCATTCTGTTTTCACCAATACAACGCGGCCATCCCCCTCTGAACGGATTTCATACCGACCTTTACGACCAGACAAATCGAGCACGAAAGGGGTATTTATACTCGTGGGCTCAAACAGAATTTGCGGCGTCAAGGTTTCAGGAAGTTTGAGCTTTTCCCCATTACGGGTGAACTCAGTTCTTATTTCATCCGACCAAATATTTCCCCCCGCCGGAATGAATTCTTCCCCGTCATAAGCAAAAAAGGAAAATTGTTTTTCCGTGAGGCCGAAGGCCCGCACTTCTCCGCTGATTAAACCTTCCTGCGCCATAGCATTCAGATCACGCGTTAGTCCCTCTGCTTGTATTTGCGCAGGGGATTTTGGATTTGGGATATTCATAATGACCACCCCCGAAAGCAGACTGATCAAAACTAAAACGCAAAGCATTTCGATAAGTGTGAATCCGGCCTCAGAGTTTTTCATCAGAGTTTGTTATCACAGCTTTTCATTTGGACGTTCCAGCGGGCCCGCTTATTCGGACCAGTTGGTAATATCGGCAGCCGCGTCTTCCCCGCCGGGTTCTCCGTCAGAGCCGTAAGAGAAAATGTCCACGACACCGTTTTCGCCCGGATAGCGGTATTGATAGGCATTGCCCCAAGGATCATTCGGTAATGTGCGGATATATCCGCCTTGAGGGTAGAGAGCCTCGTCCACACCGGCGGGAGCTTCGGTCAGAGCCTCTAAGCCTGCAGATTGGTCGGGGTAATCATAAAAATCGAGATAATAACGGTCAAGGGATTGCTGCAAAACCGCGATGTCCGCTTTGGCCTTTTTCGCTGAGGAGTCGCCAATCAAAGGTAGCACGTTCGCCACAACCACAGTGGTCAAAAGCCCGATAATGACCAATGTTACCAAAACTTCAACGAGCGTAAATCCGGCCTCGTTATCGCGCTTTATCTCTTCCGGCTCCATTTGAGCCTGTTCAATGTTATTTTCGGTTTTCTGTTCAGTGTAAGCCATGTGGCCTCCTAAAGAATGAACTGATTAAGCGTGAGGATCGGTAGGAAGATAGCAGCAATGATCAACAACACGATGCCCGCCAAGAATATAATGATCAGCGGCTCCAGCAAAGTCAAAAACACAGACGTCCTCGCTTCGAACTCGCTTTCGAGATAATCAGCAGAGCGGGAAAACATTTGTCCCGCATCTCCGCTGGCTTCGCCCCCGGCCACCATTTGCGTCACGAGAGGCGGAAAAACTTTGGTTTTTTGCAAAGCCTGACTAAGGGCCGCGCCTTCGCGCACCCGGGTGGCCGCGCCGAGAACCGCCTCACGCATGACAGAGTTTTTCAACGTATGCCGCGAGGTTTCCAGCGCGTCGAGAGCGGGAGTTCCGGCGCTAATCAATCCGGCCATTGTGCGGGAAAATCGAGCCGCATTCAGATCGCGTATAATATTTCCGAGCAAAGGCGCTTTCAATCGAATGCCGTCCCACCAATATTGAACCGCCGGGCGTTTCAGCAATAATCTGAAACTAATAAATAAAAGAACCACAAGGCCTAGCACCCACACTCCGTAAGATTTAAATGCGGCTGAAAACCAGATGGTAAACCGGGTTAAGGGAGGCAGTTCTTGTCCAAAACTGTCAAATTGCGCTACGACTTTCGGTACGACAAAGATCATCAAAACCGCAATCACCCCGATAGCAACGACAGATAAAACCATCGGATAGACGGTCGCGCCCAGTATTTTCCGGCGAATAGCTTGCGCGGCTTCTAAATCATCGGCTTGACGTTCCAACACTTGCGCCAAACGCCCTGAAGCCTCACCGGACGCAATCATCGCCACATATAGGTCATCAAAAGCTTGGGGTTGACTTTTCATCGCGTCCGACAGCTTCAAGCCTTCCATTACTTGACCGCGAATTGAGAGTAGAACGCCCCGCATGGGCGAGCGTTCAAATTGTAGCGCGATAACGCGAAGGGCGTCCTCGACCGGCGTGGCGGCATTGATTAAAATAGCGAGTTGGCGAGTGGCCCGCGTTAAATCTTTTAATTTAATCCGGCCCGATAAAAATGAATTAGACGCTTCTGATGTTTTGGCGGTTTTCTTTCGGCTTCTGTTTAAATCCACCGGAATAAGGGCCCGGGCACGCAACATGTCGCGGGCATCGCGCGAAGAACTCGCCATGAGCGTACCGCGCTGTTTCGCGCCTTTGGCATCTATCGCGGCGTAATCAAATGCTTCCATACGGGTCTAAATGGCCTCTGCCGTACTGGATTTACAAACCCGAAGGACTTCTTCCGGCGAGGTGAGCCCCGCGGAAACGGCTTGCGCGCCGCTTTGCAACAGAGTTTGGCGTTTTTGAAAGGCATGGCGAGTCATGTCGGCCTCTGACGAGCCGTCATGGATCATAGCGCGAAGCGTATCATCCATCGTCACCATTTCGTATAAGCCGAGACGGCCGCGATAACCAATTTCCTGGCAATCAGCGCACCCTTTGGCGTGATGGAAAGTCGTCGGTTTATTTGGCAGCCCAAGCTCCGATAATTCCCTCTCACTCGCCTGATAGGGCGTTTTGCATGATGGGCAAAGTTCACGCACCAGACGCTGCGCCACGAGAGCGGTGATGGTACTCGCTAAAAGGAACGGCTCCACCCCCATGTCGCGCAGACGCGCAATAGCCGCGACGGCGGAGTTTGTGTGGACGGTCGAAAGCACCAAATGGCCTGTCAGAGACGCTTGCACCGCTATTTCAGCGGTTTCGGGGTCGCGGATTTCGCCGACCATGACGACATCCGGGTCTTGGCGAAGAATGGCACGGAGCCCGGCGGCAAAGCTCATCCCGACTTGGCTGTTCACCTGTGTTTGTCCGATTCCATCCAGCGCATATTCAACCGGGTCTTCCACAGTAAGAACATTACGTGACCCGTCATTTAATTCTGACAGAGCCCCGTAAAGTGTGGTGGTCTTACCGGAACCCGTTGGCCCGGTCACAAGTACAATCCCGTTGGGGCGCGCGAGCGCAGATTTGAAAGCCACAAGCATCGGCGCGTCCATGCCTAGTTCTGTTAAAGCCAGGCGTGAACTGTCCTTTTCCAATATCCGCATGACAAGCCGTTCGCCATGCCGCGACGGCAGGGTTGAAACACGCACGTCAATCGCCCGCTGGCCGAGATTAAGGGAAAATCGGCCGTCTTGTGGAACACGTTTCTGGGCAATATCAAGCTGCGCCATAACTTTAACGCGGCTGACGAGAACTGGAGCGAGACGGGCCGGAAGGCTCAATTTCTCGCTTAGCGTTCCGTCTATTCTAAATCGGACGGACAGACGCTGTTCATAAGGCTCAATATGAATATCAGAAGCGCGCGAGCGAATGGCTTCCTGCAAAACCCCGTTAATCAACCGTATAACAGGCGCATCATCCGAATTGTCCAAAAGGTCCGACGTCTTAGGCAGGCCGTCGGCCAGAGCGTTCAAATCCTCGCCTGTCCCAATGGCATCTTCGGAGGCGCTGGACAGATCATTTTGTGAATAGGTCTTGGAAAGTTCTGTTTCAAATAGCGCAGGCGTGATTTCCTGTTTTGGCAAAGCATGGCCCACTGCGCGGCGGGCTTCGAGCAACGCCGACAAATTGGCTTGCGGCCTATGGAGGAGAGTCAGCTCCCCTTCCGCATCCGAGACGATCAACACGCCCTGCGTTCGAGCAAAACTGTAATTGAGTTGAGGTGTGATGCGGGCCGGTTCCATATTATCTATTTATAGACACCGTTTTCGTGAAAAGCGATTTAAGTTTTCATTATATTTTATCGTATTAAGGGGTTTCTATTCATTCACGCCACGCAATTATACGTTTTACTCTTATCGATAAACGTATATAATTGTTGTTATTCGATAAGAAGTCGCTACGCTGTTGAAAAATTGACTTTCGAAGGTATCCCCCATGCTATCCATTCAAAATATCCATAAACGCTTTGGCGATGTTCATGCATTGAATAATGTGAGCCTGGATCTGGAGCCGGGGTTGTTTGGCCTGCTGGGTCCTAACGGCGCGGGAAAGTCTACATTGATGCGTACACTGGCAACGCTGCAAAAACCTGATGAGGGGCAAATTTTCTTTCAGGGTCAGAATATTGCGACTCACCCCGACGCAATCCGCTCCCAGCTCGGCTATTTGCCGCAAGATTTTGGTGTTTACCCCCGCATGAGCGCTCTGGCACTTCTTGATCACATAGCCATCCTTAAAGGAGTGATAAATAAAAGCGAGCGGGAAGACCAAATCATGGCTTTGCTAGAAAAGGTCAATCTTATCACTCACCGCACTGCTGCAGTCGCAACTTATTCCGGCGGAATGCGTCAGCGTTTTGGTGTTGCGCAAGCCTTGCTCGGAAATCCAAAAATCCTGATCGTGGACGAACCGACAGCCGGGCTCGACCCGTTTGAACGTCAGCGCTTTCTTGACCTCCTATCCGAATTTGGCCGCGAAAAAATCATTTTACTCTCCACCCATATTGTAGAAGACGTGCGGGATCTTTGTCCAGACATGGCGATTATGGGCAATGGACAAATTGTTGTACGCGGCGCGCCGGAAGCCCTCATTGACAATATCCGCAGCCATGTTTGGCGCAAAACTGTTGACCGGGACGACCTACCCGCAATAAAAGAAAACTATAACTTCCTTTCCAGCCGCCATTTAAAAGGGGGTATTCAAGCGTCTGTTTTGGCCAATGCGTCTCCGGGGGAAGGGTTCGAGCAAAAAGAGGAAACCCTGGAAGATGCTTATTTCGCGCATTTAAACGGTCTGGTTTAGGGGCGGCTAATGTTTAATCGTCTCTTGAAATTTGAAATGAGCTTTCAGGCTCGCCAAATCGGCTTCTGGGTCGTTATTCTGGTTATGCTCGCTTATGGCATTTTTGTTGCCGTTGCGCCTGATCTGTTCGGCTCCGGCCTCAGCGGCAGCAAAATAAAAGCGAATGGCGCACAGATGGTCGCGGGCGGTATTGCCAATGCCTATCTCCCCGTCATTTTCTTTGGCGGAATCTTTGTCGTCACAGGTATTCTTCGCGACAAAACCTCTAATATGACTGAGATTATCCACGCCACCCCTATCTCGACCTTCGACATGACAGCGGCGCGGATGACCGGGGTTTTCCTAGTTATTTTCCTAAGCTTTTTTGTCTTTTTACTGGCACAGTTCTTGGGAACTTTCAGCCCTTCATTGGACAAGCTCACCCTCGGACCGATACGCCCGCTTTATTATCTTCACCCCCTTCTTCTTTTCACGCTCGTGAACGCGCTTTTCGTTACGGCTTTTTTCACTCTGATTGCCGGATTGACGCAGAATCGTATGCTCGTTCTGGTTAGCGCAATTGGATTATTTTTCTTTTCCATCATGTCTGGAGTCGTCATGGAGCTGGATATACCGAAATGGGCTCAGGCTTTGGTCGATCCGTTTGGCGCGATTGCTTATGCGCTGGATACGGAATTCTGGTCTCCGGAAGATCGAAATACACGGCTCACACCAATCTATGGATATCTGGGTCTCAACCGCCTCGTCTGGGGCGCGATTTCGATAGGCGTTCTGACGCTTGTCTTTACACGTTTCAAACGAGGGCTTGTTACAGGCAAAACCAAATTACGGGGCGGCGTTTTACAGGCCAAAGACATCCCGGCTTACAAAAGCGCGCAGCCTCGCTTCGGTTTAGTGGCAGATATCGCCGCGCTGTGGACGCGTACAAAATTTGAATATCTGAGCACGGTGCGTTCTGTTCCATTTATTATACTCGCCAGTCTCGCTATGGCTCTGTTCGCTTTCCTAATTATTGTGACAGTCTTCTTTTCCCCGCAAAAACTCGTGCCCACCAGCCTGTTCATGGTCAGTATCGGATTTGCCAGTTTCCTTATCCCGGTCCTTTTAATTATCGCCTTCTTCTCGGCGGAGATGGTTTTCCGCGATAGAGGCGCAAAATTCATAGGACTTCTGGATTCCACGAAAGTCCGTAACTGGTCACTTTTAGTAGCAAAATGGCTGGCCTTGTCAGCTGTGCTCGCAACCCTTTGTGTCTTGGTTATGATTGTGGGCATGGCAATACAGATTGTAGCAGGCGGGCCTCCTGTCAACTTTGCACTTTATCTAAAATTCACTTTCTTAAATGCCTTCCCGAATTATTTAGCCTTCGCCTTTCTTGGGTTATTTGTTCAGGCCTTTGTCCCGAATAGAATTGTCGGCATGTTGGTGGCCGCAGGCGCAATGGCGTTTGTCGCGCTGGTGATTTCAAACCTGCCATTCTATCACCCTCTCATGGGCTTTAGCGGAACAAGCCCGGGACAGGTCTCTGAAATTTCGCCGTATAATAGCTGGGTTTATTTCCGGTGGTTTAATTTCTATTGGGGCGCGCTTTGTGTCCTGTTCGCCGTGTTCAGCACTTGGCTGTGGCGTCGAGGGTTTCAGATATCACTGATGCGGCGCTTCAAAGAAATGAAGACAAACATTACGCCAGCCTCCGGCGTGGTAGCCGCTCTCGCGCTCACCGCCTTTATTGGCAGCGGCATTTATATTTATCAAGCCTATGACAAGGTCGATTGGACTAATCAAAAGACGCAGGAAAAGCTTCAAGTTAAAGGTGAAAAGTTGCTCGCGACGGAGCGGGACGCTCCGCACCCCCATGTCCGCAGCGTTAGTATCAACGCCGAAATCTTTCCGGAAAAACAGGAAGCCATCATAAAAGGCGCCATGATATTTGAAAATGCGTCTGGCGTTCCGATCTCTGAAATTTATGTCAATCCCGCCAGTAGCCACGAAGAAGATGTGAAACAATTCGATCTGAAAGGTGCCGTTGAAGTCACTGAAGGCAAAAACGCGGAAGGCGATTCAATCGACGAAATCAACGATCTTGGCATTCGGGTCTTCCGGTTTGAGCCTGCGCTTGAACCTGGCGACAAGACCGAGCTTGATTTCGAGACGTTTTTCCACGCCCCGCGGCTGGCCGATAGAAGCGTCATTTCCAAAGATGGGACGTTCCTTAATAATTATGGCGGGTTCGGGGCCAGCTCCCGCGTGATACCGACAATGGGCGTGCCAGATATTCGCATCCGCAATTCCAAAACTCGTCGCAAATATGATTTGCCCGAACTGGAGAAACTCCCTGATCCGGATGCGCCGGATGCCGGAAAAGTAAATCTTTTTGGCACGTTAACGGGGCCAGCAGACTACATTGATTTTGAAGGTACGGTCTGCACCGCGGCCAATCAAATTCCGATTGCACCCGGTGACCTCATTACGGAATCTGTGGACGGCGATCGTCGTTGCCGAACATATCGTTCCGATACGCCTATCAGTAACTTCTTCTCTATCTTGTCCGGTGATTACGCCGTGACTGAGGATAGCTGGACATCGCCAACAGGAAAAACAATTCCGATCCGCGTATATCACGCCGAAAACCACAACTATTCTGTTCAGAATATGATTGACGCGGCTAAATTTGGCCTGACTCATTACTCCGAAAACTTTGGGCCTTACCAATATAATTACTTCCGCATCATGGAAGTTCCTTTCATTGGGTTTGCGCAGGCCTTTGCCGGAACCATTCCCTACGCTGAACAAGGTTTCATTATGGATAGCGGCGAAGCAGGGGATATAAAAACACTTGATAACGCCTCAATGACCACAATGCATGAGCTGGGCCATCAGTGGTTTGCCCACCAAATTGTCCCCGGCCTATCTCGCGGCTTTAATGTTTTGTCGGAAGGACTAACGTCCTACGCGACGATGGACGCCTATGAAGCCTTGTACGGATTTGACAAAGCGCTTTACGCTTTGGAAAATTCAACTATCGCGCAAATGCAGGCCCTGTCTTTTATTGACCGTGAAAAAGAAGTCCCACTCGCCATGGCCGGAGAACAGCAATATCTGGTTTACAATAAAGCTGACTGGGTGCTGTGGGGGTTGAAGCATTATATAGGGCCTGAGAATATGCGGCTCGCTATGCGCAACCTCATAAATGAATTCGGCTCAAACGGCCCGCCTTATCCCACTACGAAAGATGTGACCGACGCGCTGCGCGAAGTTGCCGGACCCGACTTTGACCAACTGATCACGGATCAGTGGGATCGTATTGTCTGGTGGGACATGCAATTTGGAGAGGCAGATCCAAGGGTCAGTAAGCTCCCCAATGGCCGCTTCCGCGTAAGCTTTCCCCTTGTGATAGATAAAAAAATCCAGACGGAGGAGATGGAAACCGCCGAGAGTTTTGCCGATATTGAAGGTGAAAGCCTGAATGAATGGGTGGAAATCGGCTTTTATGAGGAAGAGCCAAAGCGGCTCTGGAGTGCTTGGTCAGATTTGAAGCGGGTTCGCGTCACCGAAGATGAAAGCGAGATAAGCTTTGAACTGGATAGCCTTCCCGCCTTTATATCTATAGACCCCCGCCGCCTCCTCATGGAACGCAATGTGCAGGATAATGTGACGCCGATATCTTCTAAATTGGCCTCTACCGACTAAAAATGGGCGTTACGCCTATATTTATCCCGAGATATTTTAAACACTTGGAGGAGCAAGCCTAGCTTGCTCCTTTTTCTTTTGCCTGATAAGTCACGCGGGTCATCGTCTAGCGAAAGAAAGAGCACCTCATGAAAATGAACGGGAATGAAATCCGTCAGGGTAATATTATCAAACATCAGGATTCTCTTTGGATTGCAGTCAAATGTAATGCGGTGAAGCCCGGTAAAGGCGGCGCCTTTAATCAGGTCGAGCTTAAAAATATTCTGGACGGCCGGAAATTAAATGAACGTTTCCGCGCCGCCGAAACCGTGGAAAAAGTTCGTTTGGATCAAAAACCACACACTTATCTATTCGCGGAAGACGATATGCTCGTTTTCATGAATTCCGAAAATTACGAACAAATCCGTTTGCAATCCGAATTCGTTGGTGACTCCGCTGCTTATCTGTCGGACAGTATGGAAGTCGAAGTCGAATTTTACGAAGACCGCCCTATTAGCATTGCCCTGCCCACTCAAGTCGTCTTGGAAGTCGCGGAAACGGAGCCTGTCGTTAAAGGTCAGACAGCCGCCAATTCATTCAAGCCAGCTATTCTATCCAATGGCGTCCGCACAGCGGTTCCGCCGTTCGTCGGAGAAGGCGAACGCCTCATTATCAATACCGAAGACGGGTCCTACGTGAAACGCGCGGATTAAATCATACTCTGCCGGGCATCCTCCGTTCTGAAAAACTCAGAACGCAACTCGGCACAATATTTATATATTTACGGAGAGCCCAATGGCGAACCTTTCTGCCATAATGACCGTGATGCAAATGGCGGCGCGTAAAGCGTCGCGCGGTTTAATACGCGATTTCAACGAAGTCGAACATTTGCAGGTCGCCCGTAAGGGGCCTGCAGATTTTGTTTCGCGCGCCGATAAGAAAGCCGAAGAGGTCATCGTCGAAAACTTGCAAAGGGACCGTCCCGGTTACGGCTTTCTTCTCGAAGAAGGCGACGAAATTGTCGGCTCTGACAAGACTCATAGATTTATCGTGGATCCTCTGGATGGTACGACAAATTACCTCCACGGCATTCCGCATTTCGCCATCTCTATTGCGCTAGAACGCGAAATTGACGGTGAGCCGCGCGAAATCGTCGCCGGACTAATCTACAATCCTATTACGGACGAGATGTTCTTTGCCGAAAAAGGCAAAGGCGCCTTCGTCAATGACGGCACACGCGGCGGGGCAGATCGCCGCCTGCGGCCTTCACAGCGTGATATTTTTCAAGACTCGCTCTTTTCGACCGGCATTCCATTTCTGGGACGTCCGGGCCATGCCAAGTTTCTGAAAGAACTTCATCAGGTTATGGGCCATAGCGCCGGCGTAAGGCGTATGGGCTCTGCCGCGCTTGATCTCGCTTGGACTGCCGCGGGCCGTTATGATGGTTTCTGGGAACGCGGCCTTGCCCCTTGGGACATCGCTGCAGGCGTCCTCATCGCGCGAGAAGCCGGATGCGAAGTCGAAAGCCTCTCTGGGGGGAACGTCGTTGAGACTGGCGATATTATCTGTGCAAATGCAGCGCTGATGGCGCCTTTAAAAGAGCGGGTGAAATAAAGCCCCGTTATGCCGAACGTCTCTCTTAAATTCTCGGATTGGTCTATCGGCTCCGGCCTTCCGCTCGCCGTGATTGCCGGCTGCAATGTGCTGGAAAGCCTTGAAGAAGCGCTCACTATTGGGCGGGAACTAAAATCAGTATGTAACAATTTAGGCCTGCCTTACGTCTTCAAAGCAAGTTTTGATAAAGCCAACCGCTCTTCAATCACCTCTTTTCGCGGGCCGGGCTTGGAAAAAGGGCTGGAAATGCTCTCAACTATCAAGGCCGAACTGGACGTGCCAATCTGCACGGATGTACATGAAGCTGATCAGGCCCTCTCCGTGGCGTCAGTAGCGGATATTATTCAAGTTCCGGCCTTTCTCTGTCGCCAGACAGACCTCGTGACAGCTATGGCAGAGGCCGCAAAGCAAACCGGTAGTGTCCTTCATGTGAAAAAGGCCCAGTTCCTTGCTCCTTGGGACAGCAAAAACATTATCTCGAAAATTCGGGAGACCCATGACGCGGACGCAATTATTATGTGTGAGCGCGGCGTCAGTTTTGGCTATAACAATCTAATTGTTGATCCACTTGCCATCCCTGAAATGCAAAAACTCGGCGTGCCGGTCACGATTGATGCTACGCATGCTGTACAGCTCCCCGGCGCCGATCCACGCACCGGCGGCGCCTCAACAGGCGGACGGCGTGACGGCGTGGCAATCATAGCAAAATCTGCGGTGGCCGCAGGTGCAGACGGCGTCTTTCTTGAATTCCATACGGATCCAGACGCAGCTCTGTGCGACGCACCGAGCTGCTTACCGATATCAGAAGCTCGCCCGCTTTTAGCCCGGTTAAAAGCGTTTCGGGATATCGTGAACGGCTAACTTGACGAAAAGCAGCGTCTCGCCTATATCGCGCCCTCCGAGCGGGGGACCCAATAACGCAATCCCGTGACCAGAGGCCAAGGAGCCAGACAATGAAAAAAGATACTCATCCAGATTATCATTCGATTACCGTCAAAATGGTTGACGGATCAACTTACGAAACACGCTCTACTTGGGGCAAAGAAGGCGACGTTCTCGCGCTGGATATCGATTCCAAGACGCACCCTGCCTGGACTGGCGGAGATGCGAAACTTATGGATCGCGGCGGACGCGTTTCCCGCTTCAAAGATAAATTTGCAGGCTTTGGCGTCTAAGCCAAACCCTAGACCGAATACGAAAAAGGCTCCTCTTGGGAGCCTTTTTTATTGCTATCAGATATAGGCCTAGCCGTTTGGCCCAAAGGCCGCTTCCAGACGGCTGATTTGATCGGCAACCGTATTGCCTTGTTGCGCTGCGATCGTCCCGTAAAGCGAACGATCAAGTCGCGTTATCCGCTCATACAGCGCTTCTGATCTCGCAAGTAAGTCAAGAAGCCGCGCCGGAAGCGTATAGGATGCCTTGGCGATCTCAGAAAAACTTATTTCTTCTTCTGATTTCGTTTCCGGTACGAGACGGTATTTTTCCGCCCGGGCCTCGCTCAATTCCATTTCGTCTTCTTTCAAGGCTCTCTGGACAAGCAACCAGCTAGCGACCTGCATCAACCGAGTCGTCAACCGCATGGACTGACTCGCATAGGTCAGAGCGTCATCCCGCTCTAGTTTTTTGGAATCATGTCGCCCCGGCCCATCAAGATAGGCGGCAGTTTCTTCAACCATATCCATCCCTTCGCGGAAGGTTTTGGCGAAGAGTTCAGATCGTGTAAACTCCATTAGGCGCGCCTCCGCCTGCGGGGTGAGCGTATCCGGCAAAATAGCCTGATCGCTTGATATTTTAGATATGTCTTGGGGCTGTCCGGCGGTCATAGAATCTCTTTTTTCAGCACAAGGTGTAAGCTTTGAGATTAAGTTTGCAAGCCCCACGCCAAAGCGGGTTGCCTACCGGAAGAAATGTAATGAACCAGTCATCATTGAAGTCAGGATTTTGGCCCGAACAGCGTATCTGCGGCGCTACGCTCACTTTGTTTTTTCTCCAGCTCTTTGCTAACCCGCTTTATTTCAGCCTCCAGCGCCCCAATTCTGCCCTTCAACTCGTCCCTTGAAAGGCCGTAAAGATCTTCTCCAATTGTGATTGTACCGATTTGGCGCAGTGCCTCATTCTCATCCATGGCAGTCCCGACTTTCCTAATGACTTGCATTTTAACCGTAATAGCCTATGTAAAGGGGTGTTCGAAAGCGGGAAAAGTCCAAAATCGAACGAAACGACCCCGCCGAGCGGGGTTTTTTTAATGGCTGTTTTCAAACGAGGCTCGTTATGACACAAATTTTAATGCCTAAAGCAACCGCCGTCTGGCTAATCGACAATACGGGTTTGACCTTCAAACAGATAAGCGAGTTTTGCAAACTTCATATTCTTGAAGTCGAAGGCATAGCCGATGGGGATGTGGCCGCCGGTATTCGCGGCGCCGACCCAATTGCCAACGGGCAAATTAATCGCGAGGAAATTGAGAAAGCCGAAAAAGATTCTGATTACCAGATGAAGCCGAACAAATTCGACTCGGATGAATTGCAGCCGACCAAGAAGAAAAAAGGCCCGCGCTATACGCCGCTTTCGCGCCGTCAGGACCGCCCGGACGCCATTGCCTGGCTCGTGCGTTATCATCCCGAAGTTTCCGACGCGCAAATTTCCAAGCTCATTGGCACAACCAAGCCAACGATTAAATCCATTCGTGATCGGTCGCATTGGAAGATCAATACGATTAACCCGACAGATCCGGTTTCACTCGGGCTTTGCAGCCAGATTGACCTTGACGCGATTGTCAAAAAAGCGGCTGAGAAAAAGGCCAAGGAAGACGCCGCAAATGCGGAAGAAGGCGGAGAAACTTTAAGCCCTGTCGAGCCGGCGCCGCTTCCAAGTGAGAAGCCGAAAGTCGAGCACACGCTTGAAAGCCTTTTCAAGCCGTCTGAAAATTAAGTTCTATTTTCCAGAAGCGATCCAAGCCCGGTTTAAGCCGGGCTTTTTTTATGAATATCTGCAATCTTTTTAACGTCTTGAGACGCATCGAGATTTAGCACCAGAACGCGGCCTTGATCGACAATAACCCCGACATTGTCGAGTCCGACAATATTGACTTGCGGACCGTCCGATACAACAAGACAATCTATCGAATTAAGTAATTCAGCCGTTTCCGGATGGCTGGGCAGCTCCAGTTTCGTTCGGACGTCAAAAAGGGATCGGTAGCTCCCCAAATCGCTCCAGCCGATATTACACGGTACCACCGCCGCTTTGTCGGTGCGTTCCATAACTGCGTAGTCGATTGAGGTAGAGGGGGAATGTTCGAACGCCTCTTCATCCAAAGCTATTAAGTCGCGGGTTTTTACAGCTTTTGCATAGGCCTCTTTAACAGCTTCCAGAATTTTTGGCTCGAAACGCGCCATCTCCTGAATAAACTTGTCTGCTGAGAAGAGGAAAATGCCTGAATTCCAATCAAATTCCCCGCTATCACAATACTGGATGGCCGTTTCCTCGTCCGGCTTTTCCTTGAAAGCCTCGACCTTGAAGACACCTTCGGAAATACTTTCCGAGCGTTTTATATAACCATAGCCCGTTTCGGGACTCTCGGGGTAAATACCGAAGGTAACAATATATCCATTTTGGGCGGCCTCGCTCGCTTTCTCGACGGCTTTATGAAACGCTCCAGGAAATGTAATGACATGGTCCGCAGGCGCCAGGAGGAGTAAATCATCTTCCGGGCTTTGCTCCCGCACATAGAGCGCAGCGGCAACTGCGGCGGCGGCCGTATTTCGGCGGCAGGGTTCTCCGAGAATGATGTGGTTTGTATCCGCCAACTGGGTCCGGATCAGATCCGCCTGAGAGGTTCCGGCTAGTAAAACCATTTTGGGATCGAATAAATCCGCTTTTAGCCGGGTCACAGTCTCTTCAAGCATTGTGTGCTCACCAATGAGCGGTAGAAATTGTTTCGGAGTCTGACTGTTTGACATCGGCCAGAGCCGACTTCCCGCGCCGCCCGACATGATAACTGGTGTAATCGTCATAAAGATGAATTTTCCCGGTTGTATCCAATTTTGGTTTCCACTTCTGCTTAGTTAGGCCATATTGTAGAGGCAAGGTAAAAGGAAACTTGCAATAAATTTACCCGCATATTACAGGCGTTGCCCGGTATTTTATGGCATTGAAACGCCAGAAAAGAAGTTTACAGATGACAAAAACAGCCTTGATTTCTGGCGTAACAGGACAAGACGGGGCCTATCTGGCCGAACTGTTGCTCGGCAAAGGTTATATTGTCCACGGCATCAAAAGGCGCTCTTCTTCCTTCAATACCTCTCGCATCGACCACCTCTATGTTGACCCTCACAACCCGGAGGCCCGGTTCTTTCTACATTATGGAGATTTGACAGATTCGACGAATATCATTCGGATTGTCCAAGAGACGAAGCCAGATGAAATTTATAATCTAGGCGCCCAATCACATGTTCAGGTAAGTTTTGAAACGCCTGAATATACAGCAAATTCGGACGCGATTGGCGTTTTGCGTCTCCTTGAGGCCATCCGCATTCTTGGGATGGAAAAAACAACCCGCTTTTATCAAGCATCAACGTCGGAGCTTTTCGGTAAAGTTGCGGAGACCCCTCAGAATGAACACACGCCCTTTTATCCGCGTAGCCCTTACGCTGCGGCGAAGCTCTACGCCCATTGGATTACCGTAAATTACCGAGAAGCTTACGGAATTCATGCCTCAAACGGTATTTTGTTCAATCATGAGAGCCCGCGTCGCGGCGAAACTTTTGTAACACGTAAAATCACACGCGCTGTAGCTGCCATTCATCACGACATTCAAGACGTCATCTATCTCGGCAATTTGGACTCTAAGCGCGATTGGGGACACGCCCGCGATTATGTCGAAGGTATGTGGCGCATGCTGCAACAAGACGAAGCAGATGATTACGTTCTTGGAACGGGAGAAACCCATTCGGTTAGGGAATTTGTCGAGCTGGCCTTTGCTCATACGGGCGTAAAAATAAAGTGGGAGGGCGAAGGCATTCATGAAGTCGGGAAAGACACTAAAACTGGAGTCGTTTTGGTTCGGATTGACGCGCGTTATTTTCGTCCTACGGAAGTTGACCTCCTGTTATCAGACCCGACGAAAGCCAAAGAGAAATTAGGGTGGACCTTTACAACGAATTTTAAAGAATTGGTTTCGGAAATGATGGAGAGCGATTTGAAACTCTTACAATCCGAAAAAGATCGAAAACAGCGACATGACTAATTCCCTACCCTATTCTTTGGCTGGCAAGCGCGTCTGGATCTGTGGGCATAAGGGTATGGTCGGCTCGGCGATAGTCCGTCGATTGGAAAAAGAGAGTGATGTCGATATTTTGACGACAGATCATTCTGAAGTCGATTTGGTAAATCAGGGCGCCGTTGAAACCTGGCTTAGCCAAAACAAGCCGGATGCTATTTTTTTGGCCGCCGCAAAAGTTGGCGGCATTCACGCCAACAACACTTATCCAGCAGATTTCATTTATTTAAATACGATGATTGCGGCCAATGTCATTCACGCGGCCTATAAGAATAAAGTTGAAAAACTTCTTTTTCTCGGCTCTTCCTGCATTTATCCGAAAATGGCGCCCCAGCCCATTCGGGAAGACGCACTTATGACAGGCCCGTTAGAGCCCACAAATCAATGGTACGCTATTGCTAAGATTTCCGGCATCATGATGGCGCAGGCTTATCGGTCCCAATATGGCTGTGATTTCATATCCGCTATGCCAACCAATCTTTATGGCCCAAACGATAATTATCACTTGGAAAATTCTCACGTTATTCCAGCCATTATTCAGAAAGTTCATAAAGCTAAAGTGAATAATGACCCCACGATAGAAATCTGGGGAACCGGTAAAGTTTATCGCGAATTCATGCATGCCGATGACTGCGCGGATGGTCTTGTGTTCCTGATGAAAAACTATTCCCAGCCTGAACATATCAATTTAGGAGCCGGCAGGGAGGTGACAATCTTGGGCCTTACTAAAACCATAATGAAGATTATTGGATATGAGGGCAAAATCGTCCATGACCTCTCTCGGCCGGATGGGCCGCCCAAGAAAATGATGGATAATTCACAGCTCTCGGCCTTAGGGTGGGCGCCTAATTATAAATTGGAAAGCGGGCTACGTCATGCTTATCAATGGTTTCTTGAGAATGAGATCAATCTCAGAGCGTCCTGATTGCCCAATGCGGCCTCATTCGCTGAAATATTCCAGAACCGCAAGTCTCACTCCTTCCCGCCAGTCCGGAAGAGCTGCGGAAATCTTCTCCTCATAATCGCTTATATCTAAGACTGAATAAGCCGGGCGCTTTGCAGGCGTCGGATAATCCTTACTTAAAATAGGTTCGACGACTGGGACTTGCGGGAGAAATCGGCGCGCATTTTCAAAAATAAATTCAGCAAATCCTGACCACGTTGTAGGGTCTCCGGAGTCAGTAACATGGAACAGTCTTGGCTCCATAGGCCCGCCCTTTTGTAAGGCGGTCAGGGTCGCAAGGCAGGCCCTTGCCAAATGCAGAGCAAAGGTCGGACGGCCGATTTGATCTGATACCACGCGGACTGTATCTTTGCTTTTGGCCAAGTTTAACATAGTGGTCAGAAAATTCTTTCCCGTGCCATCATATAGCCATGACGTGCGAAGTATGGCGGCATTTGCCCGCGAAGACAGCACAGCTAACTCCCCAACTTTTTTACTGCGCCCATAGGCGTTCACGGGCGATGTGGTGTCGCCGGGGTGATAAGGCGAAGAGCCTTGTCCGTCGAAAACATAGTCTGTCGATACATGCACAAAGGGAATATCTGTTTCGGCGCAAAACCGGGCAATAATACCGGGCGCTATTCCATTCACAGTCTGAGCCGTTTCTTCGTGTGTTTCGGCCCCATCCACATCGGTATAGGCGGCGGCAAGGATAATGCCTCCGAGGTCATCATAGGCCATAAGCTTTTTTCGCAACGCCTGAGAAGACGCCGAAAGATTTAAGGCGCCTCGGCCTGCAAATAAAAGAGGCAGATCTTGCCCGCGGCCCTCTTTTTTCAAAGCCCGCGCCAGCTGGCCCGTTTCACCAATAACAAGAATGTTCTGAGTCATAAGCGCCTTTGGCACGGAGAGAAGGGCCTTTTTCTAATTTTTATCATCAAAATGAAAGCCGCTTCTAAAATTTTTAAAGCCCCCTGCCCTTAGATCAGATTCTGAAAGAACTGCGTCATCTTTCGAAATGCCCCATTCTAGGCCAAGGTCCGGATCAGCCCAATGGACTGAGAGGGCTGAAGCCGGATGATAGGGGGCTGTTGTTTTATATTGAACGCAGCTTCCTGCCTCCAAAGTAACAAATCCATGAAGGAACCCTGGGGGAACCCAAATTTGTTTATGATTTTCAGCTGAAAGCTCGACATTTTCGCTTTTACCATAAGTGGGTGAGCCTTCCCTGACATCGACTGCGAAGTCCATAATCTTTCCTGCAGAACATCGTACGAGCTTACCTTGTGCATAGGGAGGGGATTGTAGATGCAGCCCTCTTACCGTCGCTATCTGGGCAGAGTAGGACTCATTATCTTGTACAAATACAGCGTCCAAACCGGCTTCTCGCAGTAATGTCTCTGCATTATAGCTTTCCATGAAATAGCCCCGGTTATCTTCAAACCGTTTAGGCTGGAATAAGAGGAGCCCGGATAGGGATAAGGTCTCTACGTTCATATATAAAATCTATTCGCTTAACATTTTTAAAGTCGCGCTAATCCAGTCGCGTCTTTAATTCAAGTTACACATAAAACCGCGTGGTTACAGTACAGGATTTGGAGGAGCAATTTCTGATTGCGAAGAATCAAGGCTTTAAACAAGGGCAGGAACGTTTTAGGTCTTGTCAGAGTAAAGATCGCAATCTTGAGCCAATTTTTTATAAAACGGATTACATCATGAAAGGTATTGTACTGGCTGGCGGCAATGGGACGCGGTTATATCCTATGACGGCGGCGACGTCGAAACAGTTGCTTCCGATTTACGATAAGCCGATGATTTATTACCCCCTGAGTGTTTTAATGTTGGCGGGCATACAGGATATTCTGATTATAACCACGCCTCATGACCAAGAACAGTTCCAGCGCCTGCTCGGCGACGGATCACGTTTTGGCGTCAATCTTACCTATAAGATTCAAAATCATCCCAACGGTCTGGCTGAAGCCTTCATCTTGGGCGAGAGTTTTATTGGCGACGACAATGTCGCGCTCGTTCTCGGCGACAATTTATTTTACGGTCAGGGCTTCGTAAAGCTTTTGATGAAGACTGTTAAATCTATCGAAAAAAACGGAGGCGCAACGATTTTTGGTTATATGGTCAAAGAACCAGAGCGTTTTGGTATTGTTGAGTTTGATGAGGATAAAACCGTTCTTTCTATCGAAGAAAAACCTGAAATTCCGAAAAGCGCCTATGCCGTAACTGGCCTATATTTTTATGATAATCGCGTTGTAGATCTCGCCAAAAAAGTGAAACCCTCAGAGCGAGGCGAACTCGAAATAACTAGCTTGAATAATGCTTATTTGGAGCTTGGAGACCTGTCTGCCGAAGTGTTGGGAAGAGGTTTTGCTTGGCTTGATTCCGGCACCCATGAAAGTCTGTTAGAGGCCTCTCAATTTATTGAAGCGATTGAAAGACGCCAAGGCCTGAAAGTCGCCTGTTTGGAGGAAATAGGTTTATATAAGGGCTGGCTTAAGAAAGCAGAACTCGCCAAAAACATATCCGGGAATAAGGGTAGCAGCTATATCCGATATCTCGAAAGACTGGTTCAGGATTAAGTTTTAACCGGGACTCGAAGATATTGAGTGGAATAGGATAGTTTAAGAACGTGAAAATTTTAGTCACAGGCGGCGCTGGCTTTATCGGATCAGCGCTCATCCGGTTCTTGTTAAACGAAACGGATCACGAAGTCGTAAATATCGATAAGTTAACCTATGCCGGAAGCCTTAAAAATATCTCAGCCATCTCCGGGTCTGATCGATATAGATTCTACAAAAACGATATTTGCGACGCCGACGCTATGGCGCGGATCTTTGCAGACGTCGCCCCAGACCATGTTTTCCATCTGGCCGCTGAAAGTCATGTGGATCGGTCCATTAACGGCCCGGCGGCCTTTATTGAGACCAATATCCTTGGAACCTACACTTTGTTGGAAGCCGCGCGGCAGTATTATGAAAAACTACCGATGGAGCGCCGGGCTGATTTTCGCTTTCACCACGTATCAACAGATGAAGTTTTTGGGGATTTGGAAAAAGGGGGGTTTTTCACCGAAACAACACCTTATGCGCCCAGTTCGCCCTATTCAGCCAGCAAAGCCGCCTCGGACCACCTCGTCCGGGCCTGGCACCGCACTTACGACCTGCCCGTCCTATTGACAAATTGTTCTAATAATTACGGCCCTTATCAATATCCGGAAAAGTTGATCCCCGTGACGATATTAAAGGCTTTGGCCGGCAAGCCGCTTCCGGTTTACGGCAATGGGCAGCAAATACGCGATTGGCTATATGTAGATGATCATGTGAAAGCCCTTTACCGCGTTGCCAAAGAGGGGGTTCTGGGTGAGACTTATAATATTGGCGGGTTTAACGAACACACCAACCTTTCGGTTGTCGAGGAGATTTGCGAGTTTTTAGAAGAGCTCGCCCCTCACGATGGTAGCAATTTTAAAGCCTATAAAGATTTGATTTCTTTTGTGACCGACCGGCCCGGCCATGATCTTCGCTACGCGATAGACGCGACGAAAATTAAAAATACTCTTGGCTGGACCCCCGAAGAATCCTTTTCATCAGGTCTAAAAAAAACAGTAATGTGGTATCTGGAAAATCAAGCTTGGTGCAAAAGCGTTGAGGAGAGAGAAGATTAATTAGGTTGAAGACTAATCTTTCAGCCTTAATCATCCCAATGTTTCGTTCCGCATGCCGCTTATCAATAGCCTTAAACCTGTATTCACCCAATAAAAAAGCCGCCCTAAACGAACGGCTTCCTTATATATTTATTACGGCCCATTACCGATATTGCTGAACCCGCGTTGTCCGAAGCCCCGCAATGCCGTGGCTTTCAATCGATCTTTGCCAAGCCATGAATTCTTCACTGGAGAGGCCGTAGCGTTCGCAGGCCCCATCCAAAGTTAAAAGCCCCCCGCGCACGGCGGCAACGACTTCGGCTTTCCGGCGGATAACCCAACGCACCGTATCCGGTTTCGGCAAATCTGCCATGGTTAGCGGCGTCCCCTCGGGCCCGATAACAACATTCTCTCTTTTCACACGACGGTCAGTCATTGGCTGCCTTTTTTATTTTTCTATGTAAAAATATATAGATATGGGAGGTTAAAGAGAGTTTAAACAAACCTCAAAAAAGTGAACAATATCAGTTGTTTACTAAGGTTAACGGAATCACGATTACGGTTAAGAAAGGTTTACAGAATTTCCAACGTGTTGATTCATAAAGGAGATTCCTGCGCCCCTGTCTGTGACTCTGTATCGACTTGGAACGATTCCGCGCTTATAGGGGCGTCGAAAAATTTACAAATTAACCTTAACTTTTAAGCCGGAGTGGCCCAAATCCCTCAAGAGACCCGACATAAAGCCCAGACAAAACCTGACCCAAGCGTAAATTCGTTGGGATTTGCCAAGCCGGAGTCAGAGACCCGCGTAGTTGTCGCCATGAGCGGCGGCGTGGATAGTTCTGTCTGCGCCGCGCTTTTGTCACGTGAGGGATATGACGTGATAGGTGTCACTTTGCAGCTATATGATCACGGCGCCGCCATCCAAAAGGCCAAAGCCTGTTGCGCGGGACAGGATATTTACGACGCGCAGCGCGTCGCAGAAAATATGGGCTTCCCTCATTATGTGCTCGATTATGAAAGCAATTTCAAAGAAAGTGTAATCGAAGACTTCGCCGATACCTACCTTCAGGGCGCGACCCCTATCCCCTGTGTGCGTTGCAACCAAACTGTGAAATTTCGGGATCTCTTACAAGTTGCCAAAGATCTCGATGCGGATTGTATGGCCACGGGTCATTATATACGCCGTATTGATGGTCCGGACGGGCCGGAGCTTCACCGTGCTTTCGACGGCGGGAAAGATCAAAGTTATTTCCTGTTCGCGACCACTCGCGATCAACTGGACTTTTTACGTTTTCCACTGGGTCATTTGGACAAAAGTGAAACGCGGCGCCTGGCGACAGAAATGGGTCTGAATGTTGCGTCCAAGCCGGATAGTCAGGATATATGCTTTGTCCCGACCGGAAAATACACAGATGTGATTGAAAAGCTTCGACCTCATGCGGCGACGCCGGGTAATATCGTTCATCTGGACGGACGGGTGTTGGGACAGCATCGCGGTGTCATGTATTACACGATCGGACAAAGGCGCGGCTTAGGCTTAGGGGATGATACTGGAACAGACCCCCTTTTTGTCATTCGAATAGATGCTGATAAAGGCGAAGTCATCGTCGGTCCGAGAAAAGAACTGGAAAGATCCAAACTTTGGCTGACCGATATTAACTGGATTGGGGAAGGCGAGTTTGGCCCGGAACTTGATGGCCTGCCCATCAAAGTAAAGGTCAGATCGACCCGTCCCCCAACGCCGGCGCATCTGCGCTTGTCGAATGACCGTATCATTGTGGAATTGGATGAGCCGGATTTGGGATTGTCCCCTGGTCAGGCCTGTGTTTTTTACGCTCATGACGCCGCCGCCGCGCGCACTTTGGGCGGTGGGTGGATTACACGCACGGAATAGTCTAGGCTCTGTGGTGTTGAAGGGATTAACACCAACCAGGAGTCACTCCATGGCTATTATGAAATCCGTCGAAATTATGAGCGAAAGCCCTAAATCTTTCGAAGACGCTATCCAGATTGCAGTCACACGCACCTCTAAAACGGTCAGCAACATTAAATCCGCATATGTTCGAGATCAAACGACGACGATCAAAGACAATAAAATTGATTTATATCGTGTGACACTGAAAATCACATTTGAAGTCGGCGCTTAACCGTCTTCGCGGGCGGGCGTTTACTCGCCCGCCTTCACATTATTAATCCTCTTGAACGTTCACCTCCTTGAAATATTTCAGGGCTGCGCTATCTTTGTAATGATAGATTATAACGCCGGAGCAGATAATGATTTCAGGACTTTCAGATACGGCGGCTATTCTTATTGTGGTCGCCCTCATCGCTATATTTATTGCGCTTTGGATGTTTAGCAGCCGCCAGAAGCGAAAATACGATGAAGCCCAACGGGCAAGGAAGCGCGAGATTGCCGCGCTGAAAGCCAAAGCTGCTAAAAAGAATACTCCGTCTTAAAAACCGTTTAGGACAATGCAAAAAGGTACCGGTCTGACCATCCTATTAACCGGTTAAACAACATACCCCTATTTAAAAACTTGAGAGATATTTTATGAGCCAGTCCGATCCCGTTGTTATTGTTGGTATAGCCCGCACGCCTATGGGTGCGTTCCAAGGCGCATTTTCCAATGTGGATGCTCCAACTCTTGGCGCGACAGCTATTGCTGCCGCCATAAAAGAAGCTGGCGTTGACGCCAGTAATGTCGAGCAAACCATTATGGGCTGCGTACTCCCTGCGGGTCAGGGACAGGCCCCGGCCCGGCAAGCCGCTATAAAAGCAGGCCTCGGAGAGCATTGCGAAGCCACGACTGTCAATAAAATGTGCGGCTCCGGCATGCAGGCGGCCATTATGGCGCATGACGCCATTAAAGCTGGCTCTATAGGCATTGCTGTGGCCGGCGGAATGGAAAATATGACCAATGCCCCTTACCTCCTCCCGAAAGCGCGTGGCGGGATGCGTATGGGCGATCAAAAAGTTGTCGACTCTATGATGTTTGATGGCCTGACGGACGCTTATAAAGGCGGCGCTATGGGCGTGTTCGCAGATATGATTGCCAAAGAGTACCAATTCACCCGTGAGCAACAGGATGCCTACGCGATTGAATCCGTCAGCCGGGCTCAAAAAGCGCAGGAAAGTGGACGCTTTGATCGTGAAATCGCACCTGTGACAGTGAAAGGCCGTAAAGGCGATACCATCATTGAGGCAGATGAAGGCCCAAAAAATGCCCGTCCCGAAAAAATTCCAGACTTGCGGCCTGTCTTTACAGAAGACGGCACCGTTACGGCGGCCAATGCCAGTTCAATCAATGACGGCGCAGCCGCTATGGTTTTGATGCGCAAATCACAAGCGGAGAAAGGCGGACACAAGGTCCTTGCCGAAATCGTGAGCCATGCCGCCCACGCGCACAAACCTGATTACTTCACGACTGCCCCGGTCCACGCCATGAAAAAGGCGCTCGATAAGGCGGGTTGGAAGGCCGAAGATGTTGATCTCTGGGAAATCAACGAAGCCTTTGCTGTCGTCCCGATGATTGCCATGCAGGAGTTTGGCCTCGATCATGATAAGGTAAATGTGAATGGCGGCGGTTGTGTTCTGGGCCATCCAATAGGCGCGTCAGGCGCGCGCATCATGGCAACGCTTATAGCCGAAATGGAAAAACGCGACTCCAAAACAGGTGTGGCCTCGCTTTGTATCGGCGGCGGTGAAGCCACGGCGGTGTGCCTGAAGCGGGATTAATTCATTAAGAAACCCTGCATAGCTTCAGTTGTGGAGGGTAACTTTAGTTGAAGCTAAAATTTGGTTCTGGATTTTAGCTTACCCCAAAGCCCGATCAAACAGAGCCAATTTCCGCGCCCAAGCCTTATCTGCCTTCGCCTCATTATAAACGGCTGAATCCGGCGGGCACCATCCGTGTTGCGTGCCTTCATAGACTTCGATTTCAGCCGGAAGGTCTGCCTTTGCGAATGCGTCTTTCAATGTTTCCTTCGCGGCAGGGTCGCGTTCGTCATCATTTTCAGCAATGGCAATAAGATATTGTGCGTTCATTTGCGCAACAAGCAAGTGAGGACTGTCTTCGGCGTCCGTCGCTAATCCGCCCCCATGGAAAGAGGCTCCCGCGCCAATACGGCTTGGCAATTCAGCCGCCGTTATCATTGTCATAGGGCCGCCCATGCAATAGCCTGTCGTCCCTATTTTTTTATTCGTATCGACGGCGGATTGCGCGTCAAGCCACCCGACAAAAGCGCGGGCATCAATGCGGTTTGTCTCTTGTGTCAAATTGCGGGCATAAGGCCGGATTTTTTCACGTACAGCCGGGTCGCTAAAGTTTTGGCCTAGTTCAACCAATGGCGCTTGAACTTCGCGGTAATACGGATTTACAACCAAAGCTGCATAGCCGTCACCTGCCAAGCGCTTGGCCATCATCTTAAACGCAGGGCGAAGGCCAACAATATCCGGCCAAATCAGAACCGCCGCGCTGGCTTTCCCCTCTGGGAATGCAAAATAGGCGTCCGCAACGCCGTCAGGCGTTTCAATCTTAACATCTTCTTCAACGATACCCTCAGCGGTTTCGCCCGGGGCGCAGCCGGCAAAGGCAAGAGAAATAGCGGCTCCGCCCGCTATGAGGTTGAAATCGCGGCGGGTTAAATGCTTTTCGTAAAAGCCCTGATTTTCCATTTCAGTAATTTCATCGCACATAATCTCGTCCTCTTTGCCTAAGTCCACGGTGTGAAGGTTAGGCTAAGTTAGGACACTGCGCAATTAAAACAGGAGTAAGCTTTAATGCCCTCCGCCAAAGGCGCCTGTTTTGACGTCATAATTTGTCGCCACTTGATATTCCGGGTCATCATCTGAATCGATCATCAGCTGCCCCGCCTTGTTAAGTAGTGCATGGCAGTCCCGGGTAAGATGGCGGAGCCGCAAAGTTTTGCCGACGGATTCATATTTACCTGCCAGATTTTCAATTGCCTGCAAGGCGGACTGATCGACAACTCGGGATTTATCAAAATCAACAATCACAAGTTTTGGATCTTCTGTCGGTTCAAATAATTCACTAAATCCTTCGACAGATCCGAAAAATAAGGGACCGACAATTTTATAGACCTTCTGACCCTCGGACTCTTCTATATCAGCGTCAATTCGTCGGGCATTATTCCAAGCATAGGTCAGAGCCGAAATAATAACCCCGACAACAACAGCCACAGCGAGATCATGCCATACTGTGACTAGCGTCACAGTCACGATAACCAAGGCGTCCATAACGGGAATACGGCGCATAATTGTCAGTGACTGCCAAGCAAATGTGCCAATCACCACCATGAACATGACACCTACCAATGCGGCAAGTGGAATTTGCTCAATGACGGAGGAGCCAAACAGGATAAAGACTAAAAGAAAAAGCGCAGCCGCAATCCCGGAAAGCCGCGTGCGGGCGCCGGATTTCATATTAATCATGGACTGACCGATCATCGCGCATCCGCCCATACCGCCGAAAAATCCAGTCACCGTATTCGCAACACCTTGCGCGAGGCATTCCTGAGACGCCCCGCCGCGTTCCTCTTTTATCTCGCCGACTAGGTTTAAAGTCAGAAGGCTTTCAATCAAACCAATCGCGCCCAAAACAAGCGCATAAGGAAAAATAATCTCAAATGTTTCCAGCGTGAGCGGCACTTGAGGAATATGTAGTGGAGGCAGTCCGCCTTTAATCGTGCTGAGGTCGCCGACATTTGGCACAGGTATGTTCAAGGCAATCACCAAAATGGAGACAATACCAATACCCGCCAATGGAGCCGGAATAATCTTCGTAACTTTGGGCGTTGCCCATATCAAAGCCATAGTCAGCGCAACCAGCCCTAACATAAGCCAGAGCGTCACGCCGGACATCCATGTACCGTAAAGCATGTTAAACGGTCCGTGATGCTCTCCCGCTGGGGCTGGTGCTGTTTGAAACTGTGTCATTTGAGCGAGGAAAATCACGATAGCCAAGCCGTTCACAAACCCCAGCATGACAGGATGCGGCACAAGACGGATAAATTTTCCAAGTTTGAAAATACCGGCTCCAATTTGAAAGAGGCCCATGAGCACAACTGTCGCGAAAAGATATTCTACGCCGTGCTGCGCCACCAGAGCGACCATGACCACGGCTAAAGCACCCGTAGCGCCAGAAATCATACCAGGGCGACCCCCAATACAGGCCGTAATCAGCCCCACGATAAACGCTGCATAAAGGCCCACGAGCGGTTCTACCCCAGCGACGAAGGCAAAGGCTACAGCTTCGGGAACCAATGCCAGAGCCACAGTTAGCCCCGCCAAAAGTTCTATTTTTATACGATTAGGGGTAAAGGTGAGAGGGCCCGACCGGCGCCGGGCGGGAACACTGATTTTGTCGGCGAATGTCGAAAGGCTGGATCGTATCATCACATGTCTCGGGATAACTGTCTTCATTAAGTCGCGCGGCGGTTAGCCTGATTACTCCTGACACGCAAGCATTCGGGCCTAAATTACGCAGACTTTGCGCCAGCGAATGAAATTTGCTGTTTTTATACCGTCCCTGAGCGTCTATGTTTTTCCCAAATTTTAGTAAGGATGTTTTATGCGCCGTTCCCTTTTTCTAGTATCTAGCCTTGCCGTTTTGGCTGTTGCTGCCTGTTCAGAACCTTCCGAGCCAGCGCCTGCTGAAAGCACGGAAGCAAGGTCCACCTCGGCGTCATCCCCTGAAACAACAGAATCGACTGAAACTCGAGAGAATATTTTATTGGCAAAATGGGATGGTCCTTATGGCGGCGTTCCGCCTTTTGATGAAATGAATCTGGAAGATCTTAAACCCGCCCTTGAAGTGGCCATGGCAGAAAAGCTCGAAGAAATAGACGACATTACTGAAAACCCGGACGCCCCGACATTTGAGAACACGATTGTAGCTCTAGAGCGTACGGGTGAAAAATGGGACCGTGTCTCAGTTATGCGCGGCATCTGGGCTTCTAACATTTCCAGTCCCGAATTCAGAGAGATACAGTCTGAAATGTCACCAAAGATTTCAGCATTTCAGTCCAAAATAACTCAAAACCAAGCTCTCTTTGTTCGCATCAAAACGGTTTATGAAAGTGAAGAAGTCGAAACCTTACGGGACGATCAAAAACGTGTTCTGAATTTGACCTATGACCGATTTGCCCGGAACGGGGCGACTCTGAATGAAGAGGACAAAGCGCGTTACGCCGAAATCAATCAGGAATTAGCAACCCTCTATACAAATTTCGCCAATAACGTCTTGGCGGACGAGGAAAACTATGTCCTGTATCTTACTGAAGACCAATTAGGGGGACTACCGCAATCCTCTATTGATGCCGCTGCCGGGGCCGCGGCAGAGCGCGGGGAAGACGGTAAATTTGCCGTCACCAATACGCGCTCTTCTATGTCCCCGTTTTTGACATACTCCACAAAGCGGGACCTTCGCGAGAAGGTCTGGCGGACCTATTATAACCGAGGAGACAATGGGGACGAGTTTGATAACAACGCCATTATCGCAGAGATTTTAAAATTACGAGATGAGCGGGTCGAATTGCTTGGGTATGACAATTACGCGCAATGGCGTCTTGAAAACCGTATGGCGAAAACGCCCCAGCAAGCCTTAGACCTGATGGAAGCTGTTTGGCCCTCCGCTATTGCCCGCGCCAAAGAAGAAGTTGCGGATATGCAGGCGCTGGCGGACTCCGAAGGAGCTGATATTACGATTGAGCCTTGGGATTATCGCTTCTACGCCGAGAAAGTGCGTAAAGATAAATATGATCTCGATTCTGATGAGGTGAAACAATATCTGCAACTTGATAAGCTCCGCGAAGGCATGTTTTATGTGGCCGGGGAGTTATTTAATTTCAACTTCAAGCGCGTTCCCTCCGGCATGGTTCCTGTTTTTCATCCGGACGTAAAAGTCTGGGACGTCACAGACAAAACCACAGGCGACCATATCGGGCTTTGGTATCTTGATCCGTTCGCACGAACAGGAAAGCGCTCCGGCGCATGGGCCACGACATATCGGAGCCATACGACGTTTGAGGGGCAGAAAACTGTTCTCGCTTCCAATAATTCGAACTTTGTCAAAGGTGCAGCGGGCAAGCCCGTTCTCGTCTCTTGGGATGATGCCACAACATTTTTCCATGAGTTTGGTCACGCTTTGCACGGTCTGTCTTCAAATGTGGCTTATCCCACCTTAAATGGCGGCGTCCGGGATTATACCGAATTTCAGTCCCAACTTTTAGAACGCTGGGTTTCAACGGATGAAGTGGTCAATGATTACCTCGTCCATCACGAAACCGGCGAACCTATGCCCGCTGAACTGCGCCAGAAGATCAAAGATGCCGCCACCTTTAATCAAGGATTTGCCACGACCGAATATCTTGCCTCAGCCTTGGTGGACATGCGCTACCACACAACAGATCCTGAAGGCATTGACCCGGATGCCTTTGAAAAGAAGACGCTTGACGATCTCGGCATGCCGTCGGAAATTGTTATGCGTCACCGTTCTCCGCATTTCGGACATATCTTTTCGGGCGAAGGGTATTCCGCAGGCTATTACGGATATATGTGGGCGGATGTTCTAACCTCTGATGCGGCAGAAGCCTTTAAAGAAAGCCCCGGCGGATTTTATGACGAAGCCGTGTCAGAGAAACTGGTTAAGTACTTGTTTGCCCCGCGCAACTCTGTTGATCCGGCCGAAGCTTATCGCCAGTTCCGTGGTCGTGACGCGGAAATAGACGCCCTTATGCGTGATCGGGGTTTCACGGAAGAATAATCAAACGGTTCAATAAAAAACCCCGCCTCAAAGCGGGGTTTTTTATTATTTTGAAGCTGATGACTAGAGCCTAATGCTCCACATTACGCCAGACGCGCTTATAGGTCAGCCATAACAGTATAGAGAGAATAACGAGATAGATCATCGTCATCGCGCCTGTGGACTTACGCTGTTCCATTTTCGGATCAGACGACCAAGCGAGAAACTCCGTTACATCTGCCGCCATTTGTTCGACGGTGGCTTCGGGCGCAGCTATTTCAACACTATTGCCTTCTTCGTCTTCAGTAACGATTGGGGCGTATTCAATAAGACCATCGCTCAGGGGGTTTGCCATGGCGATTTTACCGCCGTCCATCACAGGGTTATAGTGGAGGCCCGTGGTCAGTTCGACATCGGCGGGCTTCGGCGTGTCATATGCTGTTAGAAGATTATAAACATAATCGGCACCGCCATTACGCGCGGCAACAATAACGGAAAGGTCAGGAGGCAAGGCTCCACCATTTGAGGCACGAGCTGCCGCCTCATTCGGAAAAATTGGCGGGAAATTATCTGAAGTCGTTCCGGGACGATCCGTGACGTCCCCCGTTTCAGAATCAATGTCCTCAACAAACCAATCAGACGCGAAATTCTTTACATAAGGATTATCATTCGGATTTGGATAATCTTCAAGATAGAAAGGCGCGCCCTTATCTCCCAAATGGCGAAAGGAGAGGTGCTTGAGCTGATGGCAACTCGCGCAGACTTCGCGGTAAACCTGATAGCCGCGCTGCATAGCTTCGCGATCATATGTCCCGAAGGGGCCGTTAAAGTGCCAGTGCTTATGCACCATTTTGTAATCGCCGGTTCCGCCGCCTGCGGCAAAAGCTGCGCCCGTCGCTATAACGGCCAATGCGCCGCCGGCAACAAGAAAGGATTTTAGAAGTTTGGAAGCCATGTTCTAGCCCGTATATTTTCTGTCTTTAAGGGTCCGCGCGGAAATCCGCGCGGCTTGTATTTCACGTTTCGAGTTTATTCTGCCGCTGCCTGAGCGCCGCCGCGAGACTGATCCCCTAAAACAGCTTTCGTTATAGAGTCAGGTCTGGCCAGAGGTTTTTCAACCAAGCCCAGAACAGGCAGGATAATCAAGAAGTAAGCAAAATAGTAAATCGTCGCAATCTGGGAAAGGCGGTAAAATGTGATGCCTGTGTCTCCCAACGGTATAGCGATGTTATCCGGCGTTCCTGCACCGCACCAGCCAAGGATAAAGCAGAAAACGAGGAAAATGAAGAAGAACCAGCGTGCAACGGGGCGGAAACGAAGAGATTTAACTTTTGACGTATCCAGCCAAGGCAAGACGAACAACACGACAATCGCACTAATCATCAATAAAATTCCGGCCAACTTATCCGGCACAGCTCGAAGGATCGCGTAAAATGGTAAGAAATACCATTCTGGCACGATGTGTGGAGGTGTTTTCAAGGCGTCCGCCTCAATATAGTTGTCCGCATGGCCGAGGGCGTCCGGCTGATAGAAAAGGAAGAAGGCAAAAATCAACAGAAAGACCGCAACCGCAAACCCGTCTTTGACCGTGTAAAACGGGTGGAAAGACAAAGTATCGGATTTGGTTTTCGCGCTTACACCGATCGGATTGTTCTGTCCGACATGATGCAGAGCCCAAACATGTAGCCCTACCAAAGCCGCAATAACGAATGGTAATAGATAATGAAGCGCGAAGAAACGGTTCAGCGTGGCGTTATCCACGGCATATCCACCCAAGAGCCATTGCTGTAAGCTTTCGCCGACAACCGGCACAGCGCCGAAGAAGCCTGTAATCACAGTCGCGCCCCAGAAGGACATTTGTCCCCAAGGCAAGGTATAGCCGAGGAAGGCCGTTGCCATCATGATAAGGTAAATCACACAGCCGATAATCCAGAGCAGCTCACGCGGGGCTTTGTATGACCCATAATAAAGCCCCCGAAACATATGCATATAAACCGCCAAGAAAAACATCGAGGCTCCAACGGCGTGCATAGGCTGTAAGAGCCAACCGAAAGGCACATCGCGGCGAATACGCTGAACAGACTCAAATGCGCCGTCAACATTCGGCACATAATGCATAGCCAAAATAATGCCGGTAATGATTTGGGTCACGAGGCAAAGCGTTAGAATTCCGCCAAATGTGTACCAGTAATTCAAATTGCGCGGAGATGGGAACGTCATAAAATCCGCGCCCACACGAATAATGGGCAGACGACGATCTATCCATTTCGTCGCGCCATATTTGGGTTCGTAAGTAGAAGGATGTCCTGACATATTAACCTACCTTGATCACTGTGTCGGAAACGAATGTATAAGGGGGGATGACCATATTGGACGGAGCCGGTCCCTTACGAATACGTCCGGACGTATCATAATGAGAGCCATGACATGGGCAGTACCAACCGTCAAAGTCTCCAGCTTCGCCGACCGGAACACATCCGAAATGGGTGCAAACGCCAACCATCACTAAAAAGGCCCGCTCCAGATTACCTTCCGGATTAGGAATAAGGCGCTCATCATCCGTTTGGGGGTCACGTAGCGAACTTACATCCACGGATTCGGCTTCGGATATTTCTTTTTCAGTTCTATGACGCACAAAAACGGGCTTGCCGCGCCAAAGAGTTTTAAGCTGTTGGCCTTCTGCGATCTTGGAAAGATCGATCTCAATGGAACCTGCCGCCAGTGTATCGGCGGCCTTGCCCATTTGGGCAACCAAGGGCCACGCGATAGAAGCGGCCCCGGCTGCGGCTACGGCGCCCGTCGCGATAAAAATAAAATCGCGCTTATCGCCATCAATGTTTTCGTCTGTTTTCACGGTATCGGACATGGTCTGTCCACTCCTGCGGTCAATTTAATGTATTTGGGCGGGTGTCTAACCTTATATATCTTGTAATGCCACAGATTATTCGCGGCAAGACGCCGCAATTCACAGATTTATTGCAGTTTTATTTCGTGTAAGAGGCTGAATATGGCTCAAAAACTCTCTGTTACCCTGTTTCAACCCGATATTGCTGCCAATTTGGGAGCGGTCATGAGGCTCTGTTCCGGATTCGATGTTCCTCTCTCTGTCATAGAGCCTTGCGGCTTTCCTTTATCAGAAAAAGCTCTTAGGCGCGCGGCTATGGACTATGAGCCTCCGGGCGGATTGCAACGCGTTACTAGTTGGACGGACTTCGAACCAAAGAATCGGATTATCCTGCTAACAACCAAAGGCGCGACTAATTTGCCCGATTTCCAGTTCGAATCAGGGGATACTTTACTATTCGGCCGCGAGAGCGCGGGCGTGCCGGAGGAAGTTCACGCCCAAGCCGATGCCCGCGTGATTATTCCCATTGCCCCAAACGCTCGGTCATTCAACCTCGCCACCAGTGTCGCCGTGACGCTTTATGAAGCCTTGCGGCAAACAGCTAGCTTGCCGTAAGGGGCCGTTATGACAGACTTTGAGCCCCGCAAAACCCGCGCCGCAGATTGGTTTAAATCCTTGCGTGATGAAATTTGTTCCGAATTTGAAAAGCTAGAGCGAGAAGCGCCTGCCGATCTTTACCCCGGAGAGCCCGGCTCATTCGTCTATGAAGATTGGAAACGCAAGTTTGAGAATGGCGGGGGGGGAACCGGCGGTATGTTACGAGGCCGTCTGTTCGAGAAATGCGGTGTTCATATTTCTGTGGTACAGGGAGAATTTACCCCCGAAATGGCCGCCCGCACACCCGGAGCAGATAAAGATCCTCGGTTTTGGGCGGCGGGGGTTTCGCTCATTGCTCATATGAAAAACCCGCATATCCCGGCCGTTCACATGAACACACGCTATATCGTGACAACTGAAGACTGGTTTGGCGGCGGTGGAGACCTGACCCCCACTCAAGCCAAAGACAGGCACCCCGACGCGCCGGATGCACTTGCTTTTCACGCGGGGATGAAAGCCGCTTGCGACTCACATGATGTGGCTGATTATAAGCGGTATCGTGATTGGTGTGATGAATATTTCCACCTTCACCATCGAGACGAGCCGCGCGGAACAGGGGGTATTTTCTATGACCGACATAATAGTGGTGATTTCGAATCTGATTTTGCGTTCACGCAGGATGTCGGTCGGCACTTCCTCAAAACCTACGCCGCTATTGTGCGCCGCCGAATGGGCGAACCGTGGACAGAGGACGACCGCGAAGAACAGCTCATTACGCGGGGCCGATATGTCGAGTTCAACCTTCTCTGGGATCGCGGCACGACTTTTGGCCTAAAAACCGGCGGCAATGTGAAGACAATCCTCAGCTCCATGCCGCCTGTCGTGAAGTGGCCTTAAAATTATGAAAGAGGTTCTTTTGTTCGATTTAGGCGGCGTTATCGTGCCTTGGGTCGGAATTGAAAGCTTAATGGATCGCCGTGGCGCTAGCCGCGAAACTATTGTCGGTCTCTTCGCTCAATCTGACACCTTCAACGCCTATGAAACAGGTCAATGTGATGACCTGACTTTTACCCGCGAAATGGTTGATCTATTCGATATGGATATGTCTCCCAAAGCGTTTGCCGCGCTCTGGAATAGCTGGGTCCAACCGCCCTTTCCATATACTTTAGAGGCCTTAAAAAGGCTAAAACAGGATTATACGTTAGCCTGCCTGTCTAACACGAATGCCCTGCATTGGGCGCATTTGAACAAAATGATCCGACTAGAGAATGTTTTCGATTATTGCTTTGCGTCTCATATTATAGGCGTGGCAAAACCCGCGCCAGACAGCTTTCAAATTCCGCTTGAACAGATGGGCATCCCGGCAAGGGACGTTCTCTACTTCGATGACACAATGCTAAATGTCGAGGCCGCTCGTATGCAAGGGTTTGAAACCTACCACGTTGATCGGCGCCAAGGCGTTCTGCCGGTTTTGAAATTCCTCAAACTTATCTGAATCTAGACGGGCGTCGACAGCGTTAGCGCTTTCACTACCATCCAAATCGCCATCCCCATCATGGCTAAATTCTCCGACAGAGACACAAACCCGAGAGGGACTTGGCTATCTCCGCCCGCGCAAGCGCATTTCAACTCGCGTTTGTCGATGTAAACAGCCTTGAAAACCGACCAGGCGCCGACAAGTCCTATAAAAAAGGCAAAGGGCGCGGCGATCAGGCCGAATATACCACCCGCCAGCATTAAAATACCGGCCCCCGCTTCCGCAAAAGGATAGAAAAAGGCGTAAGGCACATATTTTCGCGCCATAACATCATATCCCAGAAACATAGTTGAAAAGCTTTGGAGGTCTTGAAGCTTCTGAATCGCCAGAACACACATACTGATAGAGATAAAAAACTCGATCAGGCGGATCAAAGAAAAAGGACGTCCATTCCCAACGTAAAGCGCCGCCGCCATGAGGGCTGCCATAATGAAAATAGCCAATATAGGACGATAGCTCGACTCTTGATCTTCGCGCACATGCAGACCGAAATGCCGGCGTAAATCCGTATAACCGCCAATCCGCTTGCCTTCGATAAAAGTTTGAGGAGTCGTTTCAACGCCCTCTTTCTCTTTATAGGCATCCGTCTCCTCTCGGGTCGTGAGATGATGGTCCTCGACCTCAAACCCTTTTCGACGCAATAAATCTTTCGATTTAAGTCCGAAAGGACAGAGATGCACCGGCTCGGTCATTCGGTAAAGAACAGCTTTCTTACTCATTGATCTACACTCCTATTCAATATGCAATTTGACAATTTAACGTTTTGAGAGAAGGTCAACTAACTCGGCGACCTTTTCTTCGCGCGCGGTCACGTCTCCGCTTTTGATTGCGTCGGTCAGGCAGTGGTCAATATGGTCCTTGAGGAGTTCGCCTTCCACTCTCTGAATAGCTGAAATTACCGCCTTTGTCTGGATCAGAATATCTATGCAATAACGATCTTCATCGATCATTTTTTGCAAACCCCGAACTTGGCCCTCAATCCGTGACAGGCGCTTACGGCACCCCTGACGTCTTTCGGATCTTGATTTATGACAATTTTCCATGAGACGGCCTTATGAATTTACCATTTGATTTTTAAAAGATAGCATACCATAGGGGGGTATGTCTAATGTTAGTCTGAAATTCTTTGGAGCTCTCTCGCTATGCTTTTCGGCGGCATCTTTTGCCGAAGCCCGGCCCGTGTCCTACCCGGATGCTTGGACGTTAATGATAAAAAATGATGCCGATCAAAACAGCCTTCACGCGCATTATACATTAGACACAAAACACAGCATCGGATTGAAGCTCCGCTATGACCGGGATCGTGATTTTATTTTTACAGGATTACAGGCAAACCGGCTTCTAAAGCGCTGGAATGAGCGTGAGAGCCAAGCCAATCTTTATGGCCGCGTAGCTCTGGGCGTGGTCAAAGATGAAAAGCCCTCGTCAGTCGCCCTAAAATCAGACGAAGCCCTCATGATAGGCATTTCTGGCGACTGGGAAACTCGCCGCTACTTTGTCTCCGCTACGGCAGAACATTGGGACAATGGAAGGTTTGACGAATATTCCAGCTATCACGGCCGACTCGGTATAGCGCCCTATGTTGCGAATACGGGCGCGCTTCACACATGGATAATGGTTGAGGGCCATCACCGTCCAGAAAGCCGCCGCAATGAAAACAAGTTAGGGGCGACCGCCCTTTTACGGTTTTTTAAAGGCCCAAGCCTGCTTGAAGTCGGGGTCGATGACCAAGGCGAACCCCTAATGAACTACATTCACCGTTTTTAAGGAGATGAAAATGAGACTAACATCACTAATGCTAACCGCGACGCTGGTTTTATCGGCCCCCATCGCGTCCCACGCACAAGACAAACTCGAGCCGGCTATCATAATGCAGACAGCAGATGCCAAAGTCGGATTAAATGGATTGGTCTGTGATTTTTGCTCCATTGCTTTGAATAAAACCTTCAAGAAAAATGAGACTGTTGCGGCAACACATGTCGACCTGGATACTAAAGAGCTGTCTATTCTTTTCAAGGAAGGCCAAGCCCTCGATGACGAAACCATCACTGAACTCGTGAAAAAGGCGGGATACAGCGTAACAGAAATTTCCCGTAAAACAGTGAGCAAAACAAACTCCAAAGAAGAGTAATCATGAGCCGTTTCAATTTAGCAACCCGGGAAACGGCTGCACCCGCAATAGCGTTGCTGACCAGCTTATCAACGCTGATTTGTTGCACCCTCCCAGCAGTGATGATTACACTCGGTATGGGCGCGGCACTCTCGTCGCTTACCTCAAATATCCCCCAGCTTATCTGGCTGTCGGCACATAAACCTCTGGTTTTTGGGGGGAGCTTTGTATTGCTTTGCACGGCTTGGGGAGTGCGTTACCTGACGCGTAACATGCCCTGCCCTGCGGATCCCGCGCAGGCTAAGCTTTGTAGCCGGCTCAGACGTGTTGGTGGATGGATTCTCTACATTGGCTTTGGCGTTTGGGGGATCGGCGCCTTCTCAGCTTTTGTCCTGCCTAAACTTTTGGTTTAAAAGGCCTTCAGTCAAAATTGATATGGCAAACAGCCTGTTTGTGATATAAACAAATATGTTAAAAGCTCTTATCGCCTTCTGCATGTTAAGTTTGCCTCTCGGGGCAAATGCGCAGGTCGTCGTTCTGGGCTCTAGTGACGCGCAAGCGTGTTATGTAATGGCCCGAGACGGCAATCCCGGTAGCGCGGCGGCGATACGGACTTGCCGCTCAGCTCTGGACCTCAGCCTTTCACCCGAGGACTTAACCGCGACCCATGTCAATATCGGTATCCTTTACATGAGGGCGGGAGACTATAGGAAAAGCCGGGCACATTACGAAACAGCGATTGCCTCTTCGCCGGCCCTTCCCGAAGCTTATATCAATTACGGAGCCGCCCTAATTTATATAGAGGAATACAGCCAAGCGATTAACGCGCTGAGTACAGCCATTGACTTGGGCAAGACGAAAGCCTTCGAAAAAATGCCGGAAGCCCTGTTTAATAGAGCCCTCGCTTATGACCGGGAGCAAAACTACAAAGCCGCTTATCTCGACTTGCGGCGCGCTTTGACTCTGCGGCCGGACTGGCCTCCAGCCTTGGCAGCGGTCAGACGATATAATGTAAAGACTCCCTTTTGATATGCAGGCTTTTTTATCCTCAGGCGGCTTTCCTCTTGAGTTTGGGACAAGGCTCTTTATCAAGGACGTCTATTCGATATATGAGCTTTGAATTTTTATGAACCTTATACAGCCCTCCTATAATTACGATGAGCTGATCATCAGCGGCGAAAAAAGCCTGTTTGGTCCCGGCAATGCAAAATTGCCTTTGCCGCCCATGCTGATGCTCGACCGTATTACGCATATCGATGATAAGAGCGGAGAATATGGCAAAGGTCATATTGTGGCAGAGCTGGACGTGAACCCTGATCTTTGGTTTTTTGAATGTCATTTCCGCGACGATCCCGTCATGCCAGGCTGTCTTGGACTAGACGCGATGTGGCAACTTGTTGGCTTTTGGCTTGGCTGGACCGGTTCACCAGGGCGCGGCCGGGCTCTTGGCGTCGGTGAGGTAAAGTTCTCAGGGCAAGTGACTCCGGATGTCAAAAAAGTCCGGTACGAGATTGACTTAAAACGCGTTATCAGGCGCAAACTCGTTCTCGGCATAGCGGAAGGCCGCATGTATGCCGATGATGTTGAAATTTATAAAGCGAATGACCTGCGGGTCGGCTTATTTGTACCTCAAGAGGGAGAAGCTTAATGCGTCGTGTGGTTGTCACCGGATTGGGAATTGTCTCCTGCATCGGCAATGATGCGGATAGTGTCGCTGAAAGTCTGAAAAACGGTAAATGCGGCATCACCAAAGATGAAAAAATGGTGGAGCTTGGCTTTCGTAGTCAAATTTCGGGGCGTCCTGATCTCGACCCAAAAGATTACGTGAATAAACGCTCTATGCGCTTCATGGCAGATGCCGCCGGCTGGAGTGCCGTCGCTATGGATCAGGCGATTGCGGACGCCGGTCTGGACGAATCCGTTATTTCCAATGAGCGTACCGGCATTATCGCTGGCTCTGGCGGCCCATCTGCTATCGAGATTGTGCGCGCGGCCGATATTACCCGGAAAAACAATTCGCCTAAGCGCATTGGACCTTTTGCTGTACCGAAAGCGATGTCTTCCACAGTCTCTGCGACCTTGGCCACGCATTTTAAAATTCTTGGTGTAAACTACTCAATCACCTCTGCCTGCACGACCTCACTACATTGTATCGGTGCCGCCGCCGAGCAAATCCAATGGGGCAAGCAGGACGTTATGTTCGCCGGAGGCGGCGAAGAAATTGAATGGGCGATGAGCTCGCTCTTTGATGCCATGGGCGCCATGAGCAGTAAATATAATGACACGCCCGAACTCGCTTCCCGGGCCTTTGATCAAGAGCGTGACGGCTTTGTTATTGCTGGCGGCGCAGGGATGTTGGTTCTTGAAGAATACGAACATGCCAAAGCCCGCGGCGCGAAGATTTATGCCGAAATTACAGGATACGCCGCTACGTCTGACGGCCACGATATGGTCGCGCCGAGCGGCGAAGGGGCCGAGCGCGCAATGCGCATGGCGCTCAAAGACGCCGAGCTTGAGACCGTTGATTACATTAACCCTCATGCCACGTCGACACCCGTAGGAGATATAGCCGAAAGCGCCGCGATTAACCGGGTTTTCGGAGATAAAGGCCCCTATGTATCCGCCACGAAATGCCTGACGGGACACAGCCTGGGGGCGGCAGGCGTACAGGAAGCCATTTACACATTGCTGATGATGGAGCGCGGCTTTGTCGCCCCTAGCATCAATATTTTTGATCTAGACCCTGAAATTGCGACAATTAACATTGCGCGGGAAATGGTGGAAACCGACATTAAAACAGCTATGTCAAACAGTTTCGGTTTTGGCGGCACAAATGGAAGCGTGATTTTCTCCAAGCTCTAATAAAGCCTAAAGGCAGGCTTTTTATCAAAGAGACCTGCCCAAAAGCCTTTTTATGTTGGCACTAAATCAAATCTGCTGCGTATGACCTTCTAATACGTATGAAGGAAACATCATGAAATTTTTGTCCCTTATTTTGGGAACGACGGCACTTTGGAGTGTCGCCACATTCGCGGAAGCACAAACCAGCATTTTTGATATTCCACCTGACAAAGCCGAGAGCTCTGCTTCTCTGGGTGTGGCAGCTGTGAGTCTGGATAGTTATACTGGCAGTGATGAAACAGACTTACTTGTCCTGCCTTATGTCAATGCAACTTATAAAGGGCGCGTGTTCATAAATCCGGCTCTTGGGGCGGGGATATATGCAATCAATAATGACAAGTTCCGCTTGGGCGCCGCCGCGAATGTAGCTTTCGGCCGGGACGGCGAAGATACACCTTTTGTCGGTACGAGTTATGAGGAAGAATTCGACGTTAAAACAGGGGCAAGCGGCAAAGTTTTTGCAAGGGCTTACCTTCCTTTCGCAGCATTTGATGTTGTAGGGACCATCCCTGTTGGCGGAGACCAAGAGGGGGCGAAACTCGACACCTTGTTAACAACTCAGGTCAAACCGATTAAAAATCTTACCCTTACTCCGGGTGTGCGAGCGACTTTTAATACTGGAGATTGGTTGGATACGAATTACGGAATTAATGCGCGACAGGCTGCGGCGTCAGGCCTAGCCCCCATAAGTTATGATGATGGACTTTCCACGCTCGGTGCGCATGTCGCCGGCTATTACAAATTGGGCGATAATTACGAAATTGTTGGCGTCGTTAATCACAGCTGGCTTGTTGGAGACATCAAAGACAGTCCATTAACACCCCAGAACACCGGACTGACCGTGGCGCTTGGTATTGCCCGAAAATTCTAATCTTCCAAATCGGTAGAGTTGCAGTGACTATTCCGCGCCCGAAGTCAATATCTTCCGGCCGGGGCACTGAGCGGAAAAGATTTGACTGAAACGTCACTGCGCATCCCTTCTATTATACCATATTTGTGTTCGCCTACCCTACAAATGTAGGATAGAAACCTATTGTCTTCACTGAGCCGTATCAGGACCTTTAAATCAAGGTAATATCAAACCGAGGCGTATGGCACGCGTCACCGTATGTGTCCGGTTTGAGGTCGCCATGCGTTTAGATAAGTCCTTCAAATAGTCGCGAATGGAATATTCCGAAATCTGTAAGATTTTTCCAATTTCCCAATTCGTTTTTCCCTGCGCAACTAAAGTCAGGACCTCCCGCTCCCGTTCGCTCAAAGCAATCTGGCCGAGCGATTCAGGTATTTCCGTCAGGCGGTACATGACATCAAAAACTTGCCGAACGAGCGTTTCCAAACTTACCATATCTGTCAGTTCAAGTTCAAATTCCTTTTCTCGCCCCATGGACATGAGCCCCGGCGCTGTTCGATCTTGCATAATCGGAAAACATATACCGTAATTTAGTCCAGCCGCTTTCGTCCCCTCTACGTGGACTTTCTGTTCTTCGGACAGATTTTGCCACGCCTCCCGCCAGCGAAACGGGACGGAGACACGGAAACCATGTAAGACGAGCGGACTCTTCGTGATTAAATCGCCCGTCTTCACCAACTTGTTTATCCACTCATCCCCCCCTTTGGAGAGGTGAAATTGACGTGGAACATTTTCGGGCGATCGCGAGCCCGCACGTGCGGGTAATAACCGTCCCATTGATATAAAATCAAACCTATAGGGGTCAATCGCAGTGCAATATTGATCAAAGGCTTCTTGCGCTGTCTGAGCCTTATCAATTTTGCCCATCCAATGAACCAATTCAGATGGATTTAATAAAGGCGTTACTGTAGATTTTGCAGCTAACTCTGATCTCGACTTATACGGTATTGTCTGCCCCACTTATCCTCCCTTATTTCGCGAATCTAAAAAAGATATTCTCCGTTAGATTGTATGCCATTCTTTTATGTGGGCGACACCTATTTTTATTTGCTGAATTACATATATGCATTCCATCCCTTATTCGGGCGATTTGACTATGGTGAAATGGTGTTGAATCCCATATAAACAAATCAAATCTAACGAACAGGACGATCCATGACCGATATGACCGAAGCGCTCGAAGGCTTTCCAAAAGGCGACCTGATGAAAGGCAAAAAGGGCCTTATCATGGGCGTGGCGAATAAGAACTCCATTGCTTGGGCAATTGCCCGCCAGCTCGCGGCGCAAGGCGCAGAGATCGCCTTTACTTATCAGGGCGATGCGCTACTTCGCCGGGTCAAACCTTTGGCTGAGAGCATCGGTTCTGACACGCTCTGCGAATGTGACGTGACCGATGACGCCACCATGGACAGCACTTTTGCGATGCTGAAACAAAAATTCGGCAAAATCGACTTCCTCGTTCACGCCATTGCCTTTGCAGGCAAAGACCAGCTCGCCGGATCCTTTGTAGATAATACCACACGCGAAGGCTTTAAATCGGCTCTCGACATTTCAGCATACTCCTTTGTCGATGCGGCGCGGCGCGCTTCTGAAATGATGAATGATGGCGGCTCCATGGTGACGCTGACTTATCTGGGCTCAGAGCGCGTTATCCCGAATTATAATGTGATGGGCGTTGCCAAAGCGGCTCTTGAAGCCTCCACTCGCTATATCGCCGCTGACCTGGGTCCGCGCGGCATTCGCGTCAATGCCATTTCCGCGGGTCCGATCAAGACGCTCGCCGCCGCCGGTATTGGTTCCGGCCGCCACATGTTCCGCTTCAACAAAGCCGCCTCCGCGTTGCAAGATCACACCGATCCGGCGGGGGTTGCCGGCGCCGCGCTTTACCTCCTCTCTGATTTGGGCCTTTCCTGCACAGGCGAGACGCACCATGTTGACGGCGGTTTCCACGCAATCGGGATGCCGCAGGAAGAGCCGTTGAAAGCGAGCTTGGCGGAGTGAACAAAAATCAATCAAGTGAATTGATTTTTGTAAACTGAAGCGTGCGGCGTAAGACGCGCTCATTACAGTTACTTTTTCAAATAGTTACTTTCTTAACTCGAAACTCAACCGGTTTCGGCGCTTTAGTTAAATTGATTGACTCTCAATTTAAGACGCGACCCGCGCGAAGAAATCTGCATTTATCTCGAACGCCTCTTCCGCGCCGATGCCGATTTGTACATCTATGCCCGCCTCTTGCAAAAGCGCCGCGCCGCGCCAGTGGACGCGAGGGTCGGGGTCTATGACCGCTATATGGCAGGCCGCGATGCCTGCCTCTATCAAGGCATTGGCGCAAGGCGCGGTTTGACCGTAATGTGAGCAGGGCTCCAGCGTGACATAAGCGGCAGCGCCTCGCGCTTCTGACCCGGCGCTCATCAGAGCGATGGTTTCAGCGTGAGGACGGCCTCCATCTGCTGTCGCTCCGCGGCCGATAACTTCTCCGTTTTTGACGAGCACGCATCCAACAGCCGGATTTTCGGCGGTGCGCCCTTTTTGCGCGAGAGCAAGGGAAAGGGCCAAAGCCATATAATCTTTATCACTCATAAGCCTTTATTCCGTTTTTGCAGCGCGAAGGGAAGGGAGATTTGGATATGGGTTATTGCCGCCGGACTCTCTTGTCCATCCGTTCCGCCCTCTCGGGCATCCAATTTGCTCATCGCACCTATCGTTTTGCGTCTTTTCCAAGCTCTGCGGCAGGTAAGGAAGCTTTCGCTTTTCCGTATTACTTGGAATTTCAGCGGGTTGTCAGTCTGTTTCTTTTTTACCTTTCGAATAAAAATGGGGGCTGTCCACACAGCGCAGAGCCGCAGGGAGTACCTGTAAAATAATAATTTCGCGGCCCTGACATTACCTGTCGCCAGACTCCGTGGCGGTGAATGACACTACTTTCGACCCTCTTTCTGCCAGGATTATTTACACCTCACCCGGCAGGGGCTTGTCCGAACCGCGTCCGGCGCCGGAGCCGTTTACCCCCGCCCGCCTTCTTCGGCACTCACCGTCCCACCTCATACAGACCAGCCAACGAAAGAAGGCCCGCCCCCATGTGGATGGGAACAAGTTTAATATAAGGTCAAAAAGCAAAGCGTGGATCCATCTCTCACGATTCCCAATAAGAGATTGAAAGCACGCCCCTTTTCAAATTGATAAATGCGGATCGAATTTCCGGCTAGGTAAAAGGCAAAAGGAACACTGCGCAAATCCGCCCCAGTTCGGAACGTATTGAGCAAGGCTGTCGTTAGATGGGCATAGACATTTAAATTCGAGCTTTACTTATGACCGATACGTCCCCGCTTTTCGACTCCGCCGAGATGGGAGAACTCACGCTTTCCAATCGCGTCCTGATGGCGCCGCTAACCCGTAATCGTGCGCAAGCCGACGGCACGCCCAAAACCATGGCGCAAACCTATTACCATCAACGCAGCTCCGCCGGACTGATTGTGACCGAGGCAACACAAATTTCGGATATGGGAAAAGGCTATTTGGATACGCCCGGAATATATGACGGAAGCCATGTCCTAAGCTGGAAAAAGATTACAGATGCGGTCCATGCCGGGGGCGGGCAGATTTTCTGCCAGCTCTGGCATGTGGGCCGCATCAGCCACACCTCTCTCTTGCCGGACGGTAAATCCCCAGTCGCACCCAGCGCTATTCGGGCCGAAACAGAGACATTTACGGCCGAAGGATTCCAAGCCTGCTCCGAACCCGTGGCTTTGACCAAAGAGGGAATAGAGCAAACCATTAAAGATTACGCCAAGGCGGCCCTCTTTGCCAAAAATGCCGGCTTTGACGGCGTCGAAGTTCACAGTGCGAATGGCTATTTACTTGACCAATTCCTGCAAGACGGCGCCAATGAACGTGACGACGAATATGGCGGATCTATTGAAAACCGGACTCGCTTGCTCCGTCAAGTTCTGGAAACCGTTATGGAGGTTTGGCCCTCTCACCGGATTGGGGTCCGCCTCTCTCCGCTCGGCCAAGCCAATGATATAAGCGACAGCGATAAGGAAGGCACATTTTCATATACCTATAAAATGTTATCCGATTTCAAACTCGCCTATCTTCACGTCGTTGAGCGTTTTCCCGGAAATGAATCAGATGGGAAAGACGAAAAGCTCATCAAAAATCTTCGAAAGCAATATGACGGATTTTATATTGCAAATGGCGATTATGATGCAGAGCAGGCCGTCAAAGTGATTGAGAGCGGTCATGCTGATGCCGTCACCTTTGGGCGTCCCTTTATTGCCAATCCTGATTTGCCTGAGCGATTCCGCCTCGATGCGAAACTGAATGAACCCAATCCAGATACATTTTACGGGGGGGATGAAACCGGATATACCGATTACCCCTTCCTCGACGAACAAGACGAAAACTCTAAAAAGGAAGACGCCGCATGAACCCGACAGTCACAATTAACCCGGCCACCGAAAATGTCATTGAACGACATCCAAAGTTAACCGATTTCCAATTAACTGAAGCGGTAGAAAATTGCCACAAAGCTTATCTCGACTGGCGCCATGAGAGCCTTGAAGCGCGCGCTAAAATTATGGGGAAAATTGGTGAATCCTTGAGGAAGCATAAGGATGAACTGGCGGCGCTTATGACTGAAGAGATGGGAAAACTTCTCTCTCAGAGTCAGGAAGAAGTCGAGCTTTGCGCAGGTATTTGCGAATATACAGCAGAAAATGGCCCATCAGAGCTAGCTGATGAAAAGCGCGATATAGACGACGAAACGCGCGGCATAATTACCTACTCTCCCATAGGCGTTATCTACGGCATTCAGCCTTGGAATTACCCGACCTACCAAGTGATTAGGTATTCTATCGCTAATCTAATGGCGGGCAATGGCGTCTTATTAAAACATGCGTCCAATGTCACTGGCTCCGGTAAACTCCTTCAGAAAATATATGAAGACGCCGGATTACCAAAGCACCTCTTTAGAACGCTGGTTATTTCTCATGAGCAATCAGATACGGTTATTTCCAATGAGCGGGTTCGCGGCGTGACGCTGACGGGCAGTTCAGAGGCCGGACGAATGATTGCCCAAAAAGCGGGCAAAGTTTTAAAGAAAACCGTTTTGGAGCTGGGCTCTAACGACGCCTATATTGTTTTGGCGGATGCCGATATTGAGGCCGCCGTCAAAGTCTGCGTCAATGGTCGTGTTTATAATAATGGTGAGACCTGTATTGCCGCAAAACGCTTTATTGTCGTCGAAGATATTTATGAGGAGTTCCGCGACGCCTATGTCAAAGCCATGTCAGCCCTGACGACAGGCGATCCGACATCAGGCGAATTTGATATGGGCCCGATGGCGCGCAAAGACCTTCGCGATGATTTGCACAAACAAGTTCAGGACAGTGTTGCGGCCGGAGCTGAAATCCTTTGCGGCGGGGAAATGCCAGACGGGAAAGGATACTTCTATCCTTCGACCGTTCTCGGCAATGTTCTTCCCGGTCAGCCTGCTTATGATGATGAGCTGTTCGGCCCTGTTGCCTCGCTCATCAAAGCCAAAGACGCAAAAGACGCGATGCGTATTGCCAATGACAGCCAATTCGGACTGGGCGGCGGCATCATGACCAAAGACACGGACAAAGCCATTGAGCTGGCCCGCGATCATTTCGACACAGGCATGATTTTTATCAACCGCTTCGGTTTAGCTGTCCCTAATATGCCGTTTGGCGGTGTCAAAGACTCCGGCTATGGGCGCGAACATGGCGGGTTTGGCGTCAAAGAGTTTGTAAACATAAAATCCTTATTGATACAGAAATAGCTAGGCCCGACTTTTTGCCCCAATATTTAAGGCAATTTAATATTAGCAGACAGGTCGATAGACTTATGATATAATGGCTTCAGGTTTTCTCTGAGGCCAATTTGACATCGTTACTTTCAGAACTGCGTAGGCGTAATATTTTCCGGGTCGCCGGAGCTTATGCTGTGGTCAGTTGGATTATGGTGCAAATTGCCGCTATTACCTCTGCCAGTTTCGGGGCTCCCGACTGGGTCATGAAGATGATTATTATAACTCTGGTCATCGGGTTTCCGGTGGCCATAGTGCTGGCTTGGGCCTTTGAAATGACTCCGGACGGCGTAAAACCAACGGAAACAATACCCTCGGAGGAGAGTATTGCCTCACAAACGGGACGGAAACTGGATTGGGCAATTCTCATTGGACTTATGGTCGTGGGAGGGCTGTTGGCCTTTGGCGAAATTATTCGCCCTGCCCCGTCCAATCAACCTCTGTCAGAAATCTCCGACGAAGCTCTGTCGCAGGCGGCAGACTCCACCGAATGGGATCTGGCGACTATTGGCCCCGCGGAAAGCAGTAATCAAGCAACGCAATCCATAGCGGTTCTGCCTTTCGAGGATTATTCAGCCGAAAAAGACCAAGACTATTTCGCCAAGGGTATATCCGAAGAACTCCTTAATGTTCTCGCGCGCATCAGGGGCTTACGCGTTGCCTCGCGGACGTCAGCATTTGCATTTGGCGGCCAGAACAAAAGCGTTCAAGAAATCCGGCAGGCGTTGAATGTTTCTCATATTTTAGACGGCAGCGTTCGAAAGGCCGGAGACACGCTCCGTATCTCGGCGCAGTTAGTTGACACGACCAATGACAACCAAATTTGGTCCGCGACTTATGACAGACCACTCACAGCGAAAAACATCTTTAACGTACAGGATGAAATCGCGACGGCCATTGTAGAGGAATTAAAAGGTCGGCTCACTTTTACTCCTGAAGGCGAGACAGGCCGCACTGTTTCTCTCGAAGCTTATGAGCTATATCTGAAAGCAAGAGAGCAATCCAATCAGCGGCTCCCCGCACCGCTTCTGGCGTCTATCGGTGATTTTGAAAAAGTAATTACTCTGGATCCAAAATTTTCCCATGCCTATTCCGGCTTGGCAGATAGTTACATGTTGGCTTTCGCCTATGGGGCCTTGCCGAAAGAAGCCGCCAAAGTTGAGTCGCGCAAAAACATTGATCGGGCGCTGGTCTTATCTCCCAATTCAGCTGAAACCCTGACAAGTGCGGCAATGTATGACCATATGTTTTCCGAAAGCTCTGACTCTGAGGCGGCCATAGATTACGCCCTTAAAGCCGTTGCGGCCAATCCTAACTATTCCGTCGCCTTTCACCGTTTGGGGCAGGCCTATGCGAAAAAAGGCGAGTATGAGAAAAGCTTGAAGGCATTTGAACAAGCGAGAACGCTCGACCCCCTCTCCGCCTCGATTCTAAATAATATCGCCCGGATTCAGCGCCTCACAGGAGATTGGAAAGCGGCCAAAGCTACGACACTAGACAACATTAAATGGAATCCGGATCAGCCTGCCGGACATATTGCTCTCTCTGTTTTTTATTTTTATGAGGGCGACTTCCTAAATAGTTTCTTAGCCGCCAAGGAAGGTCAGGCCTTAAATCCAAATGATCCGACCCCGCCCATTATTCTGAAGGAAATCCTCATCAAGGCGAGACTATTCGATAAAGCTCTGACGATGGATAATAGCGCGGAGACGCAGGCCGCCATCGCATTCGAAAAAGGTGATTTTGAGACTGCGCGATCAAGACTGCCACAGTTTAAAGACCTCACACAAAAAGCGTACCTTGCTTATATGTTGAAAGATTATGAGCGCGCCGCCACGGCCTATGATAAGGTTATCATGGAAAAAAGCTATAAAGTGCTCAAAGCGGACACGGATAATTTGGTCGATTTTGCAAATATTAGTTTTGTCTTTGGCAAGTTGGGCCTCCCCAAATCCGCCTCTTATCGAACGCGCCTGAAAGACTATTACGGCGACCAAAGCGCTGATGATTTTGATCAGCTTAATCAATTATGGGCGGGCGCGGTTTTTAAGGCGTCCGGAAATACCCCGCAAAACGCCCTGCCTTGGATTGATCGTATGGTTTCTCTCGGTCAGGCGGATAATATGTTGGAAGGCCCGGCTTTTGATACCTTGCGTAAGACCCCTGAATTTGAGGCATATGCAGCGCGGATGAGCGAAAACCGGACCATTTTGAACGCGGCCCTTAAGGCCAAATTGGCCGATCCCGAACCTAATTGGATCGAGACCGACTAATTCTTTTTGGCTTACTCGCCCAGCGCCTCATAGGTCACGAGGCGGTAATTTGCCCCCGGCGCGGCTTTCATCAAATCACCTATTTGACCATGAAGGTCGGCGTCCCAATCTGTCCAGTTTTCAACAAAATCATTGGCCGCCTCCCGGTCGCCCTGATATTGAAGATCGAGTACACGTTCCAAAAGACTTTCCACGGCATCCGGATAAAGCTCATAATTTATCGTAAGCTTTCCGTCTTCCATCGACAGAACATATCTTTCCAAAAACCAGTTCCACTGAATTAGTTGCATTGTGCCATAAGCCTGATCGCGGCGGGGTTGGTTTTTATTTAAAACCCTCAAAATGCCCGATGCATAAATAGCGCGTAATTCCGCATCTGAATATTTCCCTGCATCGTGCAATTTTTGGGCGGAGAAAAGCGAGACTAAATCCGCCTTCATTTCTTCCATGAGGTCGGCTGTATCTTGCAACGCCGCGTCAATATCCTGCCCGTCTTTGGTTTGGTCAGGGCCCATATAGTGCCCGATTTCATGCCAGAGTGTGCGGTAAAAATTCCCTTCAAGTTCCAGATCGTCGTGATGCTCCGCGACTATCGCGGCTTGAAAAGAAGACTTGGAATCTGCAAATATTTTCTCATTTGTCAGAACATTGGAGCGGATAAGAATTGTCCGGCCATATTGGCGGGACAAATGTCCTTCATTCGGCAGAATGGTCGCCGTATTCGTCCCGCGCGCCTGACCGTAATCCGCGATCACATTATAGACGGCGACAGGAATATTGCTCCGTACTTCTTTATTCGCGGTGTAAGGAAGAGCGTCCTCAATTGCTTGAATATCACCGATCGACGCAGCAAGTTCGGCGCTTTTCTCGATATCACGTTGTAAAAGTGAAAGACTGAAGAAGCTTTTCACCCCGTAAAGCGCATCATCATAAGTCTCGTAACTTCCGATTTGGGCATTGAGGTTTCCGGTAAAATCCCCTGTAACCCAGGCTGCGTCTCCGCCGTCATAATTATCCGTCAGCAAATCCACGGCGCGAAGTTTTAGGAAGCGAGAAAAAGCGATGTCGTCTTCTTTCATCACCTCCGCCGCATGGGTCAATCGGTCATAAATAAACATAATATCTTCGGCGTAGGCGACGGAATAAGGTAGCGCGAAATAGTCTTCTGCGGCCTCTATCTTTTCCCGAAGCCCCGGATGTAGAATATCCAAAGCCGGAAAGAGATCCAATTTGTCAAAAGCGTCCGATTTTTCAGCCTCATCTGCGCGTTTTACAACGGCCCGCAAATCCAGAATTTCATCTCGAGCTTCAGGGTGCGCTCTAAGAAATGCGTCTAGCTCGTCTCGCGTGATTCCATCTGGATAGACATTTCGGCTCGGCGTTTCCGCCTCGACCTTTAAAAAAGCCTTTCGTTTATTGTCCGATGTCGTCGCAATCGGACCCTTCATGATCCGGAACACTTCATCCAGGTCATTTCGGGTCGTCTCTTCTTCAAGATAGGCTTCTACGGCGCGGGCCTGTGGGTGGCGCTGTTCTAGATAGAGCGTGTGAAAACGCGCCCCAGCTTCCATCAGATTTTTAACGGCAATTTCTTCCGCTTCGCTCAGCGCCAAAGCGTCATATTCAAATTTTATCCGCATCGTCTCATTCAAAACTTCAGACGTTTTAGATTTACTCCAAGCCCCCTCAAGGTAATTCGCTGTCAGTTTATCAGAATTATTAGGTGTATTAGTGTTTTGCTGTTCGGGGGCCTCTTGAATCTGGACGGCATCTTCCGGCTCTGCAATGTCGCGTAATTGAGCTTGAGAAATGCCGGCATGCGACAGGACAGCGAGGGCAATGCCGGTTGATAAGGTTGTTTTCATGCGAGTCTCCGAAAAAGGCGCTTTTAGTTATGTTCTCACATCACCCTGTTTAATCAAGTCTTTCTGCCTGCGCTTTGCATTCAAAACCGAAGCTGTTTGCTTTTTGGGGCTGGACGCGGCCCAATGGAATCAATCATAAGCCTGTTATGACCCAAACCCCTGAAACTGATTTTGAGACCTTTTTAAAAGTGGACATCCGCACCGGAACCATTGTTAAAGCAGAGCCTTTTCCGGAGGCCCGAAAACCCGCGATAAAAATGCAAATTGATTTTGGTCCTGATATCGGGGTTAAGAAGTCTTCAGCCCAGATTACGGAGCTTTACACTCCAGAGCAGATCGTCGGTAAGCAAGTCGCGGCGGTCGTCAACTTCCCGCCCCGTCAAATCGGCCCTCTCATGTCTGAAGTCTTGACCTTGGGGTTTCCCAATGAAGACGGCGCAATTGTCCTGTTCAGTCCGGACAGCAAAACCCCTAACGGGTCGAAACTGGCCTAAGTGAGACTGAGATGAGCGATATTTGTCAAATTTACCTGCTAACGCCCCCTCTTATCCCGGACATGGATGCATTTTTGAAAGAGCTAGAGGCCGCTATATCTGCCGCTCCGGTTGCATGCCTCCAAATCCGTCTGAAAGACTTGGAGGATTCAGCTCTCATTCAGGCGGGAAAAGCGATTGTGCCGATATGTCATCAATACGGCGTAGACGTCCTGCTGAATGATCGGCCGGATTTAGTGGATGCTATTGGTGCTGATGGCGCGCATATCGGACAGGATGATATGGACTATTTTTCATCTCGCGAACTGTTGGGCGGGGATGCGATTATCGGCGTTACCTGTCATAACGCCAAAAGCCTCGCTTTTGAGGCTGCAGAAGCAGGCGCGGATTATGTGGCCTTTGGGGCGTTTTTTGAAACCTCCACAAAAGACCCAAAAACCCGCGCAGAATTGGAGATTTTGCAATGGTGGCAAGAAGCCGTCGTCATCCCCAGCGTCGCTATAGGCGGCATCACTGTGGACAATGCGAAACAAGTTATAGAGGCGGGCGCGGATTTTATCGCCGTCTGTTCGGGCGTTTGGGATTACAAGGATGGGCCCGCAAAAGCGGTCTCCCAATTTTCTGCGCTCTGCTCGGGGCAGTCTTAAGCCTATCTCCTGCCCAGGCAGAACCTGTTGTCAATACAGTCGAAAGCCAAGCTAATTTTGAAGCAGCCCTTGAGGCCTATCAAGGCGGGAAAATAGACAGCGCCCTCAGCCTTGCGAAAACCGCTGCCAGAGCTGGAAGCTCTGACGCGGCCGTTATGGCGGGGCACATCCTGCGTAAGGGCGAAACCGGCCGAATAGATATGGAAGCCGCGCGGGAGTGGTATGATCGAGGCGCGCTGAAAGGCCATCCTGACGCACTCGTGGCTCTGGGCGAAATGGGAATTTACGAACAGGGCAGCGTCACGCAAGCAGAAGCTATATCCTATCTGACCCGCGCTTCCGAAGCCGGTCGGACAGACGCGATGCGGGCTCTTGCCGATATGTATCGTACAGGACAAGGCATAGAGGCCGATCCTGAAAAGGCGCGATACTGGCTTGAAAAGTCTGCCCAAAGTTTTGACTCTGAGGGAACTAAATCCTTAGCCGATTCTCTGTTTGAAAGTGATCCTAAAGCCGCGCTGAAAGCCTATGAACAGGCGGCCGCCGGCGGAAATATCGACGCCGCCTATATAGCGGGCGTGATGTATGCCGAAAATTTCAATATTCCGCCGGATGAACAGAAGTCTTCGAAATGGCTTCGGGTTGCTGCCGAAGGCGGTCACGCCGCCGCGATGGCTGATTATGGGCTTTTGGTTTATCAGGGCGTTGGCACGAATAAGTCAGAAAAACAGGCCGCAGCGTGGTTTCAAAAGTCTGCGCAGAAAGGCGATCCAGAGGGACAATTCCTTTATGCCTTTACCCTTGCCAAAGGCGAAGGCGTGGATCAGAATTTTGAGGACGCCTATTATTGGGTACTGAAATCAATTCAAAACAGCGAGGACGCCGTTGATATTGATATGTATGATAAAGACAAACTCACCCTGAAAACTCGTCTTGAGGATAATGTGGATCCGGCCCTGATCAAGCGAGCACGTAATCGCGCGGAATCGGACAAGTGAATCCCTCTTAAATAATTCCTTTTTCCAAACGCTTTAAGAGGCACAAGTTAAACTTTTCAAAGGCATTGGGATAGGCTAACCCTTTTCCATGGCAAATACAAAAACACCAAATTCCGATACCTCCTCCCAAAAAGGCTTTTTGGGATGGGTTGAACGATCCGGCAATCGCCTGCCTGATCCGGTGTTTATCTTTTTCTATTTGATTGCGCTTCTCATCCTTATTTCTGTGGTGTGTCGATTTTTTGGATTGACGGCTGCGCATCCTGTTCTTGAAAACCCCGACGGCTCTGCATCTATTATTCAATCTGCCAGCCTTTTATCCGCTGAAAATATTCAGCGGCTCTGGGTCGAAATGCCCAAGACATTCACCCACTTCCATCCCCTTGGCTATGTGCTGGTTGTAATGCTCGGCGCAGGGGTCGCAGAGCGCTCCGGTTTGTTTGCCAGCGGTATCCGCCAAGCCGTACGCGGCGCGCCGAAATTTCTGCTGACACCAGTGGTCGCCTTGGTCGCTATGTTGTCCAATCACGCGGCGGATGCAGGCTATGTCGTTATGATTCCTCTGGCGGCTATTTTATTCGCTACAGTCGGGCGTCACCCTATGGCTGGAATTGCCGCCGCTTTCGCCGGTGTGTCGGGCGGTTTCTCTGCCAATATTTCGCCGGGTCAACTGGACGCCCTCTTGTTTGGCATTACCGAAGCGGCTGTGGAAGGCGCAGGAATCGATCCGAGCTGGGTAATGAACATTGCCGGAAACTGGTATTTTATTGCTGTTCTGATGATCATTTACTTGCCCGTCATCTGGTTTGTAACAGATAAGGTTATTGAACCGCGCCTCGGCAAATGGGTGCCGGATGAACGCCAAGCCGAAGAATATGGCCAAGAAGATAAACCGCTCACAGAAGGCCAAAGAAAGGGTCTTCGACATGCCGGTTACGCTATTTTGGGGGTTTGTGTGCTTTGGGCGATTATGACTTTTGCACCTGGAACACCTCTTTTAGCCGATGAAGGCGCCGTCGAAGGTCAGCAATGGTATGTCACAGCGACGCCGTTTTTTCGGTCTTTGGTCGCGGGTTTCATGATTCTTTTCTTGGCCGCAGGATGGTTTTATGGCCGCGCGGCCGGAACCATTAAAAATCACCGGGATCTGGTCGAAATGATGGCCGAGGCTATGAAAGATATGGGCTATTACCTCGTTCTCGCCTTCGCCGCCGCGCATTTTGTGGCGATGTTTAACTGGTCCAACCTTGGCCTTATCAGCGCGGTTCACGGCGCCAATGGCATTCAGGCCAGTGGTCTACCTCTGCCGATTGCGCTTGGACTGATCGTCCTATTCACCGGGCTTCTCAATCTCTTTGTTGGATCTGCCAGTGCGAAATGGGCGCTGCTTGCCCCTGTCCTTGTTCCGATGCTGATGCTTTTGGGTATTAGCCCTGAGGGCGCGACCGCGGCTTACCGCGTCGGTGATGGGGCAACCAATATTATCACGCCCTTGATGGTTTACTTCCCCCTTATCCTTGTCTTCGCGCAACGTTGGCAGAAAGGATTTGGACTCGGGAGCCTGACCGCCATGATGATCCCCTATTCAATCTGGATGTTGATTTCCGGCGTGATATTGATTGTCGCTTGGATTGCCTTGGGCCTTCCGCTCGGCCCCGGCGCGCCAATGACCTATAGCCTGCCTGGATAAGATATCTGACAGAAGCAATTGCTAATCTTGACGAGAGCTCTCAAACTAAACGTATGAAACTACGCTCTCTTTTATACCTCCCGGCTTTTGCTTTTGTTGTGAACACAGCCTCTGCGCAAAACCGACTTATCAATCGCATTGATTTTAATCGCTTAGCGCCGACCGCGACTCAGCAGTTTCATGCCGCGCAAGGCGGTCAGGTCTGGAATAATGCAAATTATGAGGCGCTGATTTCTGCCATTGAAGGATTAAAGGATCATGGCCTTAACCCGGAACATTACCACCTTGCCGCGCTGACAGATCAACAAAATACACCAGAAGATCGGGATCGCTTGGCGACGGATGCTTGGCTGTCCGCTGCCGCCCATATGGTTTATGGAAAGCTTTCTCCGACCAGTGTTGAACCCGACTGGACAGCGGCGAGCCGCACGGCGGATTTAACCTCCATGCTCTCCAATGCGCTCAGTTCGGGCCAAATAAAAGAAAGCCTAGATGCGCTTGCTCCGACGCAACCAGGCTATGCGGCTTTAGTAGCTGAATATGCGGCGGTTCGCGAACAGGCTGACGCCGAGCCTTCGCCAATCCCTGCTGGAGAGACTCTGAAACCGGGAATGTCCGGCATGCGGGTTTCCGCTCTGCAAGCAAGACTTATTCAGCTCGGTCATCTAGAACTTGAAGAGGAAGGCCCACCGTCTGGAAAAATGGACGAGGCCACTATCGAAGCGGTTAAAATCTTTCAACGCGGCGAGGCGCTTGATGATGACGGTGTTGTAGGCGCCGCCACACTCACAGCACTTAATCGCGGCGCTCAAAAGAAACTGGAAACATTGCGGGTTAATCTGGAGCGCTGGCGCTGGTTACCTGATGATTTAGGGCAACGTCACTTACGCGCGAATATCGCCGGCTTTAATGTGACCACCTATGAAAATGGCGCGCCTGTTCGAACGCATCTGACTATCGTTGGAAAACCCTATCGTAAAACACCCGTTTTCTCCGACGAGATTGAATATGCGGTTTTCAATCCTTGGTGGGAAACACCTTACTCTTTGGCCACCAAAGATAAGGTACCGCTGTTTCGCAAAGACCCGGATGCGGTCACACGAATGGGCTTTCAGATTATTGACCAAAACGGAGTCGCGGTAGAGGCCTCCGGTGTTGATTGGAATGCCGTGGGCCCGGGAAATTTCCCTTACCGCCTTCGCCAAGCGCCGGGCGATCAAAACGCGCTTGGGCAGGTAAAAATTATTTTCCCGAACAAGCATAATGTCTATTTGCATGACACTCCGACGCGCGGATTATTTTCGCAGCGACAACGCGCTTTTTCTTCCGGTTGTATGCGCACACAAGACCCGATTGATCTGGCCGCTTGGCTTTTGCAAGACACTCCAGAATGGACAAAAGAGCGAATTGATGCGGCGGTCGCGAGTGGCAAAGAAACTCGCGCCTCGCTGAAAGTGAAAGTGCCTGTGCACGTGCTTTATTTCACCGCCGTGAGCGAAGGCGCAGCTGGCATACGCTATCTGGATGATATTTATGCGCGGGACAACGCTGTTCTGGCTGGATTAAAGACGGCGCCCTAGATGGAGTTATGTTCGTAACGGACGTGAAACCGGGTCTGGATTTGCGAATTTATCTCAATCTTGTTTGCGGCTCATTCAATAGCTGTTAAGCGGCAACATGCGAATGCGGTTTTTGACAAAACAGATTTCTCAAAACGGTTGTCTCTAATGGGATCGCAGCGTTTAAAACCTATTCACGCTCTACTAGTGATCGTTGTCGCGATTGCCATGTTATTGGTTTGGGGCGCTAAAGGCACTGTGGATGCTTTCAAAGCTGATGAAGGATCTCAGGCACAAACCAATCAAACCAGCAATACAGTAAAATATATTCGCCAAGTCCAAATTTCTTTGGTCGACTCTGAAACCGCGCAGCGAGGTTTCGTTATCACAGCAGACATGGATTACTTCGAGGCTTATTATGACGGGGTAAGGCGATACCGATCCGCGATAGAGAATCTTAATTTAGTTTTAGAGGGCATAAAAACGAGAGCCCAAGTCGAATTAATTTTCAACATTGAGAGACTTTCTGAAGAAAAAATAGCTGAAATGTCCCGATCTGTTGATCTGGTTCGACAGGGTAGGAGGGACGAGGCATCGGCCCTTATTGAGCAAGGTGATGGGAAAATGCTCATGAGCGATATTCGCGGAAATTTGGATGCTTTGTATAATCTTGATCGGGGCGCGCTGGAGGAAGCCTTAGCTGAAAGCTACGAAACCCAAGAAAATTCTTTTCGCCGGCTCATCGCCATGGGCATCGGAGTTCTTTTGCTATTGTCCTGTATCATTTATTTATTTGTCAGAGCCATATCATTAGACCAGACACTTGATCTGTTAGACGAAGTGAATGCGGAACGTCAGCGCTCTGACCTTCTCTCAAAAGAACTCAATCACCGCGTAAAAAATCTTTTTGCTGTTATTACCTCTATTGTCAGGCTGACGGGTCGCAACGAAAAGAAGACTGATATTGCCGTTGGTAAAATTACGGATCGTATTCTGGCCCTGTCTCGCGCTCATAGCCTGACAGTGTCCGAAGAGAATAAAGACGTCACTGACCTGGAAACACTCGTCAGAACCTTGTTAACCCCCTACGAAACCCCCTCGCGACATTTTAAAATCATAGGCCCGCATTTGGAACTCTCTCAAAATACGTTAACTCCTCTTGGCTTGCTGCTGCATGAGCTTGCGACAAATGCCTTGAAATATGGAGCTTGGTCGACTGAAAAAGGCGGCTCGATTGATGTGTCTTGGGACACCAAAGCAGATGAGTCGCAAGAGGGGTCGATTGTCACACTTTTTTGGAACGAGTCTTCCAATTCCGCGTTGCAACCCACGGACTTTACGGAAACCGGCTTTGGATTCCGCATGATGACAATGAGTATGCGTCAGCTGGATGGGGATATACAAAGAGAATGGAACGACGGATTGAATCTGACCGCCCAGTTTCGGAAGGGCTAAGCACCCTCGGCCTGAAACAGGATTCAGAACAGGAAATGCGGATCCTTGTTGTCGAAGACGAGGCCCTCATTGCCTTACAGCTCGAAATGGAAATTGAAGATATAGGCCATACTGTTGCCGGAACTTGCATGAACTTGCCCGAATGCCTTCTTTTCCTTGAGGACAGTGAAATTGACGGGGCAATTCTTGATGTCGATCTACGGGGTGTGGACGTCTTTCCCGCCGCAGAGAAGTTACGTCAAAAAAATATTCCGTTCGTATTTCACACAGGACATGGTGATAAACGTCAGATTGAAGAACGTTTCCCCTGCTCTACCGTGTTTAAAAAACCTACCTCAACCGAGATCATGCTGAAGCAACTCTTTGCGGCCCCCCTTCACATTTAAAAAGCCAAAAGTACAAATCCTATCAGGCTCGTAAGACGCCTTCTGTAAATTAAACTGCAAATCATTCGCAACCGTATTGACAATCAGTCGCAATTGCTGTTTATGGGTTTTATGATTTATTGCGTTTGCAGACAGATCAATACGGAAAAGGTCGATTTTGCGGCCTCTTGTGGCGCTAAAACGGCCCGCTGTGTATTGGCGCATTATGGTGAACGCTTTAATTGCGGAAAATGTGCCTGCTCTATTCAAGAACGTCTGAATAGCAACGCCGTCCAAGTGACTGCTCTCGCAGCTGAGTAACCTTTTAATATATTAAAATTTAAGCTTTAGCGCCTGTAAGTTCCTTCTATTCTTTGCTATGGGGTGAATTAAGTCTCTTTGAAGGATAAATAATCATGCGCGACGACCCCAAAGTAATCGAACTTCTCAACACGGCGTTGAAAAACGAACTCACGGCTATCAATCAGTATTTCTTACATTCTCGTATGTTGAAAGATTGGGGGATCAGCAAATTAGCCGCAAAAGAGTATGAGGAATCCATTGATGAAATGAATCATGCTGACTGGCTTATAGAGCGAATTTTGTTTCTAAACGGCCTCCCAAATCTACAGGATCTCGATAAAATCTTTATCGGAGAGAATGTCGAAGAAATCATCGAATGTGATTTAAAACTCGAAAAAATCGCTATTCCACATTTGCGCGACGCCGTCGAATATTGTGAAAAAGTCCGGGATTACGTCACCCGGGATCTTTTCGCCAAAATTCTGACCAGTGAGGAAGATCATCTGGACTTCTTGGAAACGCAACAAGATCAAATCCGTTTGATTGGCATTCAAAACTACATTCAAAATCAATCTATGCCGAATGCAGAGTAACCTTTTACGGGTTTTATGCCTCTGCGTTGTTGCGGCTTGGGCCCTGTTGACACTTTCCGCGTGTCAGAATGCCGAGAGCCACCTTTCGCAGTCAGACTCAGCGGCCATCAAAGCCGAAATTCTGACTCTATTAGAGGCGCAGGATGAAGCTTGGAGCGACGGTGATATTGACGCCTTTATGGAAAGCTATTGGAAATCGCCCGAGCTTCGGTTTGCATCGGGTGGAAAGGTCAGCCGCGGTTGGGAGTCCACGCGCGACGGTTATTATACACGTTATCCCAACCGCGAAATTATGGGCCGTCTAATTTCCGGCGACCATGAGTTTGATATTCTCGGCCCCAAAGCAGCTATCGTTCACGGTTCCTGGAAACTTGAAAGAGACGGCGAGCCTGCCTCTGGTCTTTACACTTTGGTTTTCAAAAACATAGACGGAGAGTGGGTCATTACGTCGGACACGACTACGAGCGCGAATTAGCGCTGATTCTCATGCGCGCATATCCTTAGGCGAATCGAGCGTAATGTAAGAGGTCATGGAGCTGACATGGGACAGCGTTCCCAAAGTATCCCGATGAAAATTTTTATAACTTTCCAAATCAGCCACTTCCACCCTTAATAGATATTCCACAGAGCCAGTGACGTTGTGGCACTCTCGAACTTCAGGCGCGGCTTTCATGGCTTTTTCAAATCCTTGAGAATAATGCCGGGAATGTTCCGACAATCCAACCATGACGAAAACGGTCACGCCTGCCCCTAACTGTTTGCGGTCCAATACCGCACGGTAGCCCTTTATAATGCCGCGTCGTTCTAAATCTTGCGTTCGGCGAAGGCAGGCAGACGGCGACAAGCCGACCTTTTTAGAAAGTTCGGTATTGGATAAACGCCCCTCCCCCTCCAATATTTGCAATATATGCGCGTCAATTTTATCAATGATACTCATATATTGTGCATTTTAACCTTAAAGCACTCTTTTTGCAAGGAAATTGACCCTAAAACTCTCTATAATTGCGTAAAAAGAGGATTTTCAATATGACACTCAAGCTTTCTGATTATGATATGTCCGCAGAACGCGGATTTCTCTGCCGACATGACCCGGCCAAAGTTCAACTCACCGGCGATTTGAAACAAGCAGCAGACACAGCGCATCGATTATGTGACGTCATGCCCACGGGCAAAGTCAGATCTTATTTATTAGATTATCTACCGGAATTTGATTGCACCATTGTCGATGATTTAAGCGATGCAGAGGCCCGCATGGCCATGGTCCATTACTCTTTTATGATACAGGCTTATGTTTGGGGGGAGCCGGACGCCCCTTCCGTCCTTCCACGTAAATTGGCAGTCCCAATTACAGCTTTATCCCAAAAAATTGGCCAACAACCTCTAATGCCCTATAGTGGGTATGTTCTCGATAACTGGGCAAGGTTTGACGAAACTGGCCCAATAGATTTGTCGAATTTATATATGGTTCAAAAGTTTTTAGCCGGACAAGATGAAGCTTGGTTCGTTCTGGTTCATGTCGCGATTGAGGCGCGGGCAGGAGCCTGTTTGGCGCTTTTTGGAGATGTCATCGAGGCAGCCGATCAAAAAAATGCGAAGAAAGCGCAAACGCTTCTTGAAGATATGGCTAAAGTTTGGGTTGACCTCAAAGATTTGTTCGACCGCATGCCGGAGCGGTGCGACCCTTATATCTATTTCGAACGGGTTCGACCTTATATTCACGGGTGGAAAGACAACCCGGCGCTCCCGAATGGTCTCATCTATGAAGGTGTAGAAGAATTTGAAGGTAAACCGCAATCCTTTCGTGGTCAAACAGGGTCTCAATCGTCAATTGTCCCGTCAATGGACGCCTTGCTGGGAGTGGGTCATGCCGCCGATCCGCTAAAAGCCTATCTTGATCAGCTCCATATTTACCGCCCACCGTCTCATCGCCGTTTTATTGATGATGTTCGGGCCAAGAGCAACCTTCGGACTTTTGTTAGTGAATCCGGACATAAGGGTCTCGTTGAGGCCTATAATGCCAATATACAGGCCGTCGCTAACTTCCGTTCGCGCCATCTCGAATATGCTGCGAGCTATATCAGCAAACAGGCCCGAAAAGCCGCAGGAAATGACCCGGACGTTGGAACCGGCGGGACGCCCTTTATGAAGTATTTGAAAAAACACCGCGACGAGACTGAAGCTAATCTGGTGAGGGTATAGCCCGGTGGAGGACTATAATTCTTCGACTTAAGTCATAATTTTTACCAGCGGCGGGACAGCTCAGATTGCCTTCCGCCGCCGGCAATCTTTATGAAATGGGGCCATTTAGCGTCCTGAGGGAAATGCTGCCTGCCTATTATAATTGACTTGAGCGCCTGACGCGCTTAGGCGCGGATCAAACCACCAGACCGTAGCGGGTCGTTTCCCCCTCGGATTTCCATGACTTCTTTTTCTGATCTCAATCTGGCCGAGCCGCTTGACCGCGCTTTGCGCGAGCTTGGCCATGCCGTCCCCACTCCCATTCAAGCGCAAGCCATTCCCGATGCGTTAAAAGGTCGGGATATTATGGGCATTGCTCAAACGGGAACAGGTAAAACGGCGGCTTTTACCCTGCCGACACTCCACCACATTTTTACTTACGAAAAAGACGCTCCCAAACGCGGATCCCGAGTTCTCATACTGGCTCCAACGCGCGAATTAGCAGACCAAATTGCGGTTTCTGTTCGTGATTATGGCCGTCACATGTTGGACTTATCCGTTGCATGCATCTATGGCGGCGTGCCGATTTCGCGCCAAATTAAACGCCTCGTTCACGGTAATGACGTTCTTGTTGCAACGCCTGGGCGGCTAATTGATTTGCTCGACCGCAAAGCAATTACGTTATCCGAGATCGAAGTTCTGATTCTGGATGAAGCCGATCAGATGATGGATATGGGATTCATTCACGCTTTGAAAAAAATTATCCCTCTTCTGCCTAAGCAAAGACAAACGCTTTTCTTCTCGGCCACTTTAGCCCCGAAAATTAAACAGCTTTCGAAACAGTTTTTGGATGACCCAATTCATATTTCTGTCACCCCCGCTAATACGACGGCCGAAAAGGTCGAACAGCGTATGTATCGCGTCAATCAAGCTGACAAGCAGGATTTACTGAGTGTCGCCCTGTTAGACGAAGATGTCGGGCGCTCTCTCGTCTTCACTCGAACCAAACATGGCGCAGACCGGGTAGTGAAAAGACTGGCCAAGGTCGGCATTCGCGCTATCGCTATTCACGGAAACAAATCTCAAGGTCAAAGGCAACGTGCGCTGGAAGATTACCGCAGCGGCAAAGTAAATACATTGATTGCGACTGATATTGCGGCGCGCGGTATTGATATTCCCAATATCACCCATGTCTTTAATTACGAAATCCCCAATGTGCCGGAACAATATGTTCACCGTATAGGACGGACCGCCCGCGCGGAACGCTCCGGCATTGCCGTGGCTTTTGTGGATAAGAGCGAGGCGAATTACCTGCGCGATATCGAAAAGCTATTGGGCGAAAAGTTACCTCAAATGAATATGCCCGCGGATATGGCCGAGAAATTAAAAGAGCTGAACGCCCGCGACGCGCTACCCGCGCCAGAGAAGCCGAAACCTGACGCGCGAAAGGGACGCGGAAAGTCCAAGAAAAAAGGCCGGTTTAGCAAATCCGGAAAGCCGTCTGGACAGTCGGAAAGTCGCGACAGAAAAGAAGGCCAGATTGAAAAGCCGCAGCGCAGTAAATCCGATTCTAAAAAGCCGTGGGAGAAAAAGCCTCGCGCAGAAAAAACCGAAGACAGAGACCGTTCTGAAAGACCTCACTCGGACAAGCCGCGATCAAAAAAATCTCGTAATGATGGAGCTAGGACAGACAAACCTCGCTCTGATAGACCCCATTCTGAAAAACCTCGCTCGGACAAGTCGCGTGCAAATAAGCCGCGATCTAATAAATCTCGGTCGGATAAATCTCAAGACGGCAAACCGGCGTCCAATTCCACCCGCCCACAATCCGTTGAAGGGCGCGCGGCGCAGTCTTATTCGGGTAAAGCGTTTAAGAAAAAAGCAAAACCAAGCCGCGCAAAGCGCACGGCCACACGTCAAGCACAAGGTATGAGCGGGAACGCTTCTAAGCCGCGTCGGGAGTCTTAGGGGTCTGCCAATATCCGCTTGCCCATAAAATCAGGGCAATGAGAGGAAATTGCAGAGCCACCCGTAACCAGAGCTGAAAGGTCGTCAGATTTAGACCGCCCAAAGGCATACCTTCTATCGCCATATAGATATTTGCAGGTAGAACGGCCAAAAGATAAATACTCAATACCATTCCTGTCATTCGCCTCCATTTCGGCCAGATGAGTCCGATCGCGAACAGGATTTCCATCACGCCCGTCGCTATCACAATAAGTTTGGGGAAAGGTAGAAAAGGAGGCACTATTTTCGCGACTGATGGCGCTTCAAAAAAATGAAGTAAAATGCCGGCGACCAGAAAAAATAAAGCCAAGACCCAGCACAATAGCACTTTGATTGTAGGTTTCAGCCTCACCCCCGAGGCAAACTAAAAATCGCGCGGGCGCCAATTGCGTCATTTGCAATTTGCTCTTTCAGCGCCTCAAAATTTTCAAACTTCTTCTCGGGCCGAATAAAACTGCGAAACCGCACATTGACGTGTTGGCCGTATATATCGCGGGCAAAATCGAGCAAATGAACTTCCAGGCGAGCTTCCTTGCCATCCACTGTGGGGCGACGTCCGGTATTGGCAACGCCGGGCCGCCAATTTTCTTCGCCTTCGAGCCGCATTTCTACGCAATATACCCCGAATTTAGGCCGCACAAGGTCGCCAAATTCGAGATTTGCCGTCGGAAAATTTATCGTGCGGCCGCGTTTCTCTCCCTCGATAACAACGCCGTCCACGCGCCAAGGGCGGGACAGCATATGGTGAGCATGAAAGACATCGCCGGCCTGTAAGGCTTTGCGGATTTCTGTGCTTCCATATTTACCGTAGCGTTCATGCAGACCCACGGCTGGTATGGCGGTCACACCAATACTGCGCTCTGAGCATAGTCGTTTTAAGCCTTCGACGTTACCACATCGATTTCGCCCAAAGCCGTAATCCTCACCCACAACGACATGTTTTATGCCCAGTCCCTGATGCAGCACCTGCTCTACAAACTCCGTGTCATCCATATCCCGAAGTTTTGGCGTGAAAGGAATTTCGTATAGAAAGTCCACTCCAAGCTCCGCCATAATTTCCGAGCGAATGGTCGCACTCATCAAGCGGAAAGGCGCCGCTTCAGATTTGAAGAATCGATAGGGATGCGGGCGAAAAAGCCCAATCCCCATGGGCGCTTTCATCTTCTTCGCAACCTCTTGTGCGACTTTTATAACGGCCTGATGGCCTCGGTGCAGGCCGTCAAAATTGCCTAAGGCAATAACCGCGCCCTGGTCGTCCTTGGAAAGACTGGTATAGGTGGTGAGCGTTTTCACGCTTTACGCTACGGGACGTTTTTGAACGAAAACGCCCGCGTCGCCGCGGCAGATTTTCTGTCCATTGACTTCGCAATAGCAGCTCATTTTTACCCGGCCTGACCTTTCGTTGATTTCGGCGACTTCGGCGACTGCAATCACTTCATCCCCGATAAAGGCCGGTTTCCGAAAGCGTAAATTAAGTTCAACAAAGAGTGCGCCCGGACCCGGCAAATCATTTCCGAGAACCGCCGAAATGAAGCTGGCGGACAAAGCCCCATGCGCAATGCGCTGACCAAATTGGGTGGTCGCGGCAAATTCTGCATCAACATGAACCGGATTATGATCGCCGGTAATATCCGCAAATGTATTTATCATCTCTTCGGTGATGATCGCTGTTGTCGTCGCGCGCATCCCGACAGATAAGTCATCCAGATAATATTTTACCGTCTCAGTCATAAGTCCCTCTCTCTAAAGACAATGGATTATCATCGCAAATTTCAGATTGCCACGATAAATTCCCTATCCCAAATAATCCATGTGTGCGGGAATGACTACCAGCGCAAAGACGGCGCGATAAATCGAGCAATAACCTTGTGCTTTTGCATCAATGTCTTGAAATTCTCAGCCGTTTCGCCGTGCAATCCGTCTTGAATGAAAAGACAATCATAGCCTTGTTCCTGCGCGCCAAGCAAATCCGTGAAAATATTATCGCCAATGCAAAGTATGCGCTCCACATCCGGCACATGCCCTAACACTTCCTGCAACCAAGCCCCTGACAATCGGTAAATCGGCTCATGAGGCTTACCTGAGTAGATAACCCGTCCGCCCATTCTTTCATATTTCTGTGCCAGCGCGCCGCCGCACCAAACGAGCTTGTCGCCCAGTCGCACTTTTATATCGGGATTGACACAAATAAATTCCAGTTCCCGGGCTAACGCCTCGCTTAAAATGCCTTCGTAATCTTCAGGAGTTTCATCATCGTCAAACAAACCGGTGCAGGAAATAAACTCTGCTTCTTCCAGATCGGAGAAATTCATATCCAGCTCTTCATACAAAGCGTCATCGCGTTCCGGCCCAATCTTGAACACCGGGCCCGGAGCCCGTCTGGCAAGTTCGTCTATCGTCGCATCTCCGGAAGTCACAATCGCATCCCAAAATCCGCCTGGAACGCCGATACGGGCAAACGTTTCCGGAATGGCAACGCTGGGCTGCGGAGAATTGGAAATCATCACAACGGGGCCGCGCGTCTCTCGGAACCGCTCCAACGCTTCGCAGGCCTTTAAATAGGGCGTTTTTCCATTATGGATAACGCCCCAAATATCGCAAAATACGGCGTCGTAGTCGTCGGCAATACTGCCAAGCCCGGAAAGGGGCTGAAAGTCGTCATGAAGGTTGCTCATAATATCTCTCCTAGGCTCTGCAGTTACGGGCTGTAGCCAAATCGGGCAAGCCCTTTCCCTGTCAATAAGAGGGAGACGTCTTGTCCGTTGATATGACCCTTAAAACCGACAGGTTGATGGCGCCCGGTCTGAAGCTTAATTCCCATTTGCGGTTTATAATTTGCAAGTTTAGAGTCATCTCTCAAATGAAAAGGTTTTTTATGAAACATCTCTCTGCCCTCTGCCTGTCTACTGTTTTGCTCTTGGGTGGATGTACCGCCCCAGCAGAAGTTCAGCAGAACATCCAAGACACAGATGAGAGCCTACAGACTGCTATTAAGAGCATTAAGACAACTCCGGCTTTATCATCGGGCATGGTGGCCGCCGCTAACCCCTTAGCCGTTGAGGCAGGTGTCGAAATTCTCAGACAGGGCGGCTCAGCTGTGGACGCGGCCATCGCTGTGCAAACGGTTTTGGGGTTGGTTGAGCCACAAAGTTCAGGACTTGGCGGCGGAGCCTTTATGGTGGTTTATGATCCTGAAACAGCCAAGGTTTGGAATTATAATGGACGCGAAACCGCCCCCGCCAGTGTAACCCCCGACTTATTTACAGATCCCGAAACCGGAGAACCCTTACGTTATTTCGACGGCATTGCCTCTGGACGCTCTACAGGCGTACCCGGCGCGATGGTAATGCTCAGCCGGGCCCATGAGGATTATGGTAATTTAGAGTGGGGCGCCCAAATGGAGCCTGCTATTAAACTGGCCGAGAAAGGATTTGAGGTTAGCCCGCGTCTGGCCGGTTTGGTTGAACGTATGGGAGCTTATGTTTTAAAAAATGATGCCGAAGCCCGCGATTATTTCTTTCTTGAAGACGGGTCTCCCATTTCCGAAGGCACTCTCCGGGATAACAAGCCTTATGCCGAGACTTTACGCGCCCTCCAGGGCAATCCGCGCGCGCTTCTCGAAGGGCCAATTGCTGAGGCTATTCTCGCAAAAACACAACAGGCCCCTCTGCCTGGGACAATGACGCTCGCCGACATGGCCGGTTATCAAGCGAAAAAATCTGAGGCGCTTTGTGATACTTACCGCGCCAATATCATCTGCGGTGCGACGCCGCCTTCATCCGGCCCGCTTGCTGTCATGTCCATTCTCGGTCAGTTGGAAAATTTTGATATGGCGGAATTGGGACAAACCGCTCAAGGCTGGCATGTCTTTTCCGAAGCCTCTGCGCTCGCTTATGCAGATAGGGACAAATATGTCGCTGACCCGGATTTTGTCGAAGTACCTGTTGGGCCGCTTTTGAATAAAGATTATTTGAAATCCCGCGCCGAGTTAATTCATCAAAACGGTGTGTTGGCAAAGGTCGAGGCTGGAAATCCTGTTGATTTTGTGCGGGGACAAGACGCAACGCCGGATAGTCCCGGCACATCGCATTTTACGATTGTCGACAAGAACGGTCTGACGGTGTCTATGACAACCACCGTCGAGTCCGCTTTTGGCAGCCAACGCATGGTCAATGGGTTCATGCTTAACAATCAACTCACAGACTTTTCTTTTAAACCGATAGACGAAAACGGCGACCCCATCGCTAACGCCGTCGCGCCCGGTAAGCGGCCACGTAGCTCTATGGCGCCGCTCATAGTCTTTAACCCCGAAGGCGAGTTTTTGTTTTCAACAGGTTCGCCAGGCGGCAATTCTATCATTGCCTATGTCGCCAAAAGTGTCGTGGGAATTCTGGATTGGGGGCTTAGCCCTCAGGAAGCCATAGAGCTTCCCAACGTCATTTCCCGGAACGGTCAGATTCGATTAGAATCGCAGGACCTTAAAAAGGAAAACACGGACGAGATTGACCGCGGGGCCGGAGCAGTCGAATTTGGTCTCTCGAATGAGATTGTGAGCGACCTCGAAGCTCTAGGCCATAAAGTGGTTCGTTCAGCCGGCGAAATTTCAGGTCTCCACATCATCTATCGTCAGGAAGACGGCACTCTGATTGGCGGCGCAGATCCCCGCCGCGAAGGAAGCGTGGAAGCACCCTAGGCTTTTACAGTTGGCAGGCAAAGTTTGAAATGCGTGCCGCTTTCATCAGTTTTTACAAGAATTAGATCACCGTTCTGAGCGGTGGCAAGCTCTTTCGAAATAGATAAACCCAGCCCTGTATTTCCTTCTGCGCCGCGAGAGGCTGCAAAGGCGAGGAAGATATTTTTCTGAGCCCGTTCCGGCAATCCCGGACCCGTATCCTTGATATTGATATACGTCATCTCATCCGTCACTTCAGCAGAGACAGAGATACGCCGTATATCACTTTTACTCATGGCCTGAGCAGCGTTTCGAAAAAGATTGTGCAAAATGCGATAAGCGTGATCTGGGTCTGCGCGCACTTCGAGCTCTGTAGGAACACGGTTTTTAAATTGCGTTCCCGGATAGCTCGCCATTGTATCCGCGGCCACCTCGCCCAATAAAAAAGAAAGCCGAATATCCTGCGGCTCCGGATCTGCCGTCTCCGCCCGGCTATAAGCTAGAACGTCTTCTGTGAGCCCAACGCCGCGTTCAATGGTTTTGACGAGTTTTTCTCCCATCTCGACGACTTTTTCATCTTTATGTGTCATCAAACGATCTGAGACCAAAAGCGCCGTCGCCAGAACATTGCGAAGGTCATGATTGATTTTTGCCACTGAAAGGCCCAGGCCAGCAAGACGCTCACGTTGCCGAAATGCGGCGCGAAGGCTCTTCTTCATATCAGAGAAAGCGCGCTCTAACTCACCGATTTCATCTCGGCGATGAGCATTGCCCTTCACATTTTGGCGGTATTGGGGATTTTCCCGAAATGCCTGCATCCCAGCCAAAAGGGCTTGCAGCGGCCTGACAATAATAAGTAACATTGCGAGATAAATGAGACCGCCTGTTATGATCGCGATGACAAGAGAAAGAAGCAGAATACGCTCAAAGTAGGCCCATAATTCACTCCGCAATTCGGCCCGAGGAATGACCAGCTCAAGGCTGTCCTGCCCTTGGACAGGCGACATGGCGGTGACGCGCAAACGCTCATTCCCGGAAGAAAAATAATCCGCGAAAGTGTCGCGAAATAAAGGACGGCGATCCGGATCGGTCATATCCACCGCCACAAAATTGACATTGGAAGGAGGAGCGCCGAGCACGAGTTCTGTCATCCCGTCCCGTTTAGCCGATAACAGCTCAACACCGGTTTGTTCCATGAATTCTTGGGTGAGCATCTCAGACGCTTCGAAATCCGGAACACCGGTCAAAGCTTGGGTTAAAAGGCCCGCCTGATCCACTCGCTCCATAATCCAATTTTGACGATAGACAGTCGCAGAGGGGAAGAATAAAACAAGTTCTGCCAGCATGACGAATCCGATCGTCATCAGCAGCAGCTTGGCTGACAGTCGCCGTGATATATAGCCATTCATCATGAGAACTCGTTAGCGTTTTTTCAGCTTAAACAGAAGGGCTATTGAAATTTCGTCAAAATCCCTGCGAGCTTCCGCGTTCTGTCAGAAAAAATGGTATCTGTATACCAAGAGCCTGCGGCGCGTTTCACTATTTCAGTGCGAGTCGGATAAGGTGATATAAATTGCGCCAGACCGGAAATTTTAACCCCGCTCGCCATCGCCAGAGAGAGCATTTGAATAATCTCGCCGGCCCCTTCGCCTACGATAGAGGCGCCCAACACTTTCCCTTTTTTTGTTGCAACGATTTTTATGCCGCCTTCAGTTTTTCGCTCGGTGATAGCGCGGTCATTTTCATCAAACTCCCAAGAAACAGCTTTAATGTCCTCGCCGAATTTCTTGCGCGCCTCCTTTTCACTAAACCCTATATGAGCTAGTTCCGGTTCTGAATATATTGCGGCAGGCATTCGGTCGATTGTGGCTTTGGCGAAAAAACGTCCCAAAAGAGGCGGCATGAAATAAAAATTCTTTATCAGCTGTCCGGCATGAAATCCTGCCGCATGGGTCAATCCGCCCATGCCTTTGACAATATCACCGGCCGCGTAGATTGCCGGATTGGAAGTGCGGAGTGTATCATCCGTTTCAATCCCTTTTTTATCGTAATTCACGCCTGCGGCGTCGAGATTGAGTTTCTCCAATGCCGGCGTACGCCCAGCGGCCACCAATAAATGTGATCCATCAATTTGAGTGCCGTCTTCGAGTTCCACACTCACACCGGAGTTGGTTTTGTATTTTTTCGTTTTAATTGATACAGTTTTGGCAGGCGCCAGAAACTTAACCCCTTCCCCTTCCAGCGCCTCTATCAAGACCTTGGCATGCTCCGGCTCATTTCGACCAAGCGGGGCGGAGACATCGATAATTGTCACGTCACTGCCCAAACGACGAAAGGCTTGCCCGAGTTCAAATCCGATTGGCCCAGCCCCAATAATTATGAGATGCTCCGGTAATCGGTCGATCTCAAATATCGTTTCATTTGTCAGATAAGGCGTCTGATCCAGACCCGGAATGGGAGGGACCGAAGCTCGAGAGCCCGTTGCAATAACAAAACGTTTTGCTCTTACCCGAGCGCTATCAGATTCGATCGTATGCTGGTCTGTAAAATGGGCATATTCGCGAATGACGGTACAGCCCAACCCCTCAAAGCGTTCTTGACTGTCCACGGGTGCGATTTGTTCAATCACCCCTTTGATATGCGCTTTAACAGCGCCGAAATCTATTTTGGGGCTAACTGGTTTTATCCCATATTGCTCACCCGAGGTTTGGGCATAAGCCGCTTTGCCCGCCGCGATAAGAGATTTTGACGGGACGCACCCTAAATTCAAGCAATCCCCGCCCATCTCATTAGCTTCGAACAAGACAACGGAGCGCCCCAATTGGGCCGCGCCGGAAGCAACTGAAAGTCCGGCGGATCCTGCCCCTATAATACAAATATCCACTTTATAGTCTGTCTGGGTCATAAAAATTCTCTTTGCGGGTCTTCTATGCTTCTGCGTTGGAGGCGCCGGGTTTTCCAAAAAACTTCTTGTAAAGGATGGGCAGGACAGACAGGGCGATCAATCCGCAAATCGGGAGCAATATCTTAGGCTGAAGCATAATGCCGGACAGGCTTTCCTTGCCGCCCTCAGCCAATATCGTCTCAAGCCCTTGTCCGACACTGGCATAGACAAAACTGCCAGGCATAATTCCGAAAAAAGTACTGAGAACGTAATTGCGGACTTTCACATCAAACAGAGCCGGCGCAAAATTCACAACGAAAAACGGAAAGGCCGGTATGAGGCGTAGAATAAAGAGATATGAGAGCTCGTTTTCCTTCAACCCTTTTTCGAATTTCTTTATGTAACTCCCTTTGGTTTTCTTCTTCAAGAAATCTCCAATCGCGTAGCGCGCAGCCAAAAAAATAGTAGTTGCTCCAATGGTGGCCCCGATGACAATTGCGCCGCCGCCAACAAATGTGCCAAACAGAAAACCGCCGAGCAAAGAGAGTATCCAGGCTCCTGGAAAAGAAATCCCGACCAAAACGGCGTAAGCCAAGATAAAACCCAAAATCGCCAAGACATAATTGCTCTCGACAAATCCAGCTAAAGTATCTTTATGATCGCGTAAGGCTGAGAAGCTGACATAATCCGATCCGCCCAGCAGAAAAAAAGCGGCCAAAGCCAAAGCAATCACGGCTACGGGCAAAAGGCGTTGCCAAAGTGGTTTGGAGTCTTTCTGGTCTGTTTCGTTCATCTCTAATCCTGTAAAAAATGTGACGGAATAAATTTTAGCCAGCCTGCTTTGAAGGGTCCCTTAAAGCATGACACAGCAATTGGCTCCCCACAATCAGTTCACAAAACCGTGCAAAAGAGGTCAGGCCCATATAAGATTATGGGGCATTTTTTATCCGGACAGGCCTGTAATTCTGCGCCTCAATTGCTTGACAGCTCCCACTCATCCTTTTATGGGACGCCTCTTGAATATAGATGCAGCGACAAGTGCCAAGGATAAGGCCAAAATCGCTACATGGAGATTATTATGAAACGTACATTCCAACCGTCCGTCATCGTTCGCAAACGCCGCCACGGCTTTCGCGCGCGTATGGCAACAAAAGCAGGTCGTCAGATTCTTGCGCGTCGCCGGGCAAAAGGTCGCAAGGTCCTGTCCGCGTAACGCCTCTGGCACGCTGTAAATGTCGCCGTGTATGACGGTCGACTCCAAAACTAGTTCAAAACTCGGCGTGCTGAAAAAGCGGGCCGAGTTTTTGTATGTGCGAGAGGGGGCCTATCGCGCGCAAGGTGCTATTGTCATACAGATGCGGGCAAACCCTGATAGTTCCGGCCTTCGGGTTGGGTTTACCGCGACAAAAAAGATTGGCAATGCGGTCATCCGTAGCCGGGCAAAACGCCGTTTAAGAGAAGCCGCACGCGCCCTACTCCCTGAATATGGACTGGCTGGACATGATTATGTTTTCATTGCCAGAGACGGGACGACCGAACGGGAATGGACAGCTTTGCTTGACGACACGAAAAAAGCCCTCATAACGCTTGGCAAACGCAATAGACCTACACCCGGCTCTTAACTTGATTGATTTACTCATAAGCGGACTCTCAGACCGATGAACGAACAAAGAAATTTTATTGCCGCAATGGCGCTTTCCGCCCTCGTCTTAATCGGCTGGTGGATTTTCTATCAGGGACCGGCGGCGGAAAAAGCTAAAGCCGATGCAGAAGCCGAAATGGCGCGTGTGACGGCGGAACAGTCTTTGGACACACCCGACTCTGAAGTTGTCATTGAGAGACGGCCCCGCGAAGACGTCATTGGAGAGAGTTCCGCAGAAGGTCAGCGGATTAAAATCGACTCCCCCAGCCTCGTCGGCAGCTTGTCGACCTCTGGCTTTAAATTTGATGATATTACACTTAAAAATTACGATAAGACCCTAGATCCGGCAGACGGACAAGTGTCCCCCCTCTCTCCGGAAGGATCGGATAAAGCCGCTCTTATCGCGGATAACTGGGTACGCGCGGGCGTAGAGGGTTTTGGTTTCCAAAACACGTGGTCGGTTGTATCCGGCACCACGCTTACGGCCAATTCTCCCATAGAGCTTAGCTATCGCGGTGATGGATTTGAGGTATTGCGGAAAGTATCCGTTGATAACCGCTATTTATTGACGGTCGAAGATACAGTCACGAATACTTCCGGAGCGGAAATTGCCCTACAACGTGTCGGCGTCTCCCGTCAGTACGGATTGCCCGATGATTTGACGAACTTCTTCATCATTCAAGAAGGCCCGATTTCTATTATAGATAATAGTTATGACGACATGAAATATAAGGGCATTCGCAAAAAAGGCGAATGGTCAGAAACGGGCGAAAGTGGATGGGTTGGCCTGTCAGATAAATACTGGCTGACGGCGGCCATTGCGCCTCAAGGAAAAACCATGACTGCGGAAAGACGTTTCCGCACGATTAATAACGAAGATGTCTATGAGACGTCCTATACGCTTGAACCCATGACCATTACACCCGGCACCTCCGTAACCTCGACCGGGTACATGTTTGCCGGAGCCAAAGATCGTGACGTTCTCAAACGGTATGAAACCGAACTGGGTATTGCCCAGATGGAAAGAGCCATTGATTGGGGCTTTGTCGGTATTCTGGTCAAGCCGATCAGCTGGTCTTTGTCTCAACTCGGTGAGCTTCTGGGGAACTTCGGTCTGGGTATCCTCGCCCTAACGCTCATTATTAAACTCTTCATGTTCCCTCTCTTTAACAAACAATATGAGAGCCAGGCGAAAATGAAGAAAGTTCAGCCTAAGCTTAAGAAATTACAAGAACGGTACAAAGAAGACCGGATGAAGCTCCAGAAAGAAATGATGGCGCTGTATAAAAAAGAAGGCGTAAACCCAATGGCCGGCTGTCTCCCGGTTATTCCGACAATCTTTGTTTTCTTCGCGCTTTATAAAGCTGTGTTTATTAACATTCACATGCGTCATGCGCCGTTTTTCGGCTGGATTCAGGACTTGTCCGCAAAGGATCCGGTTTCTGTTCTGAATGGTTTCGGCTTACTGCCTTGGGGGCCGGATCCATTAGGTATCGCGTTCTTGGCAATCGGCCCTCTCGCAATTCTTTATGGCATTTCCATGAGCTTGATGTACACTCTCACGCCTCCGGCGGCCGATCCAATGCAAGCTAAGATTTTTAAATTAATGCCGTGGATATTTATGTTTATTCTTGCGCCGTTCCCGGCAGGTCTTTTGATCTACTGGGTCTGGAACAACACGCTTTCTTTTGGCCAGCAATATATTATCACACGGAAATACAAGGTCGACACGCCCATCGATCAGTTCTTCCGCAAGATAACCGGCAAAGAAAAGCCTGAAACAACGGAATAATCCGATGGAAGACAAAACGTCAGCGCAATTAGAGGACGGACGGCTGCTATTTGCGCGGGACGTCGACTTCATGCGCAGCGCGGTAAGCTTGGAAACACTACCGCCGCCTGACCTTCCGGAAGTCTGTTTTGCCGGGCGTTCAAATGTCGGCAAATCCTCGCTTATCAATGCTTTGACCAATCGTAAGGGTCTGGCGAGAGCCTCCAATACACCCGGCCGAACGCGGGAGCTTAACTATTTCAATGTGGATGGGCGTCTCTTTATTGTCGACTTGCCAGGCTTTGGTTATGCCCGCGCCTCGAAAACAGACATTGCCCGTTGGCAGCAACTGACCAAAGCCTATTTACGGGGCCGCCCCGGCTTACGCCGTATTTTCCTGTTGATTGACAGCCGCCACGGAATCAAAGAGCCGGATGTCGAAGTTATGGATATGCTCGACGAAACAGCTGTAATTTATCAGCTTGTTTTGACGAAAACCGACAAGCTAAAAAAGGGCGAACTTTCGAAAGTCGCTGAAAAAACCCAGAGCTTTATCGCTAAACGCCCTGCCGCTTTTCCTTTCATTGTCCATACAAGCTCTGAAAAGAAAAAAGGGCTCGACGTGCTAAGAGCTGAAATTGCAAGCTTGGCCCTCCCCGCAAATCCCGATAGATAGAACAATATGAAACGCCGCGCCGACGAAGATAATTGGACCAGCGCGCAAATCCTCTCTGAGGCTTTGCCCTTTATCCAACGTCATGCGGGAAAGACTATTGTCGTCAAATTCGGTGGAAACGCCATGGGCAGTGAAGAGCTGACCCAGCAATTTGCCAATGATATAGTTCTGTTGCGGCAATGCGGTCTGCGCCCTGTTGTCGTGCATGGTGGTGGTCCTCAAATCGGCTCTATGCTCGATAGATTGAAAATTAAATCTGAATTCGTTGACGGCCTGCGGGTCTCCGATATGGAAACCGTTGGGGTCGCGGAAATGGTGCTCTCCGGCGCGATTAATAAATCCATCGTCGCGGCCATTAACCAAGCCGGGGGCCGGGCTGTCGGCCTATCTGGACGTGACGCTAATCTGATTATGGCCGAAGCCGTGAATAAGGATCTAGGCTTTACAGGGCATCCGGTCTCTGTTGAGCCTGCCGTTCTTCACACCCTAACTGATGCCGAGCCCGGATTTATACCCGTTATTTCCCCTATTAGCAGCAGCGCCGACGGCACACGCTTTAACGTGAACGCCGACACGGCAGCCGGCGTCATTGCCGGGGCGTTGAACGCAGCCCGTCTCATGCTTTTGACAGACATTGAAGGCGTCATGGATGCAGACAAAAATCTGCTAACCGATCTGTCTACTGACGAAGCTCAAGCCCTGATTGACGAGGGCACCGCAAAAGGCGGAATGATTCCCAAACTCGGCACAGCGATAGACGCGGTTAAGCAAGGCGTCGAAGCTGTTGTTATTCTGGATGGGCGACGCGCGCATGGATTATTAGTTGAACTTTTCACGGATGTGGGTGCAGGGACACTCATACGATGACAATAAACTTTTTTCGGATTTTTTTAGGTTCTATTCTGCCGATGGTCCTCCTGACACAAGGCATCTTTACCCCGCAAGCTTTCGCTCAACCGAGTCCCGCACTTGAATCGCTGGCGCAAAATAATGGTGCGGACACTGAAACCGCGCCGTCCTCTGCGCTTGCGCCGACTGGAGTGCCCAGTCCCAGTGATAAAATTGATTGGAAAATCTGCAACGAAACCTCCTTTGTGCTTCGTTTGGCCAATGCCACCCTGCGCGAAGGCACTGTCAAAGCCAAAGGCTGGCGCTCGGTGCAACCGGGTCAATGCCTGACGGAAAAGGTTGTACGCAGTGCGCCTCGGCTTCTTTACGGGGAGAGTCTGAGCTTTCATCGCGGCGGCATTCGTGAGTGGAAAGGCAATATTCCGCTTTGCGTCAAAGAAGAGGACTTTCTGTCAGAGGCAACGCAAAACTGTGAAAGAGATGGTCTGGAAACCCGTAAATATTTAGCCATTAAACCCGGAGAAAAATCGACAACTTTAATTGAACCCGCAGATTATGGCGATAAAGCTGAAACAGCCGGAGTGCAGAGATTATTACGCGATGCCGGGTATAAAATTACATCTATTGACGGTCTTGCCGGGCGGGGAACGTCCCGCTCCATAGATGAGTTCGTCAAAACTGAAGGTTTAAACAAGAAGCCCCAGGGACAAGCGTTGATTGCGGCCCTCGCCAAAGCTGCCGCCAGATCAATAAATAATACGGGACTGGAAATATGCAATAAAGGCACAACCCGAATATATTCCGCTATCGGAATGCAGCAAAATGGAAATTGGACATCAAAAGGCTGGTGGGCCATTGACCCCGATCAATGCGTTCGTCCCATCACGGCTTCGCTTGAGGGTCTCGACGCGCATTATTACGCTCTGAAAGAAGCCGCCTCTACTGAAGACAGTGAAAAGGCCGAAGACCTTCGCCTTCGGTCCGTGGCAACGATACCAGCTCAGTTTTGCATCGCGGAGTCTCAATTCTCCGCGCTTGGGCGGGAGTATTGTTTCGAAGGGGGATATAGCGTTGCCAATTTCAGACCTCTTCCAACAGATAAAACCGGTAAGTCGATCGCCCTAACGGATGAAGATTTTGCGGCACCTGCGCCCGAAGGCTTGCGCCGCTAAGGCTGCGCGTCTAATCGCACAGCATGTTAAAAACTCCGCCTGACCTATCCCACATCCGCCATTGGATTTTCGACCTCGACAACACGCTTTACCGCGCCGACGTTGAGTTTTTCAGTCAGATTGACAATAAAATTACAGATTATGTCTCGCGCTACCTTGCCCTTCAACCGCTCAAAGCGCGGGCCTTGCAAAAGGAATATCTTGCGGAATATGGCACGTCACTTTCCGGACTGATGGCTGTTCACAATATGGATCCAGCAGAGTTTCTGGATTACGTTCATGATGTTGACCTCACGGCGCTAGAACCTGATCCCTCCCTGCGGGCAGCGATTGGTAATCTCCCAGGGAAGAAATGGATTTTCACGAATGGGTCCCGCGGCCATGCGAAAAACATAGCCACGCATCTAAATCTCTTTGACCTTTTTGATGGGTATTTTGGCATTGATGATGTCGATTACATTCCCAAGCCTAAGCGCAGTCCTTTCATCAAATTCTGTGATTTTTTTGATATTGATCCCAAAAAGGCCATCTTTTTCGAAGATAGCGTCAGGAATCTTGAAGTGCCGAAACATATGGGGATGACGACCGTCCTCGTGGCATCTGACGCCGATTGGTCACATGAACCGGAAGACGTCCGCCCCGCCGGTCACACCACAAAAGCCAAATGGGTCGATCACACCACGGATGATCTACCGGGCTGGCTGGCTGAGAACACCAAACTCAGTCCCGTAGAGGCCGGACTTGAAACCAAATAATTCGTCCCCATTTTAAGAGTATGACCGACAAGACCAAACCGGCTATCGCCCTTAATCTGAACGCGGTGAACTGCCCGAAATGTTCGACGCGCCAGCCTCAAACGCGCCTCCCCCGTAATTTACGTCAGTTTTTCTTTGGCGGTTGGACGTGTGATCGCTGCGAGACGGAGATGGACCGCTTTGGCCGGGTGGTATTTTAGCGCCCCCCTGATCAGCCTCACATCTTGACCTAAGCCGCCTGCAAGCTTACCTTTAACTTATGGCTATACGACCGATTTTAACTGTCCCGAACCCAATTCTGAAACAGGTTTCCGAACCTGTTGAGAAGGTAACGGATGAAACACGCGCTCTCATGGATGACATGCTAGAGACGATGTATGACGCCCCCGGTATTGGGCTTGCGGCCGTGCAAATCGGTGTGCCAATCAATGTTATTGTGATGGATTTAGCGCGTGACGGAGAGGAACCGCAGCCGCAATATTTCGTCAATCCTGAAATCCTCGAGGACGTTGAAGATGTCCAGCCTTATGATGAGGGCTGCCTGTCCGTCCCAGATATCTTTGACACTGTTGAGCGCTCGGAGCGGGTCAAGATTACCTATCTAGACTATAACGGCGAACGCGTGACAGAGTGGGCCGAAGGGCTATATGCTGTCTGTATTCAGCATGAAATGGATCATCTCAAAGGCATTGTCTTCATTGATTATCTATCCCGCTTGAAACGCGATCGCGCGGTCAAGAAAGTGATGAAGGCTGAGAAGCTGAAAGCGGCGGGCTAGTCTTAAATCTTGTCATTTTGCCTTAGGCTGATAAGCCGCAAATGCTGAATGACAGAAAACGAGACTTAATTATTCATGACCCTCAATATTGTTTTTATGGGCACGCCCGATTTTGCTGTGCCGTCACTTGCCGAATTGCTCTCTAACGGATTTAATGTTGTGCGGGTCTATACGCAGCCGCCGCGTAAGTCGGGGCGCGGACAAAAATTGACAAAGTCCCCTGTTCATCAATTTGCAGAGCTGATGGGCGTTCCGGTCGAAACTCCTGAAAGTTTCCGAAAACCATCTGTGATTGACGGGCTCGAAGCGCTCGACATTGATGTGGCTTGCGTCGTGGCTTACGGACAAATTCTCCCGCAACGCGCGCTTGATGCGCCAAAAGAAGGATGCCTAAACTTACATGGGTCCCTGTTGCCGCGATGGAGGGGGGCCGCGCCGGTACAACGTGCGATTATGTCAGGTGACGAAAAAACCGGTGTACAAATTATGAAAATGGAAAAAGGTTTGGATACGGGCGATATTCTTTTATCAGAAACGGTACCTATTCAGTCCACGGATACGTCAGGCACGTTATCAGAACGCATGTCACGCATCGGGGCTGGACTTTGGCCCCGCGCTTTGGCGGCGCTCTCCAGAGGGGGGCTGACGCCGACCCCGCAAGAGGGCGAACCGACCTATGCGCATAAGATTGAAAAGGCCGAAGCCCGCCTCGATTGGACTCAGCCCGCAAAAACGTTAGACTGCCATATTCGCGGATTGGCGCCTTTCCCGGGCGCATGGTGTGAAGTCGAAGGCGAAAGACTGAAAATACACCTCGCTGAACCTGCGGATGGCACAGGAAAGCCCGGGGAGGTTTTGGACAACGCTCTGCTTATTGCCTGCGGAGACGGCGCTTTGAGACTGAAAACAGTCCAGCCTGCCGGAAAGCCTAAGATGTCGGCGGAAGACTTTCTAAGGGGCACGAGCATCGAAGAAGGGGCAATTTTGGGATAACCTTCAGGAGAGGAATTATGGCGCTCAAGCGTGAAGATATTCAATATCGCGGACATCGCATCATTGCGAATAAAACAGGGGCCATGGTCTATCCTGACAAACAGAATATTGAAGGTGAATCGATTGAGAATGCTCTCGAACTCGCCAAAGAATGGGTTGATACCAAATATAAATCCCGTCACAAAGATCGCCGCAAACCCCATATCGGAACAATGGACGATTACGCCGAGGCTTTTGAGGCCCTTTCCCTCGGCTCGCACGAAGAAGCCATGCTCAAGGCCCATAGAAATGCCCCTGAGCGCAAACTGACGGCACCTGACCTCGCGAAAGCCGCCGGATGGGACGGCGCTGGCCCCGCCAATATCCATTACGGCAATTTAGGGCGGCGGGTTGCCGAATATCTAGGTTTGAATCTTACCGATGAGGATGACCGCGCCTGGACTGAGGCACTCGCCGATTATCATGACGAAAGCAGCGAGTGGCAACTACATGAAGAAGCGGCTAATGCCTTGGACAAACTAAATCTCAGCTAGGGTCTGGACACAGCCCAATAATCCAATACTGCCCCTTAAATGCCGAGATATAAACTCACCATAGAATATGACGGCGCCCCGTTTCAGGGGTGGCAGTGGCAGGATCACGGCCCGTCCGTTCAGGGCGCGATTGAGGCCGCGGGCACGAAGTTAAATTCTGCCCCTGTGACGGTTTACGGCTCGGGACGGACGGATAGCGGGGTTCACGCGCTGGCCCAAATCGCTCATATGGATTTGGATAAGGATATTCGCGCTGACAAAGTGCGCGACGCCCTTAATTTTCATCTCGGGCAGCACCCGATCAGCATTCTTGAAGCTGAGATTGTTGACCCCGAATGGCATGCCCGGTTTGACGCCATAGAGCGGCGCTATCTTTACCGGATCATTGACCGACGGCCGCGCCTTGCGCTGGATAGAGGCCGCGTCTGGCGTATTCCGGTCAGGCTAAACGTGGAGGCCATGCAAGACGCGGCGCAGATCTTAGTAGGAAAACACGATTTTTCGACCTTTCGCGATACTCAATGTCAGGCCAAAAGCCCTATAAAAACAGTTGATGAAATTACGGTTTTAAGAGCAGCCCATGAAATTCACTGTCATTTCAAGGCCCGATCATTCTTGCATAAACAAGTTCGCAGCTTTGTCGGCTCTCTGGTCGAAGTCGGTTTGGGTAAGTGGGACTCGGAAGACATGCAGGCTGCGCTGGATGCCCGGGACAGATGCGAATGCGGACCCGTCGCGCCGCCAGATGGGCTCTATTTAACGCAAGTTATTTATTAGCCGAATTGCGACACTCCGGTGAGTAAAAGGCTCAAGCCTGTAACCGTAATCAAACAGGCTGTTAAGGTCGCGCCGCCCCAATCGAATCCTCCAATACGCTGTGCCAATCGAATATCGATAAAAAGCAGCCCAATATATGCCGCAAACGCCACCCCATAAGCGGCAGGGAGCGGTATCAATTTTATTTTGAACGATAGAAAGGCTAAAAATACAAAGCCGACTAGGAAGACAACGCACCAGTGCCTGACGATTGTCCAGGCTCTAAACCGATCTTGTTTTTCAAAGACCATGGAGAGAATATAGGCCACAGCCGAAAAGCTCAGAAGATAAACCAGGCTAATAATAATGACAGGGGCAAGACCGATGGCCGGTGCGGTTACGCCGAGCAACTCGGCTCTGCCCTCACTCGCAATTTGGGCGATAAAGTAGAAAGCTGGAAGAATACAAATTTGCGAGGTAAAAGAATACTTCAAGCCGCGTCGGGACAGATCAAAATACTGCTCCCAATTTGGCAATCGCCCTATCGCCGCCATGACGCCTATTAGATATAAAAACTGACGCATCAAATTAAGTCTCTAATTATCATTTTTATCGTTTAAAAGAGTGTGAGCCAGACGCAAGGAGAGAGGTCAGAATGCCAAAGATAGATCTGAAAGAATTAAAGGTAACGACTGGAACCAATTATCCGCCGCCGCACGACGCGCCCTGCCTCGCCCGCAGCAAAATTTCACTTGGGGACCCTGTCGGCCTCACACAATTTGGCGCCCATATTGTTACTCTTCCGCCGGGCGCTTGGTCGTCTCAAAGGCATTGGCATAGCGAGGAAGACGAATTGGTGATTGTTCTTAAAGGCCATCCGACCTTATTTGATGAAAGAGGGCCTCAAACTCTGTCCCCCGGAGATATCACAGCGCATAAAGCCGGTGTTCCCAACGGACACCATATGAAAAACGAAACCAATGAGTTGATAAAGTTTTTAATTATTGGAGGACGAGCACCAGAAACTGATCACGTTCAGTATCCCGATATCGACCTGTGTTTGCCTGCAAATGGAACATCAAACCGACGTTACACACACAATAATGGGGAACCTTATTAAAGGTTATAAAATTTGCGGTACCAGTCAACAAAATTTAGGATGCCTTTTTGGAGACTAACCTTAGGCTCGAACCCGAAATCCCGTTTTGCGGCACGAATATCAGCGTAAGTTGACGTTACATCGCCTTTTTGCTGTTCCTTAATAAACGATTTGGCTTTAATCCCACAAGCGGCCTCGACCGCCCCGACTAGATCCATCAATCGGTTTGGTCGCGAGTTTCCGAGATTGTAAATCTTATGAAGAGCTTCTCCTGATGGAGGACTTGCTAACAACCTCGGAAGGATGGAAACTATATCGTCCACATAGGTAAAATCACGGCTCATAATATCAGGCGCGTAAAGTGTGATGGGTTCACCCGTCAAAATCTTTTTCGTAAAAATAAAGTAGGCCATATCGGGCCGGCCCCAAGGGCCGTACACAGTAAAAAACCTCAGTCCCGTTTGGGGAATTTTATAAAGTTGAGCATAGCTCTCTGACAGCATTTCGCCGCCAAGTTTCGTTGCGGCATAGAGCGAGGCGGGTCGCCTGACGACATCGCTTTCAGAAAACGGACCGCCCTCCCGCTCTCCGTAAACTGACGAAGAGCTGGCATAAGCAACATGTTCCAAACCATCCAGATGACGGGCATATTCGAGAACATTCAAATGCCCCATAACATTTGACGAGACATAAGCGCGAGGGTTTTCCAAGCTGTAACGCACCCCCGCCTGCGCGGCTAAATTCAGAATATGCGTAATTTTCGTTGATCCTAGCGCCGTTTCCAGTGCGCCTTCTTTGGCCGTATCCAGCTGGAAAAAACGAAACCCTTTATTTTTCTTAAGGCGGTTAAGCCGGGCCTTTTTCAGTTCTACATCATAATAATCGTTAAGATTATCAACCCCGACAACCTCATGTCCTTCTGCCAATAGGGCCTGCGCAGAGTGATATCCAATAAACCCGGCCGCGCCTGTTAACAAAACTCTCATGCGCATGCTTTAGACGCTTCGTTAAAGGGAAGAAAGTTAAAGGTTTAAAGAGTTATGACCCCCGCTCTCGTAAAATCTGCCGATCGGCTTAAACAGTGGTGTATAGATAAAGCCTTGCCATTTTGGGCTAAAACGGCGCAATTACCAGACGGCGGCTGGGTTGAACATCTCCGACTTGATCGGTCGCCTGACTTTAACGCGGAGCGCCGCTGGCGAATATTGGCCCGTCAAATTTATGTTTACTCAGAGGCCGCGCGCCTAGGATGGTATCAAGGCGAAGAAGTCGCCCAGCGCACATTTGATCGTCTTCAAGAGACCGGTTACGTCCAGCGCGTTACGCCTGATGGGCAAGTCACGGAGCGGAGGCGGGATTTATATGACCATGCCTTTTACCTCTTGGGCAGTTCTAGCCTTTATCGGCTAACCCGAGACGCCAAATTTCTGAAATCCGCAAATGATATTTTGAAAACGCTTCGGGATGATTTCTCTCATGCGTCAGGGGGATGGCAAGAAACGCCCCGCGGTGAAGTTCCGAGACGTCAAAACCCGCATATGCATCTGTTCGAATCGTCCCTCTATTTATATGTCGCAACCGGTGACCCGGCTCATTTGGATATAGCTCACGAGATCTTCAAACTGTTTGAAGAGCACTTTTTTGATTGTAAAAATAATATCGTCATTGAGTATTTTACGATTGATTGGAAAAAACATACAGGAGAGAAACGAGATTTTTCAGAACCGGGACATGCCATGGAGTGGGTATGGCTTTTAACGCAATATCAAAATATTACGGGTCAAGACACGCTCGGCTACGCCCAGAGACTTTATGACAGAGCCCTTACGCAACGACCGTTTTTTCTGAATGATGAAGAAAGCGCTTCGGGCGAAATTCTACGAGAAACCAAACGACTTTGGGTTCAAACCGAGTCGATCAAAGCTCACCTCGCTATGGCAGAAAGGGGCCAAACAGGCGCGGCAGATTGTGCGGCGGCACTAATTGACGGCCTGTTCGGGCTTTATCTGAATTCTGATGGGACATGGAATGATCAACTCAATGCTTGCGGCGCCAATATTGCCACAACTATTCCGGTCAGCACATTTTATCATATTCTATGTATGGCCGCAGAAACAAAGCGGGTCAGTGGCTTAAACAATCAAAAATAATCTTCCGACTTTAGCCTCACTCTAAGACTTCAACTTTAAACCGCGAAATATCCATCTCCCGCTGATCGCCCTTTTCATCAGGCCAAACGCCGAAATAATCGAGATCTGGTTCGGCTATTGGCAATGGCGGAGTGAAAGTGAAGCTATAATCTTGGAAATTTGGGGTTAGCCCAAAGCTTTTCCAGCCACTATCGCCCGGGCCCGAGGTGAAATACCCCATTTGAAACTTACCTGTTGGATTGGCACTTCCTTGTCGTGCCGTCAGGGTCATACGAAGGGTTCTGCCCGCAAAAGCCTGCTCATAATCCGCGCCAAGAGGGGCAAAGACCCCGGCAGACGCCGGCGCGGCATCGCGTGAGAGATGGGCCGCCGCCGTGACAAAAGCAGGTTCTCTCGCCGTTTTTCCAGTAAAGACAACCGTTGTTCCAGGGGAAGCCTGAGTAAGCGCCAGATCTTCGCCCTCAACGACATAACCTTGCGAGATGATCTCCGCTTCTGACAAATCATCCCGACAGCTGGGCAACATGGCGACGATTACAATCAGAGCCACCCCTAAGATCAGCAATGGATAGAAAAAACGGTCCTGCATCATGCCTCCGTCTAAAGCGCGGAACAGAGAAGTGCGCAAGACTATTAAGACAAATATTACAGAGAAGTTCACTTCGATTTGAAGAGACCTAGCCAATATTTCATGGTTAATGTAAGCTTAATTTTTATTGGAGGATATCATGCGGTCTTTATTACTTGCTTCAACCCTATTTTTCACAGCAGCGCTCGCTCCGTCAGCGTTCGCGGCTGAGCACCCACATAAAAAAACTACAAACGCAAGCGAGGCGGCCAAAGCGGCGGAAGAGACTTTTGCAGACAAATTGAAAGACCGTCTTTCTCAATACGAACAAATAGAAGCAGATATAAAGATGGATGAAGCGGGAGACAAAACTGCCGAAAAACGGGTGAGGGTCTATAAATTTAAGTCCGGCGACGAAATGCGCGAGATGTCAAAAGACGTGGAAAAAATGATAGTTGAGTCCGGAATGCTCTCTAATCTGGCGGATATGCTAGCAGATTTTGCCGAAGATATTGAAATCGAAAAAGGGGATAAGAGTTTTTCCCTCCGGTTTAACGGTGACACGCTTGGCAAAATTAATCAGGACGAAGAAGACCGCGTCGTTCTGAAATCCATGGACAAAGAAATGACCGTCGAGAAAGAAACCTATATGAAAGACGGGAAAACGCGGACACGTATCGTCATAGATATGGACGGCAACGGCTCTGATATAGATTTGGACGACGTTCTGACGAAAGAATAAAACGCTAAATTAGAAATAGGACGGCGCGTTCATCAGCCCGTTCGACAAGAGCGCGTTTGAGCATATTGGTCAGTTCGGCACTAAAACGTTCTGCGGCCGCTTCATCCCAGGCTTTGGAAACGGCTTTTATCAAATCAGGGCGCTGCCTTTTTGCAGCGGCCCTGACACGCGCGTCACTTAAAATTTGGCGTGCGAAAACTGGCAATTTGGATTTACGCATTTTCCCGGAAATTGCTTTTCGCCCGAATATATATCCGCCGCCCAAAAGCGCGCCGCCCACAACAATGCCAATGGGATTAACGAAAAGCGCCGCGAATAAGTTTGCTTTTGCGAGAAGCGCGCTGACCAGCAAGGCACTCACCCCTGTTCCGACAAGCGCGGTATCAGATTCTAATGAGGCCATACCGGGCGCCGAAACCGACAGGCCTTCCAGATGACGGCTCACATGCTCGCTGCCATCAAGGCTAAGCACCATAGCGGGCAGACCATGCGCACGGCAAAGCGGGTCTGTATGGGCTTCGATATCGCGCTGTAGAGTTGCAAACCAGTTATCGATAACAGGGCGAAGGCTCTCACGGGCCTTATCGGATTCCAGCCAATTTTTTACTTTCTCTTCAAGCACGCCCTCCACATCATCCAAGGAAGTGATTGCGCCGCTACGCCAGTCCCGAAAGGCCGGCAGAATGCAGTCTTCAGTCATCGCATCGACTAGAACAGGAGCGATGAGTCCCCCAAGCGATTGCGCTTTTTCCTGCGCACGTAAATGTACTTTTCCATCCTCGGCTAATAATGCCGCCGTTTCCATTTTGAAATTGGCGTGGAGATATTCAAATCGGCCCAACCATGCCAGACCCCGCGCTATGGCAAATTCAGGTTCGGCCCCGCGTATGACACGCGCTTTCGGAAAGGCTTTTTGTGTCGCGGGGAGCACGAGAGGCAAGCGCGAAGCGCCCCCTGTCAAAAGAACTGTATCCGGGGCTCGCCCGCCAAGGGCCTCAATGGTTTCTGTCAGCGCGTAATCAAACGCCTCTTTCCAGCTATAGCTATTAAGCGCGTCCAGAGGGGTTTCCAATATATGCTTGGCGTCTTTCTTATCTATGCGGATATCGAAAAAGACCCGCTTCCCTGCTGGGAGCCGTTTGATCATTTCGACAGGAATATCTTCGCCAGTAAAAAACGCCTCTTTTGCCTGGCGGCACCAATAGGTCAAAATGGATTTATAATGCGGGAAGGTTTGTATTAATTTCTCAATCTCTTTTTTCGATTTCTGCCTCGAAAGATTGAGCTTGAAAATTTCGTCATCCAGTAAGCCTGAGCCGAGTTCGTTATGACCAACATCATCGGCGTCTAGATCCCGGCAATAGGTAAAATCAGTCGTGGAAGATCCGATATCAATAATTAGAACCGAAGCCCGTGTATCTTCAATCGAAACATATCCCTGCTCCAAAGCGGTCATTAACGCCGCGCGGCTTTCCGGTACGATCCTAACGGTATTTAGGCCAGCCTGCTCAAAAACTTTGCGGTAAGCCTCTCGTGTAGGGTTATCCCATCCTGATGGACATCCAATTACGAAGCGGCTTTTTTTCGGCCCGCGTATCGTCTTTTCTTTAGACAGTCCTTCTATCAATGCCTGAGTAAAATAGGTTATAGGTTTCGCCGTTTTAGCGTCCAAATGGCGACTTTTAAATTTTAGCCAGACATCAGGTTTATGGGACGCAAAAGAAAGACTTAGCGCATCCGATCCAATTTTAATTTCTTTGCCGTCTTTAGCCACTGCGGTGACAAAACTACGCTGTCCGCGATATTCGAGTATTTCCGGCTCGCGTACAGTTGCGCCGTAAGCGCGGCCCAAGGCCGTTTCGCCGTGGCCAAGATCAAACCCGATAAATTCTTCATCAGTTTGAAGACGTGTTGTTGGAAGTTTGCTCATTTACGTATCCAAACAGTGCCGCGCCGTAAGAGACGTCCGCCCTCGCCCACCAAAGCCGGAGCGGCCATTTCTATAGCCGGATCGCCTTCGTTAACGACTAGAGCTGGAAGTTCATCAAACATATGCTTGGTAGATTTATCAAACTCTACAGCCTCTATTCCCGCTGAGGCGAGGACGCTTTTCATATCTTTCCCAACAACTTGAAGAGCGTAATTCCCATCTGAGGCAGCATTCGCTTCAAGCAAATTTTGGAAGACCGACATTAGGGCCGGGTCGTCCCGCCAATGGGCATCGGGTTCTGTTTGGACCATACGCGCCAATATATGATCCGCCGTAGCTAAGGCGTCGCTGATCTGATTTATGAATCCGGCGCTATCCGTTCGAATTGAGGCTTGCGCCGTGACGTTTCGGCCGTCCGGCGAAGGCAAAGCTTTCGGCTTTGGCATGAATGGAAGCCGCGAAAACATATTTAATTTGAAATGAGATAGCGCATGGAGCGCCGCGAGACTGACGGCGCTTATTACAACCAAACCAATCCCTTGTACCAAACCAGCTGTCGCGAGGCCTGCCGCCCCAAAATAAAACAGGCCGGGGCGCCAATCTTTTAACCCGTCAAACAATCCGTATTTGGGCGCTGTTTCTATCAAAGTGACATCTGCATGGGTGGCCCGGTCGAGAACCCCTGCCCCAGATTTAATAATTTCCAATAACCATAAGCCCGCTTTTTGAACCTGCGGGTCTGTCACGTTTCGGGTAAAACTGAGCCCTGTTCGATCCAAGGCCCGCCTCATTTCGCCGACGACTTGTGAAGGGGATAAATCATCCTTCAAGGACTGGCGCAGCTGCTGACGCTCTTGCGCAAAATGGTGCGCGAGGGACGGCGGGGAAATGAGAGCTTTGGTCTCCATAGAGACTATTATGTCGGGTCGCCTCGCCCAACTGTCAAGTCAGCGCGACCGCGCTGGCAAAGTATTGTTTTAGCCTGATTAGTTAAAGGGCCTTCGCCTCTATCGAAAATCGGAACGAGGTCAGTTATCGCACGTAATAAAAATGCACTGTTCGCCCGCCCATCCTCAAGAGGCCCTGATGAATCAGACTGAAATGAACCAAGCAGAAATAAATCTGACGCAAATCGACGCTTTAAACGATGTGACCCAAACATTAATCGATAGTTATGAGGGCTATAAAACCTGCTTGGAGGATATGGAAGAAGATTACGCCCTGCGGTCACAATTTTCCAGCCGCGCCGCGTCGCGCTCCCAATTAATTTCCGAATTTCAAACCTCGGTGCGTGAACTGGGCGGAGAAGCTGTTACAAAGGGGTCCGTTTCAGGCGCGGCGCATCGCGGCTGGACAAAGCTAACAGCTTTCTTTCAGGATGATGAAAAAGCGGCGAGTCAAGCCGTCAGTGACGGAGAAAGGTTCCTAGCCGAGAGAATAAATGAACTTATGAGAGACCCGAATCTGACGCCCGAGACACTGGCGCTTCTTCGCAAAGCCTATGCCAGCGCAACCAAGGGAGATATCCAAGCAGATTAAGACAGGCAAAAAAAAGTGGCTCTGTCAAAACGAGAATTCCCCCGAAGACTGACATTCTGACAGAGCCTTTTCAGAGATGTCTGCGCTCTCCCGCAAAAGGGGGCGTCTGGACAGCATCTGAATTTTATAGACTACTAAGTTGGCAGTCTATTCCCCCTTCAAGAGGTCTTGATTTATCTTTATCAAACTCAAGATGAATACGAGCTGAATGTTACAGTTCTGAAAGGTGAGCACAAGGACGGAATTGTAAAGTGCCGCGCTCACAAAAATTTGCGCATACAATTCCCATTTTTTATGGTCTACTCTGGGTAAAGGGGAGAGAAATGAGGAAGTTTTTCTCCCGCGCTCTTTATAAGTGCCTGTGCAAGCTGGGCTTGCGCGGCGGCTATACTCGTCATTCGGGGGAAGCAGAGACCTTGACGGCCACCGTTTCTAATTAGCCAACTTTGGCGTCTGGACTTTCACCCTCGCCACACCCTCACTAACTTTATTGACAACACCAAAGAAAAACCCGCCGGGAGGCGGGTTTTGAACATTCTTATTCTTCGACGGGCGGGGTCCAGCGCAGGACAGGATTTCGAGCTGCCTTGGTTTCATCCAATCGCCGCATTGGGGCGTAAACTGGCGCTTGTTTAAAGCTCTCCGCTTCGCCCGCTTTAGCCCGCTCCGCGAGGGAACGCATAGTCAGGATAAAGCGGTCCAGTTCTCCTTTGGATTCGGATTCAGTGGGTTCAATCAGCATCGCCCCGTGAACAACAAGCGGGAAGTACATCGTCATAGGGTGATATCCTTCATCAATCATGGCCTTGGCAAAATCGAGCGTGTCGACGCCCGTATCTTTCAAGAAACGATCATCAAACAAGGCTTCATGCATACAGGTTCCTTCAAATGCTACTGTCATGACATCTGACAAAGACGACTGAATATAATTGGCATTTAAAACCGCATCTTCTGTCGCCTGTTTCAGACCATCAGAACCATGGCTCATCATGTAAGTCAGCGCGCGGCTATACATACCCATTTGACCGTGGAAGGCGCACATACGGCCAAAGCTTCCTTCTGCCTCTCCGCCTTCATGTTCAACCAATCTAAACCCGTCCGCGTCTTTAACGACGAATGGTAGGGGCGCAAAGTCTTTCAATGCATCGGACAAAACCGTCGGGCCGGATCCAGGGCCGCCGCCGCCATGCGGGGTGGAAAACGTCTTGTGCAGATTAATGTGCATCGCATCGACACCCAGATCGCCCGGACGGACGCGCCCGACAAGGGCGTTGAAGTTGGCGCCATCGCAATAAAAATACCCGCCTGCGCCATGAATGAGGTCAGCAATTTCGACAATATCGCGTTCAAACAAACCACACGTATTTGGATTGGTCAGCATGATACCGGCAACGTCATCACTTTCTTTCAGCTTTTCGCGTAGCGCGTCTAAGTTCACACGGCCGTCTCCAGACGCCGGGATTTCATCTACGGTAAAGCCGCATTGTACCGCTGTGGCAGGATTAGTGCCATGGGCACTTTCCGGCACAAGCACGCGGCGGCGCTGTGACTGACCATCCGCATCGAGACGCGCCCGTATCGCCATCATACCGCAAAGCTCGCCATGCGCTCCGGCTTTTGGTGTCAGCGCGACGGCCGGCATATTGCAAAGTGTCATTAGCCAATGGGATAACTGATGCATAAGCTCTAACGCGCCTTGCACTGTGCTGGTCGGTTGAAGAGGGTGGACATCGGCGAAGCCCGGCATACGCGCAACTTTTTCATTCAAACGCGGATTGTGCTTCATGGTGCAAGAACCGAGCGGATAAATGCCTAGGTCAATCGCATAATTTTTCTGACTCAAGCGCACGTAATGGCGCATCGTTTCGGGCTCTGACAATCCGGGCAGGCCAATTTCCCCCGTCCGTTCCTGTCCCCCGAGGCGGGACGCGCGGCCCTTGGGTTCTGGTAAGTCCACACCTGTGCGGCGCGGTGTACCAATTTCGAAAATCAGATTTACGGCCTGATCCAAACCTTTGGACCCTGATACGGTCAGACGTTCATTTGAATTGATGGCAACGGGTGTTGTGGGGCGACCTTCGTTATTCATGACAAGACCTCCGTCAGGGCTTTTTCAAAGGCGTGTATATCCTCTTCGCTGGAGGTTTCTGTAGCGCAGACGAGCAGCAAGTCTTCATTGCCCTCTGTCAGGCGAGATACGGGGACGCCGCCCAATACGCCTTTTTTGGCGAGTGCCTCCACTACGTCAGCGGCAGGTTTATTTAATTTGACCGTGAACTCATTAAAGAACGACTCATTCATCACCTCTGCGCCGTGTATCCCATCAATGACGTCTGCGAGATGGCAGGCAGCCTCATGATTAAGCGCCGCGAGGCGCTTGAGCCCGGCATCGCCAAGCAAGCTCATGTGAATGGTGAAGGCGAGACAGCAAAGACCAGAATTGGTGCAAATATTTGACGTCGCTTTTTCGCGGCGGATATGTTGCTCACGCGTGGAGAGCGTCAATACGAATCCGCGTTCGCCGTTGGCATCTACAGTTTCGCCGCAGAGGCGACCTGGCATTTGCCTAACGAGTTTTTTAGTACAAGCGAACAATCCAACGTGAGGGCCGCCAAAATTCAGGCCGACGCCTAAGCCCTGACCTTCGCCGACAACAATATCTGCCCCTTGTTCCCCCGGAGACTTAATGGCGCCGAGGGCAACAGGTTCTGTGAAGACAGCGATTAAAAGGGCTTTATGCTTATGCGCTTTTTCGGCAATCGGCGCGAGGTCGATGATTTCGCCGAATACGTTTGGCGATTGAACTACCACACAAGCTGTGTCGTCATTAATATGGTCAATGACATGATCATCGCGGCCAGGTCGGCAATCGCGCTCATCAATTTGAATATCGAGCGTTGACGCCAATGTCTGGGTCGCCGCTGCATAATGAGGGTGCAATCCGGGCGCGAGAATAGCTCTGGATTTACGGGTGACACGTTTGGCCATAACAACAGCTTCGGCGCAGGCCGTTGAACCGTCATACATGGAAGCATTTGCCACATCCATACCCGTGAGAAGCGCGACCTGAGTTTGAAACTCGAACAAAGCTTGCAAGGTACCCTGACTGATTTCCGGCTGATAAGGCGTATAGGCGGTCAAAAATTCAGAACGCTGAATCAGGTGGTCCACAGTAGCAGGAATATGGTGTTTATAAGCCCCGGCCCCGCAGAAAAACGGAACAGAACCAGCCGAAACAGATTTCGCCGACAGTTTGGCCATATGGCGCTCAATCGCTTGCTCGGACTGATGCTTTGGTAAATCGACGAGCGTTTCCAGGCGCGCCTTTTCAGGCACATCCTGAAACAAATAATCAATGGACTTGGCGCCAATGACATCGAGCATAGCAACCCGGTCATTTTCATTTAATGGCAAATAACGCATTTAATCTTCCTTATTGTCGGTGTCGACATCATTATTCTTGGATTTATCTTGGCCTGTCCTCGCAGCTCCAAGTCCGGCCCCAATGGCAACGCCGAGGGAAAGCCATAGCGCAAGGTTTTCTGTCGCCACGCCAATAGCTGCGCCGATGGCTACCCCGACAGCAAGGGTGACTCCAAATTTCGACCCGTTGCCCATTTAATTATCCTTATCGTTGTCGAAATCGACATCTGATGTTTCGTGACCCGGTCGCCCGGAAATCATTTTGCGAGAAAGATAAGCAACAAGAATGACCAAGCCGATGGTGATGATCCAAAATACAGGATTTGAGGCGCTCATGATTTACGTTCCACTTTTATTTTTAAAGCTTCGAACCAGGGGACGGATAACCAGGACCCAAAGAAGCAAGACGACGAGACAGGCGCCCATTATGGCAAATAGAGGTAGGTTCATTTCGAGTTTCCGATAACATCGCTCCCCATAATGTGAGGAAAAAAGCTCTATAGGCCTTCGCAATAAGCTTTATATTTCGTCTCATCCATTAAGCCATCCAAATCAGACGTGTCTTTGATCTTCAGCTTGAGGAACCAACCGTCTCCGTCCGGTGACGCATTGACGGTTTCCGGCGCGTCTTCGAGCGCTTCATTGACTTCCGTCACTTCGCCGCCAATCGGCGCGTAAACTTCAGAGGCCGCTTTTACAGATTCTACAACGGCGGCTTCGTCGCCCTTTTCCATTTTGCGCCCGACCTCGGGTAGTTCAACAAAGACAACATCACCGAGTTGTTTGGCGGCATAGGCAGAAATGCCCATTACGGCCGTGTCACCGTCGACTTTTACCCATTCGTGATCTTCTGTGTATTTAATTGACATGGTTAGTTTCCTCTGAAGTAATTATGCGGCGCGAAAGGTAGTTTCACGACTGTGGCGGGGCGGGGTTTGCCCCGAACGATAAGTTGAACGGGCGTACCCGCTTTGAAGAATTTTCGAGCGACATAGCCCATCGCGATCGGGCCATCGACTGTCGGGCCGTAGCCGCCGCTAGTGATTTCACCGATCGTATTTCCGTCCATGTCCTGAACTTCGGTATGTTCACGTGCAGGCGCTTTGCCGTCAGGTTTAATTCCAACGAGACGTTTTGTGGTTTTATCTGCCAAGTCCGAGGCGACCCGCTTCGCGCCTAAATATCCAGCGTCTGCACTGCGGCGATTTTTTTGCACAGACCAAATAAGACCTGCTTCTATGGGAGAGACGCTGGTATCTATATCATGGCCATAGAGGCAAAGCCCGGCTTCGAGACGTAAGCTGTCCCGCGCACCGAGGCCGATGGGCTCGATATCGTCATAGCTCAAAAGCTCTTCGACCAAGCGCACCATATCGTCATGTTTTGCGGAGATTTCATATCCGTCTTCGCCCGTATATCCAGACCGGGACACATGAGCCCAGACGGGCGCGTCCAGAGTACCTTTTAACTCCAGATCGGCATGAGTCATAAAGGTCAGTTTTTCAACATCAGAATTGAGGCACGCCAAAACAGCGGCGGCGCGCGGGCCTTGCAAAGCAATCAGGGAAAGAGTGTCGTCTTTGACGGAGACCTTTACATTTTCGGGCATATGTTTTTCAAGATGGGCGTAGTCAGCGTCTTTACATCCCGCATTGACGACCAGATAAAGGACATGTTCATAGCCCGGCAAAGCGAGGCGGGAGATCATCAAATCATCCAAAATTCCGCCGTCTTCGTTCAGGAATTGGGAATAGCGCTGCTCTCCCGGCTTAAGGCTTTGAATGTCGGCGGGAACAAGTTTTTCGAGGGCCTTGGCGGTGGTCGAGAAATCCTTATCATCAGGGGTCAGAAAGACCTGTCCCATATGGGAGACATCGAACAGACCGGCCTTTTCGCGCGTATGGAGGTGTTCACCTTTGACGCCGAGCAGATATTGCACAGGCATATCATAGCCTGCAAAAGGCACCATTTTGGCACCGAGGTCGACATGTTGGCTGTGAAGCGCTGTTTTTTTGAGCTCGCTCATAAGTCACACTTTCGTATCGCGGATAAACCGCAGGAAGTGCCACCTGCTGTCTCTTTGGGCCTGAGAGATTGACGGACGCCGATTTTCTAACAGCTGCCGCTTACTCCGTCGGCGGGGCCTTTCACCATCCCCATACAGGGAGACCCGCTTTCCAGCGTATTGACGTCCAAACGGTCCGTTGACCTGAGCGTTTCCGGGGCGGTTGCGCCTTCGGTGGCGGCCCCCTTATGACAGGGCAAAATTCCGCACTCTCCCATCTGGACGGGATAGCCGTCTCATGTGCGATTTTACCGATTGAGTCAATCGGAAGCTATTAAATTGACCTGTAGCAATTCTGTTAAACCTTCTGTGTTAATGCCTGTGCAAACCTGAAAACCAAAGGATAAAAAATGTCCGGTAAGTCCAAAGAAGAAATTGCGTTCGAGCTCGTCTCAAAGCTTAAAGGCGTCGGTGTCTGGGGTGAAAATAATATGGCCCAGATTCTGGATATGTATGCAGAATGCCTCGAGGCGACGTCTGGCATGCGAAATAAAAAACCTGCGCCTCAACAGGCCGCCGCACAAAATCAGACCGCCCGCCCCGCGCCGCCTCAATTCGCCCCGCAGCAACAACAGCAAACGGCCCCAACGCAGCCAATGCACCCACAATCCCAGCAGCAAGCCGTGCCATATACTCCGCAAGGCATAGCCCAACGCTAAGGCAAGCTACATCCGTTCCGGCGTTTCAATTCCTAGAATGGTCAAACCTTTTTCAAGCTGGCGAAGAGTTAACTCTGCCAAAGCCAGCCTTGACATTTTGATCTCGTCTGGAACACCTTCGGCTAAAATCGGACAATCAGAGTAAAAGCGCGAAAAGCTTTGTGCGACTCGGTAAATGTGATCGCAGAGAATATGTGGCGCGTATTTCTCGGCCGATATTTGAACAGCGCGCCCAAAAGCATCTAGAGCGAGCAGAAGTTGCGCCTCAGTGGGATCAGAAATTTTAATTTTTCCGGGTGAGACGCCCTCATCCTTGGCGCGGCGTAAAATAGATTTAATTCTAACGGCGGCATAGAGCAGATATGGCCCTGTCTTACCTTCAAACGCCGTAAACCGTTCCGGGTCAAAAACATAATTTGTCAGGCGTTGGTTTTGGAGATCAGCAAATTTAAGCGCAGCCAAACCGATTTTACGGGAAATTTCTTTGCGTTCGGACGAATCAAAATCGGCGCCAATGCCGGAATCTTCGATTCGTTTTTCCGCTGCTTCATTCATGATTTTGATCAGGTCTTCTAAGCGTAGAACGCCACCTTCACGTGTTTTAAACGGTTTTCCATCCTTGCCGTTCATTGTTCCAAAACCGGCATGGAAAAGCTGTTCACGCTTATACCACTCAGCCTTTATGGCAGCGCGGAAAACCTGTTCAAAATGAAGCGCCTGGCGTTGATCTACGACATAAATGATTAAATCTGGATCAATCTCATTTTTCCGGTCAATCAAAGTCGCCAGATCAGTTGTATGATAAAGCACCGCGCCGGAACTTGCCAAAAGCATAACAGGCGGGACGTCTTTATTTTCATTTTCTTCTTCGACGCGAATAATGAGCGCGCCGTCATCGTCTTCTGCGATGTTCTTGCGACGAAATTCTTCGATCATTTCAGGGATCAAGTGATCGACGCAGGCTTCGCCGTTCCATAGGTCAAACTCTACACCTAAATCACCATACCCTATTTTTAGCGCGGCGACTGACACGTCGATAAAATGTTTAAGTAGCGCCATGTAGCCGGCACGCCCGGCCTGTAATTCCGCTGTGGCCAGACGCGAACGCTCCATACGACCTTCATCATTTTTAGCCGCATTACTGGCTTGAGGATAAAGACGGGCGAGGTCGTCCATCGTAACAGGCGGCTCTTCCGGATAGTCATTCATTTTTGCCGCGTCGAAATAAGGCAGATCAGGCTCTTCAATTTCCAATTCGGATATCAAATGGCCCATTTGCAAGCCCCAGTCGCCCATATGCACATCGCCAATGACTTTATGACCAAGCGCGCGGTAAAGGCGCTTAATTGCTTCCCCAATAACCGCTGAACGAAGGTGGCCCACATGCATCGGTTTGGCAACATTTGCGCCGCCATAGTCCACGACAATAGTTTTGGGAGCGACTTGCTCAATGCCTAGTGTCTCGCTACCGGATAAATCGCTCGCACGTTTCGATAAAGCCTCTTCAGTAGGCTCTATATTTATAAACCCTGGCCCGCCAACTTCCAGCGTTTTAATGGCGGGATGGTCTTTTACGGCATCTGCAACGGATTGCGCAATGTCGCGTGGGTTGACTTTTTCGCCGCGTTTTTTCGCCTGTCCCGCAGCGGCCATTGCTCCGTTACATTGGAACGGGGCCAAGTCAGGCCTGTCGGATTCACGAACCGAGCCGAGCTCGGGCGCATATCCCAAATCCGCAAAAGCGGTTTGGAAAGCCTGTTCCAGACTCTGTAAAATTGAGGACATAGATGCGATTACTCTTATTTTTTGTTATTGCCCTTACGCAAGGCGCTTATTCTTGCCCCGCAGATAGTCTGAAACGACGACCCTCAGCATTGAATTGACGTTGGGATTCGGTCAATTCGAAACCGACAATAATTTCGAAATTAACGCCTGACGTGGTCGCTGTCGCCCTTGGAATAATTATTTTCTCGACCTCTTCGACAACGCGTACGCGGTCTTTTCCCGCAGGAAATGTGACCTGCATTGGGAAAACTTCCTTGTTAATAACGTCCACATTTTTGCGGGTCACAGCGACGAAATATTCATAAGTTGCCGTATTCTGGCTCGCCGCCGGCCCCCGGCCAAGGTCAAACGTAATTTCCAGATTGGAGTCAATCGGCTCCTCGTTATAATAACGGCAGAGGCTACGCACATTATTGATTTCACCTGTAAAACCGACATTTTCGAACCGCTGCTCATTATCGCGAAACTCAACAATGCGGGAGGCTTCATAAAGCGAAAAAGCCCGAGGACATGGTCCGGCATTTTGCTTTGTCGCCGCATCCCCCATATTCAGGGCATCAGCGGTGCTTTTACAGGCACTCAACCCTGAGGCAGTTGTCACTCCGAGGAGCGTTGTCATAATAACGGTCCGAAAACGCATAATGTAATTCCCAATAAACGGCCCTCAAAAAGGCCTCTTTCTTTCCCTATATATTCAGGGAACGGACAGTGGCGATATTGCTAACGCTCTGCTATGGCAGGTCATAGACAGATAAGCGCCCTGCCGCAACGCCAAGATGACAGCAAGCAGGCCGCGTGAGGAGAAATTAATGTCAGGCTCTACTGCCTCTGAAATAATACCATCCGAGAACTCGACCGGAGAGCTTCCTCTCGGGAATGAAGACCGCATGCGTAAAACTGTCTTGCTGGCCGCACCTCGGGGATTTTGCGCTGGCGTTGACCGCGCAATTCAGATCGTTGAAAAATCCATCGAAGCCTATGGGGCTCCGGTCTATGTTAGACACGAAATCGTTCATAATCGCCATGTCGTAGATCGATTATCTGAACTTGGAGCCGTTTTTGTGGCTGAGCTCAGCGAGTGTCCTGATGATCGTCCGGTTATATTTTCTGCCCATGGCGTGCCAAAATCCGTGCCTCGTGCCGCCGAAGCCCGCAATCTGAATTTTCTGGATGCCACTTGCCCGCTCGTGTCAAAAGTTCATGTCGAGGCTGAGCGCCACGCCAAAAACGGGCGGCACATCTTGTTAATTGGTCATAAGGGCCATCCCGAAGTTATCGGCACAATGGGTCAACTTCCCGTTGGGGATATTTCTTTAATTGAGACGGAAGAAGATGCCCGAAATTTTATGACAAAAGATCCGGATAATCTGGCTTTGGTAACGCAAACGACATTGAGTGTGGACGATACCGCTGGGCTCATCGCGATTTTACAAGAGCGATTTCCCTCCGTCGCTCTACCTTTCAAAGAAGATATTTGTTATGCCACGACCAACCGTCAAGCCGCCGTTAAAGCAATTGCTGAACGCTGTGACCTTCTTTTGGTTATTGGCTCCCAAAAGTCCTCGAACTCCAAACGTTTGGTCGAAGTGGGAGCAAAGGGCGGTTCAGGCGAGGCGATGTTGATATCCGATGCGGAGAGCATTGATTGGGATCGAGTGGATGGATCGAAGACTATCGGCCTATCGGCAGGAGCGAGCGCACCCGAATACCTTACAAACGGAGTTTTAGCGGCCCTGCGTTCGCGTTATGACGTAACCGTCGAAGAAGTTGAAGTGGTCAAAGAAAAAGTTGTCTTTCGTCTGCCCCGTCAACTTTTAAATGTCTAATATGCCGCGTACTGGTTCAAAATTAGAGTCCGGGGCGCTGGACGGCGCACTCGTCATTTATACGGATGGGGCTTGTTCCGGTAATCCCGGCCCGGGCGGTTGGGGCGCGGTGATGTATCACGGCAAGCGAACAAAAGAATTATTCGGCGGCGAAAAAGAAACTACCAATAACCGTATGGAATTGATGGGCGCTATTAAAGCTTTGGAAGCCGTCAAACCCGGATTTAAAGGCCCCATCGTTCTGTTCACCGATTCTACATATGTCCTGAAAGGGATTACGGAATGGATTCATGGATGGAAGAAACGCGGATGGAAAAAGGGAGACAAAAAACCAGTGGTAAACAAAGACCTTTGGCAGCGTTTAGATACCCTCAATGCCGCCCGTGAAGTTCGTTGGGAGTGGGTAAAAGGTCATGCCGGCGATATTGGCAATGAGATAGCAGATGAACTGGCCAGGCGCGGAATCCCGAAATAATTAGCGCCATACGTCTTAGGCCAAAGGCTCTACTTTCAAAACTGTCCCCTCAACAGAAATGATTCTCAGTTCATCTCCTATGAGCGCATTGCCTGTATCCATCATGGCTTGCCACTGTGTATCGCCAACTTGGACGCGTCCGCGACCCGTTTCGAACGTCGTGACGGCCTTCACTCGGCGGCCCACCATTGAACGAGCCCGGTCATTTAGGTCAGAGGGCTCTCCGCCCTTCATCATAGGCTGAAAATATTTATGGCCAGCAAAGAGCAGTCCCGCGCTGATGAGAAAGAATAATAAGAATTGCATTTCCCAGGCGAGCGGCAGAACAAAAACCAAAACTCCTACAATTAAAGCGGCGACAGCGGGCCATAAAATATAGGTTGTGCCAGTTATCACTTCGAGCGTCAGCAGGAGAACCCCAAAAATTAGCCATTTCGTACCGTTCATGCCCTCTAAGAGTTGAAGGAAGGCGTTTCCGTCGCCGTTCATTTCTTGACCACTTTCGCATCGCCCGCTTCGAGGAGGGCGCCGATACCGCCGACAGTCGCGGCAAGACTAGAGAGTTCCGCCGGGACGATAACGGTTTTCTGGTTTGGGGAATTAGCCAGCTCCCCAAAGGCTTTCACATATTCCTGCGCAATGAAATAATTCACGGCGTTCACATCACCCTTGGCAATAGCAACACTGACCATTTCCGTTGCGCGGGCTTCGGCCTCGGCTTCGCGTTCCCGGCCTTCGGCGTCAAGAAAGGCGGCGTCCCGTCGGCCTTCGGCTTCCCGGACAGCGGCTTCTTTTTCGCCCTCAGCGCGTAATATCTGACTTTGTTTTTGCCCCTCTGCCATGAGGATGTCGGCGCGTTTTTCACGTTCCGCCTTCATCTGCTTATTCATCGCTTCGGTAATATCAGCCGGAGGCGAGAGGTCTTTAATTTCGATGCGGGTGACTTTCGTACCCCAAGGATCCGTAGCGCTATCAATTACGGTTAAAAGCTTTGCATTGATATCGTCCCGGCGGGACAAAACCTCATCCAAATCCATAGATCCGACCACAGTCCGAACATTGGTCAAACAAAGATTTTTAATCGCATTATCGAGATTATTGACTTCATAAGCTGCCTGCCGCGCGTCTATCACTTGGATGAAAACTACTGCGTCCGCCGTGACCATGGCGTTATCTTTGGTGATGACGTCTTGCGACGGAATATCAATCACTCGCTCGCGCATATTCATCTGATACCCAACCCGGTCCACAAAAGGGATTATAAAGGTCAGCCCAGGCTGGAGCGTTCGGGTATATCGCCCGAAACGTTCCACGGTATATTGCATGCCTTGGGGAACGGCTTTGACAGCTTTTATGGTAATAAAGACAATAAACGCTACCAAGGCGATCAAAAATATTTGTCCGGCTGTCATATTATCCCCCTCAGATTATATAAGCTTGTAAGCTTATCCTGTTAAAGCCTCAAGCATGTGTTCGGCTGAACTGACTTTGAACTCCCCCGGCTCTTCAACGAAGAGATGTTCTACCACGCCGTCATTGACGACCATCGCGTAACGTTGGGACCGGAGACCCATACCAAATCCAGAGCCATCCATTGTGAGACCAATATCTTTGGCAAAATCGCCATTGCCATCAGCCAGCATTTGGACAGTCTCTCCAACTTCTTGTTGCTCACCCCAAGCGCCCATGACGAATATATCATTTACGGAAATACAAGCGATTGTGTCGATCCCGGCTGATTTAAGCTCATCTGCTTTGTTCACAAATCCAGGCAAATGTTTAGCCGAACAAGTTGGGGTGAAAGCGCCGGGCACAGCAAAGAGGGCCACACGTTTGCCGCCAAAAACCTCTTCCGTTGTTTTCGGAGCCGGGCCTTCGTCTCCAAATGTCATAAAGCTGGCTTGCGGAAGTTTTTCACCGGTTTTGATTGTCATTTCGTCTCTCTCATTTTTAAATTTCTATCTATTTTATATGGGGCGCTCACATTGTTTTGACAAGACAGGTTGAAACGAAAAGCCATTCCGCCCATTTAATCTATATGAGCAAAACAAAAAAATATTCCTCCGAAAAGAAAACTGACGACAATACGGAACAGAAAAATGTTACCTATATGTCTGGTCGGTTTCTTTTAGCGACCCCGGCGATGGGCGACCCTCGCTTTAAAAATACGCTTATTTATGTCTGTTCTCATGATGAACACGGCGCAATGGGCATTATTGTCAATAAGTCCAAAGGCGGATTGTTAATCTCTGACCTGCTTGAGCAAATTGGCGTGGAAGGTGATGTCCGCGTCGCGGACACGCCTGTACTGAATGGCGGCCCGGTTGATATTGACCGGGGCTTTGTTCTCCATTCTTCGGATTACTACAAAGACGAAACGAGTCTAAAGCTTTCCGACACTCTCACCCTCACCTCTACTAAGGATGTGCTAGAGGCTCTCGTCAGCGACGAGGCTCCGAAAAAAGCGATGCTCTCTATCGGCTATTGCGGATGGGGCGAAGGACAGTTGGAATCAGAAATCATGCAAAATGGGTGGCTCATTGTAGACGCTGATGAAACCATGATTTTTGGTGAAGATCTGGACATTAAGCGTCAACGCGCTTTTGATACGATCGGTATTTCCCCCGAAGCGCTCTCGTTTTTGGGCGGGACCGCTTAATTTAAACATTCAATCTCAATCCGAGCTAAGTTTAGCGAAGATAATATGATCGCGCCATTGCTTGTCTGTTTTCAGATAACCGCGCGCAATGCCTTCTCGTGTGAAGTTTTGTGATTCCAGCACCGTTATAGAGGCGGCGTTTATTGGCTGTACTGCCGCTTCTATGCGGTGAAGTCCCAAGGTCTCAAAACCGAATTGTGTCACGGCGCTGACGGCGGCGCGGGCAAATCCCTGTTTTGTAAATCTTTGCCCCACCCAATAGCCCAGACGGGCAGACTGAGAACTACCGCGTTCAACATGGGTGAGATTGCAAGCCCCAATTAAAGTTTCCTGTGCGCCGTAATAAAGATGAAACGGGTAAGCCTGTCCATTTTGAACCAGTTTTTTGAAGCGCGAGAGCTGGGTTCTATATGTTACCCGGCTCAACGCGGCGTCAGTCCAACCTGGCTCCCAAGGGCTCAACCAATCTTTATTATCCCGCCGCAACATGGACCAAGTTTCGAAGTCGGCCCAACGAGGGTGGCGTAGAGTCAGTCCTCCACCAACTGAGTGCGCTTTTAAAACAGTATGAATCGTGGCATTCGCCATTATCCGAACTCCCTCACCGCGCCCGGTTAATGAAATGCAAGTCGACCTGCTCTTTTATGCAGGAGGAGATAAATAATAATAAAAATGAGCGCGAAGGACCACCAAGTCAGCATATAATCAAAGTGGTTATTGGCTATTTCAGGGCGTCGCACCGGCAAGCTATCAGCGCTTTTTGCAGGTTGAGTGTCTATATAATAGCCTTCAATAATTTCTGCCGGCAGGCCGTCATACCAATCCCCGGTCTGATTGAAATGAAAATATCGGTTGGCTTCCGGGTTAGCCTTGGATTTTACCCACCCCTCGACCCGAGCCATATCATAGGTTTTGCGGACATAACCTGTATATTGCGCGCTTTCCGGCTCGCGAGGAACATGTTCCCACTTGTCTTTGCTTTCTGCCTCAAGCGTTTCGGTCTTGGCCAAAACAGTCAGGCGCCCATCTGAAATCGGCTGCACAACTCGCCAAAAAATGCCCCCCTGCTGAGATTTATAAAGATGATATACTTGCGCATCTGGAATAGGGGCAGCGGTAAACGCAATACGCCGAAAATCAACGGGTTCACCTGCCGCGAGTGAATCCGTTAAATCAGAGAGAGACGTCAAAGGCGGCGCAGTGACAGACGCCTCAACGTCTTCCAATAGGGCTGTCTTCCACTGCAAGCGCTGGTATTGCCAAACTCCGAGCGAAACGAGCAGGGCCACGCTCAGAGCCAAGATGATCGTCAGAGCAGGCATAGGTCTGAAATGGAGTTTAATCATTAGCTTAGGCTGTTTTGATCAGGAGTATTTTGGTTTTGGCGTATTCGGGCATTTCGAAACTCCCGGGCTTTATTGACCCAAGCTAAGTTAAACATAACCCCCCGAAGCAAACGTAACAGATAAAGACAGACGACAATGATTATGGGTATCCATATTGTCATCGTCAGCCATGTCGGCGCATCTGTGATGAGCTGAAATGCCAAGGCCATTGGAATGATGAATATCCCAACAATGAAAATCACGAAAACCGTTGGACCGTCACCTGCGTCTTCATCTGTAAAATCCGCGCTGCAGGCCTCACAGCCCGTCGCGAATTTCAAAAGTCCTGAAAAGAGATGACCTTCCCCGCATTCCGGACACCGGCCTTTCAGGCCGGATGCAAGTGGAGGGGGGCGTCGAGCCATTCAAATAGCCGTCAAAGGACGGGCTCTAAGGGCCCGTCGCAAAGACGATGTAAACAAAGGCAAAGAGGAAGAGCCAAACGACGTCAACGAAATGCCAATACCATGCGGCCGCTTCCAGACCAAAATGCTTATCAGAACGCAAGCCGCCCTTCATGAGACGCCCCCAACAGACGAGAAGAAATATCGCCCCGATGAGAACGTGCAAACCGTGGAAACCGGTCGCGAGGAAGAAGGCAGAGCCATAAGCCGTATTGGCAAGCCAAGGCGCAACACCTTCACCGCGCTCGTGGAAGAGTTCGGCATATTCCAAACCTTGAATACCAATAAAAATGAAACCGAGTAAACACGTCAGGAAAAGGCCCCATTTTGCGCCCTTGCGATCACCGTGGATCAAAGCATGGTGAGCCCAGGTTACAGTCGTACCAGACAAAAGAAGTATTAGCGTATTCATAAGCGGTAAATGCCAAGCATTCACTGAGGTCACGCCGGGCGCTATATTCGTCGCGTAATCTGCGGCATTCGGAAGGACATCCGTGTTCCAACTCGCGCGGAATTTATGGAAAAGGCTAGTTTCAAAGAATATCCAGAACCAGCCAACAAAGAACATGGCTTCCTGCATGATGAACATAATCATGCCGTAACGCAGACCAATATCAACGACTGGCGTATGATCGCCCGCAGCTGATTCGCGCGCCACATCCCGCCACCAACCATACATAACGAAAGAGGCAAAGAGACAGCCAATTAGGAGAATAATCCACCCACCAGAAACAGATCCGTCGCCGGTCAGGGTTGACGACCAAGTATCGAGTCCCTTTGAAAAGAAGAACTCCATCATATTGTTGTCACCAGTGCGTTGCACTAATCCAGCAAAGAAAACTACCATACCGGTTCCCCATACAAGGGCGGCCAGTCCCGACAGGAGGGGCCAAGGGCTAGGTGGAATGAGGTGATAGTCGTGTTCGACGGCGTGTCCGGCCATTATAAATTCCCTTTTGGGTCAGTCTGTCGGCTACCGTAAAGGCAAGCCTGATGTTCAGTTTTAAGCCTATAGCCAAGCCCGTGAGACAAAACAATATCTATCCTGTCGCAGTTAGGCTGTGGCGAGACTTTAATTCAGTGTTTTTTCTGCATTTGAGCCGCTGGTTTCAGTGGCTATCTGTGCATTACTGTCAGATTCAAAAAATGTGTAGCTCAATGTGATCTCTTTAACTTCGTCCATCCGCTTATCGTCATCCATTTGCGCGTCGACAAAAAACAGGACAGGCAGAGGGAGTTCTTCCCCCGGTTCCACGCGTTGTTCCGTAAAGCAAAAACAGTCCGTTTTCACAAAAAACGGCCCGGCCTTGATAGGCGTCACATTAAAGTTAGCCACACCTATAATCGGATGATCGCTTTCATTCTTGACCGTATAATAAGCAAGGCCGGATTGACCGAGCTGGACTTCCATCTCTTTCTGCTGAGGTTTGAACACCCAAGGCATATTATCGGCAACATTTGAGTCAAATTTGACGGTCACTTTGCGATCAATGACTTCGGACAGATTTTCTTCGGCTTGTTGAGTTGTCCCGCCATATCCCGTTATTTTGCAAAATGTATTGTATATTTTGGCGGAAGACATTCCAAGACCAAGCATGCCAAAGCCGACAACTATTAAAATCAATAATGTACGTGTATTGACGCTCATTCTCACTCTCTTAGGCTGATCCGCGCGTAACCATTGTCACAAAAACGAAAATCATAAAGGCCGCGAGGGCGACCGCAATGCCGATATTACGGCGTCCACGGGCTTTTAGCTCTGCGGCATTTGGTTCCACGAATCTTGTCGGTTTGTCGCGATATTCTTTCATGAAACAAAGCCTTTCATTAAGCCTTCGGCGGCCAGAACCCCGAAAATGGCAAAGAGGTAGATTATGGAGTAAGCAAAGAGGTTTCGAGCCGCCCGGTCGCCTTTCTGAACTTCGTAAAGAGACGCCTCATCAGAGGCCTCCTCGCGCTCGCCGGCGCGGGATTTCCAGACTTTATAGGACAAAGCGAGAAATCCCACATTCAGCCCTATCGCGGCGACGGCGTAAAATGCGCCCCCTAGCCCTGTAAAAAGCGGAACCAAACAGACGGCGAAAAGAATGAGTGCATAGACGAAAATCTGAAGACGAGTGCTTTTTGCGCCGGCAACATTTGGCATCATCGGAATACCGACCCGGCCATAATCCCCGGTTTTATATAGGGCTAGAGCCCAGAAATGAGGCGGTGTCCACATAAAGGTAATCAGAAAAAGAATGACACTATCCAATGAAATTGATCCCGTCACAGCAACGTATCCGATCATGGGCGGGAAAGCCCCTGCCGCGCCGCCAATCACGATATTTTGCGGTGTCGTGCGTTTCAGCCACATTGTATAAACCACGAGATAAAAGAATATTGTGAAAGCCAGGAGAGACGCTGCGAGCCAGTTTGCCGCTATGGATAGCATCCAGACCGACGCGGCGGAAATCATAATCCCGAATGTCAGCGCTGCGGTCGGACTCATTTTTCCCTGAGGAATTGGTCTTTTCTTTGTGCGGGACATTTGCGCATCAATATCGGCATCGTACCACATGTTCAGCGCGCCAGACGCACCCGCGCCAGCAGCAATGCAGATAATGGACGCAATGGCTTTCCAGATCGGGATAACCCCCGGAGCGCAGACAAGTCCCGCCCAAGCCGTGAACACGACAAGGCTCATTACGCGCGGCTTCATTAGTGCGAAATAGTCGCGCGGCTCGGCGATACTCATGCCTGTCGGCTGCGCCACAGGAAGATAGTCTTCCGCTTCTGATGATATTGTACTGGCCTCTGTCATTATCGCCCTTGTGCCTTTACATACTTTGAGTGCGCCTCATATCCCTTATCAGACAGCGTACGACAAGCTCTACTCTCATAACATGAAAAAAAGCCGCAGTCAGGAACCGCGGCTTTTCAAAGGGTTTTGCCTTTTAAAGCTTAATGCATCTTGTCTGCATCGTGCTCTGTAGGGTCTTCATCAATACGTGGAAGCGTGTTGAATTGGTGATAAGGCGGAGGAGATGACAAGGTCCATTCCAAGGTTGTGGCGCCTTCACCCCAATAATTGTCGCCAACTTTACGACGGACAATAAAGGCTTCGATCAGCATTAAGAAGAAGAACACGACACCAAGCAGAGTGATCATCGCGCCCATTGTTGAAACGTGGTTCCAAAGTTCGAAGTCGGCCGGATAATCTACATAGCGGCGCGGCATCCCGTTCATTCCGAGGAAATGCTGCGGGAAGAAAATGACGTTCACGCCAATAAAGAAAAGCCAGAAATGGGCGGCTGCTAAGAACTTATTGTACATAATGCCGAACATTTTACCGAACCAGTAATAGAAGCCGGCAAAGATACCGAAGACAGCGCCCATAGACAGAACGTAATGGAAATGGGCCACAACATAATAAGTATCATGCAAAGCCGTATCTACGCCCGCATTGGCCAAGACCACGCCTGTCACGCCGCCGATAACGAAGAGGAAAATAAAGGCCAGCGCCCACTGCATTGGGATCGTGTAACGGATAGAACCGCCCCACATTGTCGCAAGCCAAGAGAAGATTTTCACGCCCGTCGGCACCGCAATCACGAGGGTTGCCGCCAGGAAATAAGCCTTCAGATTCACATCCATACCTATGGTATACATATGATGAGCCCACACAACGAAGCCGACAACACCGATCGCGACCATCGCATAGGCCATGCCGAGATAACCGAAAATCGGTTTCTTCGAGAAGGTCGAAACGATGTGAGAGATGATACCAAAGGCTGGCAAAATCATGATGTAAACTTCTGGGTGACCAAAGAACCAGAACAAATGCTGGAACATCTGAGGATCGCCGCCACGGGCCGGGTCAAAGAACCCTGTTCCGCCGTCAATCCGGTCTGTGAACAACATGAAGAGCGCCGCCGCGAGAACAGGCAAAGCCAAAAGAAGCAAGAATGCAGTCACAAGAACAGACCACGCAAAGAGCGGCATTTTATGCATTGTCATGCCCGGCGCGCGCATGTTCAAAATTGTTGTGATGAAGTTAATCGCCCCAAAGATAGACGAGAAACCCGCCGCCAGAAGACCGATAATAATAAAGTCAAAGGCCGGCCCCGGAGAGCCGCTGGTCGAGAGTGGCGGATACATGACCCAGCCGCCTCCAAATCCGTCCCCGCTTGCCGATCCCGGCAAGACAAAACTCACCAACAAGCAAATCAGGGCTGTCGGAAGGAGCCAGAAAGATAGGTTATTCATTCGCGGGAAGGCCATATCCGGCGCCCCGATCATAATCGGGACGAACCAGTTACCAAACCCGCCGATCAAGGCCGGCATGACCATGAAAAAGATCATGATGAGTCCGTGCATAGACACGAAAACGAGATATTGATGCTCATTCGTAAAGAACTGGATGCCAGGCTCGCCCAACTCCATCCGCATCATAAAGGATAAAAACCCGCCGATAAGGCCGGAAATAATCCCGAATATCAAATAAAGCGTTCCGATATCCTTATGGTTGGTCGAATAAAACCAACGCGCAAAAAAGCTCGGCTTGTCGTCGCCGTAAGACCCGGTGTCATTGCCACTAATCGCAACCATGATGTCTTTCCTTTATTCCTGACGTCTTTTGCGTCAGCTGATTAATCGCGCGCGGCAAGAGTTGCCACACCTGATGTAGTTTGATTTTCTGAATTGTCGGCAACGGCCTCTGTGAAGCTTCCGCCATTGGCGACCCATTGGTTGAAGTCGGCCTGACTTACGGCGCGCACTTCAACAGGCATGAAATAATGACGGATACCGCATATCTCGGAACATTGGCCATAATATGTGCCTTCTTCATAGACTTCGAACCAAGTCTCGTTAACCAGACCGGGAACCGCGTCCATTTTCACGCCAAAGCTCGGGACGGCCCAGCTGTGCATGTTACTGACGGACGTCACCAGAACCTTCACCTTTGTGCCAACAGGAACGACCAAAGGGGCGTCTGTTGCGAGAAGGTAGGGAACCCCTTCTTCCTGCGCCTGCGTTTCATCAAGTGGGTTAGAGATGATTTCGTCAATATCTTCGTAATCGGGGTAGCTATACTGCCAGTTCCACGTGTTACCGACGACTTTAACTGTCATTTCAGTTTCGGGCAGACGATCCTGATAATAGAGAAGCTGCATACTTGGAACGACCATAACCAGAAGCAAAACAACCGGAGCAATCGTCCAGACGATTTCTATCATAGTGTTGTGAGACGTTTTAGATGGGACCGGGTTTGCTTTCTCGCGAAAGCGGATCATGATGTAGAGCATCAAACTCACGACCAAAACGACAATCGCGCAGATGATAACAAACACCAAATTATGGACGTCTTGCAACTGCTCCATAACGGGCGTTGCTGGCTTTTGGAACCACATTCCGCCTTCGCTCGGCCTTCCGACCACATCTTGTGCATGAGCCGCAAATGCGCTCAAACCCGCTATGGCAGAACCGCCTAAGATTGCTTTTAAAAACCGCATTTGGTCCTCTTTAACATTGTATCAGGACTATTATCCCGCTCGACATTACAATTTATAAAGACAATGACGCAAAAAGTCGTGAACAGACTTCGGCACGTATTGTCGCATTTGGGCGGTTGTCTATCCCGAGAGAGCGCTTAGATAAAGAGGGAATAGCCATAGAAAGCGCCGTAATGTCAGATTTTGTCTTTGAAGACAGTGAATTAAACGCCGAAACAGCCCTCTCACAGCTCAATGAAACGCTACAAGGGGCAGATGACGGAGAATTATTTGTCGAGCGATCGGCCTCAGAATCGCTTACATTTGATGATGGTCGCCTGAAAAACGCCAGTTTTGACACGTCCAGAGGGTTTGGCCTGCGTTGCGTCGCCGGAGACACTTCCGGTTTTGCCCAAGGAACGGAAATGAGCCCGGGAGCACTGGCCCGCGCCGCCAAAGCCGTGATTATGGCAAAACAAGGCTATGACGGCACACAATCAGAATCTCCGCAACGCACGAATAATCAACTCTATCCTGATATCGATCCAGTTGCGGATCCGGGATTTGGGGTAAAGGTCAGCTTGCTTGAGGAAATTGACGCCTATTGCCGGGCGCTGGATTCCTCTGTGGTTCAAGTGACGGCAACTCTATCCGGCAACCGCCGAGCTATCGCCATTTTACGTGCGGGCGGAGAACGCTATGATGATATCCGTCCCCTTGTCAGGTTGAACATCTCCATCGTCGCAGAAAAAGACGGACGTCGGGAGAGCGGCTATGCCGGAGCCGGAGGGCGTGAAGCCTATGATGGGTATGTCAAACCTGAATTCTGGAAGCCCCTCGCGCAAGAAGCGCTCCGTCAGGCGAAGGTCAATCTCAGCTCTGTCCCGGCCCCAGCGGGGCAAATGGATGTTGTTCTAGGCCCCGGTTGGCCCGGCATTTTGTTGCACGAAGCTATGGGCCATGGTCTTGAAGGTGATTTTATCCGCAAAGGCACCAGCGCTTTTGCCGGTATGATGGGTGAGCGCGTCGCGGCGCCGGGCGTAACGATTGTCGATGACGGAACAATAGAAGGTCGCCGCGGCTCTTTGACCATAGACGATGAAGGCACGCCGACATCACGCACGGTCTTGATTGAAGACGGCATATTAAAAGGCTTCATGCAAGACCGCCTCAATGCGCGCTTGATGGGGGTGAAAGCAACAGGAAATGGTCGCCGCGAAAGTTTCGCACACTCTCCTATGCCGCGTATGACAAATACCTATATGCTTGGCGGCGAAAAAGATCCTGAAGAAATGCTCTCTGAATTGAAAGACGGGATTTACGCGACGAATTTTGGCGGCGGTCAGGTGGATATTACCAGCGGTAAATTCGTTTTCCAATGCACCGAAGCTTACCGCGTGAAAAACGGCCAGGTCGGGGATGCGCTTAAAGGCGTAACTCTCATCGGAGACGGCCCAAGTGTATTGCAACAAATCCGCCATGTCGGGAATGATATGGCCCTTGATCCCGGCATTGGCGTCTGCGGCAAGGCCGGGCAAGGCGTCCCCGTGGGCGTCGGTCAACCGAGTCTTTATGTCGAAAACCTCACAGTCGGCGGCAGTGCGGCCTAAGACTAAATTGCAACCTTTTAGGAAAAGCTGACGTTACTCTAAAAATCATTTCACGGGGGACTTAATGTCAACTTTTGCAATTTATCTAATCGGTTTTGTCGTATTTATTGGCGGATTAGCGATCGGCGCCTTTTTGCTAGGTGTCCCGCCCGTCTGGATTTCTGTTGGGGCCTTAATCCTAATCGGCATAGGAATTTTCTCGGGCGTGGGTAAAACGCGCCGCCGCGACAATAGTCAATGACTGTCTCTCAAACCCAGCACCCAGACACTTTCATTCCTTAGAGTTTTCTCTCGCTTCCACGGCATTAGCCTCCTATAAAACTGCTAACTTTAAATACTTATATGGCGAGAGAAGCATGAGTGGATTGAACATGATGGACATGATTATGTCCTCAGCCGGAGGGAGCGCTCCGCAAGAAATTGGTCAACAATTTGGATTGGACGCGAGCCAAAGCCAAAACGCGATTGCGGCGTTATTACCCGCCATTTCATCTGGGTTGAAACAGAATGCGTCGTCTCCGCAAGGTCTGTCCGGCTTGCTAAGTGCGTTGCAAAATGGCTCCCACGACCAATATCTTGACGTTCCTTCTAACCTGTCCCGGCCTGATGTTGTGGAAGAAGGCAATGGTATTTTAGGGCATTTATTTGGCTCCAAAGAGGTCAGCCGCGCCGTTGCAAATAAAGCGTCCGAAAAATCCGGGGTCAGTACGGATATATTGAAAAAAATGCTTCCTATGGTGGCCATGATGGCGATGGGCAGTCTGAACAAACAAACGCGGGGACAGCAACAAAATGGCGGACTTCAGTCCATGCTTGGACAATTGGCCTCGGAGCAGCTTTTGGGAGGCAAAAAAGCAGGTTTGGGTTCAATGATTAGCGGCGTATTAGGCGGCAACGCCCGTAAGCAGGCTTCCGGGCAACAAACCCATCAGCAAGGCTTGGGTATGTTAGGAAAAATGCTCGATGCTGATGGCGACGGGAATACAATGGACGACATCCTCAACATGATGGTGAATCGGAAATAAGAGCAACGCCTGCTACACCGATTGCTAAGACACATAAAAATGCCCGCTCAGTTGAGCGGGCATTTTTATTTTGAATGGCTCAACCTAGACATGACCCTCAATTGTATCCTCAACCTTGGACACATCAGCATGTTCTTCCTTCATCCAATGGCGAATGAGCGGCGCGATCAGAAGCATCAGAAAGCCAATACCCATTCCTATATAACCAATTGAAGAGAAAACACGGATATAATTGCTTTTCGCTCCGGCAACGTCAACGATCTGCCCGCCCACCGTTTCGGCTCCGGCCGCAGCGGCAATCACGCCTGACAACGCGTTACCAAGTCCGGAATAAACAAACCAACCGGCCATAAACAGGCCTACCATTCTGGCGGGCGCCAATTTCGTCATGGCAGAAAGCCCGACCGGACTGAGCATTAGCTCGGACATAGTATGCACCCAATAAATAGCAAAGATAAAGAAGACAGGGGTCAAAGCCGCGGGTCCAACGGATTTCATACCCGCGACAAGGACAAGATAGCCGAGTCCCGCACCGAATACACCAAGCGCAAATTTAACGGGCGTCGAAGGCTCAATCTTGCGTTTCGCCAAAAAGACCCAGAGCCAAGCGATGATCGGCGCAAAGATAAAGATAAAGCCAGCATTCAGAGACTGGAAGACCGGAGTAGGTACGTCCCACCCCGCAATATTCGTGTCAACCAATCGGCTTGTCACCAATGTCAAGGATGACCCCGCTTGTTCAAATAGAGACCAGAAGGGAATTTGAGCCACTGCAAAATACAGGGCCGCCCACATACGTGTTCGTTCACGTCCTTTAAGTTTAACAAGGGAGTAAATTATAAAATATGCGAAGAAGGCGATGCCAACAAAGGCGGCAAGCGGTCCAATCACTTCGGCATAATTTAGCATTGTCATACACAATATGACGATAGCTACAGCGCTGAGGTAACAAGCCCATTCTATATTGATCGGACCCAAAACCTTTTCTTTGAGCTTTTCAACGGAAGGGGGGTTCGCGACGCCATGCAACCATTTTTGCCCAAACTGGAAAACAATCAGACCGAACAACATACCAATGCCGGCCAAACCGAATCCCCAAGCCCAGCCATAGACAATACCTAGAATGCCACAGGTCCAAGTCGCAAGAAAGCTTCCCAGATTGATGCCCATATAGAAAAGAGTAAATCCCCCGTCACGGCGGGGATCGCCTTTTGGATATAAATCCCCTACAATCGTCGAGATATTTGGTTTTAGAAATCCAACCCCAGCAATAATTAAAGCCAAAGAGAAAAAGAGTATATTTACGTAAAGAGGCTGCTTTACAATTGAGGTTGAATATTCCCCATCCGGAATGACGGCAATTGTATTGGACGTTTCCGGCTCTTTTTCCATGTTTGCGTCTTGCAGCACCAAGATATCCGTTTCGGAGACTTCTTCTAGAGGATATGTTTCCCCTAAGAAATTGACCCTGTCGCCGGTTTCTGAAGCCACTACATCATAAGATTGGCCATCCAGCACAAGAGTCGTTTTAGGTTCCGGTCCGGCGCACGCCATGCCAAACACTGCGCAAACATTCTGCAGAAGGTCGCGTGACTGGCGTTCAATGACATAATTACCTTCTCCGTCATCATTGATTGGCAGATAATCAGTATCCCCAAGCGTGATAAACTTCGTGCTTTCAAACACGATGCGGCGCGAGGCACCGTCATAATCGATAAATAGTTTCCGGCGATCATCCCGCCCAATATCTTCTACAACATAAGCTCCGTCATTAAAGCTGATCGTCTCTTGTGAGCCCGATCCCTCAAAAGCCATACCGAAATGGCCTGCCACCAAAAGGATAGCGCCATAAGTTACAGCTTTGCGCTGGCCGAGATATTTATCGGAGAGTATACCCCCGACGATCGACATGATGTAAACCAAAGCAATATAGCCGCCATAAATGAGGTTAGCTTGTGTATCTGTAAACAGAAAATGCTGAATAAGATAAAGAGCTAGAAGCCCGCGCATGCCGTAATAAGAAAACCGCTCCCACATTTCCGTTAAAAAACAGATGATCAATCCACGCGGATGACCCAAAAATGTTTTCGGCTCATGCGAGTCCATATCAGAAACCGCCATAAAACTCCCCTTTTGAGTTTATTTTTCGCTTGCCCCTCTTAAGCAAATCTAATCTTTGCTTTGCCATAAAGATTTTGGGGGCGCAAACCTCTGTTTTGCGGATTACAGCCCGTTAAGGGTAAAATTTACCGGAAGCGCCTCTTTTTAGGGTTGAGGCCTTAGGAATACCCGCTTAAGGCGATAAAACGGAAAAGGTAGGGACATTATTTTGCGACATATCGCATGTTATTTATTATCTAGTGCCGCAATATGGGCATTACCTATTTATGCTATGGCACAAAATAATAGCCTATCTGAGCTCGCGCCGCCGCAGATATACACCCCGGACTATTTCAAAAAATTCAATCCGAATACAGCGCGAGAGATGGTTTCCCGCCTTCCAGGATTTACGTTGCAAGGGGGCGAAGGAACGGAACGCGGCTTTGGACAAGCCTCACTCAACATTCTCATCAATGGCCGTCGTCCATCCTCCAAATCTTCGGATGCGAGCGAAATTTTACGGCGCATTCCGGCCGTCACTGTTACGAGGATCGAAATTATTGACGGGGCATCACTCGATATTCCTGGCTTATCAGGGCAAGTTGCTAACATTGTCGCTACCTCCGGCACTCTTGAGGGAAGTTGGCGCTACGCCGCTCGGTTCGAAGAAGGTACTGAGCCGCAACTCTATGAAGGCGCACTGAATCTTTCCGGTAAAAAGGGTCAGCTAGAATATGTTCTGGGCCTTTCAGTTGAGCAGTTTACCTTTACAGAAAACGGGCCTGAACAATATTTCAATGGAAATGGGATTTTAATTGAAGACCGGATTGAAGAGGGAGCCTATCAGGATCAAGAGCCGGAAATAGACCTGAATCTAACTTATAATCGCTTAAACGGGGATGTCGCTAATCTCAACCTCGCCGGCTCTCTTCAAAACACCAATAGCGGCGTCAATGAATTCTTTGAATCTGTGACCTCGCAAGGAATCTCAGGCCAGTCTCGCAGTAATAGCGGCGAGGATGAGTATAAATATGAGATTGGCGGCGATTATTCCACAGACCTGTTAATATTTGGAACGGATGGACGCCTGAAATTGATCGGTCTGCATAATTTAGATAATTCTGACATAAGCAGTGTCTTTGAATTTCAAGCTTTTGGTGCGCCGCTGCAGACTCAAAGGTTTTTGCAAGACGATGTCACAAAAGAATATATTGTACGGGGAGAATATACTTGGAAAACAGGCGGCGGGCGTGACTGGACGGCGTCACTTGAAGGGGCATTTAACAAGCTGGATAGCAAAACGGCACTCTTTATCAATGATGGGAATGCCATTCCGGATGATGTGCAGGTGGAGGAAAAACGGGTTCAAGGCAATGTCACACAAAGCTGGGCTCTAAATAAAAAAATCAATCTACAAACATCGCTCGGAGCCGAGTATTCCGAAATCCATGTTGTCAGCGAAGCTCCGCCGGCCAGGACATTCTTACGTCCGAAAGGGTTTATCAGCGCGTCTTACTCGCCGTCCCCACGCTATACATGGCGCGCGAAAATAGAGCGATCTGTCGGGCAGTTAAATTTTAATACATTTATTTCGACGATCAATCTGGTTGAGAATCTGGAAAATGAAGGCAATGACAACATTGTTCCGGAACAGAAATGGCGAACAGAACTCGCCCTAGAACGCAAAGACAGCAAAGGCCTCTCCGGCACGATTCGGGGATATATCGACTTTGTCGATGACCCAGTGGATAGAGTGATCATTACTCGCACGTCAGATGGAGCGGTCCTTGATGGTCCCGGAAATCTGGACTCAGCCCTTGTCTATGGGGCCAGTGCCAATTTGACTTGGCTCTTAGATGATTTTGGACTGGAAGGCCTGAGGCTGGAGGGGTTTGGATCTGTCTCTGACAGTGAAATCGAAGATCCATTGACGGGCGAAGACCGCGCCATCAACTCCACTATTCTCTGGCTTTATTCGCTTGAACTCAGACAAGATATTCCAAATTCGCCTTATGCGTGGGAAGCCGCAATCGAACAAGGACGTCAAAGCCCGGTCTTTCGTTTATCTGATACGTTTGACACCCGTTTCATTCGCCCTGAATCCCGCTTGTCATTCATTCATAAAGATCTTTTGGGAATGCAATGGACACTTGATTTGACTAATATTTTTGATTTCAAGTCGCAACAAGAACGCTTGATATTTTCGCCGAACCGTAATGGCGATATTGTGCAAAGACGGTTTTTCAGTCGCCAACGCGGTCAGCGTATTTCTATTTCCATCACGGACACATTTTAAAAAATACATTCTTTATACGTGCGGGTGATATCGCCGTCCCAAGCACCTTTATAAAGGCGGATGAGGCGGTCAGCATTGCTCTCGCCAATCAACGCCATGCGGTCCAGCTCTTGCAAAAAGACTGTTTCGTTTTCGCCGTGCGAATTCATTTTCGCTCGGGCATTGAGACCGGCGCGGGAAATTTCGAGGATATCTTTGGCCATTTCCTGTAAAGTTTTGCCTCTGAATTCAGTTTGAAATCCATGCCTCGGAACATCGACCCGTAATTTCTGACGCTCTTCTGTTGTCCAGTCTTTCACATAATCCCACGCCGCATCCAGCGCAGAACTGTCGTATAGCAGTCCGACCCAGAAGGCTGGCAGCGCGCAAAGCTCATCCCAAGGTCCGGTATCAGCGCCGCGCATTTCCAAAAACTGTTTAAGGCGGACCTCCGGAAAAATAGTTGATAGGTGGTCTTCGAAATCAGAAAGAGTTGCGACCTCGCCGGGCACGACATCCAGATTACCGTCTAAAAAATCACGAAATGACTTCCCGGCGGCATTTAAATATTCGCCGTTTCGGTAAACAAAATACATCGGCACATCGAGCGCGTAATCGACATATTGTTCATAGCCGAAGCCCTCGTCAAAAACGAAAGGCAGCATACCTGTGCGGTCATTATCTGTATTGAGCCACACACGGGAGCGATACGACTTATAACCATTAAGCTCCCCTTCCTTGAAAGGCGAATTAGCAAAGAGCGCCGTCGCCAAAGGTTGAAGCGCCAGACTAACTCGGAATTTTTTGACCATATCGGATTCGGATCCGAAATCGAGATTGGTCTGGACCGTACAGGTGCGGAACATCATTTCCCGGCCATGCGTGCCCACTTTTTGCATGTAGTCGCGCATGATCTGGTAACGCCCTTTTGGCATGATCGGCACGTCTTCGAGCCTTGTGTCCGGCCGGAAACCAAGAGACAGAAAGCCTGCATCAATTTCATCTGCGACTTCTTTTACTTCCCGCAAGTGGCGGGTTACTTCGGCGCAAGTTTGGTGGACATGCTCCAGTGGCGCGCCGGAAAGCTCAAACTGCCCACCAGGCTCTAGAGACACCGATGCTCCATCGCGTTTAAGCGCAATTAACTTCCCGTTTTCCTCAACGGGCTGCCAATCAAATCTTTGCAGACCTTCGAGCATGGCTTTGATAGAACAGGGACCGTCATAAGGCAGCGGTAGCAACTTGGTTTTACAAAATCCAATTTTCTCGTGCTCGGTTCCAATTCGCCAGTCTTCTAGCGGTTTTTCCCCGGCGGCCAGATAGTCGATCATTTGCGCTTTATCGCGTAAAGGCACTGAATTTTTACCGGAGCTGGGAGCGGCCATGAGAAGTCCTGGGGAAATCAGTCGAAATACTCTGCTCCCTTACCGCCTCGCCTTCTTTGTAACAAGGCTACAGAAGGGCCATGACCTCACTTTAATTTGAAGCCCGCCTTAAACTGTAAAATTTTGTGATGGGCGGCAGCCGCAGAATGGCTTTGCCGATCTCCGCTCTATTGCCTATGACCCTTTAACAAAAAGGAGCCCGGAAATGGCCATCGACTTTATTGATTTGAAAACGCAACAAGAACGCCTTCGTCCGCAAATAGATAGCGCAATCGCGGCCGTACTGGATCACGGCCAGTATATTCTAGGACCTGAGGTTAAAAAGTTTGAATCTGAATTGGCACGATTCGGACAGGCTGAGCATGTTTTGGGCTGCGCGAATGGAACGGACGCACTGCTTCTGCCAATGATGGCCTGGGAAATGCCGCGCGGGGTCGCCGTTTTTTGCCCGAGCTTTACCTATTGCGCGACAGTTGAAGTGATCGCCCTCCTTGGCGGCGTGCCGGTCTTTGTCGATATAGACCGCGACACCTATAATATGTGTCCGGACAGCCTGTCCAAAGCTATTGCAGGCGTGAAAGCCGAAGGTAAGTACACGCCTTGGGGCGTAATATCTGTCGATTTGTTCGGGCAATCAGCGGATTATGACCGCTTGACCCCGATTGTTCGGGAACACGGCCTGAAACTCATCGCTGACAGCGCGCAAGCCTTTGGCACCACGCTGAACGGAAAGCAACCTCTTGAATATGCCGACGTCGCAACCACCAGCTTCTTTCCGGCTAAACCTTTGGGATGTTACGGAGACGGGGGCGCGGTTCTGACGAATGACGCAGAGCATTTGCGTATTATGCGCAGCGTTCACATGCATGGCTCGGGTCGCGATAAATATGACAATGTCAGAGTGGGTCTAAATTCCCGTTTAGATTCGATACAAGCGGCTATTCTTTTGCAAAAGCTCTCCATTTTTGACGAAGAGATCAAGCTTCGTAATAAAATTTCCCAACGTTATATTGACGGGTTAAAAAGCAATACCCTTCGCGTACCCTCCGTTATGGACGGCGTGGTGTCAACTTGGGCACAATTCACCATAGAGGTCCCTGACCCCGACGGGTTTGGAGCCGCGTTACGCGACAAAAATATTCCGACTGCGCGGTATTACCCACAGCCGGTTCACAAACAGACCGCCTATCAGAATCACCCTATCGGCGCAGGCGGGTTGGCCAATACAGAAGACGCCATGACCAAAGTCATTGCCCTGCCCATGCACCCTTATCTGGACCAGAATACCCAGGACAGGATTATTGAAACCGCTAAATCAATTCTTTGATTAGAAGGAATTGCGTATTTTTGGTGCATCCCTCACGGGCGTTCTACATCTATTACAGATGCACGCCCCAATCGCCTTGCACGGCCTGCCATAAACTTAGGAGTGACAGCGCCGCTGTGTCCGCGCGCAAAATACGGGGGCCCAAGCTCACTCTTATAACATCTTTATGGCCGCGTAGAGCGTCACGTTCTTCTTCGGTAAAGCCGCCCTCCGGCCCGATTAAAAGCGTCGCCGGAGCTGGCGCTTTGCTCAGAGCTTCTATAGCCGGAGTGCCCTCTCCGGCTTCATCCGCAAAAATGATATGACGCCCGGATTGCGTCCCGAGCCAATCCAAAAGTTTTTCCGGTTTAAACAAATCTGGAATATCCAGACGCTCGGTCTGCTCTGCTGCCTCAATAATTTGAGCCCGGGCCTTGTCGAGATTAAGCTTCGGGAATTGCGTGCGCGCTGTTAAGATTGGCTCAAACCGAGCCACGCCAAGCTCCGTGGCCTTTTCAAAAATAAACGCCGTGCGGTGACGTTTCACCGGTGCAAACGCCAAAGTCACATTCGGCATGGCCATAGGCTTGCGTAGCTGCTTACGCAAAGCGATTTCGGCCTGGCGTTTTGACAGTTTGGTTAGTTTCCCCAACCATTCCCCATTGCGGCCGTTAAATACTCTCACCTCATCCCCTTCACACATCCGCAAGACGGTGGCGAGATAATGAATTTGATCTTTTGGCAGACTGACCGATTCTCCTGCTGTGAGGGACTCTTTGAAAAACAGGCGTTTCAGGGTATAATTTTCGCGCATGGGATTGTCATAACGGATGAAGGGGCGATAAGCATCCCCCATGACAGTTTTGCGCAAATTTTTCTGAAATGACCGAACCCACACATATCGCCGACTCATCCAAGACACATTGGGTGAACCGCACGCCGCTTTCCTTTCGTCCCTATCTTCAGCTTTCGCGACTTGACCGACCTGTCGGTTATTGGCTGCTCACTTTACCGGGGTGGATTGGACTGTCCTTTGCGACGCTGTCTCATGGGTTTTTGTGGAGTGATCTAATATGGGCGGCGCTCATCCTGATAGGCGCCATTGCCATGCGCGGAGCGGGCTGCACCTACAATGATATTGTCGATCAAGATTTGGACGCAAAGGTCGAGCGTACATCGCTCCGCCCCCTTCCCGCAGGAACCCTCACAACGAAGCAAGCTTGGATTTGGGTTTTTGCGCAATGCTTTGTCGGGCTCATCGTGCTGCTCTGCCTGCCAAGGCTCGCTCAGTTAATTGCGCTTTGCTCTATCCCTCTCGTCGCGGCTTATCCTTTCATGAAAAGAATAACTTGGTGGCCTCAGGTCTGGCTGGGACTAACCTTTAATTGGGCCGTTTTGGTCGCCTACGCCGCAAAGACTGGTGAGGTAAGCCTTCCTCTCTTCTTCCTTTATGCCGGGCTGATTTTTTGGACGATAGGCTATGATACGATCTATGCCTGTCAGGACATTGAAGACGACACAATGATTGGTGTGAAGAGTTCCGCGAGGGGGTTTGGTAAGAAAGTGAGGCTAGCCGTGAGCCTTTGCTACGCGGCGTTATTAGTCTTACTAATTATTTCAGCGTCCCTCAGTCTACCGACCTGGCGTAGTCGTTATTTTTCTTTTGCGGCGGTTTTAATTATCCTTCCATTCGCTGGGCATTTAATGTGGCAGATTAAGAGTTTTCGCTTGAACCCAAGCACTCACTATTTGAAATTATTCAAATCAAATTTTTGGGCTGGTCTTGTATTAGCAACTTCAGTTGCCTTTGGGTCCGTGTTTTTGGGCTAACCATATCCACACTCACCAAAGCGTGATGGAAACTTCACCCCGGCCTTATGCGTAAGCTCTTATATAAGAAGAACACGATTGAGGAGGTCTTCTATGTTAGATAATAAATTAAATCGTCGCACCTTGGGATTTGCGGGAGCCGCCTTTGCGCTTTCTGCCTGTACCGGCAATTCCAAAGCAACCGAAGTGCCAACCGGGCCGATGCCTGATGAACAAGATATGCCACAAGGCAGCACAGACAATACTATGGAGACAAGTATGAGTAACGAAAATTGGGCCAATCTCTCTGAATCAGAGTGGAAAGACCGCTTAACCCCTCAGGAATTTGATGTTCTTAGGAAAGAAGCCACTGAAAAATCCTTTTCGCACGAATTTAATGACGTTGCCCCGGGCGGCAAATTCGTCTGTGCTGGATGCGCCCTCCCATTATTTGAATATGACACAAAGTTTGACTCCGGTACGGGCTGGCCGAGTTTCTATACCTTTATTGACGGCGCGGTAGAGACAAAGAAAGACTTTAAACTGGTCTTTCCGCGTACAGAATATCATTGCGCCCGCTGCGGCGGCCATCAAGGTCATGTCTTTAAAGACGGCCCGCAACCAACAGGTCTACGCTACTGCAATAACGGCGTAGCTCTCGATTATGTAGAAAAGGCCTAATACAACTAAGTTGGCTTGAATTTTTCTAAGAATAAATTGCCCGCTCTGCTGCTAAAGCGAAGCGGGCTCTTACAGAATTATAGTTAATTCTCGATTAACGCTTCCTCAAATTTCATGAAATTTCATACTTGCCAAATCACTTTTCGTGCGTAGGTATAAGTTATCAATTGCCGTTCCATGGTGGAGCCGCGTTTATGAAAGGAGGTGTGATTTGTTTATCTGTTTTGAGGGGTCTGCCCGAAGCTGTTAGATCAGCCCTTTCGTAAAAGCGAAATCTGGGTAATTAAGCTATCTATTAATGAAACCGGCATGACGTCCGGTGAGACCCAAACTTCAAAAGAGAGCCCCTTCATACTGTGAAGGGGCTTTTCTTTTGACTAGCCCACAAGGCCGTAACCAATTAGCCCAACTGTGAAACCGAGCAAACCGCCATAGGCGGGAAAAAGTCCGCAATCCTCATCATGGCTTTCCGGAATAATATCTTCAAACACTAGATAGAGAATCCCCCCCGCGCAAAAGGTTGTAATCATTCCGAGGGGGAGATCGTTGGCTTCATAGACGAAGAGCCCCATCATCGCTGCTACCATGCCGACAAGGGGAGCCAAAGCCATTAACGGAACAGCCAGCCGGCCTGTCTTTTTTCCGCCCATTTGCATTTCGCGAAACGCGTTAAACCCTTCGGGTAAGTTTTGCGCCGCAATAATTACCGCCAGAAATACCGCCTGCCCGAATTCCAATGAAATAACCGCACCGAGCACAATCGCTTCAGGGACAAAGTCCAGCATTAGGGCCAATAATTGACCCACTGGCGTGTTGCGTTTTTTAAGCCACCAAGAGAGCCCCATAAATACAAGTCCCCCAATTAGAAAAGTCCCGGCGGCCAACCAAAGTGGCTGGGACTTTACGCCGTGGGGCACTAGAACGAGTCCAATCGCTCCTATCAACGCGCCGCCGCCAAAAGCTATGATCCCGTGTCGGAGCGGCATTCCAATAAATTCAATCCGCTCTTTATTAAACCAGCCAATAATGGCGCCCAACGTCGCGGCTAAACCGGAAAGGCCAGCGAGCAAAATTGCGCTGAGAATAAAATTTGTTTCCATTTTGACCCCTACTCTTGTGTAGCTTAATCTGTCGGGACGTTTCTGATGTTCAGACCTTACAGACTTTTCCGATCAAGGACATTCACAATATGGCTATTGCACGCACAGTTGATCGTCGTTTATTCTTTGTTTTGGATCGGGTTCATACGCGTTTGTCGCAACAGGCGGATGCCGTTTTGGCCAAAGGCTCGGCGCTTGGCCGCTCTCAAGCGTTGGTCCTCGTGTTTCTTGGATATAATGATAATTGTCGAATGAGTGATTTGGCCGAAGGGACAGGGCGGAATAACGCAGCCATTTCAGGGCTCGTCGAGCGAATGGAAGAGGCAGGGTTAGTTGAACGGCAACCCTCTTACGGCGACCGCCGGGTCAAAACAGTGGCTTTGACCGCGCAAGGCTGGGCCAAGCGTGAGGATGTGATGAATGATTTCCGGGATTTCAATACACAATTGACCAAAGGGCTCAATGATTCTGAAATCGAGGCGGTTTTTAAGTTTTTACGCCTCGCTCCCACACAATTTAAGCAGACCTAAGTCACTTTAAGCCAATCTAATTCAAAATAACCTAAATAACCCCTTACTCTCGCCGCAATCGGAGGCTTTATAGGTTAAATTAACAGTTGATGGGAACCGGGCGACTCGTTCAGTCGTTTCTTTCCTGAACAAACATTAATTTCGAAAGAGGATTCTTAAGGTGTCAATTTCATCTCACAGCTTGTTTGCAAAAATTGGAGTGGCGACTCTTTTTTCTGTGGGTATTGTGGCATTTGGTAGTTCGGTCTCAGGTGTCGCCAAGGCCCAGCTAAGTCCTACATCGGTAAATATGGATGCAACTGAAATTGAGTCCAGAGTTTATGCTCTCCCAAAAGAAACGCCCGAAGCTGTTTTAGCCGCCACAGCGATTCCCCCCGCCCGCAATCTTTCCACTCAGGAAAGCGATCGGAAACTAACGAATAACTGTGTTGAAGGCGGATATGAAAAGGAAGAATGTCTCTGCGCAACACAGATTTTGAAATATGAGCTTCCTTTACGGGAATATGATGCAGCAGCGCTTATTTTTGCCTTAGAAGCAGACCCTGATTCAACAGATGAAAGCTTGAACCGGGAAGAGGCAAGAACCGAACTCTATAAAAAAGGGTTTTCTGAAACAGAGCTAGCAGATTTGGATCGTATGAACCGCTCGCTGATGGACGCGTCTGATTTTGCTCAGCGTTGTAATGAAGCGGAGGCCTATTTTTCGCCTCCTACTGATGAATAGCTGGACTTAATCCCTGATTTTCTGAAAGGTTTTCCGCGGTAGGTAAAAACGGTTAGCGGATAGACGTTCGCTCCCTGACAGGTTAAGCCCTGATTATGGCTAAAAAGAAATCCAAAAAACCGATAAATCAAACTGTTCAAGTCGATATCGTGTCTGATGTTGTGTGCCCTTGGTGCTGGCTAGGCTATCGTCTATTTGACAAAGCCCGGAAGCAATATAACCAACCGGTCCAGTTGAGCTGGCGGCCTTACATGCTTGACCCAACCGTACCGGCAGAAGGGATGGACTATAAGGCCTACATGAAAAATAAATTTGGAAGCGGTCCCAACGATAAGTTTTCCGCTATGCGGGACATGCTCATAGAAAAAGGCCCGGACGTCGGAATTGATTTCAAATTCGGGAATATTTTCCGTCGGCCCAACACTCTCAACGCACACAGATTGATTAAATGGGCTCAGAACAATGAAGACACGGGCACCGAAGCCGCTGAAAAATTATTCATGGCTTTTTTTACTGAAGGCGAAGATATTGGGGACATATCTGTTTTGACGCGCGTCGCCGAAGAAGTGGGACTGGATGCCGATTTGACCAAGTCCTTATTAGAAGGCGACCAAGATGCAAAAGCTGTACAGGAAGAGATTATGTTCTTTCGCGGACTTGGTATTTCTGGTGTTCCCACATTCATCTATAATGGCCAATTTGCCATACAAGGGGCACAAGACCCTCAAAATCATCTCGACGCCATGAAAAAAGCCGCCGAGATAGAAGTAGAAGAATAAGGTGGCTTTATGACACTTTTTGAAATCGTAGCGTTATACGTGGCGCTTCATCTAATTGTTGCTTCTTTCTTGGTGTATCGTGTCGGACAAATACGCCTCAAAGAAAAGGTCAGTCTTGGAGACGGCGGAAATGCTCAACTAAATGCCCGAATAAGAGCCCATGGGAATTATATAGAGAACACACCATTAGCTCTTATCGGATTGGTGGCTCTTGCAATGTTAAGCGCGCCGGCACTTTTACTTCATCTGTTCGGCATGGCCTTTTTAATTGGGCGACTTGTCCATGCCCACGGAATGGCACAGGATGGAGCCAATGGCCGAGGAAGAGGGATTGGCGCAATTTTGACGTTACTCACCTATGTTGGGACAGCCTTATCCCTTCTTTATTTTATTTTCACGTCTGATTACATTTGAGGCAGATAGGCGCCGCACTGACATCCCTTGTACTTATCACGTGTCACTCCAGAAAAGACCTGATAACAGACCCTGATGAAAACCCAGTCGCCTGAAACTGTTTCCGAAGCTCCCATTAGCGTGGAAGGCCTTTCCCCCACGCTCGACGCCCTTTTGTCTTACGCCAAATCGGCCGGGGCGGAACAATGCGACGCTGTCGCCACACATGGACGTTCAATTTCTGTCGCCGTGCGCGAAAGAGAACTGGAAGACGTTGACAGTAGTGAAGGCCGAGACGTGGGCCTGCGTGTTATTGTGGATGGACGCCAAGCCTGTGTTTCCAGTTCCGATATGTCGGATATTTCGCTTAAAATGCTCGCGGAACGTGCTGTCGCTATGGCGAAACTCGCGCCGCGTGACCCTTATTGCGGGCTCGCCGAGAAAGGTTTGCTTTCTGATCCAAACACTCTTCCCGATCTGGAATTATTTGACCCCATATTGCGTACACCTGAAATTCTGAAGTCCCGCGCTTTGGAAGTCGAAGACGCGGCCCTTGCTGTCCAAGGCGTCACACAAGCTGAAGGCGCGAGCGCGAGCTGGGCAAGTTCGGCTATTTATTTCGCGACTTCTGAAGGTTTTGGATCTGGCTGGCAATCTTCCCGCCACGGTCTCTCCGTCAGCGCCATTGCCGGAAAAAACGGCTCAATGGAGCGGGATTTCGATTATGACGGAACGCGCTGGCTCGAAGACCTCCGTTCCCCCGCAGAAATTGGCAAAGGCGCAGGCGAGCGGGTGATTGCCCGACTTGGAAGCCGCAAAATTAAATCCGTTCAATTGCCGGTAATTTTTGAGGAACGGTTAGCAGGCTCGCTGATATCCGCCTTTCTTAGCGCGATTAACGGCAATGCCATTGCCAGGGGCGTTTCCTTTCTGAAAGGTCAGATGGGCGAAAAAATCTTTGGTGATGGGATTCAGATAATTGATGACCCTCTCATAATTCGGGGTCAAGGTTCCCGGCCTTGGGACGGAGAAGGTCTCTCGGTTCAAAAACGCGCCCTGATCGAAAACGGAATTTTGCAAACCTGGCTACTAAATCTTTCAGCCGCGCAGCAATTAGGGTTGGAAACTACCGCCCACGCCACGCGCGGCATTGGATCTCCTCCCGGCATTAGTGCGACAAATAGCTATCTTGTGCCCGGTACGAAAACACCCGAAGATTTGATGCAAGATATGGGAGAAGGTCTTTTGGTCACAGAAATGTTCGGCCCCTCACTTAATTCCAATACGGGCGATTATTCTGTCGGTGTCGCGGGTATCAAAATTGAAAATGGCCAACGGGCTTACCCGGTCTCTGAAATTACTATTGCGGGTAATTTGAACGACGTTTTTCGGACAATGGTACCAGCCAATGATATTAAATTTGACGGTGCGACTAATGCGCCGAGCCTGTTGGTAGAAGGTCTAACGGTTGCCGGCGCCTGAAAATATATGCTTCTCGCTAAACGAAGAACGTGCCCTTTTAGAGCGCGTAGTTTGCAAAGCAGGTCAAATTGCCAAAAACGCCTTCGAAGCTAATAAAGCGGTTGTCTGGGACAAAGTGCAGGGGCATCCGGTCACAGATGCAGACATTGCCGTAAATGATTATCTCGAGAAACATTTAGCCAACGCCCGGCCTGATTATGGTTGGCTCTCCGAAGAAACAAAAGATGATTTGTCCCGCCATACTTGTCAGCGGACTTTTGTCGTCGATCCGATTGACGGCACCCGCGCCTTTATTGAACGCACACCAAATTTCGCAGTCTCTGTGGCAATTGTCGAAAATGGTCACCCCATTGTCGGTGTAGTGTTCAATCCTTTGAAAGACGAATTTTATTCTGCGCAGAAGGACGGGGGCGTTACATTAAACGGAAAGCCTATTCAGTGCTCTAAACGTGAAAAACTCGAAGGCGCGGAAATGGTCGGCTATCCAAGAAAATTCCGGCGGCTTGGGTTTCCGGCAATGCGCGTCAGGATATCTAATTCCATGGCATACCGTATGGTTATGGTTGCCAGCGGCCAAGCCGACTGTACAGTTGCTTTCACGCCAAAATCTGATTGGGATATTGCAGCGGCCACTTTAATTGCCTCTGAAGCCGGAGCTATCACCACCAATCTTCGGGGCGAGCGTCCAAGATTTGATAAGGACAGCACTTCCGGGTTTGGAATCATTTGTGCTGGCCCCAAACTCCACGCTTTGTTAGTAGATCGGGTGAAACCTTTGCTTGCGAAATTTGATACAAGCGAAGATAAGCAGCGCGACTTCAAAGAAATGGGAACGAAAATGTCTGATCGTGAAATGAAATCCATTCAACTTTTGCATATCGTCATGGGCGGTGAATTGGTTGACCCAATGCGCACTGAATTCAAAGATTTGAAAAAGGTGGATTTCGTCGGCGCTTTTGCAAGTTTCGAGGACGCTCAGAAAGCCTGGAGAGCCGCAGCCCAAAGAACTGTTGACAGCGCACACACACGTTATTTCATTCTCCACGCCCATGACCTGCTCGACCCGGACGGAGATGGAATCATTGGGTAAGCGCATTTTCGCTACATGACCTCCGCGCCCGAACAGGTAACGGATAGGCAACGCCTATCTCGTTTCTGGCGAGACTATATCTGGCCGCAAAGGGGAAAGCTTTTTGCGGCTATTTTTTTTATGGCACTTTTGGCCGCCGCAACAGCAGCCTATACTTGGGTCATCAGTCTTATTATCGATCAAGCTGGTCAGATGGACGAAAGCCCGGATGCCTATGAGGCGGCCAAACGATACGCCCTTATTATTTTACCTGTTCTTATTCTGGTGCCCTTTGTTTCAGGTCTCGCCAACTACCTCCAACGTATTCTGACCAACGCTATCGCGCTCAACGCGGTTGGCAAAATGCAGAAGCAGATGTTCACCAGCGCGCATAACGCCGACTACGCCGCCTTTTCCCGCGAACCGACCGGAAACTTGATTTCAAAATTCACTAACGATGTAACCATTGTCTCAAACGCCACTATTCGCGGTTTGGGCAATGTCATAAAAGATGTATTGACCGTTGTTTTTACCATTGGCGCCATGCTCTGGCATAATTGGCAGCTCTCTCTAGTAATGACAGTGTTTCTCTTGGCCTTCTGGCCCATTATAGCGATTTCAAAAAAAATGCGGGGGAATGCCCGTGACGTTCAGGAACATGTCGGTTTGATTACTTCAGAGCTGAAAGAAAGTTTTGGCGGGGCCCGTATGGTTAAAGCTTACGGACTAGAAGAATCAGAGGCGCAGCGACTCGGTCGATCTTTTGATGAACGGATAAGATTGTTTCTTCGTCTTGTCACCCAACAGGCCCGCGTCGATCCTATTCTTGAAGTCTTGGGCGGAATGGCCATTGCGGGAGTGGTTGTTTTTGGCATGTATCAAGTCAATGCCGGCCTTGCCACGGCCGGCTCTATTGGCGCGGTTCTGACAGGTCTAGTTATTCTCTCCCCCCGCCTGCGAGCCCTAGGAACGCTCAATAATGTCCTTCAAGAAGGCCTGTCTTCTGTCTCGCGTATTTACGGCGTAATTGATATTCGACCTACAATTATCGAAGTCTCCAACGCCAAAATCTTAGAAAAATCTGAGGGCCACATAAAACTGAATGCCGTGACATTTGCCTATGAAGACGGCACTCAAGCCCTACGAGATGTTACGGTCGAAGCCAGGCCCGGACAAACGGTGGCCTTAGTTGGCGCCTCCGGCGGCGGCAAATCCACGATTATCAACCTTATTCCCCGTCTTTACGAAGCGAGCGAAGGATCCGTTGAAATAGACGGCCAGGATATTCGAAATATTACCCTCGCCTCTTTGCGCCGCAATATGGCGCTGGTTAGCCAGAATGTGACCCTGTTTGACGATACGGTCGCGGCCAATATTGGCTTGGGGGATCAAAATGCAGATCTTGAGGCCATCATAAACGCCGCTAAACACGCCGATGCGCATGATTTCATTTCTGTTCTTCCCAACGGATATGACACCCGGCTGGGCGAGGATGGCTTGAGTCTGTCTGGAGGCCAAAGGCAGCGCCTCTCTATTGCGCGCGCGATATTACGTGACGCGCCAATTTTGTTGCTGGACGAAGCCACTTCTGCGCTCGACGCAGAGTCGGAAGCCAAGGTTCAAGCCGCGTTGGAGCGGTTGGAAGCCGGGCGAACCACGGTGGTCATCGCACATCGTCTCTCGACCGTCCAGAAAGCTGATCTCATCTATGTTCTAGAAAATGGACACATTGTGGAAAGCGGGACACACGAGTCTCTGAGCATAAAAAAAGACGGGACTTATGCCCGCCTTCTCGCCTTACAATTAAGGGCCTAAAATTACGCTTCTTCCGGCCAGCTATCCTTACCCGGTTGATGAAATTCGCCATATTTACGGTATTTCATCAAATAGGACGGAATAATCGCTTCAACTGTTTCCGGCGTAATACCGAGCGCGTCAAAACCCTGCGCTCCCTCAGATAAAACATTGTCATTTTTCAGATTTTTGACTTGGTCACGCGTCAAGAACGGCTCCATGAAGGGCAAAGCTCCGACCATTTCGCCGCCAAAGCCCATCATATTGGCCGCAAACCATGGCACTGGTACTAGGAAGCGCTTTTTTGCAATCACGTCGAGCATCAGTTCCAGTAGCTCTTTGAAAGTATAAACCCTCGGCCCGCCCAGCTCATAAGTCTGCATATTTGCACCGGCTTCAACCCGGCGGGCAATGGCATCCGCCACATCCGCCACATAAGCAGGCTGGAATTGAGTTTGCCCACCGCCAATCAGGGGCAATACCGGAGAGAGTTGCGCCATTGAAGCAAAACGGTTGAAAAATTCGTCTTCATTACCGAATAAAATAGACGGACGCAAAATATCCGCAGTTGGCACATGCTCGCGCACTATGTCTTCACCTTCACCCTTTGTGCGGGCATAGTCGCTCTTGCTATCTTTATCTGCGCCAATTGCAGAGACATGAACAAAGTTCGTAATACCCTCTGCGGCGACCGCCTTGGCCAAAGTTTCAGCGCCGCGAACATGCAATGATTCAAAGCTTTGTTGTCCGGCTTCGTAAAGTATAGCGACTAAGTTTATAACTGCATCGGAACCTTCGACCGCGCGCTGAACGGATTTTTCATAACGCAAATTCGCCTGCATGAGCTGCACTTGGCCGACATTCCCGATAACTCTCAGATCCATTCCGATATGCGGGCGGCGCATTGGCACACGGACGCGGTAGCCCTTGGCTACTAGAGCGCGCACAACATGTTTACCAAGAAAGCCTGAGCCGCCGAAAACTGTAACCAAACCGTTTTTCATGTCTCACCTGAACATCACTATTAAATTCGCCGGATGATTAGTCCCTATCGCGGGCTATGTCTATAAATTTGCTCTGATTTCGGCGACCAAACCTTCACTGGCCCGTTCAATCAAATCCAAAACATCATCAAACCCTCTATTTCCCCCATAATAGGGGTCTGGGACATTTCGATCTATCACACCGTCGGCAAAGTCTAGAAAAAGTCTAGGGGGCGTTCTGGCGAAGGCGGGTTTTATACGGCGTAGATGGGACAGGTTGTAACTGTCCATTGCCAAGATATAATCGAAACGATTAAAGTCTTCACCCTCTACTTGACGGGACATTTGCCCGTCAAAACTATAGCCGCGCCTCTTGCCTGCCTTGACGCTGCGGGGATCCGGTTCTTCTCCGTTATGCGCCCCGGAGGTTCCGGCGCTTTCAATTTCGACATCAAGACCCGCCTCGACGGCTTTTTGACGAAAGACCGCTTCTGCCGTAGGAGAACGGCATATATTCCCAAGACAAATGAACAAGACAGAGGGCATGAAGAGATTATGTCAAAACCAAATCACATTGTCATCCTTACAGGCGCGGGAATTAGTGCAGAGAGCGGTATCGACACGTTCAGGGCAGAGGGTGGATTATGGGAGCAATATCCAGTTGAACAAGTCGCGACCCCCGAAGGGTTTGCCGCCGACCCTGCGCTCGTTCATCACTTTTATAACATGCGCCGCGCTGCCCTAAAAACTGTAAAGCCCAACCCGGCCCATTTCGCCTTGGCGGAATTGGAGAAAGGATTAGAGGCCCGAGGGGGTTCTCTCACGATCATCACGCAGAATGTGGATAATTTGCACGAGCAAGGCGGGGCCCGAAACGTCATTCATATGCACGGCGTTCTTACTTCTCTGCTCTGCCAGTATTGTGGACATCGGTGGGAATTTCATGAGGACACAACCTCTGAAGATAGCTGTATTGCCTGTCAAAGAACCTCTGGGCCCCGCCCCGACATTGTTTGGTTCGGAGAAATACCCTATGAGTTAGACCGCATTGATCAAATCATGAAACAGGCTGACCTTTTTGTCTCTATTGGGACGAGCGGCGCAGTTTACCCAGCCGCCGGACTGGTGAGTGAAGCCCGACAACTCGGAACAAAAACTCTTGAGCTCAATCTGGAAGAAAGTCAGGGCACGAAATTTTTTGATGAGAGCCGTTTGGGCAAAGCTGGAGAAATTGTACCGGAGTGGGTGGCGGAAATTTTGGGATAACTAGCGAAGGCTTTAGCCCTGAACCGATGCGTCGAAAACAGCTCCGAATCCAAAAGTTCAGTGTAATAAGGACCGAACAGTCACCTCTCAAAAAATGCCCGGCACGAGGGCCGGGCTTGAAGTTGGTAGCATCGGGGAAAAAAGATGCGTAAAACCTAAATAGGGATATGGCTCTGATTAGACAAAACATTGCCGCTTTCGCCCAACGAAATCCCTGATCATGCTGTGTTATTAGAAACTAAATTCTACATATGTTGAGTTTTTGTGCTTGTGTGAAAATAGTTCCACTAAACTCAGTAGATTCTAAGGTTTTGTCCTGGCCTAAATGACGTTAAGGATAAATTTAGGGCAGGCTCTCATCTGTGTCCTTTCAAGCGCCATCACGACGCTCTTCCCGCTGTTTGTTTATGCGAACCTCTTAAATTTCACTAAATTTTAATAAAATAACTCGCTGCAGTTCATATTTCGCCTTCATATAGGGGCATCGTTAACCCTTATAAGGACCTCTTATGTTTGTGTGTTTCGTTATTCTCTCAGGCCTGATTTACAACTAGCCTGCCTAAACCTCTTGGCGTTTCAGACGTCGGTTTTTTGTTTTACCTGCCTATCAGTTTGATAGGGTGTAGAATAATAATTATCTGAAAGACGCCCATGGTTCATATTTATATTGATGCTGATGCCTGCCCGGTGCGAGAGGAAACCTATAAAGTCGCCCGGAGACATGAAGCGTCCGTGACGGTTGTCAGCAATTCGTTTTTGCGCGTGCCGCGCGAGCCTTTAATCCAATTTGTCTGTGTGTCTGATGATTTTGATGCAGCAGATGATTATATTGCCGAACGAGCCAAGCCCGGCAGTTTGGTCGTCACGTCCGATATTCTCTTGGCCGAAAGATGCCTGAAATCCGGAGCCTTTGTGCTTGCACCAACCGGGAAAGCTTTCACAATGGATACGATTGGCGGGCAGCTCGCGACGCGGGCCATTATGGCTGATCTACGCGCCGGGGCGGATATGCCCACAATCGGAGGGCCCCCGCCTTTCACGGATAGAGATAGGTCCCGTTTTCTCGAGGCGCTTCACCTCTGGCTTACCAAGGCCGTTTAAGGCTTATTTCTGAGACCAAATAACGGGCTGGAATTGACTTCAAAGCGCGCGTGCCTATTGTGCGCGCGATTTAAAACCCACTATTGGATGATGATATGACCGCAACTGATCTCGAAACTGCCATCGAAGCTGCATGGGATGACAGAGCGTCCCTGTCCCCGGAGACCAAAGGCGAACGCCGCGACGCAATTGAAACGGCTATTATGGGTCTTGATTCCGGAAAATTCCGGGTTGCTTCCCCAGGCGAGAATGGCGAGTGGGTCGTGCATCAATGGCTTAAAAAAGCTGTTCTACTTGGGTTTAGATTAGAAGCGAATGTCGTAATGGACGGCGGCCCGGCAAGCGGCGCTTGGTTCGATAAAGTGCCGTCTAAATTTTCCGGATGGACGGAAGCAGATTTTAAAAAAGCTGGTTTTCGGGCTGTTCCGCCTTGCGCCGTTCGCCGCGGCGCCTATATCGCCCCAGGAGCTGTTTTAATGCCCTCTTACGTAAATCTCGGCGCCCATGTCGGCGCAGGTACTATGGTTGACACTTGGGCCAGTGTCGGCTCCTGCGCTCAAGTTGGTAAAGATTGCCACATTAGCGCCGGCACGGGCATTGGCGGGGTTTTAGAGCCCCTTCAGGCCAATCCAACCATTATTGAAGATAACTGCTTTATTGGCGCGCGCTCGGAGGTCGTAGAAGGCGTTATCGTCCGCGAAGGGTCCGTTTTAGCTATGGGTGTGTTTATCTCTCAATCTACAAAAATATTTAATCGAAATACAGGCGATATTAGCTATGGGGAGGTTCCAGCCTATTCCGTAGTCGTACCGGGAACTTTACCGTCCAACGATGGAAGTCATAGCTTGGACTGCGCCGTTATCGTGAAAACCGTAGATGCAAAAACTCGCTCTAAGACGGGTGTCAATGAATTGCTTCGGGATTGAGTGTTTTCTACTGGACTAATGTTGATATAAATAAGGCCCCTTTCGCGGGGCCTTATTTATATCTCATCGAATATAGTTAAAGGGCAATCTAAAATTCAGTTTTAACACCCGCGCCTGCGACCGTATATAAAGGCTCAACATAGCGACCATCCGGCATAGTGGCGGATCTATAATTGTTATGTTTTTTATATTTGATATTTTGCGCTTCTTGATCGGAACGATCCGGCATTCCAAAATAAGCACGACTATCCGGTGCGAGTTCATATTTCAAAACAGGCTTTTCCTGTTCGTAGAGCCGTTTATCGTGAGTTTTGACGATTATCGGCTCTTCTAAAGTTTCAATTGGTTGCACATTGATGTGTCTTTGAGAGCCATTAAAATCTATTGTTTTCAACCTTTCTTCTTCGTCATTTGTAAGGAAAGTTGAGGAACTATCAGTTTTCACGAATTGCCAGACGCGTTGTTCGCCGTCATCGACAACCAGCTTATTTTCGTCATCGGCATGAGCCCCCACCGCCGCTGTTAGAGCTAAGGTGATACTGAATATACCAATCATGATTTGCTTTTTCATATTTATTTTACGTCGGCCTTTGCAAATCGTTCCGCTTTGGGCTGCGGAACTACATTTTTGCTCAGTCGTAGTTCTACTATTGAAATAAGGATTTTTTATGACCAATGAAAATAAGACGCCCCACAACCCAACTAAAAAAGAACTGAAATCGGAAAAGGAACTTAAAAACAACCTTAAGGATGCGGATTTTCCTGAAATGAAACATCAAGCCGATGCAGCTCTAGGCGAAGAAGAATAGAGCCCTTCAATATAGATTTTGGCGGCCCGAAATATAGGATGCATAAATTTATCTTTTTCGGGGAACTTTTTAACCTGCCAGTGAGTTAAGAAAATATATCAATACAACGCGCTATGATCCCTCCCCTTGATATTAGCGCATTCGGCCCGGAGACTGCTCCCCTTCTCAGTCTCCGGGCCTTTTTTGTTTTAGGATGAGCTTATGAAATTTAAGCAAATATCAAAATTGTTTTGTTCCGTTCTATTTAGCGCATTGCTCTCCGCTTGTGGGAGTTCGGGACAGAACGATGTCGGAGAAATTAACAACGACATGACGGGGAATGAAATTAAGATTGACTCTTTTGAAGATGAGAAGGTTTCCGGAATCACCTGTCATATTGCCCATTTTGATCGCGGCGTAATCGATAGACTTAGAAAAGGCTCATGGTTTGAAAACCCTTCCAATGGCTCTATCAATTGCGAGCAAACAGGACCGATAATTATAGGTGATATTAAGCGCGGGAAAAGCGGTGAAACTTTACTAAAGCAAAAGCAAGCCCTCTGGTTCAAAACCCTCAGCGTCAGGCGCGTTTATGATGAAGACGCCAATACGCTCATTTATCTGATTTATTCAAAAAAGGTAGTCGACGGTTCGGCAAAGATGAGCATCAGCACGGTTCCACTTTATGGCCGAGAGGTTACTTGGGACAATTAGGCGTTCGCAATATAAAGCGCCATCTAAGCGGCTTTCTTAATCCTTCTACTCAATTTTATAATTTTAAACATGAAAAAACCCGCCCTAAAGGACGGGTTCCGCTTTGTCCTACATCCCTAAATCGCCCCAATCATGACGCCAAAGGGAGCTCAAAATTTTGATTATGAGCGATTTTTGCTTGTTTCGCTGCATAACTATTCGATCTCAGAGATTGCTCGGCTTGAGCCTCTTTTCGCCAATCAAATATAGTCGCTAAAGCGCTGCCGGACGGGCAATACCACCGTTTTACAGATGGATCCCACCGCGCGCCGAGCCTTTTAGCCAGCTCGCGATCTTTATAACTTACATTCAAATACTTCTTGGTCATAACACCACCTCGCGTTCCGTAATTAGAACATAGCATGAACAAACGCCAAATGCAAGGAATTTATTCATACCTTAGAGGTGGGTATAATCTTCAGAAAATCAAATACTCTCAAGGTTAAGCAACGCCGCATTGCCTCCAGAGGCAGTCGTATTCACGCTTAGAGACTTTTCCGTCATAAACCGCAGAAGGTAATTTGGCCCTCCCGCTTTGAGACCCGTTCCAGATAGTCCTTGTCCTCCGAAAGGCTGTGAGCCCACAATAGCGCCCACCATGTTTCGGTTCACATACACATTTCCGACCAAAGCGCGTTTCGCCAGCATTTTCCAGCGGTTTTCAATTCGGGTATGTATCCCGAACGTCAAGCCATATCCCGTCGAAAAGACTTCTTCGAGGGTTTTAGAAACCTCTTTGGCTTTAAACCGAACGACATGAAGGATGGGCCCGAAATGTTCTTTTTCCAATTCATGTATGGAATTGATTTCAAACATATGCGGGACAACGAAAGTGCCTTCTGTTTTTGTCTTCGGCGAAGGAGAAGCGTGCCACGGGCACCCAGACGCCTTCATCTTTTCTATGTGATCATTAAGGGACTTTTGCGCTTTTTCATCAATGACCGGACCGACATCTGTACTCAAAGAATGTGTATTTCCGACGACAAGATCATCCATCGCGCCTTTGATCATCTTGATAACTCTATCCGCAATATCGGCCTGAATATACAAAACGCGCGTGGCTGAGCAGCGTTGCCCAGCACTGAGAAAGGCCGAGCTTATAACATCATCAGTCACTTGTTCGGGCAATGCCGTGCCGTCAACAATCATACAATTCTGACCGCCTGTTTCAGCAATCAGCGGAATGATAGCGCCTTCTTTTTCTGCCAAAGTCCTATTAATCAATCCCGCTGTTGCCGTGCCGCCTGTAAAAGCAACGCCATCCACGCCGTCATGACTTGTTAGAAGACCACCAATTTTTCCGTCTCCGACGATCAGGCTCAGCACATCTTTCGGAATACCAGCCTCATAAAATAGGTCTGCCGTTCTTTTCGCAATGCGCGGAGTCTGCTCGGCCGGCTTGGCTAAAACGCAATTCCCGACCACAAGGGCCGCAGCGATCTGACCTGTAAAAATAGCCAGAGAGAAATTCCAAGGGCTGATACACACAAAAGTCCCGCGAGACCCATAGGAGAGTTGATTGGTTTCCCCGACAGGTCCGGGCAAATCTATCGGCTCACTCATCATCTTCCGGGCTTGCGCCGCGTAATAACGGCAAAAATCTACGGCTTCGCGAACTTCATCATTCGCGTCAGCCCAGCTTTTCCCGGCTTCCTTAATGAGAATATTCATTAATTCAGTTTTGTTTTTTTCGAGCAAATCCGCCGTCACAACCAACATGTCGGCGCGCTCCTTCACAGGACGTCCCTGCCACTCGAAATAAGCTTTATCAGCTTTTTCAAAGGCTTTATCGATGTCCTTTTCCGTTGCCTCTTTCGGCATTTCAGGAAGATCTTGATCTAGCGCTTCTTGGACTTTTTCCAAATGCGGCTTCCAAGACAAGTCCAAGCCGGAAGAGTTTTCCCGCTCTGGCAGAAAAATGTCATTCGGGCGTAAAATTGACGTATGCGCAATCGTATCAAATTCTTTTACGCGGGCGACGGGGTCGCGAACAACCTCGGAAATAGGTACATCCGGATCCAGATATTTATTGACGAAAGAGCTATTTGCTCCGTTCTCAAGAAGGCGCCTTACAAGATAAGCCAAGAGATCTTTGTGCCCCCCTACCGGCGCATAAATTCTGACGGGTGGCATATTTTCATACTGTTTTTTAGCTGAACTATAGACAATATCGCCCATCCCAAAAAGGCGCTGGAATTCGAATTTATCGGCATTATCCCCTGCCATCGCCATAACCGCCGCAATTGTATGGGCGTTATGGGTCGCAAATTGCCCAAAAAAGACGTCTCGGTTTTCCATAATTTGCTGCGCGCAAGCCAAATAGGCAACATCTGTATTTGGCTTTCGGGTAAAAACAGGGAAATCGGGATGATTACCGGCTTGCGCCAGTTTTATTTCGGTATCCCAGTAAGCGCCTTTGACGAGACGAATATGGAAGCGTTGTTCCAGTTCCCGCCCTAAATTTGCAATAAAATCGATAACTTTCGGGGCGCGGCGGCCAAAAGCTTGAATCGCCAAACCAAAACGCGCCCTCCCGGCTGAATCGAGCTTTCTCGCAACATAATCAAACACTGCAAGAGAGATTTCCAAGCGATCAGCTTCTTCTGCATCTAATGTAACATCAACGCCAAGTTCAACGGCCCGCCTAGCCATATCGACGACTAAACCTCCGATTTCGGGAACGGCGCTATCCCAATGACTAACATGGTAATGTGGAGATAAGGCAGAGAGCTTAACAGAGATGCCCTGCCGCGCTTTGCCTTTGGCCGCATCGGCACCAATAACTTCTAGCGCATTTTTATACGCCTCCAAATAGCGTTTGGCATCCTCCTGTGTTCGAGCCGCTTCGCCAAGCATGTCAAAAGAATATCCCTGCTTATCTCCGAATCTTTTACGACCATTTTTAATAGCGCGTTTGATTGTTTGCCCCTGCACAAATTCCTGCCCCATCATGCGCATAGCGTTCATGACAGCGTTCCGAATTACGGGTTCACCGAGGCGGTTCGTAAGTTTGGAAATAACATTTGTCGGAGTCGTTCTGAACTCCTCAGATAATCCCGTGACCCGGCCAGTCAAAAGCAAGCCCCAAGTCGAGGCATTGACCCAAACTGTATCGGCTTTACCTAAATGTTTACCCCAATCATATGGTGACAGTTTATCGCCAATTAGCGCGTCGCGCGTTTCCGCATCGGGCACACGTAAAAGCGCTTCTGCCAGGCACATAAGAGCAATGCCTTCTTCGTTGCCCAAGCCATATTCGGACATAAACGCATCAAGCATAGACCGGTCTTTTTTCCGGTTTCGGGACAGCTTAACCATGTCCTCGGCTTCGCTATAAATAGTCGCGTATTGCTCGTCCGTGAGGTCAATCTTCTCTAATAGCTCCTTTATAACCTTTTCTTCGGATTTAAATTTATCCGCAGTTATGGCGTCCAGTCCTTCAGGCCAATAAGAGAGTAGTTTAGTCATATATGTTTTCCAAAAAGATGTGTGTCGTCAGTATGAGATAGAGCTGTATAAATATGGACTGTAAAGCGAAGTCTGCAGAAAAGCCCTTGCCTTAAATAGCATGAGAACGGAAATTTGTTCCAATATTAGGGCAGTAGCGTCATTATCACGGCTCGAGCGCTCTTATTCTGGTAATTTGTGCCATGTTTGGCAGGCGGGTAATTTAAATGTTTAACAAACATGGTGCAATATACACCAAGGGTTAAGTATCGATCTTGAATCAATAATAGAACTTTGAAAATGGTACGGGTGGTCGGAATCGAACCGACACTCCAAAGGAACGGGATTTTGAATCCCGCGCGTCTACCAATTCCGCCACACCCGCATGTCAATCGGCCCTTTTCGCTCAAGGCCTTTGGTAAGGCGCGCAACATAGCTGTGCTTTTTCAATCGTCAACCATTTTGGCCATATACTTGATATTAAAGTCTGCTCTATAGGGCTCGCACGATGAAAGGTCATTTTGCATTTCTAGAACGCTGGTATGAAGCAACAAAAGCGCTCGCGCGGCATCCTCGGGCAATGCCGGCTTTAGCGATTGTTTCCTTTGCCGAAAGCTCCTTTTTTCCTGTACCTGTCGATGTCATGGTTATTCCTATGGTTCAAGCTGAGCCCAAAAAGTGGTGGAAAATTGCCGCCACCGCCGCACTCTTTTCCATTTTGGGCGGTATCTTCGGATATTTGATTGGATTGGTTTTCTTTGAAACGCTCGCTCAACCTGTTTTAGAGGCCCTCGGAAAGACCTCACAAATGCAGGATTTTCGGGAAAATATAAACCAGAACGGCGCTCTATGGGTCTTTGGAGCAGGGCTAACGCCTTTTCCTTATAAGGTTATTACGATTATGAGCGGCGCCGTTCCCATTAATTTTGGTGTATTTTTAGCGGCCAGTATCTTGGCGCGCTCTTTGAGGTTTTTCGCGGTTGCTGGAATTGTCCGCGCTTTCGGCGCCAAGGCCGAAGAAATTATGAAAAAACATTTTGGCCTCTTTACCATCGGCGTGTTTATTCTGCTCATGGCTGCGTGGTTTGGGTATAAATCCTTATCCGGGCACTAATCCGACGACTTGCTCAAACCCGTAAGAGCGGAAGGCGATTTTCCGTTGAGGCGTGCTATTCGGTCCGATAAGAAAAGCCATATCCTTGCGCAAAGCTCGAGACGGTTTTTCAATCGGATTCAAGATTACCTCCACGCGCTTAGCAATGGCAGCGCCGCTATCAATCCATTTAATTGTTTGTCGGGTAGATTGTTGAAGTTCGTCCAGCAAAAGTGGGAAATGCGTACACGCCAAGACTACAGCGTCAATATCCGCCCCTTCTCGGCCCTCGAAAAGAGGCGCAATTTCCCGCCTGATATCATTTAAATCCAAAACTTCGCCTGCAAGTTTGCGCTCGGCCAAATCAACCAAGTTAACAGACCCTTGAAGTACGACCTGGCAGTTCTTGGCAAAACGCTGAATGAGGCTATCGACATATTTTCGGCGAACTGTCCCTGGGGTTCCCAAAACACCGATTGTTTTCGTGCGGGACCACGCAGCCGCTGGCTTGATTGCTGGCACCACACCAATAACAGGTATATCAACCTTATCCCTGATGGCTTCCAGAGCCGTGACAGACGCCGTGTTGCAAGCTATAACGATACAGTCGGGCGATGTCATATAGCTGAGCGTAGCCAGCAGGCCCGGCAAGCGGTTAACAAGCTCCGCCTCTGACTTTTCTCCATAAGGCCTGAAGGCATCATCAGCGACATAGTCCAGCGCAAGGTCTGGCAAGTGTTTTCGTATTTCGCCCACCACCGACAAACCGCCTACCCCGGAATCAAAGATCAGGGCGCGGTGATGCTTATATATCTGAAAATCTGACCGCATTCATCCCCTCTCTGGCTAAATCTCTATTTTTTCTCCGTCCCCTTGCGCCGTTTTGCAGGGTATCATCAACAAAGTCTTAGCCTGAAAGAGAATGTCAGCGAAAGTGAGTTTATTTTACGGATTTTCCAAGGCATAGCCCGACCATGTCAGTTATGTCCTTAAAAAACAGATCATATTCTGAATGGCTTCTGCTCGTTATCGTCGGGACGCTCATTCTGCGCTGGACATTGATGATTGCATCCCCGCTCGACCTGCACGGCGATGAAGCGCAATATTGGGCTTGGTCGCGGGATTTAGATTGGGGCTATTTTTCTAAACCGCCCTTAATTGCCTGGATCATCGCCGCCTTCACCTCTGTCTTTGGACAAGCTGAATGGGCCATTCGTCTTCCATCTGCGCTCCTGCACAGCCTGACAACATGGGTTATTTACATCACAACCCGCAAAGTTTTTGATAGTAGAACAGGGTTTTGGGCGGCCTGTTTTTATCTCTTTATGCCTGGAGTCTGGCTCTCCTCAACGATCATTAGCACAGACGTCCCTTTGCTTCTCTGCTGGGCTTTAGTCTTGAACGCTTGGGCCTATTTACGGGAGACGCCAAGCTGGCCGAGAAGTCTCCAACTTGGACTCGCCCTCGGATTTGGTCTGCTGGCCAAATATGCCATGCTCTTTTTCTTGCCGATTCTGGGAGTTGCGATTTTGTTCGATAAAAAGTCACGGCGGGCGCTCTTGGGGACGAAAGGGTTAGCCGCAGGGGCCTTGGCCGCCGCGCTGTTCATTCCAAATATCATTTGGAATTTAAATCATGACTTCGCTACTTTGTCGCATACGGCGGAAAATGCGAACCTGTCCGGCTCGCTCCTTAATCCGCTTGAACTACTGAGCTTTTGGGGGAGCCAATTTGGGGTTTTTGGACCGGTCGCCTTTCCGGTCTTAATTATAGCGTTATTCAACTGGCAACGCTTGCCGCTTTTTGGGCGCTGGATTGCCGGGTTAGCGTTATTGCCCTTATTCATCATTTCTTTGGAGGCGTTATTGTCACGGGCAAATGCAAACTGGGCCGCAACGGCCTATATTGCGGCGCCAATAGTTGTCGCGGTTTATGCCGTCACCCGCCCGAAACTCATGACCGCCTTAAAAATCGGCTTGATCGCTCAAAGTGCTGTTATGATTATATCCGGAATTGCCCTGACGGTTCCCGCTTGGGCCAATGCAATCGGATTGTCCAATTCAGTGAAACGTTCACGCGGCTGGTCGGAAACTGTTCAGGTTATCAAAGAAGTCTATGAGGAAGGTCATGACGGCCAAAGTTTCAGTGGCGTCGCATCAGATAATCGCTTGGTGTTTTATGACGCGCTTTATTACGGCTTGAATGAAATAGCGCCGCTTTCCATGTGGAAGCTCTCCCCTGCCCCCGGCAATCATGCGGAAATGATCAGTCCTCTGACGCGCACAGAAAAACCTGTCTTGCTCCTGACTTATTATGAGGGACGGGATGATCTATACTATGAGGATTTTGAGAGGCTCGTCCCTCTCGATCCTATTAATATCGATCTGGGCGGCGGCAAGAGTCGTTACCTTAATGTCTGGGCCGGATATGGATATACTCCGCCGGAGGCGGCGCGGGCGCGCTAGTCCGTCACCACTTCGCCCCAGAGGTCTTCGAGACGGCCATCACGGCCACATCGTGTCCGATAGAATTTATATTTCAAACTGCTTTTTTTGTAATAATCCTGATGATAGTCTTCGGCTTTGTAAAACGTCCCAAGCTCTTTAACGGGCGTGACAATTGGCGCGTCAAACGGTTTAGTTTGTTTTATATCGGCAAGAGAGGCCTCTGCTGCCGCCTTTTGGTCGGGGGACGCAAAAATCGCCGTGCGGTAACTGTCTCCCTGATCGCAAAACTGTCCGTTCGCATCCGTCGGGTCGACTGTTTTCCAATAATAATCCAGTAAGTCTTCATAAGTCACAACTGAAGAATCGTAATAAATCTCTGCCGCTTCGTAATGACCCGTTCCGCCATAAGTCACTTCGTCATAGGTCGGATTTTCAGTTGTCCCTCCTGTATAGCCAGATACCACTTCACTGACCCCGTCGAGTTTTTCAAAATCCGCTTCAACGCACCAAAAACAACCGCCTGCAACGACGGCGGTTTTCACGCCGCTATCTTTCATAACGCCATCCGCCATGGCTTCGGTTTCTTTCATTTGTGAGGAAGACTCAGAACTGGGTTCCGGCGGACCCTGTTCAGTTTGAACTTGGCTTTCCGCAGCAGAGCAGGCGATCAGGGCCAGAGGAAGAGCGAGGGAAGTAAAGTATAAGGTTGTTTTTTTCATGAGTTAGTTTTCCCATAGGAGAGGTTCACATACCAATCACACTGGCGTTACGAAAACGAAGCGGTTTAAATATTTACACTTACGTCTCAGTGGATTTGGCGCAAAATCAGGTCGTCTATGCCCGGCATTCAGGAAATGAGGTCTCGCCTATTTCTAATAAGGCTGTCTCGCCCTTAGACCAGAACATGACGGTTTGTGCCTCAATATTGGCTTGGTATTTCTCGCCCGATGCGGACGGAACGCGTGGAAGGTCATAAGAGACGCCGTCAACCTTCAGCTGGATCATATCATCACCAGGCATAATCGCAGCATTCGTATCGCCGCAAGTATAGACTCGCATATCTATATCTCCGCTACCCTGTGTTGGAGACGTGTTTTGACGTAAAATCAGTAAACCCATATCCACATTTTCAGGCCCCGGCTCAACGAGGTGGGCTGTATCAGTATTAAATAATAAACGGTCATTTCCATCATTGATAACAGCTCTAACCGAATATCTCCCCCTGGACTCAAGCTCGTCCGCGTCCACATCTAACTTAAAATCTACCGGCACTTGTTGCCCGGCAAATTCAATCCTTTGCTCTGCCAAAACAGTCGCGGCGCGATCAGCAATGGAGATATCCTGAAGCTTAATCTCTGCAACGGCACCAGGCGGCAAAGCTATGCGTTCACGATAGCTGATTTGACCGACAATTTCTTTTATTTCAGATTGGTTTCCGGCCACGTCAGAAGATTCAGAAGTTGTATTTGTTGCGCCCGTACAAGCGGCAAGACCAGCTACTAGGATAAGCATTGAAAGGGCAGGCATTAACGGTCGCATGAAAAACTCCACAATTACAAATAAATACAATTTAAATTACTTATAACTTGGAAAAACGTTCCCCATTTCAAAGGCGGGATATATTAGATTTTCCACCCGGTATGAAGCGCGGCTATTCCTCCGCTATAATCATCATATCCCACTCGGCTAAAGCCCGCCTGTTGTACCATTTCGGCAAATTGGGTCTGCTTCGGGAACCGGCGAATAGATTCGACCAAATATTGATAGCTATCGCGGTCCTTGGCAAGCGCTTGTCCTAATCTCGGGATAACCGAGAAGGAGTAGGCGTCATAAAACTCCCGGAGCCATTTGGTAGGCGGGGTCGAAAATTCCAGAACAGCTAAGCGCCCTCCCGGTTTTAAAACCCGGAAAAACTCTCGTAAAGCCAAATCGCGGTCTGTCACATTCCGAATGCCAAAGGCAATCGTCACCGCATCAAATTGCGCATCAGAAAAAGGCAGGTTTTGCGCGTCTCCGCAAACCCGCGACAAATTCATACCGGCATCTTTTTTCTCGCTCACACCCGCCAACAGCATTTGGGCATTGATGTCACAAATAATGGCGCTGGCCGGGTCTCCGCCGCGCCGCGTCCGAACCTCTTCGGCAGCTTGAATGAAACGGCGAGCCAAATCCCCCGTCCCTCCCGCAACATCCAACAGGGCTTCTCCCGGTTGCGGGTTTAGCTTTGCCATCGTCATGTTTTTCCAGACCCGGTGAATACCCATACTCATCGCGTCATTCATCAAATCATAACTGCCCGCGACAGAATCAAATACGCCGCGCACACGCGAGGCCTTTTGGCTCTCGGGAATTTCTTCAAATCCAAAATCTATGGTTTTTTCTGTCATGAGAAGAGCTTTATCAGCGAAGGGTCAAAACAGCCAGCTATTCTGCCGCGTCGAGAAGACGCCCTGTTTTGGACGCCGGGCCTTTACTCGATTCATAATCAAAAGCAGAGCGCCCGCCCGTTCTGAAATACTCTTGGTCCTGCTTAAAGGCTTTAACCAAAAAATCGAAAACAGCTCGAATTCGTGTGGATCGACGCAAATCCTGATGCGCCACCAAGTAAAGATCTTCGGTCGGCGTAATGTCCGGCAAGATGCGCTGTAAATCTTTGCGGCGGTGTGTATCACGGCCGCACAAAGATTCCATCCCGATTCCGTAGCCATGTTCCAGCGCCTCTCCAAATGCCCAGATGGAGTTTGTCTGAAAAGTCACGCGCTTCGGCGGATAGATAACCTCATCGCCGTCACGTAACCAGAGCTGTTTACCGTCCATGATATTAGCCATGATACCGTCATGATCGCCGATCTCTTCCAAGGTTGTCGGCTGTCCGTTTTCAGTAATATAATCGGATGATGCATAAAACCCGAACGACACTTTTGCCACTTTCCGCCCAATCAAGGAATTTTGCTCTCCCGGACTTTCCCACCGCAAGGCAATGTCGGCCTCCCGTTGGGCCAGATTGAAGTCCCTGAATCCAATTCCAAGATCAATCAAAATGTCTGGGTGTTCTTCGCGAAAACGCTGAATAACGCCTGGAAGCCAAGCCGTCCCTATGCCTTCGGTTGCAGAGAGGCGAACCACGCCGGAAAGCGAGTCTTCCAAAGTTGCGGAGCTACGGTCAATAGCGGAGGCTTCATCCTGCATGCGCCGGATGTGATCCAACATAGATTGACCAAATCGGGTCGGTACCAAGACACCGTCTTCGCGGCGTAAAAGGGGAGTTTTGAAATGATCCTCAAGCGCTCGGATACGCCGGCCAACAGTGGGCTGACTCATACCTAATTTTTTGCCGGCAGCCGTTAGACTTCCGACCTCCGTCACAGCGAGCAAAATGGGGTAGTCAGACCAGTTTTTCATAGCCTCAACATTACAGAAATGAACGGAACAAGTCAATTCTATGCAGATATTTATGAGGGCCATGAGGCTTATAAATACAGCTTGATGTCAGATTATGCCGCCAAATCGCCGCAGGCTGCCTTTTGACTTAGCGCTCTTAGGCTTCACATCCTATATAGGATTTATGTCACATCCTGACCTTAGAGAAAATTTTCCGAACAGCCTTTGGGCCGCTATGGGACGAGGCGCTTTGTTAAGATGCCCCCGGTGCCGTAAAGGACGCCTGTTTCAAGGCTACCTCAAACCGGTTCAAAATTGCCAGAATTGCCATAAAAAATGGGACACAGTACGCGCGGATCTCGCACCCGCTTGGGCCTCTATGACCCTATCCGCCCATGTAATTGTGGTTGTATATCATTTCTTCTTTTTCGACACGTCAATTGCCAACTGGATAGCAACGTCTTCTTTGATTGGAATTGCCGCTCTTATCTCTCTGCTTAGCCTGCCCTCTTTCAAGGGCCTGTTCATGGCGCTTGTCTGGTGGAACCGGATGGAAGCACAGCAGGGTTAGCGCTCGCTCTGAATAATTCTTGACGCCGCCGTCCTGGCCCCTCATATCCACCCTACTCATCAAGACCGACCGAGGGACAGGCCCTTTGACGTCGGGGCAACCCAGAAGGTGCCAAATCCTGCGGCGAAAGTCGGAAGATGAGACGAAGAGGCTCCCTGCCCTCGTTTTCTCCCGCTTTTGATTGCAGACTGGCCCTAAAACATTAGGATTAGTCTATATGGCAACCGACGCGCACATCGCCAAAGACATTCAACTGGACCGCGGAACGGTTAGTTTGCAACGTGGCTGTGATATAAAAAACGACGTCGTGCGAGGCCGGTTTTATGGCAACCCCGAAGGGCCGCTCCTAATCGTGTTGGGCGGTATTTCGGCGACACGGTTTGTGGCGGATGGCGGGTGGCTCAATCGCGGATGGTGGTCTAAACTCGTGCGCAAGGGCGGCGCGATAGATCTTAATAAATTCCGTGTCCTCGGTGTGGATTTTGCTCCTGGCACAGGCGGGCTGGACTGTCCGGAAACTATCACAACTGCCGACCAAGCAAAACGGATAGTCGACCTCCTCGAAGCTGAAAAACTCGGCCCCGCCAAAGCAATGATCGGCTCGTCCTATGGCGGGATGTGTTCGCTCGCCCTTGCTCAGAATCACTCAGACTGGGTGGAAAACCTTTGCATTATCGGCGCAGCGCACAAGCCTTATCCGATTGGCGTAGGATGGCGCGGGATACAGCGCCGTGTTGTGCGTCTCGGATTAGAAGCGGGCAAGCCCGAAGCGGGTCTCAAGCTCGCCCGCGAACTCGCCATGACGACTTACCGCACGCCAGAAGAATTTGCTGATCGCTTTACCCTCAGTGAGACAGGCCGTAATCCGTTCAGTTTCGATATTTGCGATTATTTAGGCTCTCGCGGGGACGTCTTCGCGCAAGACATGGATGCGCGGCGTTTCTTGGCGCTCTCGGAATCTGTCGATCTTCACCGGGTTGAGCCGGAAAACATCACGACACCGACCTTGCTCATGACCGCGATTTCAGATCAGCTCGCCCCCCTCCCCGATATGCGCGAACTTCGTGACCGCCTCGCCGGGCCAAGCGAACTCTTTACATTCACCAGCCTTTACGGCCACGATGCATTCTTGAAAGAATACGACGCCATGAGCCCGAGGCTTGAGGCGTTTTGCAAGGAGTTGGTTTGATGAAGACAAAACCGAAAATAGATTATGACAAATAAACCCGACCTCCAGACCCAAATTGTTCAAGCCGAAATCGGCGCAGACCCGGCGTTCCGTTCTGTTGCGCCGCCGCTTTACACCACCTCTACTTATCTCTGGCCGAGTGTAGAGGAAAAGGGCCCTTATGATTATGGTCGGACGAATAATCCGAACCGCGATGGTCTGGCCAAAGCTTTAGCGGCGCTGGAAGGCGGGGCGGCTGCGGCTATTACCTCTTCGGGAATGAGCGCAATTGATCTTTGTCTCAACCTAATAAAAGCGGATGACCTCATTGTTGCGCCGCATGATTGTTACGGCGGCACGCACCGACTTTTGACACACCGCGCCGAACAAGGCCGTATTCGGGTTCTGTTTATTGACCAATCAGATTCCGACGCCTTGCACGCCGCGCTCGACGAAAAACCGGCCATGGTTTTGATAGAGACGCCGTCCAACCCGCTCATGCGGTTGGTGGATATTGCAAAGATTGCGAAACTATCCAAAGCTTGCGGCGCGATCGTCGTCGCGGATAATACTTTTCTTTCACCCGTGCGGCAGCAGCCTTTGGCACTTGGCTGTGATATAGTCGTCCATTCCACGACAAAATATCTCAACGGGCACAGCGATGTCGTCGGCGGCGCGGTAATTGCCAGAACCGAAGAGCACGGCGAAAAATTGGCGTGGTGGGCGAATTGTTCCGGCGTTACAGGTTCTCCCTTTGACAGTTGGCAGACCCTACGCGGCCTTAGAACCCTATCTGCGCGGATGGACATACAAGAGAGAAACACTCAGGCGATTGCCAAATTCCTCCAGAAACATAAATCCGTGATTAAAGTCTATTATCCAGGGCTGCGCTCTGACCCTGGACACAAGATAATGAAAGCCCAGCAATCTGGCCCCGGCGCAATGTTGTCTTTTGAAGTTCAAGATGCGGCAACAGCTTCGAAAATTCTAAATTCTATTGAAATTTTCCAACTCGCCGCCTCTCTCGGGGGGGTCGAAAGTCTGATTTGTCAGCCGTCCACCATGACCCACCGCGGCATGGCGGAAGAGGCGCGGCTTAAAGCCGGTATCAGCGATAAATTATTACGTCTGTCTGTCGGAATGGAAGCAGAAGTGGACCTCATAAACGCCTTAAGGCAATCTTTTTCTTAAAAATCATTTATATTGGAAATATTTTTCAGAGATTTAATATAATTCGCAAGTGACCAGTAAATTTTTTCCTTGAGCCCCTCACATCTTTCACTTAAAGAATTTATCGAGTTTAAGCAGGATAACATGAACCCTATTAATAATCAGAAAGACCCAGACGTCATAGTCGCCGCGCAAGAGATTAGCGTGAACGATTTGCCGTCTATTGGACTCCTTCTCCTATCTTTAGTGGTGGTGCTGCTGATTAGCGGAGTCGCGAGCGGGTTTTAGAATAAATGTAAATTCTAGATATCACCCGCTCCAACCAGAGCGGGTTTTTTATTGCGTATAAATTGGTGAGTTGAAACGAAATTATGACTGAAAAGAACGACACAAAGCGAAGTGATGCGATTGTCAAAGGCCCGAGCCGCGCCGCTGCGCGCGCTATGCTACGCGCCTCGGGCATGGACGACGAAAACTTCGAAGGCCCCATCATTGCGGTCTTCAATACATGGACCAATATGGGCCCGTGCAACATGGACCTCGACAAACTCGCTGTTCCGGTTCGGGCTGGCATCCGTGCTGCAGGCGGGACGCCGGTCGATTTCAACTCCATCGCCGTTTCCGATGGTATAACGATGGGCAGTGAAGGGATGCGCGCCAGTTTAATGTCGCGCGAAGTGATTGCAGATTCGATCGAACTCGCCGTCAAAGGTCACAGCCTTGACGGCGTTATTATTTTGGTGGGGTGTGATAAAACCATTCCGGCGGCGGGCATGGCCTTGGCCCGGATGAACGTTCCCGGACTCGTGCTTTACGGCGGCTCTATCATGCCCGGAAATCACAAAGGCAAAGACCTTTCGGTTCAGGACGTCTTCGAAGCGGTAGGGGCCTGCGCCGCCGGCATAATTGATGACGAAGAATTAAAAGATATTGAAAAAGCCGCCTGTCCCGGGGCGGGGGCTTGCGGCGGTCAATTCACCGCCAATTCGATGGCTATGGCAATGACTTTTCTTGGCCTCTCTCCAATGGGAATAAATGATATTCCGGCGGTAGATGAAGAAAAGAACAAAGCGGCTTATCGCGCCGGACAAATTGTTGTTGAGTGTGTGAAAGAGAACCGCCTACCACGGGACATGGTCACGCACACTTCATTAATGAATGCCGCAATTGCGCTTTCTGCGACGGCCGCTTCGACCAATGCGATTTTACATTTGCTCGCCATCGCCTCCGAGGCCGAAGTCAAGGACTTCAATATTGACGCTTTCGACAGCATCTCCCGAAATACCCCTGTCATCGGCGACCTAAAGCCGGGTGGAAAGTATATGGCGTTCAATCTGTATGAAGCCGGAGGTTCAGCCTTAATCGGTCAACGCCTCGTTGAAGACGGGCGGATTGAGGATAGCCCGACTGTTACGGGTCGAAGCCTGTTCGAAGAAATCATCGACGCCAAAGAAGCGGAAGGGCAAGACGTTGTTCGTCATTTTGATAACCCTGTTAAATCCCGCGGCGGCTACGGCATTCTTTACGGTGACCTCGCGCCCGAAGGCTGCGTCGTCAAACTCGCAGGTCACGGCGCGCTATTCTTTGAAGGCACGGCAAGAGTGTTCGAATCCGAAGAAGAGTGCTTCGAGGTCGTCCAAAATAACGGCATCAATAAGGGCGATGTTATCATCATCCGTAATGAAGGCCCCGCAGGCGGGCCGGGCATGCGCGAAATGCTTGGCGTCACGGCCGCCCTCGTCGGGCAGGACCTTGCCGACCATGTTGCACTTATCACTGACGGACGTTTTTCCGGCGCCAGCTACGGCTTTGTGATTGGCCATGTCGCGCCCGAAGCGGCCCATGGCGGGCCTATCGCCTTTGTTCAAAACGGGGACAAAGTCACAATTGATGTCGAGGCACAAACCATCAATGTCGAGGCCGATTTGAAAGCCAGATCTAAGGGCTGGACACCGCCCAAAGCAAAATACCCCAGCGGGGCCTATGCCAAATTTGCTAAACTCGTCGGCAGCGCGTCTAAGGGTGCCATAACTTCTTTTCCTTTTTCCAATTAATTTAAACCGGGATTATCCACTATGAGTATTGAAATATTTTACGACAAAGACTGTGACCTTGAAATCATCAAGGGCAAGAAAGTGGCCGTACTTGGCTTTGGCTCCCAAGGTCACGCCCATGCGCAAAACCTAAAAGATTCCGGCGTGGATGTTGTTGTTGGCCTTCGCCCTGAAAGCGCGACCAATAAAAAAGTCAAAGCCGCAGGCCTTGAAAGCAAAGCCACGGCAGAGGCCGTTAAAGGCGCAGACGTTGTGATGGTTCTTACCCCTGACGAGCATCAAGCCCGTATCTACCGTGAAGACATAGAGCCAAATATCAAGGAAGGGGCCGCTATCGCTTTTGGTCACGGCTTTGCTATTCATTACGGCCAAATCGTGCCGCGCCGCGATCTCGACGTTATCATGATTGCTCCGAAAGCGCCGGGACATACGGTTCGCAATGAATTTACCAATGGGCGGGGAATTCCTGATCTTATCGCTGTCGCGCAAGACGCCAATGGCGGCGCGGCGATTGAAATTGCCAAGTCCTATGCCTCTGCCATTGGCGGCGGACGGACGGCCATCATCCACACAACGTTCAAGGACGAAACTGAAACCGATTTGTTCGGGGAACAAGCCGTTCTTTGCGGCGGCGCGGTCGAGCTCGTCAAAATGGGCTATGAGACTTTGGTCGAAGGCGGCTATCCCGCCGAACTCGCCTATTTCGAATGTCTCCACGAATTAAAACTCATCGTCGATTTGATGTATGAGGGCGGTATTGCGAATATGAATTACTCCATCTCGAACAATGCGGAATTTGGTGAATACACAACGGGCGAAGGCGTCATTAACGAGCAATCCCGCGAAGCGATGCGCAAATGCTTGAAAGATATTCAAGACGGAACTTACGCCAAGAACTTCATCATGGAAGGCGCGATGGGATATCCTTCCATGACCGCCCGCCGCCGCAATATGGAAGCGCATTCGATTGAACAGGTCGGGAGCAAACTCCGTGAGATGATGCCTTGGATCGGCGCAAATAAAATTGTCGATAAGGATAAGAACTAAACCCGTAAACTCGTCCCGGCCCTTGTGCCGGGACCTATCACGGCAAGGACGAAAACATGACCACAGCCATGCAGTTTGACATACAGAGAGCCGAAATTCTCGAAGACCGCGAGCCGAAATCAGGCGCGCAGCTCTTGCTGGAATCGATTGCCGCGCAAGGCGTGGAAACTATTTTTGGTTATCCCGGCGGCGCGATCATGCCGGTTTATGACGTCTTGCCACGTGTGCCTCAGCTGAGTCATATCCTTTGCCGCCATGAACAGGGGTGCGGCATGGCCGCGATTGGCTATGCCCGCGCCACTGGGAAAACCGGCACGGCCTTTGCCACTTCTGGTCCCGGCGCGACCAATCTCGTTACTTCCATTGCTGAGGCCTATCTCGACTCGGTTCCTGTGGTTTTTGTCACCGGTCAGGTCGCGACAAACCTCATCGGAACGGATGCGTTTCAGGAGGTCGATATTTTCGGTATTACCCTGCCCATCGTCAAACACAGCTATATTGCCCGCGACCCGGCCGATATTCCGGGCATGGTGGCCGAAGCCTATTTCATCGCAGGCGAAGGCCGCCCCGGCCCTGTTCTGATTGACCTCCCGAAAGACGTTGCCAACGCACTTACGACAGAGCGTCATCGCTGGCGGCCTTACCCAAAGCAAAAGCCCGAAATGGGCAAAAGCAAAGACATAGCGGCGGCTGAAAAACTTATGCGCGATGCCAAAAAGCCGCTCTTTTATATTGGCGGCGGCATTGCTCAGGGTGACGGAGTCCAGGAAATTCGTGACCTTGTGGAGCGGACGCAAATTCCCGTTGTTTCAACATTAAAGGGTCTCGGCTCGCTTCCGAATGATCATCCGAATTATTTAGGGATGCTCGGCATGCACGGCCTTCGCGCCGCCAATTACGCGGTGCAGGAGTGTGACTTGCTCATAGTCGCAGGCGCGCGGTTTGATGACCGCGCCACCGGAAAACTGGACACGTTCGCGCCGAACGCCAAAGTCGTTCATCTGGATATTGACGTTGCGGAAATAGATAAACTCCGTCGCGTGAATGTCGGCTTGGACGGGTCACTTAAAAAGAACCTCGCCGCACTTGATCCCTTCAAGGACAACGCCGAGCATGAGGATATTAGCGAGTGGACAAAGCTCTGCTATGACCGCCGCACGGAACATGCGTGGGATTATAAATCGCCCATCACCAATATGACGAGCGGCGGCATTTACGCCCCTAAGCTCCTCCACGATCTCTCGCGCCGCGCGGACGACAGCGCAATCATCACTTGTGATGTGGGACAGCATCAAATGTGGGTGGCGCAGCATTGTTACTTCGATGATCCGAAAGATCACATCACGTCCGGGGGATTGGGGACCATGGGCTTCGGTCTGCCTGCTGGCCTCGGCGCAAAACTCGGCGCGCCGGACAGAACCGTTATCACGGTGTCCGGCGACGGGTCTATCATGATGAACATTCAAGAACTCGCAACGCTCAACCGTTACGACATTCCGCTGAAAATCGTCCTGCTCGATAACTCAGCCCTGGGTATGGTGCGCCAATGGCAAGAAGTGTTCTTTGAGAAAAACTACTCCGAAGTGAATCTTGACGACAATCCGGATTTCGCCGCCGTCGCCAAGGCGTTTCAAATCGACGCCTTTACCATCACGCGCGGCGATGAGGTTGACGCGGGTATAGACCGCCTGCTCTCCACAAACGGCCCCGTCCTCATGCACGTCAAAATCGATACGGCCGAAAATGTCTGGCCGCTCGTCCCGCCCGGGCGAAGCAATGCCGATATGATGGAGCGGTAGGGGGTGTTAAATAATTCACATCCCACATTCGTCATTACCCGACCTGGTTTGGCTATCAAGTTGGTGAATGACAAAACAACATTTAATTTTCGTTCGTCAATTTTCGGAGAAACATGATGGCTGAATTACAACGTGATAAGACATTCGAACCTTCAGGTATTCAAGGCAAGCTGAAAGCCGTCCTTCACGACGTTCAGGGCACGCTTTTGCGCACGCTCGGCACGATCGAACGGCGCGGATATGATTATCGCGACGTGCATTGTACCCAGCGCGTGGACGGAAATTTCGACTTGCTCGTCCATGTCGAGGATACGGGCGGACCGAATGATCTTGACCTTCTCTGCCGACAACTGGAACGACTGTACAATGTCGTCTCCGCCGAGCGCGTTGGACGACGTACAAGAGCTGAACACGCAGAGTAATCCAATTATTTAAATAGATAACACCATGACCGACACACACGTCAAAATTTTTGATACCACTTTACGCGACGGCGAACAGGCGCCCGGCTTTTCCATGAGCGCGGGCCAAAAGCTACAAATGGCAAAAGCGCTGGAGGCCCTGAATGTCGATGTGATGGAAGCTGGATTCGCCGCGGCTTCCCCCGGTGATTTCGAAGCCGTCAAAACGATAGCCACCGAAGTCAAAGAATCGGTGGTTTGCTCCCTCTCGCGCTGCAATGAAGGCGACATTCGCGCCAGTGGCGAGGCCATAAAACCTGCCGCACAAGGCCGCATCCATACCTTCATCGCAACCTCGCCGCTGCACCGCGAATTTAAACTTAAAATGTCCAAGGACGAAATAGTGCGCCGCGCAATTGCCGGCATTGAACTCGCTCGTAATTACACGGACGATGTCGAATTTTCCTGCGAAGACGCCATCCGCACGGAACGCGATTATTTGAAACGGGTCTGCGAAGCCGCCATCAAAGCCGGCGCCACGACAATCAATATTCCGGATACAGTTGGCTATACCACACCCGAAGAAATTCAGGATCTATTCGAATTTCTAGTGCGCGAAATCGAAGGGGGAGAAGAGGTAATCTTCTCGGCCCATTGCCATAATGATTTGGGTTTGGCCGTTGCCAACTCATTGGCGGCCGTACGCGGCGGCGCTCGGCAGGTGGAATGTGCCCTGAACGGCATTGGCGAACGGGCGGGCAATAGCGCACTTGAGGAAGTCGCCATGGCCCTTCGCACGCGGGCCGATTTTTATGGCCTTTCTACGCAATTAAAAACGCAAGGGCTTTACGGCGCGTCGAAACTCCTCGCGACGATTACGGGCAACCCCGTTCCGCGCAATAAAGCCATCATCGGCAAGAACGCCTTCGCGCATGAAAGCGGCATTCATCAGCACGGCGTGCTTGCCAATCGCGAAACTTATGAAATCATGAAACCCGAAGATGTCGGGGTCAGCACGGACAATCTCATTCTCGGCAAACATTCGGGTCGCGCCGCTCTGAAAGACCGCGCGCAAAAGCTCGGCTTTGATTTGGGCGAGAACCAGCTCCAGACTGTGTTCGTCTCGTTCAAAGCCTTAGCCGACGAGAAAAAAGAAGTGTTCGACGCCGATATTGAAGCCATCATTTTGGGCGAAGCTGTGGGCGAAAGTGGGCCGTGGCATATCGACAGTCTCTATGTCTCCGCTGGGTCGGATGATGGCAAAAACCCTGTAGCGACAGTAAAACTCCACCATGATGACGGGCGCGAAGAAAAATGGAGCCAAGAAGCTGCCGGGCCGGTCAATGCGACTTTCCTCGCCATATCGCACATCACCGGACAGCCGCTCCATCTCGACAGTTTTTCGGTTCAATCCGTATCGGAAGGCGAAGACGCCATGGCCGAAGCCTCGGTTCAGGTCAGCACAGAGTTTAACGCCTATCATGGCCGCGGAACAAGCACGGACACCGTCCTCGCCGGAGCGCGGGCCTATCTCGACGTCATCAACCGCATTGAACGGAGAGCCGATCGCCAAAAAGCGATCGCAGCGCAGCATTAGAAATGACTGAACACCCTAAAACCCTCTTCGATAAAATTTGGCATCGTCACATTGTTGTGCCGGAGTCTTCAGCCCATCCGGCAACGGTCTATATTGATCTGCATCTCATCCATGAAGTCACGAGCCCGCAGGCCTTTACCGTGTTACGCGAGCGCGGATTGAAAGTCCGCCGCCCGGATCGGACGCTGGCCACCATTGATCATTCCACTCCGACTTTGAAAAATACTGACGGTTCGCGCCCTTTTGTGACGGAGCAAGCCGAAAAACAGGTCGATATGCTGCTCGCAAACACAAAAGAATACGGCATTGAAACGCACGGATTCGATTCGGACTATCGCGGCATTGTTCACGTGATGGGGCCGGAGCTGGGCGCGACACAGCCCGGCATGACCATTGTCTGCGGCGACAGTCATACCTCGACCCACGGCGCATTCGGCGCGATTGCGTTTGGCATTGGTACAACGCAAGTCGGCCATGTTTTGGCCAATCAGTGCCTTCTCATGCGCAAACCCAAAACCATGGCCATTCATGTCGACGGAGAATTGGGCGACGGCGTATCTGCCAAAGACGTCATCCTTGCCATTATCGCTGAAATCGGCGTTGGCGGCGGAACCGGTTACGCGCTGGAATATCGTGGGTCTGTGTTCGAAAACATGACGATGGATGAACGCATGACGGTTTGTAACATGTCGATTGAGGCCGGCGCGAGATGCGGATTAATTGCGCCGGATGAAATCACATTTAATTATTTAAAAGGGAGGAAATTCGCGCCTGATAATTTTGATGCCGCCTGTAAAGACTGGGCGAGCCTCGCCACGGATGACGGCGCAGCTTACGATAAAGAAGTCCACCTCAAGGCCGAGGACATCCGCCCCATGGTGACATACGGCACCCACCCCGGCATGGCGATGCCGATTGACGGAATGGTTCCTGCCGCCACAGATGAAGCCGAAGAAAAAGCGCTCGGATATATGTCGATGACAGCGGGCGGCCCGATTACGGGCGCAAAAGTAAACCGAGTCTTTATCGGCTCCTGCACCAATTCTCGAATGGACGACCTCCGCTCTGCCGCGCGTATTATGAAAGGCCGCAAAGTCATTGAAGGCGTTACCACGATTGTTGTTCCTGGCAGCGAGCAAATCAAAACCGAAGCTGAAGCCGAAGGTCTGCACAAAATATTCACGGCGGCGGGTGCAGAATGGCGCGAGCCGGGGTGTTCGATGTGTATCGCCATGAACGGTGATAAAGCGATGCCGGGCGAATTAGTTGTTTCGACCTCCAACCGAAATTTTGCGGGCCGACAAGGCCCGGGCGCAAGAACGGTTCTCGCCAGCCCGGAAACAGCCGCCGCCGCCGCCGTGACAGGCGTGATCACAGATGCCCGAACCTTAAAGGGAGCCGCCTAATGACCTTTGCTCCCCTTACCACCATCACGTCTAAAACCCTCGTCCTTCCGGCAGCAAATATTGATACGGATCAGATTATTCCCGCGCGGTTTTTGACCGTGACGTCCCGCGACGGCCTTGGCGAACATGCGTTTCATGACTGGCGCTATACTGAAGACGGCTCGGCCACGGATCATATCCTCAATACGGACGACGCCAAGCAATGCAAAATCCTGATTGGCGGGCACAATTTCGGATGTGGGTCCTCGCGCGAACACGCGCCTTGGTCCCTAACAGATTACGGCTTTCGTGTCGTTATTAGCTCTGAGATTGCGGATATTTTCAAAAGCAATTCCCTGAAAAATGGACTTCTCCCAATTGTAATTGATAAACGCGCCCATGAATGGCTGCTCGATAATCCCGGAGCGGATGTCACGGTTGATTTGGAAAGCTGTGAAGTACGCCTGCCGCGCAATGGCGGAACTTATAAATTCGAAATCGACGAATTTTCCCGCCACTGCCTGATGCAAGGCGTGGATGAAATGGGGTACCTCGAAATGCAGGCTGACGCGATCAAAGCGTATGAGGCAAATTAAATGAATATAAATTTTTCTTATCTACCCGGCGATGGTATCGGTCCGGAAGTCGGTGAAGCGGCGATGACTGTCCTGAAAGCGATGGCGACAAAGTTTGACCACTCTTTGGAGTGTGAATTTCATCTGGTCGGCGGCGCCGCCATTGATGCAAAAGGCGAGCCCTTACCGGTAGAGACATTTGAGTCCTGTAAACGCACTGGCGCTATCCTTCTCGGCGCAGTCGGCGGCCCAAAATGGGATCATTTAAAAGGTTCAGACCGGCCTGAGCTTGGCTCTCTGTTGCCTTTGCGCAAAAATCTAAATCTCTACGCCAATATACGCCCTTGCAAACCTTTTCCGGCTTTGATCGACAAAGCCCCGCTGAAACGCGAAAGACTTGAAGGCACAGATTTTGTTGTCATGCGAGAACTCACCGGCGGTATTTATTTTGGTGAGAAAGGACGCGATGAAAGCGGCGCATTTGATGAATGTCGTTATTCCGAGAGTGAAGTCCGACGCATCGCCGTCAAAGCTTTTGATCTCGCTATGACACGCAAGAAAAAGGTCACTTCTGTCGATAAATCAAATGTGCTGGAAACGTCCCGCCTTTGGCGTGAGGTCGTGATCGAGGTCGCCAAAGACTATCCCGAAGTTGAACTGGAACACCTCCTCGTCGATGCTATGACCATGCACATGCTTACTCACGCCCAAGACTTTGATGTCATTCTGACAGAAAATATGTTTGGAGATATATTGACCGATGAAGCTTCTGTACTCTGCGGATCAATGGGCGTCATACCCTCAGCCTCTCTCTCGCACGGTAAGACCGGAATGTACGAGCCTATTCACGGCAGCGCGCCGGATATAGCCGGCCAAGGCAAAGCCAATCCGCTCGCTATGATATTGTCCGCCGCCTGGATGCTGCGCCTGTCTTTTGGTTTGGACAAAGAAGCAGCCGCCATTGAAAACGCGGTCGAGGCCGCATTGCAAGCAGGTCAAACGACAGGTGATTTAGGCGGAGCATTGAATACATCCCAAGTGGGTGATTGGATCGCCCAGAATGTCTAAAGTCAATCTTCATGATCTCAAAGCCCGCATTGAAGCCGCCAATGTCTACGCGCTGGCCAAACGCACGCCCTGTGAGCTTGCTCCGAAATTGAGCCTTGAGCTTGGTCGAAACACATGGCTCAAACGGGAAGACATGCAAGATGTGTTTAGCTTCAAAATTCGCGGGGCAACCAATCGGATTGCTGGTCTGACGGATGAAGAGCGCGCCCGCGGTGTTTGCGCGGCAAGCGCCGGAAATCATGCCCAAGGCGTAGCAGCGGCTGGCGCTTATTATAATACGGCGGCTGTCATTTTCATGCCCGTTACAACGCCCGCCATTAAAGTCACAGCCGTGGAAAGTCTCGGCGCAGAAACACGGCTTGTCGGGGATAATTACGACGAAGCGTGCAAAGCCGCTCTGGACTACGCCGAAGAAACGGGCGCGGTCTTTATCCATCCCTTTGACGAAACAGATGTCATTGCAGGGCAAGGCACCGTCGGCCGCGAAATTCTAGAGCAAATGCCCCGCACACCAGACGCCGTTTACGTATGCACCGGCGGCGGCGGGTTAGTCTCCGGCGTGGGCGCTTGGATTAAATCTGTCTCCCCCAAGACGCGCATTATCGCGGTAGAACCCAAGGGCGCGCCCACCCTCGCGACATCTCTAAAAGCAGGCGTCCCAACCCCGCTGGAGAAAGTCGACAGCTTTGCCGATGGTGTTGCTGTGAAGCTTATCGGGACCAATACATTGGAGATTGCCAAACTCGTCGTGGATGAAGTTGTCCTCGTTTCGAATGATGAGATTTGCGCCGCCGTCAAAGATGTGTTTGAGGCCACGCGGACCGTCGTAGAGCCAGCCGGAGCCTTGGCTCTTGCGGGACTCATAAAGCATACACGCGACGGACAAGCGCCGGAGGGCGATTGCGTTGTGACAATTTCTGGCGCGAACGTAAATTTTGATCGAATCGGCCACATGGTTGAGCGCGCAGAACTCGGCGCCGGCGAAGAAATGCTTTTTGCCGCCGCTATTCCCGAACGGCCCGGGGCATTTTTGAATTTCTGCAATGCGATGGGCCGACGCCCCGTCACCGAATTTAATTACCGATACGCCGAAAGCGAAATTGCTCACGTCCTCGTTGGGATAAAAACCCGCGATCTGGATGAACGAGCTAAAGTCATATCAGATATGGCGAGCCATGATATTACTGTCACCGATTTATCCCAAGATCGCCTCGCTAAACGGCATTTGCGGCACATGGTCGGCGGACGGGCCAGCGCCGATATTCCCGAAGTGCTATTCCGGTTTGAATTTCCGGAACGTCCCGGCGCTTTGACGGACTTCCTTGTCGCCTTAGACGCGCGCTGGAATATCAGCCTGTTCCATTATCGTAATCACGGCAATTCAACGGGTCATGTCCTTTGTGGATTTCAGGTTCCGAATGGCGATGTCGATGAACTGGAGGAGAGTCTGGCTAAAACGGGTTATCCGATGGCCGTAGAGACCGACAGCAAAGCCTATGAATATTTCTTGCGGGCTTAAATCAGGTGCTCCGGAAGAATGTGAACCTTTTCCTCACAGCCACGTTTAAAAACTAATTAGCCTTACTCCTCAAAGGAAAACCATGATTAAAATGAAACAGGTTGTCTGGTTCGCGCTCGTCCTGCCCCTTATGGCATGTAGTGATAACGCATCTGACTCTGTGCAGGTGGGTGACGAACCAGTCATTGAGGAGTTGCAATCAGATGAGGGAGACGACTCATCACCTACTCCAGATGATAGTGAACCGGAATCCGACGGGTTTGATAGCGCCTATTCTAAACTGAATTTGGAAAATTGCGAGGTAATTGAAAGCAGCGCAGAAAGCGCCGATAAAACTTATCAATGTGATGGCTACAAAGATATGGATATTTTCGCGCGCGATGGGGACGGTCGTTTTACGCTCGCAGCAGGTCAATCGCCTGACTTTCTAGTTCAGCGCCAACCCTTTAATCAACCTGGAGAGAAAATAGAATGGCGCCTCAAAGACGGACAGGCGCACGCCCTTATTTATCGCCTCAATTTGCAGGACCCTAAACCAGAGGGAGCCGGAGATAACGTGCTGGTAGTTGCGAGCCTGCCCGCAGGAGGCCAAAGCGGATGCGCTCAGGCACTCGTAAAACAAGGTCCAAACCAAACCAAGGCCGCGAGGCGTTATGCCGATATGATTAATGAAAAATCAGACTGTCCCAATGACCCAGCCATTATGGACGGTGAATGAATGAGAGTTTAGGCCGCCAAGGCTCCGCTTTTGGCCATATAAATAAACTGCCCGGCATCATTAAGTCGGCGCGTCACCAAATCACGGTTTTTTAGACAGTTTAAATGCGCCACACTTTCGCCTACCGCCATTATACGGTTGCTGTCAGTAATTTCACGACGAAACAAAACGGAATAAACTTCAGTCGCCAGACGCGGTTGATTACAAAACTCCAGCAAACGCTGAAGGGCTTTTTCATGGTGCTCAATCAGCTTATCAAGACGTTTATGGGCTCCTCGGAATGGGATCCCGTGCGCTGGCCCAATCAACGCATCATTCGGCAGTTCAAGTTTTAAACGATGACAAGAAGAAATCCAGTCTTCTAGCGGATTGCCTTCGGGCTCAGTCGGCCAGACACTGACATTCGAGCTGATATTGGGTAGAAGTTGATCCCCGCTCAGACAGAGATTAAGCTCTGGGCAGAAAAGGCAGGCATGTTCCGGGGAGTGACCGGACCCAATAATTACCCGCCATTCGCGACCGCCGATTTGTCCTAATTCGCCATCCACTAACCGGTCATAGCTTTGTGGCAATTCCGAAATCGCTTTTCCGAACCCGCCAAACCGTTCTTTGTAAAGTTCAAGTTGCGCGTCAGTAAATCCCGTCTTCTTATAAAAGCGAAGACTTTCCGGCGGCGCCGCGCGGCCTGTATCGGCCGCCATAAGGCGGCAGAGAAAATACTCCCCGCGCGTCATTAAAAGCGGTGCGCCAAATTCGCGGCACATCCATCCGGCGAGCCCCGTATGGTCCGGATGTAAATGGGTGCAAATAACCCGGTTAATCGGACGCCCCCCCATTAGTTCTTTGAAATGCTTACGCCAAATTTCCTTACTGTCGCGATTACCGATACCAGTATCAACGACGACCCAGCCATCTCCGTCTTGCAAAGCCCAGAGATTAATATGATCCAATCCTTGCATTGGCAGAGCAAAACGTAGCCAGAAAACGCCCTCAGCAATTTCATGTACGTCACCAGGCTGCGGCGTTTCCTGCGTGATAAATTCAAGCTTTGGGAGCGGAGACCGGTCAGGCACCATGGATTGGTCAGCAGGTTGTTTTACAGCAGAGCGTGTCATATATCATCATAACCCATACATTTTCAAAAGCCAGAAAGCATTCCGTATGGATTGCATGCTCGTTAAAAAAACTCGAAAAGTATCTTCTGGCAGGTCATAAAAGGGATAGAGAATGTGCCTCTGACCACACGGGGCGCAATGGTGGCCAGAGGCGAAGGTTGAAAACCCGAAGGTCTTCACCAAATCCTCTATATGGGGGCCTCTTGAAATTGTCACGTCATAAAAGCGTGATTTACTGTGAACTTTACCAAATAATTGAGGATTAGTCCGTCCATTGCGTTATTTTGGCGCTCATATTTGGACGGCCTCGCGGCGTGGCGGCTACCTCTGGCGTGCCAATATAAATATATCCAGCCAGCCGTTCATTCCCATTTACTCCTAAAGCGGAATTGACAGCCTCATCATATCCATACCATTCGGTCAGCCATTGCGCGCCAAATCCGTGAGCTTGGGCGGCCAAGCATAGATTAAAACAAACCGCCCCGGCGGAAAGCTCCTGCTCCCATTGTGGCGTGCCGCGGGGGCATTCTATAGGGGAAGAGATCACAGCAATAACAACGGGGGCGCGTAAAAGTCTTTCCCCTTCGAATATGGCCCGGTCTTCTGGCATTTCGGGATTATTGCGAATAAAGGCAGAGGCGATGTGACGACCAAACCGGGATCTGGCCTCGCCCTGAAAAACAACGAAACGCCAAGGCTCTAATTTCCGATGATCGGGAACGCGCGCTGCAATTTGCAGAATTTGGTTCAGCTCGTCCTCCGACGGTCCCGGCTCTCCCATAACCTTAGCCAAATTGGAGCGCCGTTGTTTGAGGAACTCAATTATCTCTGAATTTTCGGAGGGAAGCGGGAAAGTCTTTTGCGAGTCGGTCATAGCTACTCTATAGCGGAGTTTGATCAAGGAGAACAATCGCAATGACATCATCCGAAACCACATCCCATGAAGACATTCTCGCAGATATGGGTCTAAGCCTGCCAGAGGCGGCGGCGCCTGTGGCGAATTACATGCCTTTTGTAATAAGCGGTAATCTGGTCTTTATTTCCGGTCAAATTTCAAAAATAGGCGACAATTCTATAGAAGGGAGATTGGGGGAAGACCTTACAGTGGAAAGAGGACAAGATGCTGCGCGGTTATCGGCGCTTAATCTTATTGCCCAGATGAAAGCTGCTTGCGATGGAGATCTTTCACGGATCAAGCGCATCGTTAAACTCGGCGGATTTGTTCAAGCCGCTCCGAATGCAACGCAGGCAGACATTCCCAAAGTTATCAATGGTTGCTCTGACCTCATGGTAGATGTTTTTGGCGAATCAGGACGTCATGCCCGTTTCGCCGTTAGTGCGCCAAGCCTTCCACTAGATGTGGCAGTGGAAATTGACGCGGTCATAGAAATTGAAGTTTAGGGGGCGCTAACTTTTAATTTCGCCGCCTGATCTAACTCAAAAGCGCTATGAAGTGCGCGGACAGCAAGTTCTGTATATTCCGCATCGATCAGGACCGAGATTTTAATCTCTGATGTCGCAATGACTTTTACATTAATGTTGCGTTTCGCCAATGCCTCGAACATCGTTTGCGCGACTCCGGTATGAGAGCGCATTCCAATCCCGACAACAGAGACTTTGGTCACATCCGAATCTGATTTTACACCTTCAAATCCGATTGAGTCTTTTGATTTTTCTAAAGCGGCCAGCGCTTTTTCAAGGTCGCGCTTTCCCACCGTATAGGTTAGGTTGGCGGCGCTATCACTTTTTGAAATGCCCTGAACAATCATGTCCACAATAACATTGGCTTCGGCCATCGCCTTACAGACTTTGGCCACCATGCCGGGCTGATCTTTCAGACGCAGCAAGGTGATTTGCGCTTCATCGCGTGAATAGGCAACGCCGCTTACGACACGTTCTTCCATGGTTTCGTCCTCATGACAGACTAGGGTTCCGGGGTTCTCTTCTCCGGCGCGGGCCATACTGGTCAGCACACGGATCGGGAGATTGTAATTCATAGCCAATTCAACGGAGCGGGTCTGCAAAACCTTTGCGCCGAGGCTGGCCAGTTCAAGCATTTCTTCAAAAGCAATATTATTCAGGCGTCGTGCGTCTTTCGCAATGCGCGGGTCAGTCGTGTAGATACCATCCACATCTGTATAGATGTCGCATCTATCTGCCTTCAAGGCCACGGCCAATGCCACGGCAGAAGTATCTGACCCGCCGCGCCCCAGCGTGGAAATCCGCCTTTGCTCATTTACGCCCTGAAAGCCTGCGACGACAGCGATATTGCCGTCAGCGAGGGACGGGCCAATTGCAGAGCTTTCGATCTCGGCAATCCGTGCCATGGAATGTGCCATATCCGTGCGCAGGGGAATCTGCCAGCCTAGCCAGCTCCGCGCGCGAAGACCTCGGCGGCGCAAGGCAATAGCAAGGAGTCCTGACGTGACTTGTTCACCGCTAGCGACAATCGAGTCGTATTCATCCTCAATCGCATCGCCCCATTTTTTTCCATCTGGGCCAGCATCGGCGTCCAGTTCATCTACTAATGCGACTAAACGGTTCGTCTCTCCGCTCATGGCCGAAACAACCACTGCCACTTCATTCCCGCCTTTGGCCTCTTCTTCAACAAGAGAGGCCACATGCCGGATACGTTCCAGATTAGCGACTGACGTGCCGCCGAATTTCATGACAATTCTGGCCATTAGATATTTCGTGCTAAACCCTGTTATATATCAGCGGGCTTGTGGCGCGGATGCGCCGTTTTTTCAACTCAAATCGACGGATTTGTTTCGTTTTAGTGGCTATTTGTCGCTAATTCCGATAAGATTTTCTAGTTCAGCACGTCAAAATCGGTCAAACTGTTTTAAACGCTGGAAATTTAGGAACTTAAGGTCCGAATATTGATAACCCGAAAAGCACTTCTTTGGCGCCTTGCTCTGATTTGCGCCCTTTATTTCGGGCTGATTTATTTCGGTGGTATTTGGGGTTGGCGTCTTCTTTACCCTATTCGAATTTTTGTCACTGTCCTACACGAATTTGGTCATGCTTTCGCAGCAATCATAAGCGGCGGCTCTGTAGACTATATCCAAATCAACCCCGACAGCGGCGGGCTGACAGTCACGCGCGGCGGATCACAAGGCTTGATAATATTGGGCGGCTATCTCGGGAGCGTATCTTTCGGGAATGCTTTAGTCTTTATCGGGGCAGCCAAACCCAAATGGATAAAGTCGACTTTAATCGTAATTATCACCATTTTAGTGCTCGCCGGCATTATTTGGTTTAATTCCGTTTTCACTTTTTTAATTCTGGTTGGTTTTGCCGTGAGTTTATATTTCATTGGATTTAAAACCCGCTATGCACGGGAAAGCCTTCTTGTCTTGGGCGTGCTTAGTTTACTCTATATCTTGCAAGATACCGCACATGGCCCAGTCTCTGATTTACAAGCTTTCGAGTCGGAAATCGGGCTCTTTCCCGCAGGGGTTTGGATGATTCTGTGGCTGTGTCTTGCTTTGGCGCTTTTGGCGTTCAACCTGAAAAATTTGCTTGGCGGCTCTACCCTTACCACCGCTTCATCGACTTCACCCAATAAAAGTTGAAACCAACCTCCTTTCTTTGGCGTTCACTTTGGGTCCCTGTATATTATTTGGGTTTTAAAACAGATTGTTCGCCTTAGGCGATGATCATAACTTCACCCTTAGCTGAACTGGAAATGATATGTTCAAAATAAAAAATACAACAATCCTAAGCACATTTATTCTCTCCGCCGCTTTGATCGGCTGTAATAATAATTCTGATCCTGTGCCTGATCCGATGGAACCGCAAGCATCTGACACCAGTGAGATGATCGATTCTCCGGCGGCAACGGAGACTGAAACAGATATGGCGGGCTCCGATACGTCTCCGACTCAATCACAAATCTCTGAGTCCCAAAACATGGATGAGAGCGCCGTTCTGACTAAAGACGGGTATGGTAGTTATGTCATTGGCGATACGCTGGAGGAGACAGGTCTGGTTTTGGGGACGAATGTACCCGAACAGGGAAATTGCCTTTACGCCACAAACGGGCAAGATCGAAAAGTTTTGTTTATGTTGATTGATGAAAAACTCGCCCGTATTGATGTGAAGGAAGGAAGTCTTTCTTTGCCAACGGGCGTAGGCCTCGGATCCTCCGGCGAGGACATCAAATCTGCCTATGCAGGTAAATTGGTCATCACACCCGGCAAATATGAGCCCACATTGGAAGACTACACTGTGACATTTTCCGAAACACGAGGCGCCGTTTTTCAGGTTAAAAACGATGAAGTCCAAAGTTATCGGGTGGGTCAGTTTCCCCAGGTTTCATGGGTCGAAGGTTGTTCATAGCTATTTCGGTTCGCGTCAGTTCGTCTCATAGTAAGCGGCGTCTTCTGCTTACTTTGGGGGCGGCTTTGGGATAAAGCAAAGCTATGGCCTATTCCGAAAAGACCCCTGAGCATCTCTCATCCGTTTCCGTCGACCCGATGGAAATGGAAAGCTTTTCCCGTATGGCCGCAGATTGGTGGGACCCGAGCGGGCCGTTTAAGCCGCTTCATATTATGAACGGTTCCCGACTTGAATTTATCCGCGATACGCTTTGTGAGCATTTTCACCGCGACCCGAAAGCGTCCAAACCGCTCAAAGGCCTACGCCTTCTTGATATTGGATGTGGGGGCGGACTTTTATGCGAGCCTATGGCCAGAATGGGCGCAAATGTAACAGGCGTGGACGCGCTGGAAAAGTCTTTGAAAACAGCCAAAACTCACGCCGAACAAGTGGGGGTGGAGGTCAAGTACATCCACGGCACCGTCGAACAGCTCATTGAAAGCGGCGAAAACCCTTTTGACGCTGTCTTGAATATGGAAGTCATAGAGCATGTCGTTAGTCCTCACGACTTTATATCAGATTGCGCAAAACTAGTAAGGCCCGGCGGTCTCATGATTACATCAACCATAAACCGGAGCTTTAAAGCCTTCGCCTTTGCCATAGTCGGGGCGGAGTATATCCTGCGGTGGTTGCCTCGCGGGACCCATCAATATGATAAACTTGTCAAACCCCGCGAAATGCAGCGATACCTTAAGGACGCAGGACTCATAGCCGAGCCGTCCGTTGGAATGACCTTAAATCCGCTTACAAATAAGTGGGCTATATCTGACGACTTGGGAATAAATTACCTGACTGTGGGTAAGTTTTTAAATTAAGGCATCGTTAACTAATTAACTTAATTGCCTGAAATATCGATGAGTCTTAATTAGGCCACTTTCTTCAATGATAATAACACTCTAAATCGTTAATATCCGTTAACCATCTTGACACATAGTTAATGGAACCGAATGACTTTGGTAAACATTACCCTGTGTATAAGTCTGTGAAAGGAAGAGGTTATGAAACACACAGAATTAAAGACAGCGCCACTTAACGCCTTTAAAACACTTCGGGCTCCTATTCTATGCGGGCAGAATCTTAACGATGTTAAAAACCTTGAGAGATCAATTCTGGAATTTGGGCTGATGTCACCCGTTATTGTGTCGGTTGCCGGGAAGGATCTTGTTGTTATTGACGGGAAAAAGCGCCTCGCAGCGATTAAACGCCTGTCTTTTGCTGGTACATTGCCGCGCAGCCTTGTTAATATTCCTTATATTTTGACCGCTGAAGCCAAACAAATGGATTTTCGGGCGGCCTCCGTTTTCTCCGGTCGTGACCTCTATCAAGCCGTCATGGAGCTGAAGGCATCCGGAAACGCGATTGAAAAGATTGCCGAGCGGCTCTATTTGGATCGACGCTCAGTGAATGAAACGATTAGCCTATCACGGCTCTCTACCCGGCTGCGTCAAGCCTACTTCGCCAAGACTATTTCATTTGAACAGGCTCTGGCTTTTACCGCTTTGCCTGACAAGGCCGCTCAAGACGCTCTTTTAATTCGACTTGGCCCATTTGCAAAACCACACGATATTCTCGAAACGATACGGGAAGATAAAAAACAAGCTGAAATCAGAGCGGAAGAAAAGTGCGAAAATAATGTCTTTAGCCTGCCTCTACTCGAAAACAGCTATACGGATTACGCGCATATATCTTCCAAGGTCGCCGCTTAAACCTATAATTATTTAATTCAGCTTTTTATCGGATTTACTCTCTTCCGGAACATAAACATCTGGGAGAGGCGCAATACTAACGCCTTCTTCAGCCAGTTCGGACGCTTCGCGGAGGGAGGCTTTTCCGTATATCCCACGGCTTTCTTTTTCGCCGTAATGCATAGCCCGTGCTTCATCTGCAAATTTATCGCCAACATTTTCGCAATTTTTTCTAATCTCTGCCTTTACCGCCTCAGCCATTTTCCTGGCTTCCGCGCTCATAACGGATAAAGATTTCTGGTGCGTCTCGCGGGTTTGCTCCTTTTTGCGAGACGTTGTCACATTCGGGGCCATGATCGTTTTTCTTACCTCAGAGCTCGCGCAAACGGCGCAGCAGAGCAAACCCTCTTTCTCCTGCCGATCATAATCGGAGGAGTTGGAAAACCACGCCTCAAAAACGTGTTCTTTTTCGCATATGAGATCATATCGGATCATAGATTTAATTTAAGAACGCTTCTGAATTTTCCAAGGGTGCCCTGTCAGGCCAAGCTCTAAACAAGCAAGCTCTAGAATGGCCGGGTATCCGCCCAGGCCGGAATACGTTTGCGCGCTTTTTCCACCTCGGACAGATCAATCTCTGCTACCACATACCCTGACCGATCATGATCAAGTTCTGCAATAATATCTCCCCAAGGATCGATCACTTTGGAATGGCCCCAAGTCGTACGTCCATCAGCGTGCGTGCCGCCTTGCGCTGCGGCGAGAACAAAGCTCCCTGTTTCTATAGCTCGCGCCCGCAAGAGAATATCCCAATGCGCTCGCCCGGTGGGAACGGTAAAGGCCGCAGGTATCGTCACAATTTCTGCGCCATTTTGCGCGTAATGACGGTAAAGGGCCGGAAAGCGAAGGTCATAACATATGGACAAACCTATCTTGGTCTGCCCCACAGCCGTCATGATTGGGCCATCCCCCGCTGTATAAGTCGAGGATTCACGGTAGCTTTCTGTATCAGAAACCTGCGCGTCAAAAAGGTGGATTTTATCATAACTTGCTTTGATGACGCCATCAGGCGTGAAGTGAAAAGATCGATTGGCAATCTTATCGCCGTTTTTCAGCGCCATAGAGCCAATCAAGAGATTAACTTTCAGTTCCTTAGCTAAATCGGCAAAAGCTCTTACCGCTGGCTCTTTGTCCTGAGAGGATATTTTAGAAAGCAAATCTTTTTTGTCTTTCTGAACCAAATGGGTCATTTCAGGAGTCGCAATCAGAGCCGCGCCCTCCGCTGCCGCTGCGCGGATTAACCGGGAAGTTTCGGCAATATTATCACTGACTGTGATTCCGGAGCACAGCTGAACAAGACCTACTTTCATAGATTAATCCGCCAATAGCGGAGCGAGACCGCCTTTTTCTTCCAAAGCATAGAGGTCGTCACACCCACCGATATGTTTGTCATCAATGAAGATTTGCGGGAAGGTATTGGCCCCACCGGAGCGCTCCCGCATCTCTGCCCGCTTGTTTGGATTCATAGCGGCCGGAATATTAATGACGTCCACACCTTTGCTTTTCAAAAGCACTTTGGCACGAATACAAAATGGGCAACCCATTTTCGAATACATTTCAACTTTTGCCATCAAAAACGTCCTTATTTTGCCAGTCTTTAACCTGAGAGTCTTTATCCTGAGAGTCTTTTTGACTCCGCTTGTCTCTAATTACTCGGGCTAGACATAGGGCGTCCACCCGATTTGCGCCAGAGCGTAACAGTACAGAGGCGCAGGCGTCTAGGGTGGCCCCCGTCGTCATTACATCGTCAATCAAGATGATATTTGCACCGCTCAATCTCTCTTTTGCGGCCTCTACGACGGTAAAAGCGCCCTGAACATTGCGTTTCCGCCCAGCTGCCGATTGCCCGCCTTGTGATTCCGTCGCCCGAATGCGGCGTAAGGCCTCCGTTTCAAATGACGCATTTGTAATATGGCTAAGAGCCCGTCCAAGCAGGACAGACTGGTTGTAGCGCCGCTTTATACGCCGCGTCCGGTACAAAGGAACCGGCACGATGAAATCAGCTTTTGGCAGAAACCTTCGTCCCGCTCGGCGTAATTGCGCGGCAAAGCGGGAAAGATTCTCCGTCCGGCCACCATGTTTAAAAGATAGAATTATATCCCGCGATCCATCATCATATATAAAGGCGGCACGCGCCGATGTGAAACGCGGCGGGCTGGCTAAGCATCCGGCGCAAAGTGCGCCAGCGCCTACCGCATATTCAAACGGAAAACCACAGATGTCGCAGCAAGGCTCATCCAGATACTGGATGTCTTCCCAGTCTTTATCATCTTTGCTGAACGGGTCTTGGGGTGGTAGAACAATATCCAGCCCCGCTTTGACAACTCCCCTTGTGACAGATTGCACCGCCGTGAACGCTTCCCTTTTGCCCATGTCCCCCTCATATACGGGTCATGGAAAAAACGAAAGTCCCCCAGATATTTGATGAAAAGGCTCAAACTCTCACGCGCAACCGGGCTCAAAACCGTATGACCAAAAACGGCCCGTCCTTCTTGCTCACCCGTGCAGCAGAAGACGCCGCCTCGCGTATTGCCGATATCAACCGTCAGTTTGAACGAGGCGTGGTTCTCTCCCCAGTCGATATGCGGGCGACAATTCTCTCCGACCTTCCCTCAGGCCGTCAGCCAAAAAAACTGGACTGGCAAGATAGGTTAGAAGGCGTGAACGGCGAATATGACCTCATCATCAGCCTCTTGGAATTGCAAACCGAAAATGACTTGCCCGGAGCTTTGGTGCGATTGCGGCAACATCTGGAAGCCGACGGTCTTTTTACCGCCGCGCTCTTTGGCGGGGATAGCCTCTCTAATTTGCGGCAAACCCTCTATACCGCCGACAGCGCCATTTTCGGCGGCGCAACGGCGCGAGTTTATCCAATGATTGACCACCAGCAGGCCGCCGCTCTTTTGGGGCGGGCCGGACTAAGCTTACCGGTTGTCGATAAAGACCGGGTCAACGTCACCTATGGAAAATTAAAAACATTGGTGAACGACCTCCGCGACCTCGGCCTGACCAACACACTTACCGCCAGACATAAAGCGCCGCTCCCGAAAGGGTATTTAGAAGCTATCGAGGCCGCTTATCCGAAAACAGATGACGGAAAATTTCCCTCCCAATTCGAAATCCTCTGGCTTACAGGCTGGAGCCCGCATGAAAGCCAGCAAAAGCCACTTAAACCGGGAAGTGCTAAAATGAGGTTAGCCGACGCGTTAGGGACGGATGAGAAGAAGGTTTAAGACTACCAGCCATCCTGCTCACCTCGCCAGACGAGAGATCCGGGCAGGAGAGTTAGGGCTGAACATCAAAATTTTATCCTATGTGTTATGAATAGGACTTGTTTATACCGCAAACCGCTTGCCGCTCGGCAACCGATCCGATAATTCCTGCGCCAACTCGACATCCGCTGCGACCAAATCCAATTCTACAATTTGGTTGGGATAAAGCCATTTAATGCCTTGCCCCTCTTTCGGAACCGCGAATCCGTCCCATTGGCGGCAGAGATAGAGCGGCATGAAGAGGTGAAAATCGGGATAGGCGTAAGAGGTAAAGGAGAAAGGCTGAAGACAGCTTTCGCAAGGCTCTAATCCGAGTTCTTCGCGGAGTTCACGGTTGACCGCTTGTTCTGGCGTCTCGCCGTCTTCGACCTTACCGCCGGGAAATTCCCATTGTCCGGCATGGGGTTTCCCTGTCGGGCGGCGGGTTATTAAAACGCGCCCATCTGGGTCTATCATCGCGGCCGCCGCCACGTAAATCACGGGGCGTTTATTAGATACATCTGGCATTTAATTAGCTTCTGTAATCCGCGTTGATGTCAATATAGCCGTGTGTTAGATCACAGGTATAAACTTCCGCCTCCCCCTCGCCGAGCCCTAGGTCAACGCGGATATCTATTTCTGATTCTTTCATATAGGCTGCGCCCTGCGCCTCTGTGTAATCCGCCGCCGCTTCTCCGCGTTCTGCCAAAAGATGCGGGCCTATCCAGATGGAGAGTTTATCGCGCTCGGCGGGTTCACCCGCTTTTCCGACCGCCATAACGATGCGTCCCCAATTCGCGTCTTGTCCCGCAATCGCGGTTTTAACAAGCGGGGAATTGGCAATGCTGAGGCCTATGTTTTTGGCCGAGGCGTCAGATACAGCCCCTGAAATATGAATGGTGACAAATTTAGTAATCCCCTCTCCGTCTTTCACAATTTGCAGAGCCAAGTCCTTCATCACCGAATGAAGCGCCTGTTTAAATCCGGTTAGACATGGCTCATTTGCGTCTTTGCACATAGCATTTTCGGCTTGCCCGCTGGCGAGCAAAAGGAGCGTGTCAGACGTGGAAGTATCGCTATCGACTGTGATAGAATTAAAGCTTGTCTCCACCAGCTCCGAGAGCATGTCTTGCAATGCAGGTTTTGAAATTGCGGCGTCCGTCGCGATATAAGCGAGCATTGTCCCCATATCCGGCGCAATCATGCCAGAGCCTTTGGCGATACCGTTGAGGGTCACTTTTGTCCCCTTAATTTCCGCTGTCGCCGTTGCGCCTTTAGGATGCGTGTCCGTCGTCATGATAGCGCGGGCGGCATCTTCCCATCCATCCGCGCGCAAGGTTTTATTTATCTCCGGAAATTTATCGACAAGTTTTGACGCCTCTAACGGCACGCCGATCACGCCCGTTGAGGCAAGCTGTATGGCCTCTGCGTCTAAGCCAAAGATTTTTGCCGCGCCCTCTGCGGTTTCGATAACCGCGTCGCGGCTTTTCTGTCCGCCGAACACATTAGCGGTTCCGGAGTTGACAATAACCAGACTCGGCCCATCCGTCGTAATGTTTAAAGCTTTTCGTGACCAATCCACTGGCGCACCGGGGCAGAGATTTTTTGTGAAAACCCCAGCTATCGTCGTTCCGACCTCGGCGCGTAGAACCCAAAGATCGGTGCGGCCCTTATATCGGATGCCCGCCTCCGCCGTTGCCATAGTAAATCCTTTAATCGGCGGCAAGATTGGGAAGTCTTCTGGAGCGAAAGGGGAGAGTTTATAATCAGCCATCTTGGTCTTCTGTATTTATTTTATCTTCACCCCCGTCTTCAACCTGCTCAGGGAGTTTGACCTCCCCCCCAGGCGTCAGGGAATAAAAGGTTTCAATCTCGCTTTTGTTTCTAAGGTCTTCCAGCAGCGATTGAATTGCGTCAAAGGTCATGAATTTTACAATATTCGGGCGAAGCTCTTCAAAACTTCGTGTCGGAGACGCGCGGCGGTTCTGAACCTCTACGATGTGCCAGCCTTGGGACGTTTTGAATGGATCCGTGCGTTCACCCACAGGGGTCGCAAAGACAACACGAGTAAACTCCCGGCTGAGCATGTCACGGGAAAACCAACCAAGATCACCGCCCTTCTCGCGGGTTCCTTCATCCGCACTCACGGAGCGGGCGAGCTCTGCAAATCCTTGCCCGTCAGAAAGCGCCGTAACGGCGGCTTGGGCAGAGGCTTCATCACTGAGAAGAATATGACGCGCTCGGATTTCATCCCCCCTGTCGGCTAACTCAGATTGCTGGTCATACATACGGCGGATTGTCCGCTCATTGACTGTTTCCTTAAGGTGTTCCTCGACGAGGATGTTACTTAGAATGCGTTCTCGTGCTGCCGCTAAACGGCGTTTGTTTTCGGGCCTCTCATCTAATGCGCGACGTATTGCCGCCTCTGCTAAAAGACGCTGATCAATCAGCTCTTCCAAAAGTGACTGAAAAGACGGATCGGATTGCGGCAGGCTTTCCCCCGCTTTGATTAATCCTCTCTCGGCCGCCATGCGTTCGACATCCGCCTGATACAGGGTTGTGCCATCTACTTTCGCAATTTCCACCCTATCAGAGCGGGTGTTTTCAGCTGGGCTGGAGGTATCTGTTTCGTCTGCCCCTTTTTGGCAAGCACCCAAAACAAGTCCTAAAGTGACTGTCAGGATGAAAAACATTCTAGACATCGCGTTTACCTCCTCTCGGGCCTTTCCATTGATTCCAGCAGAATGAACGAGCTTAATGCAGGATATCTGGCCCAATTTATTGACTTACCAAGGGAGGCTTCCTAAGTCGACACAAAGAATGACCGGGCCTTTGAATACTCGCCGCGGAAAGCCGCCCCGAATATTTTCGACCCCCGCACAAAATCAGGACTTTTCATGTTAGGCATCGCCAAAAAGATTTTCGGGACTGAAAACGACCGAACGATCAAAAAACTGCGCCCTCTGGTTCAAAAGATCAATGATCTTGAGCCTCAATTCGAGGCTATGAGCGATGATGAACTCAAGGCCCAAACCGATATTTACAAAAACCGTCTCACAGAGGGCGAGAGTCTAGACGATCTGTTGCCCGAAGCCTTTGCAACTGTCCGCGAGGCGGCTAAACGTACCCTTGGACAACGCCATTATGATGTGCAGTTGATTGGCGGCATTACGCTCCACCGCGGCGAAGTTGCCGAAATGCGTACTGGCGAAGGTAAAACGCTAGTCTCTACTCTCGCCGCCTATCTCAATGCCCTGAGCGGGAAGGGCGTTCATATAGTGACGGTTAACGATTATCTTGCCAAACGAGACGCCGAATGGATGGGACAGATTTACGGCTTTCTTGGCCTGACAGTCGATTGCATCAATAATTACGAAGCTTTTGGCAATCAGCGCAAAGCGGCTTATAATTGCGATATCACTTACGGCACGAATAATGAATTCGGCTTTGATTATTTGCGCGACAACATGAAATTTTCCGTCGAGGAAATGGCGCAGCGTGGACATGTCTATACTATTATCGATGAAATCGATTCCATCCTGATCGACGAAGCCCGGACGCCACTAATTATTTCCGGTCCGACAGATGACAAATCCGAGCTTTACCGCACGATTGACGGAATTATACCCCTAATCAATGAAGAAGGCTATGAAGTTGACGAAAAGGCCCGGACCGCGACCTTTAACGAAGAAGGCAATGAGCAGATCGAAGATTTGCTGAATGAACGCGGGCTATTTGAAGGTGAGAGCCTTTATGACGTTGAAAACGTCACCGTGGTTCACCATATTAACCAAGCGTTGAAAGCGCATAAGCTCTATGTCCGCGACAAAGATTATATCGTTAAAAACGACGAAGTTGTTTTGATTGACGAATTTACGGGACGGATGATGGATGGCCGACGCCTATCAGACGGACTTCACCAGGCGATTGAAGCGAAAGAAAACGTCGATATTAAACCTGAAAACGTCACAATGGCGTCTGTCACTTTGCAGAATTATTTCCGCCTTTATGATAAACTCTCGGGTATGACCGGGACGGCCGAAACCGAGGCCGGTGAATTTGCTGAAACTTATGGACTCGAAGTCCTCGTTATCCCCACAAACCGCCCCATCCAACGGATTGATGATGAAGACGTCATTTACCGCACTGAGCAAGAAAAATTCAAAGCGATTGTTGATGATATTGAAGAGAAGTCTGCCAAAGGCCAACCTATTCTCGTCGGCACAGTGTCGATTGAAAAGTCGGAACGCCTGTCAGAATATTTGACCCAGCGCGACGTTCCTCATCGCGTGCTCAACGCCCGCTTCCATGATCAGGAAGCCTCTATCGTGGCGCAGGCCGGCGTGCCCGGCTCGGTGACAATCGCGACTAATATGGCCGGACGCGGAACAGATATTCAACTCGGCGGCAATCTAGACATGCGGATTCAACAGGAAATTCCGGAAACCACTCAAGACACAGCACGCGCTGATCAAGAAGCTAAGATTAAGGCTGAAATCGCTGAACTTAAGGAAAAAGCGCTGAATGCGGGAGGACTTTATGTCCTTGGTACAGAACGCCATGAAAGCCGCCGGATTGACAATCAACTTCGCGGCCGGACTGGACGGCAAGGCGATCCGGGCCGCTCTAAATTCTATCTCTCCACCGAAGACGATCTCATGCGCATTTTTGGCGGTGACCGCTTAAAATCAATGATGAGTTCCATGAAATTTGAAGAGGGTGAACATCTGACCAACCGCTTCATGTCAAAAGCCGTTGAGCGCGCTCAAGTTCGGGTCGAACAACGCAATTTCGACATTCGAAAAAATCTGCTTAAATATGATGATGTCATGAATGATCAGCGCAGAACCATTTTTGAACAGCGTATGGAATTCATGACGGATGATGATGTCTCCGATGTGATCGAAGATTTCCGCCACCAACTCTGCGAAGACCTGATCGCAACCCATATTCCGAAAAAAGCTTATGCCGAGCAATGGGATGTCGAAGGTCTCAATACCGCCGTCAAAGAAGCGGTTATGATGGATGTCCCCTTCGATAAATGGGCCGCAGAAGAAGGCATCGCCGATGAAGAAATGCTTTCTCGCTTGAAAAAAGCCGGCGACGATGCCTTTGATCAACTCTCAAATGGCTTGGATGATTCTGAAATGCTCCGCGCACAGAAACAAATTCTTTTGCAGGTAATTGATAAAAACTGGCGCGAACATTTGCAGCAGCTCGACAGTCTAAAATCCGTGATTGGGATGCGGGCTTATGGCCAGCGCGATCCGTTAAATGAATACAAATCCGAAGCCTTCACCCTGTTCGATAATTTGCTCACAAGCCTGCGCGAAGACGTCACCAAAGCGATGATGAACCTGCTTTTGAATGTGCAAATGCAAAGACAGCAGCGCGCCCAGAGCGAACAGCAAGCCGCCACGCAACAAGCCGCACAAAATGCCTCCCAGACATTGAACAATGAGTCCGGCCAAAACACGGCTCCAGCCGCGCGGCGGGCCAGATCACCTATGGATATGGTCGGGACCGCCACGGCGTCTGGGGCATCTGCATCAGAAGCACCTTCTAATTCGGATCTGGACGCCGAGCCGACACAAGCCTCAACAGGGGAGCTGACTAAAGAACAATTAATTGGTGTCAGCCGAAACTCCCTTTGTCCCTGTGGCTCTGGTAAGAAGTTTAAGCACTGCCACGGCAAACTCTAGAGACGAGTAAATTTTCTGCTTTTAAAAACCCTGCTTGGGCAGTGCGAATAATTTCGTGTAAAATTGCCCCTTTAAATCTTCTTGATGGAAAAACTGGGTTTGCTATAAATTGTTGAAAATGAACCTTTTCATTTAAGTGCCTCACTTATCTGCAAGTCTCGGTGTGAAGAATATTGCTTATGGTTTCATTTCGATGTTTGAAAGTAGGGTTTCTTGGAATTTGATGAAATGGCAATTGAAAAGCTTCAAACGCGAGAGGTTTTTGAAACGATACGTGAAGGACTTCTTATTCTCGACAAAGACCTAAAGGTTCTATTTGCGAATAAGGCCTTTCTGGATATGTTTAAAGTGACGCTCGGTGAAACGACGGATCATAAACTTTATGATCTCGGGAACGGGCAGTGGGACATACCTCATTTAAGGAAACTTCTTGATGACATTCTTTCTAAAAAACAAACGGTTGAAAATTATGTAGTTGAACATGACTTTGAGGGCATTGGTCGCAAAATAATGCACCTTAATGCCCGGAAAACATCCCGGCCCGGCAATGGTTCATCTCTCATACTCTTAGCGATAGAGGACATTACCACTGAACATGATGCGACGGCAGAACTTGACCGTCAACGCCGTTTGGCTGAAGGCATCGTAGACACACTTCGGGAACCATTACTCGTTATAGATGGCGATCAAACAGTTATTGCTGCGAGTCGGGCATTTTACACAAAATTTGAAGTTGGCCCATCCGAGACGGTTGGACGCGAATTAGGTAAACTTGGGAACGGACAATGGGACATACCCGATTTGACCCGCCTGCTTGATAACGTCATTCCCGATTCAGAAACAATTGAAGATTATGAGGTTACCTTGGACTTTCCTCATATCGGTGAAAAAGTAATTCTCTTAAATGCGCGTAAGATATTTCGGGAAGGAAATAATTCTAAAACGCTTTTACTGGCTATGGAAGACGTCACCGAGCAAAGACAGATAGAAGCCGAAAGGGACCAACATTTACGGCGCGCCAGCAACCTTTTGGAGGAATTAAACCATCGGGTTATGAATAGCTTAGCCATCGTAGGATCTATCATTTCAATGGAGAGCCGCACCCTATCTGATGAAGAATGTAAATTAGCCTTCGAAAGGATGCGAACTCGCATAACGGCAATTGGCGAGCTTTACAAAAATCTTACTCGAATGAATTCTACTGAAACAGTCCAGGTTGATGCCTATTTGTCGACGATTGCCGAACAGTTATCAGACTCTCTAATATTGGGGCGGAAAGCTCCGATCACGATACGTGAAGACATTAGCCCGACGACAATCTCAACACGTACAGCCGTGCCTTTGGGTCTTGTGCTGAACGAACTCGTGACAAACGCCATCAAATATGCCTTTGATGAAAATCAGCCCGGCGAAATCTTCATAGGGCTGAAAAAGAATTTAGAAAATTTGATATTTACTGTGTCAGATAACGGAAAAGGAATTGATGAGAATGCTAGAGTTGACTCTGGCGTTGGTGGACGTTTGGTAAAGGCCTTTGTATCTCAGTTAGAGGGTGACCTGAAGGTTGAGAGTAGCAATGGTGGAACGACCTACACATTGGTATTCCCATTAAAGTTGGTATAAATATTCAAGCTGATAAAATGGGACTGAGAATCTGATACGGTTGCCTCTCAGTTTATTTTCAACTTTCGTCAAACGTTATATCAAATATCATGCGAGCTATATTGGTCGCAATAGTCTCTATTTTTGCTGATTCAATTTCTTTAAACAAGGTTTCATATTCCTCACGTGACACGACGCGCATTGCCCACCGGGGATAGGCGCGCTTGGATTCTATCGTCCACACCTCTGAAATAATCTCTGTATGTCGGTCGTCATCTAATATCTCTTGTTTTAGTGGCCCGACCTTTAGTTCATCGCCTTCCAGCAATTGCATGACCGCATCGCCATTCGAGATCAAAAAACCGGACAAGCCTAAGCGTTGGTTTTTCTGCACAAAGCGCCGCGCCATCTCGTAAATTTCGTCTTGTGTCTTAAAACTTGTGAATTTGCTCCGATAGAGCCAAGTTCTCACGCCTTCGCTATTTGGTGTCATGAATCTTAACGCTGTCCTTCGGCTTTTCGCACCTTTATATAATCTATTCAAAAAGAATATCTAGGGATTCGGGCATACCGGGCTTTATGCTCAACGCGGCATTGATAGGTGAACCAAAATATACCTCTTTTCCTCGCGGCCGGAAAAATCAGGGTCAGCCCAAGCTACGAATCCTAAAGTTTATGCTTAATAACTCCACAATGGCTGTTTAATTAAATTTTATCGCTCTTTGTGTAAAGACGTTACAAGTTGGATCGGCAATCTCGGTTTGACGGACTGTACGGCTTTTGCGTAATATCGGGTATGACAGAAAACCCACTTGATAAAACGCTCGAAAATGAGTCGGCGAAAAAAGTTTTGAGCCCTGCCGCAAAGCGGGCTCTGGCTGAAGCCCAAGCGCGCCGCAAAGCGCGTGAAGAGACAGACCGTCCAAAAGAGACATCCGGCCCGAAAGGTGTGGAGCCCACGCGCTACGGTGATTGGGAACGAGGGGGCATCGCCTATGACTTTTAAGTCATAGGTTTGCACTCCCCGCACGAATTAAAGAGCGGGTGAGCAGGCAGGAGACCTTCCATTCGCAGGTGAAATGAAATGGGAGTGGCAAATGCCAATTAAATCTATCATCGGCGCTATGGGCGTTCTCGGTCTGTTAAGTCTTTCAGGCATTGCCAATGCCGGGAATTGCGCCGGCCCTGATTGCCGCTTGGGCGTCAGTTATATTTCGGGCCCCAATGCCCAGTTCGGCCCGGTTACGGTTCAAAACAACCATCCTATGGGCCATTTGCGGACAATTAATTTCCAACGCTCGCCGCATATTTCGATTATGCGGGTTCATAGTCTTGAGGCAGGCCCCGCCCTCTCAGATGCACCCGTAACATTTACAGGTGGATGTCACCCGGAATCGACGCAATATTGCCGTCAGGAGACAGGGACTCCTGTAAACGTGGAATTATTCGCGCCCGCACCCCAGACTGCTTATACTGGTCAGGTCTCAATTCCGACAACTTATAGCTCGCACACAGTAGATCACTCTCTGTTTCAATCGCGCCAATATGGCAACGCCGGATTTGTTCCGGGGATTGCCCATATTCCAACATCTATTGTTGATCGCAGCCCTGATAACGCAGATCGTATTCTGAACTCAGGCCGGACAATTCCGCAGCCGCATGTCAGCGGCGGCGTTGCGCCTCGTCCGTCTATGATAAGAGAGAACCGTGGATATACGGGTCAGGTTTCCATCCCGACGACATATGGCCCACGCACTCAGGGCTTTATGAGCGGAGTTCAATCGCCAGCGCCGGCATACTCACAACCAGTTGGCATTCCTGAGACTTATGCTTTTGGCGCGCAAGGCCAGACCATGACGGCCCCCGCGCCCCAATACGGCGCGCCGCAACTCGCTGGAGCTCCAGTTCTGCAAAGCAATGGAACCTACGGGTCCACAGTGGGCTCAGACGGAACCTATTGGGAAAAAGCGTCCGGCCCGACCTTTTTCGGAGACACTTTGGCAACGCAAGTGATCTGCAAGCGCAAAGTGGAAACGCAAGTCGTCAACCCTGTGGTCGGAGTTCCGGTTCCGACGTGTCAGACGTCGCAACCCCATGTCCCGCATACTGGGCATATCGCGCCGCAGCAACCCTACCCTGGTTGGACATATTAATTCGGCGGGAGCAGAGCCCGAAACCGGCTCGGATTCCCGCGAAAAGAGAATCAAATTGCGCGGCGCTGAAGTCGGCGCGATAAAACAAGTCAAAATGAGAGCTCGGCAGGATGCCGGCCTGGTTGAGAGAGTTTCAGCCATAACCATTTCTATGACGTAAAATAAGAAAGTGGATATTATGTCCCGAATTTTTAAAATTGCCATTTTAAGCGCCGCCGGTTTAGCCCTGACAACCGCCGCAAATGCGGGCCATTACGGCCAATCTTACGGTCCATCTAATTACGAAGCGTCTTCCTACGGAATGTCTTCTTATAGCCAGTCTACCTATGGCGGCGAAATGTCTCAATACGAAGCCAGTGCCCGTTACGGTTCCGGCTCTATAAGCGATGCTTATACAGACGGCGATGTTCAGACATATGGTTTTTCAGGAACCCTGCCCGGTCTCGGTCAGAATGAAAGCCTTCAGGCCACGAATTGCCCGACCGCCGTTTACAATCCCGAAGGCGGACGCGTTTTAGGGTGTTATAATGTTGTGAAACCTGTGCCGAAGACGACTTATTATCGTATCGTGCGTCCGGTGATTTATGTGCGTTATCCGGTCTGCTGCGCGCCTATAGCGCCTCCTCCTCCTCCTCCGCCAGCGCCTAAGCCTTGCTGCATAGCGCCGCCGCCTCCCCCGCCTTGCTATAGCGGATGCCTGCCGATTCAGGTGGGAGCCAGCCGTTACGGGTCAGCTTGGTAAGAAATTTCAAGCCCTTCAGTAATTTCACTGAAGGGTTTTTCATTTAGGACGTCATATTATCAAGGATATTTAACGCTGCTTGGCGTGGATCTTTTGCCGCAGATATCGGCCGCCCGACGACCAGATGCGACGCTCCGCTTTTCAGCGCGTCGCCGGGGGTCGCTATCCGTTTTTGATCGCCCGCCTCGCCGCCCGGCATACGAACGCCAGGTGTAACGATGAGAAAGTCATCCGGAACAACCGCCCGAATGGCGGCAGCTTCTAACGGGGAAGACACGACGCCGTCCATTCCGGCCTCTACCGATTGCTCGACCCGGCGCATCACCAGAGTCATGGCGTCGTCATGATACCCAATAGCTCCGAGAGCAGCTTGGTCGAGAGAGGTCAGTACAGTCACGCCGAGGAGTTTCAGGGAGCTTTCACCGCGCCCGATTACTGCGCTTTGCATCACATCCGGACGCGCGTGAACCGTCAGTAAGTCAGCCCCTAATCCGGCGATTGACCGCGTCGCTTTTTCTACGGTCGCGCCAATATCATGTAGTTTAAAATCATAGAAGACTTGCTTGCCTTGCGCTTTTAGGCGCTGTCCAAACTCTACGCCTCCGATCGGTAAAAGCTGGAGTCCGATTTTATAACTCGAAACGCTGTCTCCAAGAACTTTTACCAAGTTTTCTGCCTCAGAAACGCTCGGCAAATCAAGGGCGACATATAATCTAGAATCTGAATATGACATGTCAGGTCTTTCGGAATTTTTGTGAATTCTTGGCCATTAGGGTTTGGGTCAAGGTCACAGGAAGTATTCGTCCTAATAAAGCGATAAATTTATTAACTCGCCCGGAAATGAAAACCGCCCGGTTTTTCTCCAGCGCCTCATACCCCATTTCGGCGCAAATATCGGCGTCCATAACCATATACTCAGGCAGTCTATTTATCGCCTCGCGTGTGCCGTTAACGTCATGAAATTCAGTTATAGTAAAACCCGGACAAAGCGCAGTGACATGCACCCCCGTACCGTCCAGCTCGGAATTTAGGCTTTCAGAAAATTTGATGAGAAAAGATTTAACGGCAGCGTATAATGTATGGCCTTTGGATCCCGGCATGTGGCCCGCGAGAGACGCCACATTCATGATGCGGCCAAAGCCGCGCCCCACCATCGCGGGGGCTAGTTTTCGTGTCAACTCACACGGCGCGGTTGTCATGAGTTGAATGAAGTTACCATGCGCGTCCCACTCACTTTCTAGATACTGTCCGGGATGTCCATATCCCGCATTATTTATAAGGCCGTCAATCTGAAGGGACTTTTCCCTTATGGTCGCAAGCAGTTTATCAACCGCGTTGTCTTCAAAGAGATCTGTTTCGATGACATGGCTTTCGGCTTCAAAATTTTGCATTAATTCTTTGGCTAAAGCTTCCATAGGCGCAACGCGACGCGCGCAGAGAACGAGATTCCATCCACGGGAAGCGTATTCGCGCGCTAACGCGGCGCCTAATCCGGCAGAGGCGCCTGTAATGAGTATAGTGGGCCGGGTCATAGAGGTCACGGTTTTGTAAGTGGTATAATGTCCCTAAGCTGTTAACTTATACCGCAAGACTTTCAAGGGCGGAGCGTTTTCATGTTGAAATATTTACTTGTTATTGCCGGGCTTTCGGTCGTCTCGGCGTGCAGCACGACGGCAGACCCTAACCCTTATATGGGTTTTGATTGTGATCAATTGAGAGCTATGTCAGACAGGGCAAGCGCGATAGACCCGTTTGCCTCTCAACAGGTTGGCCCGGCCCCGCAGGCAGGTCTTGTCGGTGACCGCGAAGGACTTGAAACAGAAACTGCGTCATTATCATCGAAAAAAGATGACGAGGCCCGCGCTATTCAGGCGGCCTATCAAGCCAAAAGTTGTACGTAAGTTTTTAGATCGTATTAAATAAATGAATGATGAAACCCTCATTCGGTTCAGCATATTTGCCGGAGCCTTACTGCTTTTCTCAGTTCTGGAAGCCCTCTTTCCAAGACGGGAACGCGTTCAAGGCCGACTGCGCCGATGGCTGACGAACCTGTCTCTTGTTATTTCCGGGTCCCTGAGTCTCATGGTCTTAGGCCCACTTCTTGCGGTTGGGGTTGCCGCTTGGGCCTCTTTAAACGAAGGGGGTCTATTGAATTTAGTTGACTGGCCAGTCTGGCTAGAATTTGGGATCGCGTTTTTTGTTCTGGATTTCACAATCTGGCTCCAACATGTGGCCACACATAAGATACCCTTACTTTGGCGGCTGCATAAAGTTCATCATGCCGATCGAGACCTTGACGCCAGTTCAGGAGTTCGCTTTCATCCTGTTGAAATATTCTTGTCTATGCTGTTTAAATGCCTGATAGTTTTGTGGCTAGGCCCGATGGTCTTGGCGGTGGTCGTTTTCGAGATAACCTTAAATGCCACAGCCATTTTCAGCCATGCAAACCTAAAACTTCCGGTTTTTCTAGATAAGTCCCTGCGCAAAATAATTGTGACGCCTGACATGCACCGTGTCCATCATTCCGTTATTCTGCGCGAGAGCCAGAAGAATTACGGGTTTAACTTCTCGTTTTGGGATCGGCTGTTTGGAACGTATCAGCCAGACCCTAGCAAAGGACAATTAGGCATGACGCTTGGACTGGAAGACGCGCAGGTAAACGCCACACAACAGTTTGGATGGAGTCTCTGGCTTCCGTTTAAAAAATCAAACCCGAATATATAATCACCCTTGAGCAATCGCTCGGCGCGCCATATCTTTCTGGAAATAGGAGACGCGTATGCTTTGGATAATTTTAGGGCTTATCTCCCTCTTTCTTGGCGTCATCATCATTCTTTACAACCAACTGGTTCAGAGCCGACAGCTTGTTGATAATGGCTGGTCAGATATTGAGGTGCAGCTAAAACGCCGGGCAGATCTTATTCCGAAACTGGTCGAAACCGTGAAAGCTTATGCCAGGCATGAACGAAATTTATTCTCAGAAGTGATTGAAAAACGCCATGCCGCATTGGCCGCAGGGGACGACCCCACAGCCCGCGCCTCCGCCGAGAACGCCCTACAAAGACCGGTCGGTAAAATTTTTGCGCTCGCAGAAGATTACCCCGATTTGAAAACCTCTGATAATTTTCTCGATTTACAGACCGAACTTTCTGAAACTGAGAGTAAAATTGAAATGGCGCGGCGTTTTTATAACGGAGCGGTGCGCGAACTGAATACTAAAGTTGAATCTGTGCCAAGCAATTTCGTGGCAAAACCTTTCGGGTTTTCTAAGCGTGATTATTTTGAAATTGACGAAGCGGATTATGCCGTGCCTGAGGTTAATCTATGAGACAATTTCTTCTCTCTCTCCTTTTAGTTTGTATCTGGAGCGTTGGCGCCCAAGCGCAACAGGTTGACCTAAGCGGAGAGCATATAAAAGTGTTTGACGTTCAACTGGAACTCCTGACCTCCGGCGATGTCAAAGTGACGGAAACTATTACGATCCAAGACGGGACCGGACAAAACCGGAGGGGTATATTTCGTGAACTTCCCGCGACCAAATATGTCGCGGAATATGATGTATTTGATAAAGTTAAATATGACATGAAAATGATTACGCGTGATGGGAAACCTGAACCGTTTGAAGAAAATAAAATAAATAATGCCTGGCAATGGCGTATTGGCGATGCGGATATTTACCTCCCCAATGGCCAACATACTTATCAACTTGTTTATACTGTCGAAAATGAAATTCGGTATCGAGATAAATTTGACGAATTACTTTGGAACGTCACAGGGAATTACTGGAACTACCCGGTTGCAAAAGCCCAAGTCAGAGTGAAAGTCCCGGCAGAAGCAAATGTTTTGGATTATAATGCAAATACAGGCCGCATTGGCGCGGACGGAAATAACTTTACATCCAGTCGTGTCGGCGATGATTTAATTTTTGAAACCCGACGTCCCCTCTCCGCCGGCGAGGGGTTAACAGTCTCTGTGACTGTTCCCAAAGGACAGATAGACGGCCTGACAGCTAAAGATTTACGGCGATATTGGTGGCTTAAAAATGGAGCCCTATTAATTATTACGATCTTTTCGCTTTGTGTGTTCGGATTTTATTACTGGCAATGGGACAGGGTAGGCCGAGACCCCGCGAAGCAACCCGTATTTGCCCGATATGACCCTCCCAGCTATGATGGAAAAGTTTATTCGGCGGCCGCCTCCCAACGTATTTTGAAGCGCAGCCTCTCTGGAAATACAGCCTTAATTTCTACTCTCATTAATTTATCCATTAAAGGCTGGATAGATATGAAGGTAAATAAAAAATCCACTACATTTACTAAAACAGGGGGCGGCAAACAAAAAAAGAATTTGCTTGAAGATGAACAAATTGTTTTCAACAACCTTTTCAAATCGGGAAAAGAAACTTTGAAGTTAGATAAAACTCCAAACACTCATTTTGACTCTATGCGCACAAAATTTGAAAAACACTTAAACGAATATTATTCGAATGAGTATCACCGAGTAAATGCCGGATGGATCATTCTGGGTATTATTTTGAGCGTAGTGGGCATCGCACTGACCTTAACTCAACTCAATACCGGATCTACTTATGTGGTTTTTGCGATCTTGGGTGTCATCATCATGAATATTGTCTTTTTGTTTCTCTTGCCGGCGCCAACAAGATTAGGTCAATCGGTCCGGGCGGAAATAGAAGGCTTTAAGCTTTATATGGAGACGGCAGAGAAGGGCCGGTTAAACGCCGTTAAAGTTGGGTCCGGGCAGCCGCCGCCTATGACGCAAGACCGTTACGAGATGTTTCTGCCTTACGCGATTGCCTTGGACGTAGAAAAACCCTGGACGAAGTATTTTGAAAAAACTCTACCGGATATAGCGAAAGATTATCAGCCGAGCTACGCCCATGGAAACGCATTAAAAGGCGGTTTTGGAGGAGGATCTTTAAATGCGCTTAATAGCTCAATGGTCAAAAGCCTCTCCACCGGCTGTCTCTTATACACATCTCCGAGCCCACGAGACCTCTCTACATCTCG
>CAJXPX010000007.1 GCA_913058335.1 uncultured Hyphomonadaceae bacterium
CCCTGAAATCAGAGCCTTTGGCTGAAATAAAAAGGAATCGTTCTCTTTCCCTTCCTCATGGTGGAGAAGGAAAAAGGAAAAAAGAGAAGAAATGACGGAGGGGATAAAAGGTAAAGGTTCCCGCAAAAAAAAACGCCCGCATGGACCCAAATTTACAATCCTCTCAAATAATTGAGTTGAGCCCAGAGCCTTACTGAGTAAGCAGAGGCTATTAAACTTTCAAGAAAGAGAAGATTATGATTGGATATACAACTGTCGGTGTCACGGACATGGAGAAGGCTAAAACATTTTACTGTAAGTTATTTGAAGATCAGGGCGCAAAGGTCCAGTTGGACGGCGGGCGCATTGCTATGATTGGTCCCTCTAAATCAGAGCCTATGATTGCTGTCTGTGTCCCTTATGACAAAGAAAAGCCAACGCCCGGTAATGGGGTTATGGTCGCCTTTTCGGCGAAGTCAAAAGAGCATGTGAGTGAATTATATGAAAAAGCCCTCTCTCTTGGCGCGACAAGCGAAGGCGAGCCCGGACAACGTGTCCCGGACGTCTTTTACGGCGCCTATGTTCGGGACTTAGACGGCAACAAGCTGGCGTTTTTTGTATTTGGGTAGTTCCATTACCTCTCCTCTGTGAAAGGAGGGGGGATAATCATAAATTTATCGATATTTATGCGGCATATCCCTTTCAGTCAGCGGGTTATATCTATCGCGCAATAGGGACTGACGCGACTCCAGACTTTGCTCTACGCCTTCAATCCAGATCTTCACTGGGGCAGAGGTGGCTTGCAACGGATCTCCGTCCCAGAGAACAAGGTTTCTCATTGGCCCGACTTGTATGTCTGAAGACGGAACGCCAAACCACCCTGCCGGAGTTGAGCTGATGGCGGCAAAAGCTTTCTCCCACGCCAAGCCATTTCCGACCGCATTGCCCGCATGTTGGGCCAAAGCAGCAGGTTTGGTTACCCCGTAAGACGTTAGGTTCATAATGGCATAGTCCACACCGGCTTCATCCAGAATAAGGATGTTTTCATATCGGGCGCCGAGGTCTTCAAACTTGCTGGGGAGGTCCTGAACCGGATCAAGAATAACTTTCATGTCAGCGTCTGCCAAGGCGTCCGCCACTTGCCAGGCTTCTGTTCCTCCGAGAATGATAATATCTAGATCCGGATAATCTTCTTTAAGGCGTACCAATCCCAAAAGATCCGAAGCTCGGCTGGCCGACACGATAAGGGGAACATCGCCCTTCACAGCAGGCGCTAAAGCGGCGGCGTCTTGTCGGGATAAAGCATCGCCGTCTGTCGGAGCGTCATAGCGGCCGGGATAAGCTTGCGCGTCGTCCAATGCGGCTCTGAGCTGAGCCAAGGCGGCACTTCGAGACCCACCGGCCCGGCTGGCACCGGTTTCGCCAAGAGCCACATGCACAAAAGCGCTGTCATTAATGACCGAGTCGAACTGACCTGTCGTCGCCAGAATTAAGCCTGTCCCAGCAAAAATCGAATCTCCGGACGGAGACGCGCTGGCGACAGCATGTGTGACGCCGCGGCGTTTGGTATTCGCAATATGAGCGCTACGCGGATTAAAACTGTCAACAGCGCGTTCGCTGACGGAGGTGCTCGCCTCTGACGCGGTGACGTCGTTCGTCGAATCTTCAGCGCCGACATCCACCAAACCAAGGGTCGAAAAACTCGCAAATAAACCGGGCGTGACCCACTGCCCTGCGCCGCGATGGACTGCAATGCCTTCAGGGGCGGTTATATCAGAACCGATTTGCGCGATTTGGCCGTCTTGAATGAGAACGTCCGTCTCGGCTTGTTGTCCGGCCGCCGTCACGACCGTGGCATCTTGAATAAACAAGTCCTGCGCCAAGGCGGATGTGCTTAACAAGGCCACGCTTGCCGCAGAGAAAAGGATTTGGAAACGGTGCCTCATAACTCTTCTCCCGCGTTTGAAGTCTCTTGCGGTATAGAAAATGGAGCTTCGCCCTGCCCTAGCCGGAAGTCGCTCTTGGGCTCAAGGCCACTTTCCCGATCAAAGATGGTTGCCCCGTCAATCAGAATGGTCTCAGGCCGGGCATAAGTCGAAAAGGGATCTGCGGACCAGAGCACAATATCGGCGCGTTTACCGACTTCTAATGTACCTGTCTCGTCTAGAATTCCCAGCGCTTTGGCCGGATTTGTCGAGAGCCATTTCCAAGCTTCGGCTTTGGAAATATTCAGTCCGGCGCGATTCCCGTCAGCCCAGGTTTTGGCTACTTCTTGATTAAGACGTTGAATATTATTGTCGTCATCCGAGTGAATCATGGCGCAGGCACCCGCCGCATGAACAAAGGGGACATTTTCCCGAATACCGTCATAGGATTCCATTTTGAAGCCATACCAGTCGGCCCACATCGCCGCGCAAGTGCCGTTCTCTGCTAAAATATCTCCGATTTTATAGGCTTCGACAGCGTGATGGAACGTCGTGACTTTGTAATTGAACTCTTTGGCAATATCCAAAATTTGCACCATTTCATCCGCACGGTAGCAGTGCATTTGCACCAGTATTTTGCCGTCAATCACATCGGCCAGCGTTTCAAGTTGCAGGTCACGGACGAAATCATCGCCGTCTTTATCCCGTTTCTTTTTATACTCTGTCGCGCGTATCCAATTTTTGCGGTAGCCCGCCACATTGCCCATACGAGAGCCCGGCCCTCCCTTATCACCGTAAACGCGTTTCGGATTTTCGCCGCAGGCCATTTTGAGCGTTTCCGGCGCCTCCGGGAATTTCATGCCTTGAACAGTGCGAGAGGCAATATTGCGCAGGGTCACGCCTTTACCGCCAAATAAATTCGCAGAGCCCGGCAAAATATGCAGCGTCGTGATACCGCCTTTCAACGCTTCGTCAAATCCGGGATCTTGCGGCCAGACGCCGTGTTCGGCGTCAACCTCTGAGGTTATGGGGCTGGTAATCTCGTTCCCGTCTCCATGCGCTCTGACGCCCGGCGAGGCGTAATTGCCCAAATGGGAGTGAATATCGATAATGCCGGGGGTGACGAAACGCCCCTGCGCGTCCAATATAGCGGCGTCTGAAGGGAAACCTTCGGGGGCTTCGGCATTAGCGCCGACGGCAACGATGCGTCCTCCCTGAATATAAAGATCACCGCTTAAAACTTCAGAGCTGACGCCGTCCATTAGTTTCGCATTTGCAATCCTGATTGGAACTGAGGCTAAGGGCGAATATGTAGACGCAAAGGCGGTTTCTGTTTTCGCTTCCTTATGGGGTTTCGTCTCCGCTTTGTCGGAGCTGGATGGATCGCAAGCCATGAGAAACGCTGCGGCGGATAAAAGAAGAGGACGATATTTCATACCGCTTTTAAGGCTTAAATCTTGAGCAAGTTCAAGCGCTCAGTCGCTTAACTTCAGGAAAAAAATGCCTTTCGAAGATTTTGCTCGGCGCCTAAACAGGTTGTCGGGTCAGGGCCTCTTCTACCTCGCGCAGCCGATCCTTACCGAAATACATGTCGCCATCGACAAAAAAGGTCGGAATCCCAAACACACCCTGTTCAACCGCGGCATTGGTATTCTGCTCTAATTGCACTTTGATTTCGGCATCCTGAGAGGCGGCCAGCAAGGCCGGTCCGTCAAATCCGCCTTCTGTCATTACGGCCTTGAATACTTCTGAATCGTCCATCTTCTTGCTATCTTCCCACATCGCTTTCATCGCTACCGCGATATAGTCTTCAAGCCGTCCGCCGCGCTCCGCCGCAATAGCCGCGCGCATTAGGAGAAGAGAGTTCACCGGGAAATTCTCATTCATACGGAATTTCTTAAGATCATGCTTTTGGATGAAGCGCCGGATTTCCAGCATTTGATAGTCGAGCTTCCCCTTTATATTGGAGAAGGCGACTATCGGCGCCTGATTACCTGTGGCTTTAAAAATGCCGCCGAGGAGACAAAGACGATAATTGATTTTCGCGTCATGACGTTTTGCGATTTCAGGCAGCACCTTATAAGCAAAATAGGCATTCGGGCTCGCAAAATCGAGGATGAAATCTATTGTTCTGCTCATTTTACCAACTCTCTTTCCTTACCGGTTTTCTTTCCTAGGACATAAATCCATCGCGGACAAAGGTACAAATAATCGCGCCCCCTCTATTCTTTCCGGCCCCGATAACGAGGCAGACTTTTTGTGCTTCTGGCATTCCTCCCTACCATGTGAAAAGATAGAGCGTAAAAGAGCCCGCCTCCATCGGAGATTTTGAGGAGATTTTGAATAGTCGCCAAACGCGGCCCTTAAAATCTCTTGGTCACACCCGCGGAAAACAGGTTCACATCCGCTGTAACCAGCCCAATAACCCGGTCATTATAAGGGCCTGTGCGATCAAACTCTGAGGTTTTCACGTCAAGATAGTTATAAGCGACATCAAATTGCCAACCTTCTACCCCCTTATAGCTCGCGCCGACGGCGTAGACATTTCGGTCATTGTCAGGAATTCGGGCGGTTCGGAACTCCGGGTCGACGGGGCTTTCGTCATAGGCATAGCCTGCGCGAAGTGTCCAATCGCTTGCAATGTCATAATCCACACCGACGCCATAACGGTTTGAGTCGCTATAATTCAGCTCTTCGGCTGTGGGCGGTTGAGCAGGATTGTCGAAATCGACTTCCAGACCCTGTAATTGTGACCAATCTGTCCGGTTGTAATTGGCTGAAACTTTTAAAGCGCGGGTGGCCTGCCATTCGACGCCGACCTCGAAGACGCCCGGCAACGGTAAATCGGCTCTGATAGGTGTATCGGTAAAGGCCCCTGATGCGGTTAAAAGCTGCGCTGAATCAGGCACAGTAAAGCTGGCGTCACCTTCCAGATCATGTTCGACTTTGGATCGATAAGTCACGCCAAATGTCAAAGTATCAATGGGCGAAAACGCGGCCCCTGCATTATATCCAAAGCTGATATCATCACCTTCAACCACTAAACGGCCATCCGCCGATTGCGGCGCAAGACCCGCAGGGCCGCAGGTGGCGGGCCCGGCTTGCGCAAAACAAACGGCGCCAAAATCGATCCCGCTGGAGAGTTCCGCCGTTGCATATTGAATACTCACTCCGCCTCCGAGCGAGAAGGAGTCACTAATTTTCACAGCCAAAGAAGGATTTACATTATAGGTTTCAAGCGAAGAATCTATCGCCTGGTACCGACCGGCCCAATTCTCATCATAGGAGGAAGATAGCCCATAAGGAGCATTGACGGAGAGCCCTGCAGAAACTCGCTCACTAATCGGGTAAACGGCGTGGAAGGCCGGAACGACCGCATCGTCAAAAAAGCCTTCTGTGTCGCCACCGAGAGAATTGCCTAAAAGGTCTGACGATCCTCTATCCTGAAACTCGGCTGTTCCGTTAATATAGCTACCTGTCGCCGTGATCGTCAGTCGGTCATATTGGGTCATAAGGGCCGGATTACCAAAGGCAGCGGAAGCATCATCCGTTTGTGTCACGCGGCCTGAATTTGCGCGGCCTAAATCAACTGCCGAATTTTCATTAAGAGCAAAGCTCCCGGCAAATGCGGCCGGGGCGAGCGCCATCATAAGCCCTACAGCAGAACTACCGAGGGACAGTTTCAAATGCGTTTTCATTTTTTGATCCTGATTTTAAATTTGTGTAAAAAGGCTCCGCTTGACCGGGCCATAGAACAATCAAGCCATCACAAAAAATTTGATTGTATCGTTTCAGAGACCGGTCAGTAGGAGATTGACAAGACCGAAAAGCCGTCACGCTAGCGTGAGAAAACAGCTCGGAGTCGGGGGACATTCGATTTGCCATTCAAAAGATAATCATGGCTGCCCGAAGAGTTGCAGAAAATTGGCTGTAAAATCAGGAACCGTCACTTTTGTCGCAGGCAGCGTTAGGGATTTCGAACATTTCGCGCCAATTAGGATATCCAGTCGATTTCAGCGTGTCTAGCGCGTCCAATCTTGATGGGCGATCAGGGGTTTCATCTGTTTCGTATGGAGTAGATTTCAATTTTTCTATGTAATCTTGAGGCAGGCCATTCTCTATTGCCCCCGCGACAACCAAGGCTAAATACCATCCAAATGGTTTGAGATTAACATCCATTTTGGGAGGTAAATAGGTTGTTGTTACAAGCGTTTTTCCGGAATTTGTTACAACTTCAAAATCTTCTCTACGGTCATACCCAAACCAGACGCCTTCTGCTTTATCCAAACTTTTGAGATCACTTTTGGAAATTTCAAAAACTACGCCTAAGGCCGTGCAATTTTGCTTTTCGAAAAGAGCGCCCTTCCCCGAAACATCTCTACCGAGTTTGGAGAAATTAACCGCGTAACCCTCTGCACTAGCAGTTTCAGCAAATACGGCACTCGGGCATCGTTTTTGAAGCCTCAGGGCAAGCATATTTGATCCGTATGCAAAATATAGAAAATTCAATGTGTTAAACCCTTACTATTATAAATTGGACGCAAGTTTAGAACTGGCCTCTAAAGTTTTATCGTCAACTGTAACGCATACTTTAAAGAGAAATCATGTCCTCGTGACGAGAGGCTTGGAGGACAAGGTTTTGCGTCTGCTTTAGTCACGCAGACCCGCGCTTTGATACCCACACATCGCGCTTTAGCCTTTTTGTCATCTCAATTTGCGGCCTTAGCCAATATGGCAGATTTGATTGACAAGCAGAACTCTTGCAAGAGTTCTTGGTCTTCTGCCAGAGTGCGCCGCAGCGATCGCGGAAGTTCGAGCTGTACGCCTTCGCCCGAACGGGTTCGGTTGCAGATATTTGTCTCGTGGACTCCCGGCAGCCTCGTATTTGGCTCGGCCTCGAAGCCGGCGCCTCTTAGTGAAGCGCCGATGGCGTCACGCAGGTCGGTTGCGCGGCCACCCAGCCAAACGGCGTCACGTCCATCATCCTTCCGCCCGTGGATCGCAATGGCGGTGGAAGCCCTGCCCACCAGGTCGAGAGCATCCGGTTCATCAAAGCGATGGGAGGTTATGTGGAAGTCGCCAAACGCCCCTTCTTTCAGCGCTTCAAAAGCATAGAAAGAAAAATCAGTTCCGGCAATTGCTTCGGCAATCTTTGCTGTTTCAGGCTCTATTGTGCCGCCATGCGGGGCAAGGATAACCACGGATGAGCCGCGATCTTCGCTCCGGATGCGGTAGTCGACCTTAGCCTGCGAATCAGCGGCGAGTTCTTCGAAATTCTGGTAGCGATCAGCCATCAACCACAGTCCCGTTTGATTGAAAGCAGTTCAGTAAACACCGCCGGTTCAAGCGCTCAAACATCCAGCTTACTGACCTTTATGGAGATAGTTTCGTCTTTCCTTTCGAGCGCGACCATCTCCCCGAATTTGATTTCCAGCCATTCTTCCCCCTCCTCGGTGAGGGGCTCGGAGGCAAAAATGGCGGAAGTGGCCTCACCTGCCGGGCAGGCATCGACTTCGTAGCTTCTTTTATAGTCCTGAAAGTTCTTTCCCGTGAGAACATACATCGGCTCCAACAGCATAGAGAGCGCCATATCGTCCTTTCCGGGCGCAGAAGGCCGAAGCTTTTTCCAATCTCCTTTTACATCGGTTTCGCCTTCGTGGCCGCAACCGTAATTGACCCCGATTATCCGGTTCGGCGTAACAAGGGCAATTTTCAATTTAGTCAGCGCCGCTAGGTCGAGCTTCTTCATAGCCTCAACTATGACTTTCAGCATCTTCTCGAACCCTTGCTTGACGTCATCGTCGCTATCGCCTTCGAGCAAGGAAAGGAGCAGAGCAAAAAGGAATTCTGTGTCAGTTGTGCCGCGCATCTGATTCAAATATCGATCCTCACAATGCTGCAGTAATTCCCTTTGCAAGAGCCGCCAGTGCGGCAAGGCTCCGTTTTGAGCAATGATCCAGGGCGTTTCATCAAAAGTAAAAGGGTGACAGTTTTCATCCGTCTGAACGACGCCCGCGTGATAACCAGAGGCTCTCACATGAGCCAGCAAGGTGCTGGCCTGAAGGCTTGGAATGATTCCTTCGGCGTTATCGTCATAAAAGGCCGCTTTTGGTCGATGATAAAGGAACGGCTCCTCCGGTTTCAAAAGGTGTTCGCTCCACGCTCCAAATCCCCAGCCTGCAAGTTGAAGGTGCGGATGTAGCTCAGGATCCAGGCTCTGATTAACAAGGCTGTTTTCCGGCTCAAGGAGCAGGCTTTCGAGGGGTATTTCCGGGCCGATATAGGCTAGAACGCGGCACATAATTTTCCTAACGTCTCAGGTGAACACAGGCCAGAAATGGTCGCTGGGCAAAAGGTAAAACTTTGAAACTATAGTTTTACCTATGATGGGTTTATAGCCTAGTCCGCAGATAAGCAAACTGGGGCAATAAGTCGAAGATGTTGGATTGGACTATTTCGGCGCCGCTTTCGCAATCTCTGCCAAACTCTCCATTTCTAAACTCGCTCCGCCAATCAGGGCGCCATTGACGTTTTCTGTGGCTAAAATCTCTTGAGCGTTGGCGGGTTTAACAGAGCCGCCATAAAGGATTCGCGTTGTCGGCCAGACCCGTGAGCGGATGAAAGCGTGCATAGATTTTATATCTTCGGGCGTGGCGGTTTTACCTGTTCCAATTGCCCAGACGGGTTCATAGGCAATGACGTAATCGGTTAGGTCATCGGGGAGCGATCCTGCCAGTTGTTTTTCGACGACGTCTTCGGCTTTTCCGGCTTCGCGTTGCTCAAGGCTTTCGCCGACGCAAATAATAGGAATCAGTTCAGCCTTTACTGCCGCGACAACCCGGGCGCAGACATCGGCGTCAGTTTCACCTCCGGCGCGGCGCTCAGAATGGCCTAGAATAACATATTCTGCCCCCGCATCAGCCAGCATTTCGGCGCTCATCTCGCCCGTGTGAGCGCCTTTTTCCTGATCATGGCAGGTTTGCGCGCCAAGCCAGATATCGGTTCCGCTACGTTTTTCCGCCATTGGCGCGAGAAACACCGCTGGAGGGCAAATCAATATATCCAAATGCCGGCGGTCTGTTGTCGGCAAAAGGGAATTGAGCGCGGCGGGCTTTTCGCACCAGCTCATATTTCCGTGCATTTTCCAATTCGCGGCTATCAGGGGTTTTATCGTCATCTCACTCACCTTATCTTTACAGCAAAACGCTTGTATGCGGGCGTCGGTCTGATATGACCTGCCCGCTTAATTAAGACTTTCAGTAGAGGCCTTTCATGGCGGAATCAATCGGCGGAAAAATTCGGAACGTCCTTGTCGGCATTCTCATCGGGATGTTGGTGCTGGCCTTTGCGGTCTGGGGCGTGAATGACATGTTCACTCCGGGCGCAAGAAATGCTGTTGCCACAGTCGGGGATACCGAAATCAGTACAACTGAATTCGACACGCTTTTCTCACGCGAATTAGAGCGCATTAACAGCGAACGACCTGAATCTCTGACCAATCAGCAAGCCTATGACCAAGGCCTCCATAATCAGATTTTGCAAGGCATGATTACCAATGCTGTCATCAAAATTGATGCGGACGACCTTGGGGTCGGCGTAAATCAATCCCTCGCCCGCCGCGAAATTGAGGGCATTCCCGCCTTTCAAAACGAGCTGACAGGCAAATTTGATGAAAACAAGCTTAACCAAGCCCTGAACCGCGCCCGCATCACCCGCAAACAATTTGAGAATGACACGCTAAGTTCTCTTCGCTCTCAACAAACAATTCCGGCCATTACCGGCGGCCTTGTCGCCCCGGCAGATTACGCCGCCTTGCAATATAAGTTTTTAACAGAGCAACGCCGCGCCAGTGTTTTAACTTTAAGCCAAAGCGCTGTCGCAGAGCCGGAAACCCCGTCTGACGAAACCCTTAAATCCTATATCGAGGAAAATTCCGCCCGCTATATGGCGCCAGAATATCGTCGGTTCAGCCTGATCCGGGTCGAGCCTTTTGATTACACCGACGACCTCGAGATTGACCCCGCCCAAGTCAAAGAAAGTTTTGATTACCGCGTGAATACCGGCACTATCGGGTCGCCGGAAACCCGCACGGTGGCCTTAATTACTTCGGCGGAGGAAGACACCGCAAAAGAAGCCGTTGCCCAGTTACAAGCCGGCACAGAACCTGAACTTGTTGCGAGCAGCTTGGGACTGGACGCGCCCGACATCTATGAGAATGTTCGCAAGAACGGCCTCGTTGACCCGGCGACTTCTACGGCCGCCTTCGAGCTGAGCGAGGGCGATGCCAGCGCCGTGTTGGGCGGATTGGGCAGCTGGAACGCCGTTTATGTGCAAGAAATCACTCCGGCGGTTGTGCCTGATTTCGAAGCCTCCAAAGCTGAAATCGAGCAGGAATTGCTCGAAGCCAAAGCGCTGGACGCAATTTATGATCTGACCGCAGACATCGAGGATGCGCGGCTTGATAACCTGCCCCTCATCGAAATTGCCGAACAGGCCAATATTCCCATGTCAGAATATCCATTTGTTGACCGCAGCGGAAATACACAAGATGGCATTAGAATGAGCGGCTTTTCCGCTATTCCTGGAATTGCCGCCGATGATAAAATTCTTCGTACGCTTTTCACCTCTGATTTGGGGTATGAGACAGATTTGTTCGAAACCTCGACAGGTGGCTACGCTATGATCCGGGTAGATGATATTATCGACAGCACGATGAGGCCTTTTGAAGAGGTTCGGGAACAGGCTCTCACGGCCTATCAAAATCAGACCCGCGCCGACGCCCTTCGGTCCAAGGCGATGGAGGTCACTCAGCGCCTTCGCGAAGGGGAGAGCCTTCAAGCCATCAAGAACGAGTTAGGCGACGCGGCGGATATTTCGCAAACAGGGCTTGTACGCACCAACCCGCCGCAATTCCTTGGCCCTCAAGTCACGGTCGGGCTATTCGAAGGCAAGGTTGGCGATGTCATTCGAGGCCCCGGCCCGGACCAAATGACGCAACAAATTGCCCGGCTCGAAAGCATCACGGCCAGCCAAGACGGTCTTGCCGGAACCTATCTTAGCGTCTTGCAGGAACAGGCCACGGCCGCCATCAGCAATGATATTCAAAATGCCTATCAAGGCGCGATTATCAAAGAAAATCCGGTTCAGCCTTATCCAAACCAGATCCGGTCTGTACTGGGTCTTTCAACTGAGAATTGAGCGCAGGGTTTTAAAAACTGAACTTATGGCGTTAGACTTTCATCCGGCCCCAGAGCAATATAAATCTGCGGACAGGCCGCAGCTCGTCTATACACGCATCATCAATGATATGGACACGCCGGTTTCGGCCTTTCTGAAAGCCGCGCTCGGAAAGCCTTACGCGTTTCTGTTTGAGTCAGTTCAGGGCGGCGAGCAGCGCGGGCGCTACAGCTTTTTCGGATTTGATCCGGATCTTGTCTGGCGCGGAATTGGAGAGCAGAGCGAAGTATCGCGTGACGGCGGCGAAAATTTCACCCTTCTTGAAGGTAAGCCGCTTGACGCTCTGAGGGCTTTGCAGGCCGAAAGCCATTTCGGCCTTCCCGAAGGCATTCCGCCTATGGCCGCCGGACTGTTCGGTTATCTGGGCTATGACATGATCCGGCAAGTCGAAGATATTCCCGGCGGTAATCCCGACCCCATCGTAACCCCCGACGCGATTATGGTGCGGCCGCGTATTGTCTGCATTTTTGACCAGATCGCGCAGGAAATTATTATCGCCTCGACCGTCTATCCCGGCGGCAAGGCGGCAGACGCTTATGCGCGGATCGAAAAAGTCGTAGACAATCTAAGCCTGCCGATTTCCTCTCGCGGTTTTGCCCCCATTGAGGCGCCCGCTATAGAGCCTAAACTCGGCACAACAGCCGCGAAATTCGCCGCACGGGTCAAAGCGGCCAAAGACTATATCCTCGCCGGAGATGTATTTCAGGTCGTATTGGGCCAGCGCCTCTCTGCGCCTTTGCCCGCCTCGCCTTTTGCGCTTTATCGGTCTTTGCGGCGGATGAACCCCTCGCCCTTTCTCTATTTTCTAGACTTTGAAGATCACCAGATCATCGGCTCGAGTCCGGAAATACTTGTGCGTTTGCGAGATGGCGTTGTGACGGTTCGCCCTATCGCCGGAACCCGGCCCAGAGGTAAAACGGCGGCGCAGGATAGAGCATTGGAAGCCGAACTCCTCGCTGATCCGAAAGAATGTGCCGAACATCTGATGCTGCTTGATCTAGGTCGCAACGATGTTGGCCGCGTCGCCAAGCCCGGAACGGTGCGCGTGACCGAACGTTTCACCATAGAACGCTATAGTCATGTTATGCATATCGTCTCGAATGTCGAAGGTGACATCCAAGACGATATGGACGCAATTTCCGCCTTGTTCGCAGGCTTTCCCGCCGGAACCGTCAGCGGCGCGCCGAAAGTGCGCGCCATGGAAATCATTGACGAGCTGGAAGACGAAAAGCGCGGCATTTATGCGGGCGCAGTCGGCTATATCAGCTCTAACGGCGATATGGATACGGCGATTGCCCTACGGACAGGCATTGTGAAAGATAATGTGCTCCACGTTCGGGCGGGAGCCGGTATTGTGATGGATTCAGTCCCGCAACTCGAATTTGAAGAAACGCTTCACAAAGCGGCAGCCCTGTTCCGTGCGGCGGAGCAAAGCGTGAATTTCGAGCGGAATTGATATGGGTTTGTTGAGACACTTTATTCCTTCCCTTCTCTCATGGGAGAGAAAGAGATTAGTCGGAGGCGTCCTGTAATGCTCCTCGTCATCGATAATTATGACAGCTTTACCTATAATCTCGTGCATTACGCACAGGAGCTTGGGGCGGAAACCAAAGTTATCCGCAATGATGATATGAGCGCGGGCGAGGCCCTCTCGCTCGGGGCAGATGCCATTCTGCTCTCGCCCGGCCCCAAAACCCCTAACGAAGCCGGCATGTGCCTGGACCTGCTCCGACAGGCCCCGGAGGCGCTGCCTATTCTGGGGATTTGCCTTGGCCAACAAAGTATGGGGCAGGTCTTTGGCGGCAAAGTCATCCGCGCGAAAAATATCATGCACGGCAAAGTTTCTGATGTCGAAAATGATGGGTCTGGCCTGTTCGAGGGACTACCGAAAGTTTTTAAAGCCACGCGTTATCATAGTCTGTCTGTCGAGCGCGAAAGCCTACCCGACGTGCTGCACATTAACGCTTGGACGGAGGACGCCGAGATTATGGGCTTGCGCCATAAAACTCGCCCGATTCATGGCCTGCAATTTCATCCGGAGTCGATTGCATCGGAACATGGCCACGACTTGATCCGCAATTTCTTGAAATTGGCAGGTATTCAGACCAAAGAACGCTCATGACCATCGATGCCAATATTTTCAAAAAGCTGACCCTGCGCCAGCGCCCCGAACCTGAAGAGTTTGAGGCGGCAATTAAAACAATGCTTTCTGAGGACCGCGACGATGTGCAAATCGGCGCGTTGCTCCTTGGGCTCGAAATGATCGGCCTCACCTCTCAGGAAGTCCGTATCGGCACGAAAGTTATGCGTGAAAATATGACGCCCGTTCATATCGACGCGGATGTCATTGATATTGTCGGAACGGGCGGCACAGGATTGCACACACTCTCAATCTCTACCGCCAGCGCGATTGTCTGTGCAGGCGCGGGCGCGAAAGTCGCCAAACACGGAAACCGCGCGGCCAGTAGTCTGGCGGGCACAGCGGATGTTTTGTCAGAACTCGGCGTCAATCTCGGTATGTCGCCGGAGCTCGCCGCGAAATGCGTCATGGAAGCGGGCATCGGATTTTTGTTTGCGCCGAACCATCACCCCGCCATGCGCTATGTCGGCCCCGCGCGAAAATCGCTCGGCGTGCGGACATTGTTCAATATTCTCGGCCCGCTCTCTAATCCAGCCGGGGCGAAACGGATGCTCCTCGGTGTGTGTGAGGATCATTGGCGCTTGCCTATGGCCGAAGCTTTGCGCGATCTCGGCGCCACCCATGCTTGGGTCGTTTATGGTGGAGACGGCCTCGACGAAGTCACGACGACGACGGTTACTCATGTGGCCGAAGTCAAAGACGGCAAAGTCACGGAATTTGTCATTCATCCATTGGAATACGGTATTGCCAAATCGGATATGGCGCATTTGAAAGGCGGCACGCCGGTGCAAAACGCGTCCAGTCTGCGCCGCCTTTTGGACGGAGAAACCGGCCCTTACCGCGACATCGTTCAGCTCAATAGCGGCATCGCGCTCTATATTGCCGGTCTCGCCGAGACGGTTGAAGACGGCATGAAACTAGCGGCCGGATCGATTGAGAGCGGAGACGCCAAGGCGGCGCTTTCTAAACTCGTCGAGGTCAGCAATGGGTAACACTCTGATGGATGCCCCGGATGTTCTTTTAAAAATCGCGGCCTATAAAGCCGACGAAGTTGCCGAGCTCCGCGACGAAATTTCGCTCGAAGATCTACGCTTGACCGCCCGTGACCAACCGGCTTCTCGCGGATTTTCCGAGGCTCTCCGGTCGTCCCCCGCGCCGGCCATCATTGCTGAAGTTAAAAAGGCCAGCCCGTCCAAGGGACTTATCCGCGAAGATTTCGATCCTGTTGTGATCGCCAAAGCGTATGAAAGGGGCGGCGCAGCATGTCTGTCTGTTCTGACGGACGGACCCGGCTTTCAGGGCAGCAATCAGATATTTTCGCAAGTGCGCGCCGCGACAAACCTCCCTCTCCTACGCAAGGATTTCATGCTCGACCCGATCCAGATCGCAGAGAGCCGCGCCATGGGCGCGGATTGCATCCTCGTCATTCTGGCAATGATTGACGATAAAACCGCTAAGGATTTAATGAATGAGGCGGCGCATCTTGGCATGGACGCGCTGGTCGAAACCCATGACGAGAGCGAGATGGAACGCGCCGTGGAACTGGGCGCGACGCTGATTGGGGTAAATAACCGCGATTTGCGGACTTTCGAGACATCGCTCGACACATTTGGAAAGCTCGCCAAAATGGCGCCGAAAGAAGCGTTATTGGTGGCTGAGAGCGGGATATTCACGCCGGAGGATGTAAAAATTCTAGCGGACCAAGGCGCGCAAGCCTATCTGGTCGGAGAAAGTTTAATGCGTCAGGAGGATGTGGCGGGGGCGTTGAGCTGTCTAAGGAATAATTCTTGATGCTAAAGTCATTAAGAATACATCCAGAAGACGATATATACCTACTGGAAGACATTGAAAATGTTTTTCGAATCAAAATTACTGATGAAGAGGCTCAATCCGTTTTAACGGTTGGCCAGCTGTTTGATGTAATCGCTTCCAGGTTTAAAGGTTTTGAAAACGTAAAATGCGATACGACAATAGTTTTTAATAAATTAAGACGAGTTATTTCAACTCAAAACACTCAGAATGAAATCAGACCAGATACATTAATGTCTGAAATTGTAGGTCCCGCTCCTAAGGACTATTTTTCAAATTTATCAGATAAAACAGATTTAGAATTCGACGTTCTAAATTATACCAAAACAGGATATATTGGGATAATCCTTATATTCATGACTTTTCTTTCTGTCATCACCTTTGCATTGATGAAAGCCCAACTGTTTATATACTTGGCGACATTCATTACATTCATATTTGGTATAATTTGTCTGCGTATGGATAAAATGAAGCTCACCAATAACATAATAACAATCCGGGACTTATGCGAGTTCTCAGCACAAAGAAATTTTGGCAAATTAATGAAATTAGGGGCGCGACCTACCAAACAAAAACTATGGGATGCTTATCTAGAAATACTTATTGAAAATTCAGATAAATCTAATTCAAATAGCATAGATCGGGACACCCTACTGTTATAAGTGACATTAATGCCTACTTGACAAACAACAGAACAACACTAGAACAGAAGGCGAATGTTTCTGATTTGTTCGAGGTGATTCCATGCTGACGCAAAAGCAAAAAGATCTTTTAATGTTGATTGATGCGCGGGTGAAAGCCGTTGGCGTCCCGCCCTCTTATGACGAAATGAAAGACTCTCTGGGTCTGGCGAGTAAGTCCGGGATTCACCGCCTGATTTCCGCCCTTGAAGAGCGCGGCTTTATCCGCCGCCTGCCGAATAAGGCGCGGGCGCTGGAAGTGTTGAAACTCCCTGAGGACATGCAGAACAAGGTCGTCTCCTTTGCCGAAAAGAAGGCAGAGAAAAAGGCGGAGCGCTATTCCGCCAATGACGGCGTCTCTATTCCCTTTGTCGGCAAGATTGCGGCGGGCCTACCCATTGCCGCGATTGAAGATAGTTATAACACCATGATCGTGCCGCCGCATTTTGCCGGAAACGGAGATCATTTCGCGCTCGAAGTCGAAGGCGAGTCGATGAAGGATGCAGGCATTCTCGACGGCGATATTGTGATCGTCAAAAAATCCAATACGGCGCGCAACAATCAAATCGTTGTGGCCCTTGTTGACCAAGATGAGGCCACCTTAAAGCGCCTTTACAAATCCGGCCAACAAGTTGAATTGATTGCAGAAAACCCTGATTTTGAAACGAAGGTTTTCGGCCCTGACCGCGTTGAAGTTCAAGGTATCCTCGTCGGATTATTGCGCGAATATTAGATGCCTTTCTCCTGTCATTCCGCACGTAACGATGCGTGGATACAGAAGGTCGAGAATTGGCAAACCCACTTCTAGGGTACGCCCTTTCGGGTTCGCATTGCGCCCCGGAATGACAAATGGCGCCTCGGAATGACAAATGTTTTTGCTCTCACTCCCAAACCCGCCGTTTTTCCGGCGGTTTTTTCGTGCCTTCGCGCCTGATACCTGTCTCATTTAAATAGACATTTAAAGCCCCTTCTTGCCTCAAGACCTGTCCATCGATTAGCGACGCCGCGCAATTTCGCCTGACCTCCGGCCCGACATCGCGCTTTGTCACAATGACCAGATCAGAAGCCGCGCACTCCACTCTGGCTTCCGATGGATGGGTCAAAATAGAAATTTGTTTGCCTCTGATCAGAAAGCGGCAGGCAAGCGCGTCACAAGGCGCATCAGTCTTTTGCATCGCTATGGCGTCCACCTCTCCCCGCCCGGCTTTTTCGGAAAACCGGTCCCGGCCATAGCTATCCGCACGTTCACTTGTTACGATAAGCCTTTGTAATTCTTTATTTTCCCAGAACGCGACACGCCCTTCTTCTGAAATACGAAGGGTTGGGACAGGTTCATTCCACCACCCAACGAAACAGACGAGCATTAGCGCGCCCGCGATAAGTCGCCCTCTAAGCCGCCCTAAAAGGAGTAGAATAAAGGCAAATCCATAGACAGAAATCACCCATATCGGCGCCGCTTTCACTTGCAGTAGCGCCCCATCCCAGCCCGCGATCCAGCTGGAAATAGCAATCAAGCCTGTAATGGCTTGCCCCATCAACCAAAGCGGGGCCTCCTCCAAACCCAGCGGCATAAGAACGAGAGACAAGATGCCCAAAGGCATGACTGCAAACGTAAAGAGCGGCATGGCGAGCAGGTTGCCGACCAATCCAAACCGCGCAATCCGGCCAAAATGAAATAGCGCAAAGCCGCCGGTCGCAAGCCCGGCCACAAAACTTGTCACGCTTAAAGAAAGCGTATCATTCCGAATTTTAGTGAGCCATCCTCCCCGAGCGCCAACCGGCGTAAAGTCGCGCCAGCTCCGATAGACCACGACCAAAGCCAGAACGGCGGCAAAGGACATCTGAAACCCAACGGACAGAAGCGCTTCGGGGTGTAAAAGCAGCGTGATCGCCGCCGCCACGCTGACCGACCGCACCGATATGGCCCGCCTATTGAGTATGACGGCCAAGAAGACAATGACGGCCATGATATAGGCGCGCTGCGTCGCAACAGACGCCCCCGACAGCACGAGGTAAGCTGTGGCCGCCGCTATACCGAGAATCGCCGCGAATTTTCGGACATCATGACGCCGGGATAAAGGCGAGATATGAACCAGAAGAACCGTAAAAACCCAATAAGCTGTTCCGGCTAAGAGGCCCATATGCAATCCTGAAATCGCCAATATATGAGCCAGTCCGGCAGTGCGGAGCGCTTCTGTTTGTTCCGATGGGATATAGCGGCGTACTCCGGTCAGTAGCGCGGCTTGCAGGCCAGAGGTCTCAGAGGGCGCAATCTCGTGAATTCGGTCGGCCATATGATACCTAAACGCCGCGATCCGCCGCCGCCAAGACGGGGGCCCGGCATTTGGCTTGACGTTTGGGGCGGAAATGGCAAATCCGAACCCGCCGACCTGTTCGAAAAATGCCCGTTGGCGCGGGCTGTACCCGCCCGGCACAACCGGACCAGGCGGCGCAGAGAGAACAGCGCGCAAGCTCACATAATCTCCTCCAGAGGCGGACTCATTATATTTTTGCCCCAACCGAACCCGAACTTTCTTGGGCGCGTCTATTCCGTCTGCCCATTCGAAATCCTCGACGTTTATGATCCAGCGCACACCTTTGCCTGAGGCGGCGATGTCTTCGATCCAACCGGAGAGCTGATAAGGGCGTTCATAGTCCGGAAGGCGCGGGCTTTGCGTTGCTTGGCTATGCCATCCGGCGCGGCCCGCCCCGAGCAATATAGCCAATAAAAAAGCGCCCCATATCCAGCCTGTAAACCTTGTCTTTCGCGTCCCCCATAAGAGGGCCCCTACGGCGCATATTATCAGCACCAGAGAGAGGCCAAACACGCTGAAAGGCAAGCTGAAATACAGCGCACTCCCTATCCCAAAGCAGATCACCAGTGTATCGAAGCGAAAAGGCGGAACCTCTGCCCATCTCAGGGTTTTTAAGATAGACAGCCCTGAATAGCGCGCCAACGAATTTTGCGCCGTATCAGGGCTTTTCACCGCCCGCTCGGTATGAAATAGACCCCGCAACACATCCTTTTTTTAAAGGCCAGATGCCAATATGACGACAAAAAAAATAATTACCCGTTTCGCGCCCTCCCCAACGGGGTTTCTGCATATTGGCGGTGCGAGAACCGCCTTGTTTAATTATTATTTTGCCAAACATGTGGGCGGAGAATTTCACCTTCGCATTGAAGACACTGACAAGGCCCGGTCTACGGATGAGGCCACACAAGCCATTCTTGACGGGTTGGACTGGCTCGGCCTAACCTATGACGGCGAGATTATCTTTCAAAGCCGCCGCGCAGAAGATCATGCCAAAGCCGCAAAAGCCTTACTGGAAAGCGGACACGCCTATCGTTGTCCTTTGACAGGGGACGATTTAGAGGCAGAACGCGAAAAATGCCGCAACGCCGGAACGAGCTTTCGCTCTCCTTATCGCGACAAAGACAGCGATACGGGCGCTATTCGTTTCCGCGTGCCAGAGGGCGAAACACACCTCTCCGACCATGTTCAGGGCGACATTACTTGGGACAATAATGAACTCGATGATTTAGTGCTGATGCGCGCCGATGGAACCCCGACTTATATGCTCGCGGTCATTGTTGACGATCATGATATGGGCGTAACGCACGTTATTCGCGGCGATGACCACTTAATTAATGCCGCCCGGCAGCAGCAGATTTATAAAGCCCTTGGCTGGGACGTTCCGGAATGGACTCATGTTCCGTTGATTCACGGACCGGACGGTAAAAAACTTTCAAAGCGCCACGGGGCTCTGGGAGTCGAGGCTTACCGCGATATGGGCTACCTTCCCTCTGGCCTTCGTAATTATCTGGTAAAGCTCGGCTGGGCTCACGGCGATGATGAACTTTTCTTTGAAGATGAGGACATCGCCAAAGTGTTCACTTTGGACGGCATAAATGCCTCCCCTGCGCGTCTAGATTTTGACAAGATGGATTACATTAATTCACAGCATATCGCGCAAATGGACGAATCCGAGCTTTTCACCGCCGCCCTGCCCTTCCTGAACGAAGTTGACAAGACGGAGGAGAAACTGAAGCGTTTCAGAGCCGCTATCCCGACCCTGAAACCGCGCGCAAAAACCTTGAAAGAGCTTATCGTTCAAGCAGATTACCTCTTGGCCGAGCGTCCGCTCACTTTGGAAGGCAAAACTGCGAAACCTTTGGAACGCGAAGGCGCATTACAGCTCTTAGCGGCTTTGACATTACGGCTCAAAGGCGTAGAAGACAGCGCGTGGTCTGCAGATAAACTTCAGCAGATCCTAACAGATATTGCGGCCGAGAACGACATCGGGTTCGGTCGGATTGGTCAACCCGTACGCGCGGCCTTAACGGGCGGAAAGCCATCCCCTGATTTATCAGTGGTTATGGCCCTCCTTGGAAAAGAAGAGTGTGTGGGACGCCTCTCCGATTGTCTCACTGCCCTTTCGGACGATTGATTGAGAGCTAAAAACAATTTGAGTCGAGTAATTGATAAAAAAGGTAGAGAGAAAAATGGAAAATAAAATTACCAATTCAGGCACAGCCACCATTACAATTGATGGCAAATCCTATGACCTTCCGATTATGAAGGGCTCCATGGGTGCTCCGGGCATCGATGTGAGAGCCCTTCACAAAAAAACCGGCCATTTTACGTTCGATCCGGGTTATACTTCCACATGCTCTACCGAGAGCCAAATCACCTTCATTAACGGTCAAGAAGGCCAACTTCTCTATCGCGGTTACGATATTGAGAGCCTTGCGGAAAACTCCTCTTTTCTTGAAGTCGCCTATCTTTTGATAAATGGCGAGCTGCCAAATAAAGACCAGCACAAGAAATTCACGAATAACATCACGCAGCACACAATGCTTCATGATCAGATCGAGAGCTTTTTCCATGGTTTCCGCCGCGATGCCCACCCGATGGCGATGATGTGCGGCACTGTGGGCGCTCTGTCCGGCTTTTATCATGATGATACACATACAACTGTGGATGCCGCGCGTGATATGGCGATTCACCGCTTGGTAGCCAAAATTCCGACCATTGCAGCTCGCTCTTATAAATACTCCATTGGCCAACCAACAATTTATCCTGATAATTCATTGTCTTACGCCGAAAACTTCTTGAATATGTGCTTCTCTGTTCCTGCCGAGAAATACAAAGTCAGCCCGACTATTTCCCGCGCGATGGACAAGATTTTCATTCTTCATGCCGACCATGAACAAAATGCCTCAACCTCTACAGTCCGCTTGGCCGGCTCCTCCGGAGCCAACCCTTATGCCTGTATTGCGGCCGGGATTGCCTGTCTTTGGGGCCCCTCCCATGGCGGAGCTAACGAGGCATGCCTGAATATGCTTCAAGAAATCGGCACTGTAGATAAAATTCCGGAATATATTGCCCGCGCCAAAGATAAATCTGATCCATTCCGTCTAATGGGCTTTGGTCACCGCGTTTATAAAAACTTCGACCCGCGCTCCCGCGTTATGCAAAAAGTTGCGCATGAAGTGCTTGAAGAACTGGACCTTCAAAATCCGATTCTGGACGTAGCCCTGGAGCTTGAAAAAATCGCGCTGGAAGACGAATATTTCGTCGAGAAAAAACTTTATCCAAATGTTGATTTCTACTCCGGCATCGTTCTTTCGGCTCTTGGTTTCCCGACCTCAATGTTCACAGTTCTCTTTGCTCTGGCCCGCACTGTGGGCTGGATTTCCCAGTGGAATGAAATGCTTGAGGATCCGAGCCAACGTATTGGTCGGCCGCGCCAGCTTTATTCTGGTGCCACGCCTCGCGACTATGTCCCTATCGACAAGCGCTAAACCGACTTAAATTTTGAGATTACAAGGCCGCCAGGATTGCCTGAGCGGCCTTTTCGCTGGCTTTTTGTCCGCTCCCGGCCCCCATCAACCGTGTTTGAGCCAAAAGGGCTTGCGACGCCAAGTCTCGCGCTTTGGCGCTTTCCAAATATTCCGAGACTGCTTTTGAAAGTATTGGCGGGGTTACATCGCTTTGAACGAACTCGGGCATCAATTCTCTCTCCGCCGCGATATTGACGATGGAGATATGATTGGGTTTGAAAATTTTCTTCGCGACGAAGTAAGTTAAAGCGTTAAGCCTGTAAGCAACGACTGTCGGGACGCCAAAAGCGGCTAATTGCGAGGTCACAGTCCCTGAACACGCCAAAGCCGCCGTAGAGGCCGCCATGACCGCCAATTTGTCAGCTTCATCAATGATGTGAATACCCTCAACCTGTTTCAATTCTGCAATATACGGCGCTAGATGATTTTTGATTGACTCAACAACTGGGATACAAACCACCAAGTTTGGAAACGCTTCCTTGAGTGTTAGAATTGTTTGTTTGAGATCCGCAGCGATTGTTATAATTTCCGAGGGCCTACTCCCGAACCAAACAGATAAAAGCGGTCGACTTTCAAGTTTAAATTTTGTCTTTATCCTCTCCCCTTGCTCTGATGAAAAATCAGTGTCAAACACCGGATTACCGACATAAATCGTCTTTAGCCCGTGTCTTTCAAAATAAGGGGCGTCCATAGGCTGAATGCTGAGCAGCATGTCGACGGATCGGGCAAGGATTTTTGAGCGTCCAGACCGCATGGCCCAGACCTGCGGGGCCACATATTTTATAATCTTACCTTTAAATCCCGACGCCTTGAGCCGCTCGGCAACGCGCACCATAAAGCCCCAGCTGTCGATCAAGATTACGGCGTCAGGGGAAGACTTTAGAATAATGTCCGTAGATTTACGGACTTTTCGTAAGACGAAAGCGTAATTTTTTAGAGCTTCTACAAAGCCTAATATGTTTAGGCCGTTAATATCCATTTGAGAGGGTACCCCAGCCTCAGCCATGGACTGACCGCCAATACCTGTAATCGACAGCTCGGATTGGCTCTTATTTAGGGCATGAATAAGGGCGGCACCCAGCTCGTCGCCGGAACGCTCAGCGGCTACGATAAAAAGCTCAGTCATTTTCTGACGGAGGAAGTCCCAGAACAAAAACGCCATGTCGGTTGGCGGCTTCGACGACCGAGTCTTCATCCAAAACAAAGGCGCGGCCTGCTTCCGCTACAATTCCCGCTAACCCTGCCGCCGCCGCATTTTCAAGTGTGGCCAAGCCAATTACGGGCAGGTCAACGCGTTGGTCCTGTCCGGGTTTCAACATTTTCGCTAAAATGCCGACCCGCTCGCTGGCAGAGCCCCTTAGCGCCTGCGGCAAGGTCGCAACGCGATGAAGCATAGCGTCCGTCCCCTCCTGCGCTTCGACGGCGAGAGTTATCCCCCGCGCAACAACGGCGCCTTGCCCAATATCCAACTCTCCTATGGCCTGAGCAATGCGGCAAGCGCGTAGAGCGTCTTCGCGGTGAGCTTTTGGTAGTTTTATGGCGCCAAGCGCACCTTCCTTCAGGAGCAAATCGACACAGACCTCTTGGGGAGAAATAATCTCGAATCCTTCTTTTTCAAATAGCCCCAAGATATGCCGAAGGAGCGAATCATCCCCGCCCGTCGCAGCTTTCATAGTACCCGGCAGGAGGAACAAAGCCCTCAAGTCAGGCTTCATATTTTTGAAGTTTGGACGATCCACATAACCGGCAAAACACACATGGGTGCATCCGGTTTTTTTCAGAAGTTTAAACATTTTCCCGAATTGAGCCAACCCAATCGTCGCGGCATTGGTAAAATCCTCGGAATGACCAAAGCCCTCCAAGACAATAACTTGTCCGAGGTCTTCTGCCGCCGCATAGGCGACATGTTTTGGGAGATCTCCGCCCCCCGCAATCAGGCCGAGCTTCATTTTACCAACCTGTGTGCGGCATACAAATACGCCGTTTTTCCTGATCGCGAATAAAGGTCACAATATCCATAACCAGTTCATGATCCGAATAGGTTCCTTCCGCATATTCCAATCGTTCCGCAAACGTGCCTTCTTCGGCAAATAAAAGCCTGTAGGCAGACCGCAAATCGCGAATAACCTCTCTTGAAAACCCCCGGCGTTTCAGCCCCACCACATTCAACCCCGCCAGATGGGCAGAATTGCCAATAACTGAGCCATACGGAATCACGTCCAGCGTCACGAGCGCCATACCCCCGACAAAGGCATGGTCGCCAATGCGCGTATTTTGATGAATGGCCGAGAGGCCTCCCATAATGACATGATTGCCAATCGTGACGTTGCCGCCGATCTGAACTCCGTTGGAAATAACGCAATTATTCCCCATCTGTCCTTCATGGGCCAAATGAGTGCCCACCATGAAATAACAATCATTACCTATGCGAGTGACTGGATTTCCTGCGTCGGTGCCGGGATGAACATTTGAATTTTCCCGAAAGGTGCAACGGTCCCCGATTTCAATGGACACCGCTCCGCCCTTATGTTTGAAATCCTGCGGTGGGTGGCCCATGGACACATAAGGGTAAAGCACGCAATCTTTGCCGAGTTTTGTGTTCCCGGTCAGGCTGACATGACTAATCAACCGGGTATTATCACCCAGAATGACGTTATCTTCGACAATGCAAAACGGGCCAATGGAAACATTTTTTCCTAATTTGGCTTTCGCACTCACAATGGCGGATGGATGAATTTGAGAGGTCATTAACAAACCCTATCAGTCATTTTGGTCAAAGACCATTTGAGTAGCGGAAAACTGCAATTGTGCGGCCAAAGCCTCTCCCACATGAGCTTCGCCCGAGAATTTGTAAAACCCACGGCGGTGTCGATCAATTCGGGCTGTAATAGAAAGAGTTTCGCCGGGATAGACCGGGCGTCTGAATTTTGCCTGCTCTACGCCTGAGAACGCGATGAAGCTGCCCTCTTGCAAGCCCGAACTTAACGACACAATTAAAGCCCCGGCTTGGGCAACGGTTTCTATTATCAAGACGCCCGGGAGAATCGGCAGATCGGGAAAATGACCTTTAAAGAAAGGCGCATCGGCGTTTATATCCGATTCGGCCTTTATAGACATTTCATCCGCTTCCAAAACCCGGTCAATGAACAGCATCGGGTCGCGGTGGGGCAGAAAATTTTTGACAGCCTCTCGATCCAGCGGAAACCTCATATTGTCTAACTCGCTCATGAATTATCCTTTTCAGAAGATCCCTTTTTTGGGCGCTGGGCGAGCTTTCGAGTGGCGTTTATCACACGCATATGTTCCCTGATGGGCATAGCCGGAATTCCGCTCCAGGCTTCACCCGCTGGAATGTCGTGCATAACCCCGGCTCTAGCAGCGACCATAGCGTTGTCTCCAACGCTCAAATGATCTGCTAAACCGACATTCCCCCCCATTTGAACATTCTTTCCGATGGTACAAGAACCGGAAATACCAACGTGACCTGCCAAGAGGGAACCATCCCCTATCGTCACATTATGAGCAATTTGGACGAGGTTATCAATTTTGACATCGTCGCCAAGCACAGTGTCCCCGAGCTGCCCCCGGTCTATACAAGTCTGGGAGCCAATGCTTACCCTGTCGCCCAAAATCACAAGCCCAAAATGCGGAATATCAATAAGTCCCAGCTCGTCCTTGGCAACACCGAATCCTGCTCCGCCGATAACCGCGCCAGATTTAATGCGGCAATCCTTGCCTATCACGCAATAAGAAAGGGTGACATGGGGGCAAATCTGTGAGCCTTCGCCCACGCTCACGCCGTGATGGATGACGGCATATGGCCCAACTTTTACCCCATCAGCCAATTTTACCCCAGAGCCAATAATAGCTGTGGGGTGAACACTTGCCTTTGGCGAAATGTCCTGTTTTTGAGTGTCTGCCTCATAACTCACAAGCTTTTCGCACATACGTGCAAAATGAGCCCTTGGGGCAGCGCTTATAATCGGGATAATTTTTTTCTCGCCCACCGAGGGGGCCAGACGGTTTGTCACCAAACAGGCTGTGGCTTTGGCTGTTTCCAAATCGGATTTGCGGCGCTTATCCTGCAAAAATGACAAAGCCCCGACTTTGGCGTCTGCCAAAGCTGTCGGGGCATCTATATTTTCGTCATAAAAATGAGGTTCAAGCTCTACATCCAAACCTTCGATTAGATGGGCGAGGCTTAGAGGGCCTTTAAGTGTATAAAAACGTGGGTCAAACATAGGAATTGATAACGCAGTTTGACCCTGTTTCACAAATTTATAATCGAATGTCGATTATTTGTTCGGTAAACGCTCTCTTACAACTGGAGTGGTTGTCATTTGCTGGTCAAGTTTGGTGAGAACTGTCTGCGTAATATCGGCCGTTGGGCTAGTGTAAAGCGCAGAGCTGACATCAACAACGGCGTCCGCATTTCGCTCGGCACCGACAGACTTTACGATTTCCGAAAACTTTTTCATCACAGGAATGATTGCTTTCTGACGTGTGATCTGCATTTCCTGATTTATTTTCTGGTATTCAGCCTGAAAAGCCTGCTGGTCTTTTTGAAGCTGCGTGTATTGCGTTTTGAAAGCCTGATCATTTACAAGGTCAGCTTGGCTCTTACCGTCATACTGAGTTCCGAGTGATTTCGCTTTGTTTTGAAGGCTGGTTTGTTTGCTTTTCACTTCAGTAGAAGCGGTCGATTCGATAGATTTGATCTGAGAGGCGACATATTTGCCGACTTTGGAATCAGAGATTACTTTTTGAGTGTCTACCACCAGAATGGTTTGAGCAAAGGCTGAAGATCCCATTGTAATGAGAGCAAGTAAGCCTAGCGCAGAAGCGCGTGAGATTTTCTTAAACATGATTAAAACCTTGTGCGGGTTGTGAACTGGAATGACTTACGGTCATCGTAGTCAAATTGTCGAAGCGGTTTGGTAAAGTCGAACCGGATCGGACCGAACGGACTTTCCCAGAAAATAGACGCGCCAAGCATGGCACGAATTGAGAGGTCATCAATGCTACGTTGGCAGGTAACAAATGTTGCATCATTTCCATCATCCGTAACAGCACCGCAGGCATCTCCGACTTCTACGCCGGGCGTGTTACTGGCAGAAACAAAATCGGATTTGAAATTGTCATCCAGAAGACCCACCGTCCCGGCCTCTACGAATAGACTACCGAGCAAATTAGGCACGCCAACCGGAAAACTCACCTCGGCAGCAGCTAGGCCAAAAGCGTTCCCGCCCAAGGCATTGAGGCGTCGTGTGACTTGCCCAGTTTCGCCGTCAACTTGCACCAAACGCGGGCCGATACCGGCATTGTCATAGCCGCGGAAGTCAAAGTTACCTTTAAAGTAACGGTCGTTAATTGTGACGTCTTCGCCGCCCCAGCCGCGGATATAACCGCCCGCCAGTGTCGCGCTAGCAATCACATTTTTGTAAAGTCCTTTATAGGCATTGGCCCGGATATCTGTACGAAGATATTGCACATCCCCGCCGACACCTGCGATGTCTTGACTGAAGTTTACATCAAAGCCTCCGGTCGGCGTAATCGGATCATTCCGGCGGTCCCAAGAAAACGTGTACCCGACAATGGAAGAAATACGTCCACCGGACTGTTCACATAAGGAGAGCAGCTGCAAATCCTGAGGCCGCACGCCACCTGTTTCTGTAGAGGCATTTAAGGCCGCACACTGATTTTGTTGTGGGAATTCAATATCTTCCTGACGGAGGGAGTAACGCGTCGATAACGATGTGTATTCCGTCAGAGGAAAGGCGAGAGAGAGCTGTCCACCCGTTCTGGATTGACGGAAGCCGGCCTCCTCAAGGAAGTCGATTGTGACGTCAAATAACTGCACACCTGCGGCTAGATTTCGACCCAAAAAGCGAGGTTCCGTGAACCGGGCATCTATTTCGCGGCGGTTGGAGGAAGCTCGTATAACGAAGCGCAATAATTGCCCCCGCCCGCGTAGGTTACGCTGCGTAATGGACATATCGACAAGAAATGCGTCGGCTGAGGAGAAGCCAGCCGAAAAACTTAATTCCCCTGTCGGCTGCTCTTTTACTTTCACCTCAACAACGGCGCGGTCAGGCGAGCTGCCTTGTGTCTCCGTAATCTCGACGTCTTCAAAAAAGCGCAAAGCGCGGACGCGGTTGCGGGACCGATCTAGCAAAATTCTATTAAAGGCGTCGCCTTCAACCAGTTCCATTTCCCGGCGAATAACGTAATCCAAGGTCGTCGTATTACCCACAATATCAATGCGTTCGATATAAACGCGGGGGCCTTCGACAACATTAAAGACCAAATCCACGGTCTTACTGTCACGGTTGCGGCGAATATCAGGCTGAATATCTACGAAAGCATATCCGCTCGTTCCGGCGGCAAAGTTTAGTGTATCAATCGCGGTCTCAACTTGGCTGGCATTGTAAATCTCACCCTTCTTGATACGCAACAAAAGCTGTAAAAATGTCGGGTCCAACTCATCCAGTTGCGTCTCGACTGAAACATCTCCCCACCGATATTCCTCGCCCTCATCCACCGTGAAGGTAATATAGAAATCTTCTTGATCAGGGGTCAGCTCAGCAACGGCGGACACAACCCTGAAGTCGGCAAAGCCGCGATTCGTGTAATATGTTCTCAGCTGTTCCCGGTCATATTCCAGACGGCCCGGGTCATAATTGTCGTTTGAGCTGAAGAATTTATACCAGCGTGATTCGGCTGTTACAATTTCTTTGCGAAGCTCCCGATCTGCATATTCTGCGTTACCAATGAAATTGATCCGCTTTACCCCTGTCACGGGGCCTTCAGTAATTTCAAAAATCAAATCAACACGGTTCTGGGGTTGCTGAACCACTTTTGGGGAGACGGTAGCAGCAAAGCGACCGGACTGACGATACAGTTCGATAATACGCTGGACATCTTCCTGTATGTTAGAACGTGTAAAAATCGAACGCGGTTCAGCCTCGATCTCATCTGTGATTTTATCGGTTTTTAAGGACTTATTTCCTTCGAAAATAACTCGGTTGATAATTGGGTTTTCAATCACTTGAATCAGAACATTCCCGTCACGTGGGTCAATCGCCACATCTGCAAAAAGGCCTGTCGCATAGAGAGTTTTCAGCGAGGTATCAATTCGTGATTCGCTATAGGGATCGCCCGGCGCAAACAAAAGATAGGAAGCAACCGTATTCGCTTCGACCCGCTGATTTCCTGAAACCTGGATTGACTTGATAACTGTAGGCGCTTGAACGGCTTCCGGCGCTGGGGCGTCGGTTTGAGGAATTGGCGTCTGGGCTTCTTGTGCATTGGCCGAGATGCCAAATAGCAACACGAAAGCACATAGAACAGCCTGAAGCCCTCTGAAAAATAGAACAGAGTTAAAATCTGTTTGGCGATGTCTCGCAAGTGAAAGCATGAACACGTCCATTTAGGAAAAGAAACTACTGACGTAGCCGATATCGTTGATCGTAAGGATGACGAAGAGTGTAAGCAAAACTGCAAAGCCTATCCGGAACCCGTACTCCTGTTTTTTTTGACTAAGCGGACGACCCGCTACGGCTTCATAAGCGTAGTAAACCAAATGTCCACCGTCGAGCACGGGAATAGGCATTAAATTTGCTACACCCAGTCCGATTGAAATAGCTGCCGCTAGCTGCACCATACGTAGAAGAAGGTCCTCCATACGTTGCCCAAAGGGCTTGTCTGCTTTTGCGGCGTCGACAGCAGACTTCCCTGTGATTGTCGCGATTTTAACGACACTACCCAATTGGCGGCCGTCTTCTTTACCTTGAAAAATCCGTCCCACATAGGTGCCGGTCATGGATAAGGTTTCCCCGACTTTAGACACTCCGAACCCAAGGGATTCAAAAAGACCGTATTCAAGATGAATAAGATCGGCCTCATTACTATTTATGAAAACCCCGATTTTGCCCGATGAAGACTTTCCTCCGACAAAATCCCGCTCTTCCACACGTTTTGGTGCAAGATTTATTTGAATAACCTCGCGGCCTCGCTGGATTTCAGCCTCTATATCCGTCTCGCTGCGGAGGGTGACGTAGCGGGAGAGCTTCGAGAAGGTTGAGACGTCTTGGCCGTCCATGGTGAGAATTTTATCGCCCGCCTGAATTCCCGCCTGCTCTGCCGCGCTTCCCTCTTGAACGCTTCCAACCAAAGAGGCGCGATCATAGCTCCCATAGGTAAATCCAATTCCGGCAAAAATAATTGCCGCCAGCAGGAAATTCGCCATAGGACCGGCGAGAACCACCAAGGCACGTTGCCAAACGGGACGAAAATGAAAGATGTTCTCAATGCCGGGCCCGCCTTCACGTTCGGCTTTTGCTTTCATAGCGGCTAACGCTTCTGCGTCTGGATTGCTGGCGCCAGAGGCGTCTCCGGCAAATTTGACATATCCGCCCAATGGAATGCGGGCAATCATCCACTCAGTTCCGCTTTTGGCTTTCCATTTCGCGATCGGCCTTCCGAACCCGATGGAGAACCGATCTACGGCAATTCCAAAAAAGCGGCCCACGCTGTAATGTCCCAACTCGTGAAAAAAGACGAGAAATGACAGAACAAGAATAAAACTGCTCAAGAAAATGGCGATATCAATCAAGCTTGAAAGCATGACGGCCCATTTGTCCCCTTTAAAACTTGTCGAACATAACCTCAATCATGTCGAACGCTTACCCTGACGGAGGGTTTGCCTGTTTTTTCGGGTTATAACAAGTTTACAATCTGCTCATGTGCAGTGCGGCGGGCCTCAGCATCGGAAGCAAGAATTTCGTCAATAGAGGTTGCGGGTTGAGAAAAATCTGCATTGCGGCTTAACTGGTTCAGTGTCCGCTCGACCATTTGAGAAATATCCAGAAATCCTATTTTTTCAGCCAGGAAGGCTTCGACAGCAATTTCATTTGCAGCATTAAGCGTATTGGGCGCTTTCCCCCCTGTTTCCAACGCTTCCCGGGCCAGTCTAAGTGCCGGAAAGGTTTCTAAATCCGGCTCGAAAAAGGTCAGTCCACTAATTTTGGTGAAATCCAGTCTTTCAACCGGAGCCGATATCCTAGCGGGCCATCCCATAGCGTAAGCAATCGGCGTCCGCATATCGGGCGACCCCATCTGGGCCAATACAGAGCCATCAATATATTCGACCATGGAATGAATGATAGATTGAGGGTGGACGGTCACGTCAATTTCAGCCGAGGGTCGGTTAAAAAGATAGCTCGCCTCAATCAATTCTAGTCCCTTATTCATCAAACTCGCCGAATCAATACTGATTTTTGCGCCCATATCCCATACCGGATGAGCCAGAGCATCCTGACAGGAAACAGATTTTAGCGCGTCCCGGCTTAATGTGCGAAACGGGCCGCCACTGGCCGTTAAAATCAGGCGACGAATTCCCTTTACGTCTTTCTCTAATACCTGAAAGATCGCATTATGTTCGCTGTCTACAGGCAATAGTGTAGCCCCGTGTTTTTTCACTTCCGCCATAAAATGATCGCCGGCGCATACAAGGCATTCCTTATTTGCCAGGCCGACATGACGCCCTTGCCTGACGGCGGCGAGTGTAGGTTCTAAGCCGGCGGCGCCCATAATGGCCGCCATGGTAAAATCCGTTTGCAAAGAGGCTGCCTCGACTAAGGCGTCGCGCCCCAAGCCGATCTTTACGTTTGTCCCTGACAAGGCCGATTTCAGAATGTGCCCCTGACTTTCATCCGCCAAAGCCACGAACTCAGCATTGAACTTAATAGCTTGGTCAGCCAGTTTTCGGGCCGAACGGCACGCAGTCAAAGCGACAATTTTATAGGTTTCCGGCTCTGCCCGGGCCACAATATCAAGTGTATTTTCCCCGATAGATCCTGTGGATCCCAGAACCGTTAATCGTTTCGTCATGGATCTAAATCGGCCAGAGAGAAGGGAAAACGAGAATGATAAGTCCGAACCCAACACTTGCGGCCATCAGACTGTCTAGCCGGTCCAGAAGACCGCCATGTCCTGGCAATAGCTCGCCTGTATCCTTTACCTGCAGGCGCCGTTTTAGACCGCTTTCAAACAGGTCTCCCCCGACAGAAAGGAGCACGACGGGTACCGCCATAAACAAACCTAAAAGAAGCCCGCCTTCTATAACCAAGGTGACAAACGCGCCGACGAAAATTGCGAGTACGAGCCCGCTAAAAAAACCCGACCATGTCTTATTTGGAGAGAGCTTGGGAGAAAGCTTTGGCCCCTTGAAATAACTTCCCCCGAAATAGGCTCCGACATCCGCAGCGACAACGACAGCAATGATGAAAAAGAGCGTTTTGAAACCGCTCGTATGAAATCCGACCGCATTCCCGCGAAGACCAATAATCGTCAGACAAGGAATGAGAATATATAGAAGCCCCAACCCGGCCCATTTCCATCCATCGCTACGGCGCATTCGTTCCGCTGCGCATAGCCAAGCCGTCACGATTGAGGCAATTCCCGCATAGATCCAAAGGCCCTGAACCGCGTAGATACAGCCTACGAGAACACCGAGAACAGGAATTATATAGGAAAGACGAGTGGCTGTTTGGTCCGACATTCGAACCCATTCATAGCTGATGCGGATCGTAAATAGCGCCGCGAGCGCCGCCCACAGCCATCCACCAAAATAGAACGGCGCCATACAAATAAGAGCAAGTGCCACAGCAGAGGTGACGCGAATTCCGAGGTTTTTCCAGGTCTTTTTAGTCTCAGGCAGAATAGACGGGCTCATGACAACAGGCTCATAGATCAGGCCACTTCCGACGCTGAGAGATTACCAAAACGGCGATCCCGGCGCTGAAACTCGCGGATGCAGTCTTCCAGATCGGCTTTGGTGAAATCTGGCCAAAGGACATCGGTGAAAACAAATTCCGCATAAGCCGCCTGCCAGAGCAGAAAGTTACTTATCCGTTTTTCCCCGCTTGTGCGGATAACGAGATCCGGGTCAGCTATCCCTGCCGTATCGAGAAACGACTCCAACACTTCAGAAGTCAAAGTGTCTTCGGTATAGCCTGCCGCCATAGCATGTCTGGTGGCGCGAACTAATTCATCTCGTCCGCCATAGTTAAAAGCGATATTGAGCTCAAAGCTCGTATTATCTTCTGTGGTGGACTGTACTTCGTTAATTAGCGCCAAAAGGTCAGGCTTTAATCCCTCCCGCGACCCCAAAATGCGAATTTTCACGCCGCGCTCATTCAGGGTTTTCAGGTCCTGCTCGACATATTCTCGTAGCAGATTAAAAAGCGCCGCTATTTCTGCCTTGGGACGAGACCAGTTTTCTGTCGAAAAACTATAAAGGGTCAAGCACTTCACCCCGATTTCCGACGCGCCTTCAACAATACGTCGAACGGTTTTAACACCGGCCTGATGCCCAAACACGCGGGGACGATGACGGGCCTGCGCCCATCGTCCGTTTCCGTCCATGATAATCGCTATATGGGCCGGAAAGGTGTCGGGATATGTCGACGATAGCCCCAAATCTAGACCTGCATGATCTCTTTGGTTTTATGTTCCAGCGCACTGTCAATCTGGCCGATTACAGTGTCTGTTGCTTTTTGCACGTCACTGGAATGGGCCTTCTGCTCATCCTCGGAAATTTCTGAGCTTTTCTCGAGCTTCTTAAGCGTGTCCATAGCATCACGCCTTACATTCCGAACGGCAATTTTTGCATTTTCAGAATAGGTTCCCGCCACTTTGGCCAAATCTCGTCGACGTTCTTCTGTCAAAGGCGGCATGGGAATCCGAAGGGTTTGACCATCAGTAATAGGGTTAAGTCCTAACGTGCTCTGGCGCAGCGCTTTTTCAACGGCGGCGACCATGGTCTTATCCCAGACACTGACCATCAACATACGGGCTTCCGGTACGCTGACAGACCCGACCTGATTGAGCGGGACTTCCGAGCCATAAGCATTAACGTGAATACCGTCTAGGAGTCCGGCATTGGCCCGGCCTGTTCTCAAACCTCCAAATTCACTTCTTAAAGACGCAAGCGCCCCGTCCATTCTTTTGCGGTAATCCGCCATTTTAAATTCAGCCATCTGGTGTCTCCAAATTCTATTTCATCTAACCCATTCCCCGGGCTAAATTAAGCCCGGATCACGTTCGTATTGTGGTGCAGGTTCCCTTGCCTGACATGACTTTGTCAAATCCGCCCTGTTGATGCAATGAAAACACGATAATCGGGATGTCATTCTCTCTCATTAACGTTACCGCCGCCGCGTCCATCACCTTTAAATCATCTGTGAGGACTTTTTGATAGGTGAGCGTATCATAGCGTTTGGCGTCAGGATTAAGTTTAGGATCACTATCATAGACGCCGTCCACTTGCGTACCCTTTAAGAGAGCCCCGCACCGCATTTCCGCCGCTCGGAGAGCCGCGGCGGTATCGGTTGTGAAATAAGGATTACCAGTTCCGGCCGCAAATATTACGACGCGACCCTTTTCCATGTGGCGAACGGCGCGGCGGCGAATATAAGGCTCGCAGACGGTTTGCATGGGAATAGCGGATAGCACGCGCGTATCCACACCTTGTTGTTCCAACGCGCTTTGCATCGCCAAAGAGTTCATCACCGTCGCCAACATACCCATATAGTCGGCCGTAGAGCGTTCAATTCCGCCCGCCGCTGCACTCAGTCCACGAAAGATATTTCCGGCGCCGATAACGAGAGCGATTTGAAGACCTTGAGCATGGGCCTCTGCAACCTCTTTGGCGATCCTCGCCGTCATCTTAGTATCAATTCCGTAGTCTTGTTCGCCCATCAAGGCTTCACCGGAAAGCTTTAAAAGAACGCGATTATAATTATATTTCGTCATGGCCTGCCTGTCATGCCCAAGTCGGAAGGAGACTCGGTTTTCAAGCGTTATAACGGTTGAGACGCGTGATGCCAGTGATGTTTATCCGTTTTGGTCCAAGAGTGTCAGGCGCATAAGGAATATCCGGCAAATAAAAAACCGCGCCTCAAACGAGACGCGGCTTTCTAATTTTTCATCCAAGCCCTTCGGATTGGAAGTTTATACAAATACTAACCGCCTTTTACGGCCGCGGCGACTTCTGCAGCGAAGTCTTCTTCTTTCTTTTCGATACCATCGCCGACGCCCATACGGACATAACCGGTCATTTTAATATCTGAACCAAGGGCTTTAGATTCATCGGCAATGACTTGCTCGATAGAACGCTCACCGTCCATGACAAAAATTTGTGTCATGAGAACAGACTCCTTGAAGAATTTGACCATGCGGCCTTCAACCATCTTATCAACAATGGATTCCGGCTTGCCGGATTCCAAAGCTTCAGCCTTAAGCATTTCGCGCTCTTTGGCCACGAGGTCTTGATCCAAATCATCAACAGTCAAAGCCAGCGGGTTCGTCGCGGCGATATGCATAGCAATTTTCTTGCCGAGATCTTCGAGCTTCGCTTCGTCAGCAGCCGATTCAAGCGCAACCAAAACACCGATTTTACCCATGCCTTCTGTTGCGGCGTTGTGGATATACCCCGCCACGGCGCCTTCTGAAACCGTCAGGCGCGCCATGCGGCGTAAAGACATATTTTCGCCGATCTTACCGACAAGGGTTGTCAAATGGTCTTTGACGCTCTCGCCAGAGCCCGTTTTCGCATTTGCCAACTCTTCAGTACTGTCCACTGTGACCGCCAATCCGGCAATTTCAGAAACGGCTGTTTGGAAGGCTTCATTGCGGGCAACGAAGTCTGTTTCAGAGTTAACTTCGACAACGGCTCCGGTCTGAGGCGCAAGCGCAACAGCCACGAGGCCTTCGGCGGCAATACGGCCAGCTTTTTTGTCAGCTTTGGCAATGCCTTTTGTGCGCAACCAATCCGCCGCCGCTTCGAGGTCGCCATTGGTTTCGTTCAATGCTTTTTTACAATCCATCATACCGGCGGATGTTTGATCACGCAGGCTTTTCACCATTGCGGCTGTAATCTGTGCCATGGGAGGTCTCCTTATGGGTCAATCATTAAATAAGTTCGGCCCCTATTTGGGGCGCGAAAAGAAAAATGGAAGGGGCGGAGATTCCGCCCCTATATTCTTAGAGGCTAAGTTTAAGCTTTTTTGGCTGAAACCAGACCTTTGGCCTGCTCGACCCAATCACCGGACGCCAATTTGCCGCCAAGATCGTGAGCTTCTTCTAACTCTTCAATTTGCTTTTCTGTCAGCTCTGACATGACCTGCAACGATGTAATGCCGGCCTCCGCAAGGACTTTTTTGTATTTCGGGCCAATGCCGTCAATATCAGCAATGTCGCTCAGCTCAGGTTTCACATCAGCTTCTTGCTCTGGCGTCGCGGGTTGAGCCGTTGTGGCTTCTAACGCGGGAGATGGGGCTACCTCTTCTTTTGCGGGAGCAGCTTCTTGTTGTGCAGGCGCTTCCTCTTGGACAGGCGCCATATTCATGGCCAGCTCTTCCGGATTTTCGGACGCGCCGAGATCTGCCCCGACAGACGCCGCAGCTTCTGTCATGCCATCAAGAATAGCATCCGCGATCAATTCGCAATAAAGCTGGATGGCACGAGCCGCGTCATCATTACCCGGAATTGGCATATCAGCAGATTCTGGGTCACAATTAGAATCCAGAACCGCGATAACAGGAATACCCAAACGACGCGCTTCGAGAATGGCAATGCCCTCTTTGTTTGTATCAATAACGAACATCAAGTCAGGCTTGCCGCCCATATCTTTAATACCGCCAAGCGCTTTTTCGAGCTTTTCCATTTCGCGAGCAAGCTTGAGGTTTTCTTTCTTGGTCAGACCTGTATCTGCGTCTGCACCTTCGTCGCCAAGCATGGCTTCAAGTTCTTTCAAGCGTGTGATGGATTTTGTTACAGTCTGCCAGTTTGTGAGCATTCCGCCGAGCCAACGGTGATTAACGTAATATTGAGCAGAGCGCTTGGCCGCTGCGGCAACAGGCTCAGACGCCGCGCGTTTCGTTCCGACGAACAAAACACGTCCGCCTTTGGCGGCAACGTCGCGAACTTCTTTTAAAGCCTGATGCAAAAGAGGAACTGTCTGGGACAGATCAAGAATATGAATATTTGAACGGGCGCCGAATATATACGGGGCCATTTTAGGGTTCCAGCGATGTGTCTGGTGACCAAAGTGAACGCCAGCTTCGAGCAATTGACGCATTGAAAATTCAGGTAGGGCCATGGATATCTCCTTGTTCCGGTTGACCATATGCAGGGTGTGAAGTCTCCCCACCACGGGGCCACTCACCGGAATGGACGAAAGGCTATATGCCGGACGCCCGCACCTGCATGCGAATTAGTGAGGGCGACATAGCGTAAATGGGCCGGGATGCAAGAGATTTATTCGGTTGGGACGTATGACAAGCATTTTTCCGCAACCGAAAGGCGTCCCCGCCTCTCAGATGAAGAAACAGCAAAAGGAAAAGCGCATTAAGCCGCAATTTCGCGTATGATTTCTACCGCCGGATTAACGCGGATAGCCTTTTGAATTTTCAGATCGATTCCCCAGTTTCCGGCAAGCTTCCAACTGGCCTCGCGGGTTTTATCCAAAGGCGCTGAAATCATAATGTAACCGGAGTTTTGATAAGGCGCATTTTTGAGCTGATGAAGAAGCGCCTCCAAAGAATCCAATGTCTCGGCGGTGGCATTTCTAAGACGGATATTAATTCCGACAATCTTGGCCTCGGGCGGCTTGGCGTCCAAAGCTGTCATCGCCTCGGCAAAGAGCCGCACATCCCCGTCCCCGCCCTCGGCTTTGACCTTGACCTGAACCAAATTTCCAGGACTGAGATCATCGCGATTGGTCAGCAAAATCTTTTCCGTGAACAAGACCTCATACTCTCCGGTCGGGTCCGATAGAGCGACAAAGGCAAATTTCTTCCCGCGTTTGGACAGCCGCTCTTGCTTACGCAGAACGACCCCCGCAAGGTTAAGCTTACATTCTTTTCCGCTACGGGCGTAACGTTCCCCGATATCAACAGCGCTGGTACACTTATCAAGACTGCCTTTTTCCAGATGTTCATCCAGTGGATGTCCGCCCAAATAAAACCCGACCGCGCCCAATTCATGGTTTAACGTTTCGATTGATCCCCAAGGTGGAGCGTATTCCAGATCGGGATCTTCCATTGGGACGACATCCCCGAACAGGCTGACTTGATTGCTGGAGCGTTCGCGCGCGGCCAGAGTGCCTATATCCTGCAAAATCGAAGAGGAGGCCAAAACACTGGCGCGGTTTAGGTCAAGACAATCAAATGCGCCCGCCCGCGCCAGATTTTCAATCGCGCGTTTATTGACGAGCCGCATATCAACCCGGTGCGCAAAGTCATACAAATCTTTGAAAGGGCCGCCCTCTTTCCGAACGCTGACGACATGGCGCATTGCGTCCAGCCCCACATTTTTAAGGGCTCCCAAAGCGTATAGAACTTTCCCGTCTTTTACGTCAAAATCAGCTTCAGAGCGGTTCACACAGGGCGGTTCAATTTCAAGCCCCATGCGTTTCCCTTCCTGATAAAACTGCGCCAGTTTTTCGACATTGGCGAGATCAAGAGACATAATGGCGGCTATAAATTCGGCCGGATAAAGCGCTTTCAGATAGGCCGTCTGGAAAGAGATCATGGCATATGCCGCAGCGTGGGATTTGTTAAAACCATACCCCGCAAATTCATTGACGAGCTCAAAAATCTCGCCTGCTAAACGCCCATCCACATCGCGCTCAACCGCCCCGTCAATAAACTTTGATTTTTGTCGGTCCATTTCGGCCTGGTCTTTTTTACCCATGGCGCGGCGGAGCAAATCCGCATCTCCGAGCGAAAATCCGGACAGGGTTTTGGCGATCTCCATCACCTGTTCCTGATAAATAATAATCCCGTAAGTTTCCTTAAGAATGGATTCCAGCTTTGGATGAGGAAAGGTAATTTCCTGACGCTCAAATTTGCGATCAATATAGTCGGGGATGTTTCTCATCGGCCCGGGGCGATAGAGCGAGATCAAGGCGGTCAGTTCTTCGATTGAGCCCGGCGCCATTTTCCGGAGCACGTCGCGCATCCCCGAACTTTCAAGCTGGAACACACCGGCCGACAGGCCTTCGGATAAAGGCGCGTAAGCCTCTGGCGTGTTGGTGCTGACTTTTGACCAATCGACCGTGATGTCGCGTTTGACGAGATATTTCAGACATCGATCAATGACCGTCAATGTCTTTAAGCCGAGAAAGTCGAACTTCACCATTCCGGCTTTTTCGGCCCATTTCATTGTAAATTGTGTGGCGGGGATGTCTGAACGCGGATCCCGATAAAGCGGGACGAGCTGTTGCAGCGGACGATCGCCAATAACCACGCCCGCCGCATGGGTCGACGCGTTTCGATACAAGCCTTCGAGTTGCAGGGCCGTATCAAGAAGGGCTTTGACAGAAGGCTCCGCCTTGCGGGCGTCCTGCAATGCGGGTTCCATGTTAATTGCCTGCGCCAAAGAGACAGGATTAGCCGGGTTGGACGGGACAAGTTTAGCGAGTCGGTCCACCTGCCCAAGCGGCATTTGCATTACACGTCCAACATCGCGGACGACAGCGCGTGCTTGCAACGTTCCGAAAGTGATAATCTGGGCGACTTGTCCGTCGCCATATTTCCGGCGGACGTAATCAATGACTTCGCCGCGGCGTTCCTGACAAAAGTCGATATCGAAATCGGGCATGGAGACACGTTCCGGATTAAGGAAACGTTCAAAGAGCAGGCCATATCGTAGAGGGTCCAAATCCGTAATGGTCAATGCCCAAGCGACCACAGACCCCGCACCGGATCCCCGACCTGGGCCAACAGGAATGCCCTGTTCTTTGGCCCATTTGATAAAATCCGCAACGATTAAAAAATAGCCCGGAAAACCCATATTTTTAATAATGCCGAGTTCAAAATCGAGCCGTTCAAAATAGACGTCTTCTGTTTCGGCCATATCAACGACTTCAAGTCGTTTGCGGAGACCGTCTTTGGCCTGTTGCGCCAAAATGTCCGCCTCTGATAATGACCCATCGCCAAAATTGGGAAGGATAGGTTTGCGTTTTTCCGACTTCACGGAACAGCGTCGCGCAATGTTCAAAGTGTTCTCTATCGCCTCTGGCAGATCGGCAAAAAGGTCCAGCATTTGCTCCGGTGATTTCAAATAGTGATGGCCCGTCAGTTTACGTCTGTTTTTCTCCAGGACATAAGAGCCTTCTGACATGGCGAGCAAAACATCATGCGCCTCGTGCATTTCCGGGTCGAGGTAATAGGGCTCATTGGTCGCGACCAGTGGAAGGCCTTTATCATAAGCAAAATCAAGAAGTATGGGTTCGGCTTTTTCCTCTTCGGGTGTGTTATGCCGTTGCAGCTCGACATACAGGCAGTCAGGAAAAAGCGATATCAGGCGGTCAAGCCAGCTTTCCGCCTCTTCCAAACGGTCTTGAACAATAAGCTTGTTTAAAACACCGTCAGGGCCGCCCGTTAACGCGATCACGCCTTCTGTCCGGCCCGTTAGAAAATCTGCTTTCACATGCGCCAAATCCGTCGGCTCGACATCCAGAAATGCCGAGGAAGACAGCGCCATGAGATTCTCATAGCCCTTCTCATTTTTCGCAAATAGCACAAGAGTGCCGTCCGGATCTTTTCGGATTTGCCCCGGCTGCAAAGGTATGCCGATATCCATCGACAAAGTTAGCCCGATAATAGGCTGCACTCCAAAGCCAGCCATTGTGTCAGAAAATTCAAGAGCCCCGCAGAGATTATTGGTGTCAGTCAGACCAACAGCCGGGAAATTCCAATCCGCGCACCGCGCGCCCAGTGGCTTCATTTTCAATGCGCCCTCTAACATTGAGTAAGGCGAGCGCGTCCGAAGAGGTACAAAATCCAAGCGACGAATAGCCATGCCCTCTCCTTTCTATCAGTCCAAACTTCTGTTGGACGTCTCTTATATCAATCGGGAGCTAGCCTCCCAAGACCATCATCCACATGGTCATCACACCGACAAACCCTGCCAGAACGGCGCCTGAAACAATATCCATTGCGAGTTGTTTTGCCATCTTTATCCCCAATAAAACCATTGATGTTCTATTTTTGTTCTACACCCTTATCTTAAAGAGTCAAACTGATTCTGGGGATATATTCCTGAGGCTCTGTGGATAAGTCTTTTACGCAGGAGGATGAAGCCCTTATGAGATGGCGACACAGCCCCTTGGAGAAAGGGTTAAGGGAAACAATAAATCAAGAGAAGGCGCTAGGCGCGGATTAGGCTCTGGATGGAGCCTTTAAGGGCACCACAAGGCCATCGCGCACCGTAAAGACGCGATCCATATATTGGGTCAATTCCATATTATGAGTAGCAACAAGGGCGGCGACCCCTTCCCTGCGAGTCAAATCAAATAAGCTCTGGAACACCGAAGATGATGTGGCGGGATCAAGGTTTCCGGTTGGTTCGTCAGCCAGAAGAATTTTGGGCTTATTCGCGAGCGCGCGGGCAATTGCAACGCGCTGTTGCTCCCCGCCTGACATTTGCGACGGCTTGTGATGCATACGCGCTTCTAGGCCTAAGAGGGTTAAGAGCCGCCGTGCCTCGGCGATGGCAACACGTTCGGCCTTTCCAGCTATCATTTGCGGGATGACAACGTTGTCTTCTGCCGAAAACTCCTTTTGCAAATGATGGAATTGATAGACAACGCCAATTGTTTCGCGGCGTATGGCCGTGCGTTTATCATCAGAAAGCTTCAAACACTCCCGCCCGCCAATATAGACTTCTCCGGCATTAGGTTTTTCAAGCAATCCAGCGGCATGAAGCAATGTGGATTTACCTGATCCGGACGGCCCAATCAGTCCCACCATCTCACCCGGGAAAATATCAATATCAGCGCCGGCCAAAACATTCAGCAGGGACAGGCCAGACTGGTAAGAACGGTGCAAATTCCGCACAGACAGTATGGGGCGGGTTTGGCTCATATTTTCCCCCTATTCATATCGCAGTCCCTCGACGGGATCGACTTTAGAGGCGCTGAGAGCCGGAAAAAAGGTCGCGGCGGCGGAAATCAGAAACCCCCAAAAAGCGACGCCAAAAACTTCGGTCCAGACAATTTTGGCCGGTATACCACCAGAAAGCTGGTAAACATCTTCGGGGAATAATTCGGTGCCCGTTACAAATTCGATAGCGGCCTGAACGGCGCCTATATTCAAGCAAAAGAGAATACCAATAATTAGCCCGGCGAGAGTGCCGAGAATCCCGATCATCGCGCCCGACATAAAAAATATCCGCAAAACCCCTGCGCGAGACGCGCCGATTGTCCTAAGAATTGCGATGTCTTTAGACTTGTTTTTCACCAACATAATCATAGAGGCAAGTACGGGGAAAGCGGCGATTATAACGACGATCATAAAGATAAAGCGCATGGCGATTTGTTCGGTGCGCAAAGCGGTCGCCGTTGTCGCATTCCGGTCTTTCCAAGTGGTGATGAAAACAGGTTCTTGAGCCGCATTTCCGACAGGTTTTTTCAGGATGTCAATCATATCCGGATTTTCAAGTCTCAGCTGAATTTCACCTGATGGTTTACCCCCGTCAAAGAGAAGCGTCGCCTCGTCATAATCCATATAAATATAAGTCTGGTCTGTAACAAGAAGCCCGACTTCGAAAACGGCGCCTATTGTGTAAACCTTTTTAATCGGCTGCGGGCCGGTCACAGTTGTGCGGGTGCGCGGTGAAAATACCATGAGTCTGTCCCCTGCCCGAAGGCCAAGCCCGGCCGCTAAACGCCCGCCAATAGCTATCGTCTGGTCTGAGCCTTCGCCCTGCCCGAATGTATCCAGACTGCCTTGCGTAACGGATTGCGAGATAAGGTCGTAATCTCTCAGGTTCTCGGGCCGAATGCCGATTACTTGCGCAAGTGAGAACTGGCTATTGGCTTGCACGCCCGTATAGCTCTGATTGAACTGAAACGCTTCATCAACACCCGGAACGCTGGCAAGACGCTCCTCCATTTCTTTCATGCTTTCCGGGGTCGGCTGCGGCGACGAACTCGCAACATACATATGGCCTTCACTGCCAACCGTCAGGCGGATCATATCATCGCGAAAGCCGTTCATAATCGACATAATGATAATCATCGCGGCAATCGCTAGCATGATACATGTAAAGGAAATGGCCGCAATCAACCCCACGCCACCTTGGGTTTTCTTCGCCCGCAAATAGCGCATGGCGATACGGCGCTCAATCGCGCCGAAAGGTTTGTTTTGCTTTATGGTAATGTCTTGGCTCAAGAGCCGAGTTCCGTTTGCAAAAAGACCATCGCCGCCGCCGGGCTGAGCTCATGCCTTTCACCGGAACGGCGATTTTTAATTTCGACAACGCCTTTTTTCAGTCCTCGAGGCCCTATGGTCACTTGGTAAGGCAAGCCGATCAGATCCATGCGAGAGAATTTGACCCCGCCGCGATCATTTGTGTCATCATAAAGAGGCTCGCATCCCGCGTTGGAGAGCTGGGTATAGAGATTTTCGCAGGCAGCGTCCGCTTCGGCGTCACCGGATTTAAGATTGATAATTCCGACTCCAAATGGGGAGACGGATTTCGGCCAGATAATGCCGTCTTCGTCGTGGCTGGCTTCGATAATGCCGCCGACCAAGCGGGACACACCGACGCCGTAAGAGCCCATCATAACCGTATGTTCTTTCCCGTCAGGCCCCATAACTTTGGCCTTCATCGGCGCGGAATATTTATCACCGAAATAGAAGATATGCCCCACTTCAATCCCGCGCGCAGTGAGTTGTTTATCTTCCGGAATTTTGGCAAATTCGTTTGCGTCGTGCATTTCGTCCGCAGCGGCGTAGAGCGCGGTTCTCTCATCTACGTGCTTTGACAAATCAGCAGAAAAATCAATGTCACCAGGGGCGTCCATCTCGACCAGATCTTTGTGACAGAAAACTTCACTCTCGCCTGTCTCGGCTAGAATAACAAATTCATGGGACAAATCTCCGCCAATGGGGCCAGTATCTGCCTTGACCGGAATGGCTTTCAGACCCAAACGCGCGAACGTATTGAGATAGGCCACAAACATTTTATTATAGGATAAGCGAGCCGCCTCTTTATCGATATCAAAGCTGTAAGTATCTTTCATCAGAAATTCGCGGCCGCGCATAACGCCGAAACGCGGGCGAGTTTCATCGCGGAATTTCCATTGGATATGATAAAGAAGTTTAGGTAAATCTTTGTAAGACCGGACATAACTGCGGAAAATATCCGTAATCATATCTTCATTCGTTGGCCCGTAGAGCATTTCGCGGTCGCCGCGATCCGTAATACGGAGCATTTCAGGACCGTAAGCATCATAGCGCCCTGTCTCTTTCCAGAGGTCGGCACTTTGGATTGTCGGCATGAGCATCTCTACCGCCCCAGCCTTATTCTGTTCTTCGCGAACAATGCGTTCTATATTTCGAAGAACCTTCAACCCCAGCGGCAACCAGCTATAAATGCCAGCGCTATTTTGCTTAATCATCCCGGCCCGCAACATATATTGATGCGAAGCGATAGTTGCTTCGGCCGGCGTCTCTTTCAGAAGCGGCAGGAAGTAATTGGAAAGACGCATAAAAGACTCGATTTAATAAAGCTTTGGCATAGCCCGACTTTCGCAAGGCAACAAGTCAAAGCCTCTGCTGACAAGAAGAATTTATTCAAGGACAAATTTATTCAAAAGGCCGGAAACCTAATAGTCGTTTTGTTTCACCAAGGTGCCGAACATGTTCCAATCCAGCCAACCTGAGATAATTAGACCACATGAGATAACCCAGATAACGGTTGCGATGACCGAGGTAATTATAAATTTTTTCTTTATCTGGCTATCGACCGGCGCCCCCGGCTCTGACCCTTTTACAATGTCCTCAGATTCGGCCTGCCCCTTTACTCCTATGGGTAGGACGGCAAACAATACGACCCACCAAATAATCAAATACATAACAAGTAAGGAGAACCAATTCATCAGGGATAGTCCTTAGTGACTTTCCATCAATTCAATCAAAACGCCGCCCGCATCCCCGGGGTGAAGAAAGACAACGGGTGTGCCATGGGCTCCAATTCGGGGCTCGCCCAAAACGCGCATACCGCGCTTTTCCATTAAGGCTTTGGCCTCGTGAATATCTTCAACTTCGAAGCAGATATGATGCTGCCCGCCTTTAGGGTTTTTTTCTAAGAACTTAAGAATAGGAGACGTCTCGCCATAAGGTTCTATCAGTTCCACCTGCCCGCTCGGTAAGTTCACGAACGCAAATTTCACGCCTTGAGGCGCAAGAACTTTGGGCTCGGTGCAATCTGTTACGCCGAGCGTGTCGCGATAAAACTTAAGCGCTTTTTCAATATTTGGGACGGCAACGCCGACATGGTTTAAGGGGCCAATCATGTTTTCACCTTATGAGCTATAACTTCTACAATTGTTCGTTTATCTGTCCGCTCTCTGACGCGGCGCTTAATGCGTGAGGTTAGCTTTTCTTCGATCAGCTCTTCCTCTTTAAGCGCTTTCTGAGACAGGTCGTCATACGCTTCCATGGCGGCATCTTCGACTATATCTAAAAGAACTTCCAGAATTTCGCCGTTTTTACCTTCGGGGAACCCACTTATACGAGGTTCAGGGCCGCTGACAATGCGGCCTTTTTGATCCACTACAAGGCTAACGCTGACATGACCCGCATAGGCCATTTTACGGCGCAGGCGCAGCCCTTCATCCAAAGACGAGACAATCGCGGTTCCATCTTGGTGAAGGCGGCCGGACGGTGTGATATCGACGACTTCAGGGCCGTTTGGCGCAATACGTATCATCTCGCCATTTTTAGGAGGGTAAGCTTTCTTAATGCCGAGCGATTTCGCCAGACGCGCATGTTCCAGTAAGTGGCGTCTTTCGCCATGAACGGGAATGGCAATTTCCGGCTGCACCCAATCATACATGCGCGTAAGCTCGTCGCGACACGGGTGGCCTGACACATGGATGGGGCGGTCTTTTTCTGTCACAATATGTACGCCATCATCGGCCAAGGCATTCTGCAAAGCAAAGATATTCTTATCATTACCCGGTATGATTTTGGACGAAAAGATAACCACATCATCTTCGCCGAATTTTACGTTGCGGTGCTGTCCGGCTGCGATACGTGACAAGGCCGCGCGCGGCTCGCCTTGGCTACCGGTACACAAATAAAGCACATGGGCCGACGGCATAGAACTGGCTTCTTCTTCGCTGATCAAAGCTCCCACATCTTTCAACAGGCCAACCGACTTAGCGGCGCCAACCATTCTCTTCATGGACCGCCCGACAAGACAGACAGAACGGTCATTATCTTTGGCCGCCATCATGACCGATTCGAGACGGGCCACATTCGACGCGAACGCCGCCACTGCGACGCCGACGCCTTTATATTCCCGGACAACTTTTTCGAGCTCTTCGCGAACCCCCTCTTCCGATCCCGCTTCGCCGGGGCTGAAAACATTCGTGGAATCGCAGATCATCGCTGTGACACCCGCTTTACCCAGTTCCCGCAATGCCTGTTCATCAACAGGATCACCAATTTGCGGAGACGGATCAATTTTCCAGTCGCCTGTATGTAAAACGGTTCCCAGAGCAGTCTTGATAACGAGCGCGTTGGGCTCTGGAATCGAATGCGTCAGAGTAATCATGTCAAAATCAAACGGGCCGAGACTGAATGAGCCTTTTAGGGGGACGTCCCGAAGCTCTACACTGTCGAGCAACCCGAACTCGCTCAAGCGGTCTTTAACCAAATACATGGTGAACGGAGTGGCATAGACCGGGCAACGCAAACGCGGCCAAAGGCGGGCCAAAGCGCCCATATGGTCTTCATGTGCGTGAGTAAGCACAATACCCAAGATATTACCGCGTTGTTCCTCAAGAAAGGAAATATCCGGCATGATAATTTCGACACCGGGCGTATCCGGACCGCCAAATGTTACGCCTATATCAACGATAACCCATTGGCGGTTGTCTTCTGGGCCGAACCCGAAAGCATTCAGGTTCATACCGATTTCGCCGCTTCCGCCCAATGGCAGAAAGACGAATTCATCGCCCTTTTTATTATTTTTTTTCATAAAATTTCTTTGTCCTGACGAAGGCGTCAGTGTTTCTTTTTCTTATTTGGATGGCTTATTCCTATTCAGGCGCCAAATCTCATATAGTCCATCAATTGTTAATTTCGAGTCGTAATGCTGAATTGTCGCGGAGGCCCCTTCGAAAAGAGAAGCCACGCCGCCTGTTCCAATCACAGTAAAATCCCGACCATCTTCTTCGATTATCTGTTTCACAAGCCCGTCAATCAAACTGATATATCCCCAGAAAATTCCGGATTGCATCGCGCCAACCGTATCTTTGCCAATGACTCTTGGAGGTTTTTTAATCTCGATCCGAGGGAGCCTAGCCGCCGCCTCGTGTAGCGCTTTAACGGAAAGGTTTATCCCGGGCGCGATAATGCCGCCTTCGAAGTGACGATCCGCCGATACGATGTCAAAAGTGGTCGCCGTGCCGCTATCCACGACAATAAGAGGGCCAACATAACGCTGCACAGCGCCTAGCGCCGTGACCAACCTGTCGGCGCCAACCTGCTCAGGATTGTCAATACGAACCCCTATGCCAATATTGACTCCCTCCTCACCTACAATAATGGGATCAATGTCTAGGTGGCGACGCGCGAGGTTACGCATATTAAAAAGACCTTGCGGCACCACGGTCGAGATCACGCAGTCTGAAATATCCTTGAAACTTAAATCCTGCATTTCCAAGAGCTGATGGAACCAAACCGCATATTCATCGGCCGTTCGGGTCGAATCCGTCGCAATACGCCATTCGATGATCCAGTCTTTGCCGTCATGAATAGCAAAGAGCGTGTTCGTGTTTCCGGTATCAATGGCCAGCAGCATATATTTTCCGATTATCGATAGCGCCTAAAGCAGGACATCGCCCGCGAGTATGTGTTGCAGAGTGCCATCCTCTAAACGGAGCTGCAATGCTCCATTTTCACCGAGCGTTTCAAATGTGCCTATAATTTGTTTATTATCCAGATTAACTGTGATCGTCTCCCCCAGTCGGGCTGCGCGCGTAAGCCAGGCCTCACGTATGGGCGAAAACCCTTTGGTCTGAAGGGTTTCAATCCCATCGGTGATGAATCTACTAAGTTGCGCCAGCACCGGATCAGGGCCGGAATAGATTGGCTCCGCCCTTTCCATATCTGTCTCCGGAATATGCGCCAATAAATGCGTTACAGGGTAAGGTTGGTCGTCGGGATGATCTTGCAGATTCAAGCCGACACCAATGGTGAGCCAGCCCTCTCCGGCCTCCAGCAAGATCCCGCCGATTTTTGCGCCGTCCACAAGAACGTCGTTTGGCCATTTCAAGCGAATTAAATCAGACTTGATATAGGTTTCAAATGTCTTCGCGACGGCCAGCGCGACAACAAAACTTACCAAGGGTTTTAGCGCTGGGTCTGATTTCCACGGGTACAATCCACTCGCAAAAAGGTTTCCGCTTCTGGAAACCCATTCTCGGCGGCGACGTCCTCGCCCGTCTGTCTGGCGACCTGCCATAACCCATGTAGCTTCAATTTCGTCCTCTTGGGCCAGATCTTTCACAATGTCCTGTGTAGACCCGACCTCATCAAAATAAAGAAATTTCAAGGTGTGATACCGCTAGAAAAGGCTCTCGGCCGCAAGAGTGATTAGGCCTTGTGCCCCCGTTGAAATTCCGGGGAGTAACAAAATAGGCAAAATCAAAAGTGCGCTGACCAGACTTATATAGCGGAGGCTTTGCGGGGCTTCGACGAATTCATGGCGTTCTTCATCAAACCACATGGTTTTAATAACACGCAGATAATAAAACGCGCCAATAACGGATGCCACCAAGGCAATTACCACCAAAGGCATGAGGCCCGCATCGGCCGCGGGAAGAAAAGCGAAAAGCTTACCAAAGAAACCAAGAAGCGGAGGAATACCCATAAGCGAAAACATGAACATTGTCATCAATATCGCCATGCCGCGATTGGACGTCGAGAGACCGGCCAAGTCTGAAATCTGCTCTACCATGCCGTTGCGAATACGCATTTGCAGAATAAGCGCAAAAATCCCGATAACCGAAATGACGTAAATACTCATAAAGACGAGCATCCCTTGCACTCCGGCCACAGTGCCTGCCGCAAGGGGCACGAGGGCATATCCCATATTGGCAATTGAGGAGTAGGCCATAAGGCGTTTGATATTGGTCTGCTGTAAAGCGCCAAGCGCGCCGACCACCATAGACAAAACCGAGATGACAATAATCACTTGCTGCCAGCTCTCTGTAATACCTTCAAACGGTCCAACCAGAACGCGGGCAATTAAAGCCATAGCTGCAAATTTTGGGGCGGCAGAGAAAAAGCCTGTAACCGGTGTGGGGGCCCCCTCATAAACATCAGGCGTCCACATATGGAACGGGGCCGCAGAGATTTTGAATGCCAGTCCACAGAGTAGGAAGACCATACCCGCAATAATACCCGGTGTTGTGCCGGAGTCGTTGACAGCGTTTGCAATTCCGGAAAATTCGATGGAACCAGTGAACCCATAAATCAGTGAGGCCCCGTAAAGTAGTAAGCCGGAGGACAATGCCCCGAGCACGAAATATTTCAGGCCGGCCTCTGAGGCGCGCAAGCTATCGCGGTTAAACGCCGCCATGACGTAAAGCGCCAGAGACTGCATTTCGATACCGATATAAAGCGACAAAAGCGTATTGGCTGAGGCCATAATAGACATGCCGAGAACGCAATAAAGTGTCAGCACGGAATATTCATAGCGCTCGAGTTTTTCACTCTCAAAATAGGATTTCGAAAACAATAACGCTGCCGCCGCGGAGAGGCCCAAAATAAGCTTCACATAATGGCTGAACCCATCAACGATGAGCGCGCCTTCAAAAGCTGTCCCTTCAGGGCGGCCTAAAACAAAACTGCTGAGGGAGAAAACAACCAGCATGGCAATCGCGTAATAACGCGCAAAACCAGAGCGGTCTTTACCGCCCCAAAAGCCAAAGCCAAGCAGGAGCGAAGCAGAGACAGCGAGCAGAAGCTCGGGCGCGAAGAGTGAGAGTGTTTGCAACATTGTTACGGCACCTCCGCCAGAGCCACTTGGCTCGTAGCTGCATTAAAATTGGCAATCAGGTTTTCGACTGACGCACCAGTGATATCGGTAATTAGCGATGGGTAAACACCCAAGAGAATTGTCAAGACTGCCAGAGGCGTCAGGATAATCCATTCCCGTTTGGTCATATCCGCAATGTCCTCAAGCTTCTCATTCACGCTCTCACCGAAAATAATTTCCCGGTAAAGATAGAGGGCATAGACAGCGGAGAGGATCATGCCAAACGCGGCGCCAAAAGCGATCCACGGGCTGACCTGATAGGCCCCGACCATAGACAAGATTTCTCCGACAAAGCCCGACGTTCCCGGCAAGCCGACATTGGCCATCGTAAAGAGAAGGAAGAAGGCCGCATAGACCGGCATCTTGCTGACCAACCCTCCATAAAAGGCAATCTCGCGTGTGTGCATCCGGTCATACACGACGCCAACCAAGAAGAAGAGCGCGCCGGAAACAACCCCGTGTGAGAGCATTTGGAAAATCCCGCCTTGAATACCCTGCAGATTAAAGGCGAAAATACCCAATGTCACAAATCCCATATGGGCGACAGAGGAGTAAGCAATCAGCTTTTTCATATCTTTCTGACGATAAGCCACCAGCGAGGTATAGATAATCGCAATGACGCTGAGCCAATAAATGATCGGAGCCAGTTGAAGGCTCGCATTTGGAAAAAGTGGCAAAGAGAAACGAAGGAAGCCATAGCCACCAAGTTTCAGCAAAATACCCGCCAGAATTACTGACCCGGCTGTCGGCGCTTCAACGTGGGCATCCGGCAACCAAGTATGGACAGGCCACATTGGCATCTTCACCGCAAAGGAAGCAAAGAAAGCCAGCCACAGCCAAGTTTGAACGCCGCCTGGAATATCCAGATCATTAATCAGAACGCGCATATCCGTTGTCGGCGCGCCGAACTGCTGAGCGCTGAAATTATAAATATAAATGATCGCCGCCAACATGAGGACTGATCCGAAAAGCGTATACAAAAAGAACTTATAGGACGCGTAAACTCGGTTTTTACCCCCCCAAACACCAATAATAATGAACATCGGAATAAGAACAGCTTCGAAGAACAGATAGAACAGCACTAAGTCGAGCGCGCAGAAGACGCCAATAACAAGGCTTTCAAGTATCAAGAACGCGACCATATATTCCAGAACACGGTCTTTTATCGAGGTTTGGCTCGCAAAAATACATAAAGGGGTCAAAAACGCGGTCAGAAGGATAAACAGGATAGAGATACCGTCCACGCCCATCCGGTATTCAATACCGCCGCCCAGCCAAGGCGTATCTTCTACGAACTGGAAGCCAGCCTGGGTCGTGTCAAAATCTAGCACCAAAATAATGGACAAGAAGAACACCACGCCGGACACTAACAAGGCCACCAAGACTGAGTTTTTCGCAAGTTGCTCCTGAGCTTCCGGTTTGGAAATCTTGGAAATGACCATCAGCAAAACGCCAACAACAAGCGGCGCAAATGTGATGAATGAGAGAATAGGATAACCTTCAAACATATCAGCCTCCTACCCCGCGGAATGCCACAACAATTAGCACAGCGACTCCCAACAACATGATAAAGGCATAATGATAGAGATAGCCTGTTTGAATTTTCGATAAACGTTTGGCCGCGCCGGACGCAAACTTCGCCACCCCGTTAGGGCCATAACCGTCGATGATTTTCTCGTCTCCGACTTTCCAGAACTTGTCGCCAAGGAATTTGACGAGTTTTACCACTGTGACGTTGTAAAGTTCATCAATATACCATTTGTTCAACAGGAAGTTATAAAGCACGCCTCCCCCTGTTTCCTGAATGTGGTTGATTTTTTCTTCGACAGAACCGCGCATATACATGAACCAAGCGATCACAAATCCGGTGATGGACATGACCAGCGGCAAGAGCAGCACCCAGAAAGGATAGCCGTGCACATTTGCATAAAGCCAACCGAATAAACCACCCGGAGTAGGTTCACTATGATGAGCATCCGCAGCCGGGACTTGCGCCATGGCGTGTAAAGTCTCCGGCGCTATAGCGGCGTGATGTTCCCCGGCAGAAACCGGAAGCGCGCCGTGCCAGAAGTCGCCAGCATTGCCCATGAAGCGGGAATAAAAGACAGCCCCGGCAAACACGGCCCCAATGCTAAGTAAAACAAGCGGAAGACGCATGACCCAAGGGCTCTCATGGGCATGATCCAGAGTATGGTGATCGCCGCGAAACTTTCCATGGAAAGTCATGAAGATGAGACGCCAGCTATAGAAACTTGTCATGAGCGCGGCAATCAAACCGACCCAGAACGCAAACGCCGCCGCATTGCTCTCGCCTGAACCTGTGTAAGCCGCCTCAATAATCGCGTCTTTGGAGAAGAAGCCTGCAAAGCCGATCGACGTTCCCGGAATACCAATACCGGTAATCGCAAGTGTTCCAATAATCATAGCAATATAGGTCCACGGCACTTTCTTACGAATACCGCCCATACGGCGCATGTCCTGCTCGTGATGGAGGGCATGAATAACCGATCCAGCGCAAAGGAATAAAAGGGCTTTGAAGAAAGCGTGAGTAAAGAGGTGGAACATCGCTGCATTATAAGCGCCGACGCCCGCCGCAAAAAACATATAGCCAAGCTGCGAACAGGTTGAATAGGCAATAACACGTTTAATATCATTTTGAACCAAAGCCACAGTCGCGGCAAAGAATGCCGTAAAGGCCCCGATAGCTGTAATAAATCCGGCCGTTATTGGCGCGGCGTCATATATCGGGTGCGCGCGGCAAACGAGGAAAACACCTGCCGTCACCATCGTCGCGGCATGAATGAGGGCGGAGACAGGTGTCGGTCCTTCCATCGCGTCCGGCAACCAAACATGAAGGATGAACTGAGCTGATTTACCCATTGCCCCGATAAATAACAGCATAGCAATCAGTTCCATCGCGTTAATTTCCATCCCGAGGAATGGAAGAATACGAGCTGAATTATCACCGATCGCAGCAAAGACAGTGTCAAACTCAACAGAGCCGAAGACCAAGAAGATGGTCATAACGCCCAGAGCCAAGCCCACATCGCCGACGCGGTTTGTTACAAAGGCTTTGATCGCCGCCGCATTGGCAGACGGCTTTTTATAATAATACCCGATCAGGAGGTAGGAGGCCAAACCGACGCCTTCCCAGCCAAAGAAAAGCTGGATGAAGTTATCAGATGTGACCAACATCAACATAGCGAAAGTAAAGAGTGAGAGATAAGCAAAGAAACGAGGCTTATATTCATCATCTTCCATATAGCCCCAGCTATAAAGATGAACGAGCGAAGAGACTGAGTTCACAACGACGAGCATGACAGCGGTCAGCGTATCAATTTTGAACGCCCAATTGGCTTGCAATCCGCCAACATCCATCCATCGCAATACGGTTACTTCCAGCTCTTTGTGACCTAAACCAACTTGGATAAGGGAAACCCAAGACAGGATAGCCGCCACGAAAAGTAGCCCGGTCGTAATTATCATAGACGGTTTTTCAGGCAGGAATTGCTTCCCTAAACGCGTGCCCATCAGACCCGCAAGAGCCGCGCCTAATAGCGGCAAAAAGACTATAAGATGATACATGTCCCTAGCCCTTCATCAGGTCGATATTTTCGACCGCGATGTTCCCTCTGTTCCGGAAATAAACCACCAAAATGGCAAGTCCAACTGCGGCCTCCGCAGCGGCAACCGTGAGGATGAACAGCGCGAATATTTGTCCTGCCATCGGATTACTCGTCGCGGTCTCCACCATATGTGTAGAAAAAGCGACAAAATTAATATTTACCGCAAGCAGGATAAGCTCGATACACATCAGAATAATAATGACATTCTTACGGTTCACGAAAATGCCGAACACACCGATGGTAAATAAAAGCGCGGCAACAATAAGATAATGGGACAGCCCGATGATCATAACGCTCTCCTACCCTAAACCTTGGCCGGGTTCGATATCGACCAGTTCCACACCGTCTTTTCTCGTCCGCGCCATTTGATCCATAGCGTTTTGCTTACGGACGCCTTCGCGCTCTCGCAAAGTCAAGACAATCGCGCCTATCATCGCCACGAGTAGAACAATACCCGCTGCTTCAAATAGCCCGCCATATTCTGTGTATAGAACGGCGCCGAAACGCTCCAGATTTGAAAGTTCCTGTCCACGTTCTACAACCGTTTGTGTCTCGCCGGCCACATAAGCGCCGCCAACAAGTACCATCTCAAGGAGAAGTACAATCGCGACAACAGCCCCGATTGGAAGATAACTGAGAAAGCCCTGTTTCAGCTCGACGAAATCGACATCCAGCATCATGACGACAAAAAGGAATAAAACGGCGACCGCCCCCACATAGACCAAAACCAAGAGCAGAGCCAAAAACTCCGCGCCCATCAGGATGAACAATCCCGCGGCCGAGAAAAAGGTCAGGATCAGATACATTACGGAATGCACCGGATTGCGACTGGCGACGACCATAAAGGCGGCCGCAACGGCGACAGCCGAGAGCAAATAAAATGAAAGGGCAGTTAACACAATGACAAGTCCTTTAGCAGAGTGAGACTCAGCTGAGTTCCTTTTGGGCGGCTTTAACGATAGGGAGCGTCTAAGGCCAGATTTTTTGCGATTTGATGTTCCCAGCGATCCCCATTCGCCAGTAATTTTTCTTTATTGTAGTAAAGCTCTTCGCGCGTTTCGGTCGCGAATTCATAATTCGGCCCCTCTACAATCGCGTCGACGGGACAAGCTTCCTGACACAGACCGCAATAAATACATTTGACCATGTCAATGTCGTAAATAGTTGTTCGGCGGGAGCCATCCGGGCGCGGCTCGGCTTCAATCGTAATAGCTTGAGCCGGACAAATCGCTTCGCAGAGTTTACAAGCGATGCAGCGCTCTTCGCCGCTTGGATAGCGTCGCAGGGCATGTTCGCCGCGAAAACGCGGGCTGATCGGCCCTTTTTCAAATGGATAATTGATCGTCACTTTTGGACGAAAGAAATACTTCAACGCCAAAATAAACGCACTGCTGAATTCCATCAACAACGCGCCGCGAATGGCTTGTTTGATACGAGACATACTCGCCACTCCTTAAATCTTATCGCCGATGAAAACGACGATGGTGGAAACGAAAACAACTGCGACGAGCGAGGTCGGGAGGAAAACTTTCCACCCAAGGCGCATTAACTGGTCATAGCGATAACGCGGGACAATGGCTTTCACCATAGCGAACATAAAGAAGAGGAACGCTGTTTTCAAAAGGAACCACAAAATAGGTGGAACAAACTGAAAACCGACATCCAGAGGGGCGTGCCAGCCGCCAAGGAACAGAACCGTCATGACCGAACAAAGCAGCATGATATTCACATACTCGCCAAAGAAATACATTAAGAACGGTGTGGAGGAATATTCCACCTGATAACCGGCCACGAGTTCTGATTCCGCTTCCGGAAGATCAAAAGGCGGACGATTGGTTTCGGCCAAAGCTGAGATAAAGAACAAAATCCCCATATAGAACATGACCGGGAATAAAAGCAGATTCCAAACTCCAAACTCGCCAACAGGGTTCAACCGGAACATGTTCCAGTTGAAGAACCCCCCTGATTGGTAGTTCACAATTTCTGTCAAATTCATGGAGCCCGTGACAAAAATGACCGTCAGAATAATAAAGCCAATAGAAACTTCATAAGAGACCATTTGTGCGGCAGAACGGAGCGCGCCCATAAAGGGATATTTAGAGTTTGACGCCCAACCGCCAATTATAATCCCGTAAACGCCGAGCGAGCTAATCGCTAGAATATAGAGGATACCGATATTGATATCGGACATGACCCAACCCGGCGCGACAGGCACCACGGCCCAAGCCAAGAATGCCATGACAAGCGTCAAAACGGGCGCCAAAATAAAGAGGAATTTATCTGACCCGGCAGGGACAACTATTTCTTTGAAAAAGAACTTCAAAGCATCTGCTATCGTTTGCAAGAGACCAAATGCCCCGACGACATTGGGACCGCGGCGCATTTGAACGGCGGCCCATATTTTCCGGTCAGCCAGAACAAGCGCAGCCACTAACAACGCCAAAACCAAAACAAATCCAAGGACTTGCAGGAATTTAAGACCAAACCAAACCAGAGGGGATAAATCCCCCCAAAATGGGCCGGTCGCTAATATTGTCATCATGTCAGCCATTATTCTGCCGCCACTTTAATATCTCCGTCTGCAATCACGGCTGAACACTCCGCCATCACATTAGACGCCCGGGCTATCGGGTTTGTCATATAAAAATCAGAAATCGGATTTTTCAGAGGGTCACTGGAAAGCTCGCCATTTTCCCCTAATCCACTTAGATCGAAAGCCGCCGCATCTGCGGCTCCTGGCGCGATGTCCAGGCTCATAAACGTCGGATGGTCAGCAAAGAGTTTTTCGCGCAAAGCATGAATATCGTCGTAAGGCAGAACCTTGTTCAAATGCCCTGACAGAGCCCGTATAATGGCCCAATCTTCCTTCGCATCGCCTTTCGGCGCAATAGCGCGGTAGCCGAGCTGTACTCGGCCTTCCATATTAACGTAAATACCGTCTTTTTCCGTATAAGCTGCGCCGGGCAGGATAATGTCAGCAACATGCGCTCCCGCATCGCCGTGATGTCCCTGATAGATCACGAAGCTGTCTTTGAGCTTGGAGGTATCCAGCTCATCCGCGCCCATCAAATAGACGGTTTCGATTTCGCCGGACGCGGCGCCTTCAAGGATCGCATCCGTAGACTTACCGCCCTCTCCCGGAATAAATCCCATATCCAAACCGGCCACACGAGACGCGGCTGTGTGAAGGACATTAAAACCATTCCAGTCGTCCCGGACAATATTGGAAGACATAGAGCCAACCGCGTTTAGAAGAGCTGCGCCGTCTTTACCGCGCAAGGCTGCTGCCCCCACGATAACAATCGGGTTTTTCGCGTCTTTAAAGAGTTTCGCAAAGTTGGAACGCGATTTTGCGAACGTCTTCACATCCGCTGCTGATGCGCCGATATGTTCAAATTCATAGGTTAAATCAGCGGCTTCTCCGATAACGCCGACTTCCGTATTGCCGGTCAGCCAAGCTTTACGGATACGGGTATTGACCAATGGCGCTTCATGGCGCGGATTGGTCCCGATGAGCAAAATTGCATCGGCTTTTTCAACGCCGGCGATCGTGGTATTAAACAAATATTCTTGGCGGACCCCAGTTCCCAAAACAGAGCCGTCTTGACGGCAATCAATGTTTTTAATGCCCAGACCTTCAGTTAAATCTTTCATCGCTTTCATGGCTTCTGCGTCGCATAGATCACCTGCTATAACGCCGATTTTCTCAGGTGTGCCGGACATTTTCTCTGCGACCAAAGCAAGCGTTTCATCCCAGCCCGCTGCGCGGAGTTTTCCGTTTTCGCGAATATACGGCTTATCCAAACGCTGACGCGCAAGTCCGTCCCAAACAAAACGGGTCTTATCAGAAATCCACTCTTCATTCACATCGTCATTGACAACAGGTAGGATACGCAGAACCGCGCCGCCGCGGCTGTCCACGCGAATATTGGAACCGACCGCGTCCATGACATCGATGGACTCGACCTTATTCAGCTCCCACGGGCGGGCATTAAAGGAATAAGGTTTCGAGGTCAGAGCCCCGACCGGACAGAGGTCAATTACGTTACCGGATAGTTCTGACGTCAAAGATTGCTCTAGATAGGTCGTGATTTCGGCGTCTTCGCCGCGAGACGCCATGCCGATTTCCTGTACGCCGCCCACTTCAGTGACAAAACGAACGCAGCGCGTACACTGAATACAGCGGGTCATAATAGTATTGACGAGCGGCCCCATGAATTTGTCATCTACGGCGCGTTTATTCTCTTCAAAACGGGAGCTATCGCGGCCATAGGCCATAGCTTGGTCTTGAAGGTCACATTCGCCGCCTTGGTCACAAATCGGGCAATCAAGCGGATGGTTGATGAGCAAAAACTCCATCACGCCTTCGCGCGCTTTTTTTACGACTTCGGAATTTGTGCGAATATTGGCAGGCGTGCCGTCACGATTCGGGCGAAGGTCTTTGACCTGCAACGCGCAAGAGGCTTGCGGTTTCGGCGCGCCTTCCCATTCGACGAGGCACATGCGGCAGTTACCCGCCACGGACAGGCGTTCATGGTAACAAAAACGTGGGATTTCCGCGCCGCCATACTCTTCGCAGGCCTGCATCAGAGTGTATTCGCCCGGCACCTCATATTCAGTGCCATCAATATTGATTTTGCGTAGGTCAGACATTCTTTACTCCGCCGCCTCGACAAAGACAGGTTTATTTACGCGGTAATTGTCAATGCGCTCTTCGATCTCGTGTCGGAAGTGACGGATGAGGCCCTGAATAGGCCAAGCCGCCGCATCGCCGAGGGCGCAAATTGTATGACCTTCGACCTGTTTCGTCACGTCTAGCAGCATATCAATTTCGGACGTTTCCGCCTCGCCGCGCACCATACGTTCCATGACGCGCCACATCCAGCCTGTGCCCTCGCGGCAAGGCGTACACTGGCCGCAGCTTTCATGTTTGTAGAAATAGGAAATCCGCGCAATGGCTTTCACGACGTCGGTGGATTTATCCATGACGATCATCGCCGCCGTTCCGAGACCGGATTGATTTTCGCGTAGCGCGTCAAAATCCATCAGCACTGTATCGCAAATCTCTTTCGGCAAGAGCGGAACAGAGGAGCCCCCCGGAATAACGCATTTCAGATTATCCCAACCGCCGCGCACGCCGCCGGCATAGGTTTCAATCAGCTTTTTCATTGGAATGGAAAGCGACTCTTCTACGTTACAAGGCTTATTGACGTGGCCTGAAATCGAGAAGACTTTCGTTCCCTTATTATTGTCGCGGCCAAACTGCGTCCACCACTCTACGCCGCGGCGCAAGATAGTTGGGACAACCGCGATGGATTCGACATTATTTACCGTTGTTGGACAGCCATAAAGACCTGCCCCCGCCGGGAAAGGAGGCTTCAATCTTGGCTGACCTTTTTTGCCCTCAAGAGATTCAAGCAGAGCCGTTTCTTCACCGCAAATATAGGCCCCTGCCCCGTGATGCATATAGATATCGAAATCCCATCCGGAGCCGCAGGCGTTTTTACCGACAAGACCGGCCGCATAGGCTTCGTCAATGGCGGCTTGGAGGCGCTGGCGCTCAAGAATATATTCGCCGCGCACATAAATGTAACAGGCCTTTGCCTGCATGGCGAAAGAGGCCACGAGACAGCCTTCGATCAGCAAATGCGGTTCATGGCGAAGCATGTCGCGGTCTTTACAAGAGCCCGGCTCTGACTCGTCGGCGTTAACGACAAGGTAGTGAGGACGCACGCCGACTTCTTTGGGCATAAAGGACCATTTCAGACCTGTTGGGAAGCCCGCGCCGCCGCGCCCGCGAAGGCCTGAAGACTTGACTTGATCGATAATCCAGTCACGTCCCTGCGATAAAATTGCCTCTGTACCAAGCCATGCCCCGCGGTCGCGCGCAGCATCGAGACTCCAGTCCTGAAGCCCATATAGGTTTGTAAAAATTCGGTCTTTATCTTGAAGGAGATCTGCCATGATTATGCCTTACCCTTCTTCTTTGCCGTCGGCTTTTTCGCAGAAGTCTTTTTCTTGTCAGCAGTCTGCGACTTGGCCGCCTTTTTCTCAGCGGCTTTCAGGTCGCGGTCCAGAGCCTTGGCTTGTTTAACCCACCCGTCACGCTTTATACGGCCCGGGAATTTCTTGACCGTCTCTTCAACCTGCTTGACGTCCGCCGCCTTCCAAGCGCCGATCTGGCGATAGTAATAAACGCCTTTTTCATTCAGGTCGCGCTCGAAGGCAGGGCCGATACCCTTGATTTTCTTCAAATCGTCTTTGGGGCCATCTGTCGGACCATCTTCGTAGAGAAGCTGAATATCTTTTTTCTGCTTTGCCTTCGCCTCGGTTTCGTCTTTTGTCATCCGCTTTGGTGCAGATTTAGACGCCCGGGCAGGCTTCCCGGCGAATGGTTCGTCATCCACGAGGCCTTCGGACAAATCTTTGCCGACATTATCGCCGCGCTTTTTCGGGTCCTGGCTAGCTTTCAGCTCTGGATCCACCCAGCCGCCGCGTGTCGCGCGTCTTTCTTTGGGATCCCATTCATAATAATTGAGGCTTGTCTTTTTATCGGCATTGGGGAGCTGAACCATCTTGGTCGTATGATAAGGCGCCTGCCCCTTCAGAGTAAGCGGGCCACCTTCAGGCTCTGACGTATGACGACCGCTTTGCGACCCCGGCTTAGGTTCTTTTCCGGCGACCAACTCATCGAGGACATTTTCAAGCGACTCCGCTGTGAGGTCCTCATAATAATGATCGCTCTCGGCATTCGAAATCTGAACCATGGGTGCATTGGCGCAAGAGCCGAGACATTCAACTTCGAGCCAGGACAGTTTGCCGTCTTCCGACAGTGTATTTTGTGGCCCGATTTTGGCCTTGAGCATAGCTTTCAACTCGTCAGAGCCCCGCAACCAGCAGGGCGTCGTGCCGCAGAGCTGGATGAAATGCGTGCCGACAGGCTTGAGGTTAAACATCGTGTAAAAAGTCGCGACTTCGTAAACGCGGATATAGGCCATGCCGAGCATATCGCCGACGAGGCGCAAAGCTTTCTCCGGCAACCAGCCATCGCCGTCTTTCTGAACAATCCAGAGCGCCGGGATCAGAGCAGAACGCTGTCGTCCTTCAGGATATTTCGCCACCCACTTTTCGATTTCTGCCTTCGCTTTGGCGGAGATTGAAAACTCGTCAGGTTGTCTTATGGCAAGACGTCTTGCACTCATCGGTCAATCTCTCCGAACACGATGTCGAGCGACCCGAGGATCGCGGAGACATCGGCGAGCATATGCCCTTTATTTAGATAATCCATAGCGGCCAAATGCGGGAATCCCGGGGCGCGGATTTTACAGCGGTAAGGCTTATTCGATCCGTCAGAGACGAGATAGACGCCAAACTCACCTTTCGGCGCTTCGACGGCCGTGTAAACTTCACCCTTAGGTACATGGAAGCCCTCAGTATAAAGCTTGAAATGGTGGATAAGCGCTTCCATGCTTTGCTTCATCACGGCGCGGCGCGGTGGTACAAATTTATTATCCTCGGTCATCACCGGGCCCTTAGGCATTTTCTCAAGACATTGCTGCATGATCTTCACAGATTCATACATTTCATCGACACGGCAGAGATAACGATCATAACAATCGCCGTTTTTGCCGAGCGGAATTTTGAAATCGAGCTCTGAATAGACTTCATAAGGTTGTGTCCGACGCAGATCCCACGGAATACCTGAGCCGCGCACCAAAATGCCGGAAAAGCCCCAATCATAGCAATCCTGTTTGGACACCACGCCAATATCAACATTCCGCTGCTTGAAAATCCGATTTTCTGTTAGCAGCGTTTCAATATCTTTGAGTTTTTGCGGAAATTGTTCGCACCACACAGCCAAGTCATTAAGCAAAGCCTCCGGCAAATCCTGATGCACTCCGCCAGGGCGGAAATAATTGGCATGCATACGGGAGCCGCAAGCACGCTCGTAAAACACCATGAGTTTTTCACGCTCTTCAAAGCCCCAGACAGGGGGCGTAAGAGCCCCGACATCCATGGCCTGTGTCGTGACATTTAGAAGGTGCGAGAGAATACGTCCGATTTCAGAATAAAGAACACGGATAAATTGCGCACGGCGCGGCACGCCAATATTGGCCAGCTTTTCAATCGCGAGGCAGAAAGCATGCTCTTGATTCATCGGCGCGACATAATCGAGACGGTCAAAATACGGAATGGCTTGCAAATAGGTTTTGTGCTCGATCAGTTTTTCCGTACCGCGATGAAGCAGACCGATATGCGGATCAACGCGCTCAACAATCTCGCCCTCTAACTCAAGGACAAGGCGCAACACGCCATGGGCCGCAGGATGCTGCGGGCCGAAATTGATGGTGAAGTTACGGTCGTCACCTTCGAGGATAGCTTCTTGTTTGCTCATGACTTAGCCTCCTCCGCTTTCTCATCCCCAGGAAGGATATATTTCGCGCCTTCCCATGGACTCATGAAATCGAAGCTGCGGTATTCCTGCGGCAGGTTGACCGGTTCATAGACAACGGATTTGCGTTCTTCGTCATAACGAACTTCGACAAAGCCGGAGAGCGGGAAGTCCTTGCGGAGCGGATACCCCTCAAAACCGTAATCAGTCAGCAGGCGTCGCATATCAGGATGTTCGTCAAATGCTATACCATACATATCAAAGGCTTCGCGCTCATACCAATTGGCATTAGGGAAAACCTCCGCAATGGAATGGATAGGAATCTCTTCGTCAGTCGTCACCTTGATTCGGATGCGCGTATTATGCGCCATGGACATCATATGATAAACAACGTCAAAGCGGCGCTCGCGGGCGGGATAGTCCACGCCGCAAATATCGATTAAAGAGGTGAATTTGCAAATCGGGTCATCCCGCAAAAAAGTGATGACCTTCACGATTTCGGCGCGGCGCGCATTAATGGTCAGCTCCCCAAAGGAGATTTCCGCAGAATTTACGGCATCGTCCATTTGGTCGACAATATGGTCTCTCAGATCTTCCATGACTATCTCTGAATATTGCCTTCGCGGCGGATTTTCTTCTGCAACTGCAAGATACCGTAAACGAGCGCTTCGGCTGTCGGAGGACATCCTGGCACATAGACATCGACAGGCACGATGCGATCACAACCACGCACGACCGCGTAGGAATAGTGGTAATACCCACCTCCATTGGCGCAGGAGCCCATAGAGATCACATAGCGCGGGTTTGGCATCTGGTCATAAACTTTGCGAAGTGCGGGCGCCATTTTATTGGTGAGCGTTCCCGCCACGATCATCACATCGGATTGGCGGGGGGACGCGCGAGGCGCAAAACCGAACCGCTCTACATCATAGCGAGGCATAGAGGCCTGCATCATTTCAACCGCGCAGCACGCCAGACCAAAGGTCATCCACATGAGAGAGCCTGTACGTGCCCAAGTCACGAGATCATCAGACGCAGCAGTAATAAAGCCTTTATCGGCGAGCTGATTGCTCATGCCGTCAAAAAACGGGTCATGCTTTTTAGGGTCGTAAGCGGGCGAGCCCAAATCACGGGCTGCTTCGCCGTAATTATTTTCGGGTGTGAGGATAGCCATAGTTCTCTCCTATTCCCAGTCCAGTGCGCCGCGCTGCCATGCATAAGCCAGGCCTGCCGCCAGTTCCGCAAGGAAAATCATCACGACCGCCCACCCCCAAAAATCGACCTGATCAAGCGTCACGGCGTAGGGAAAAAGGAAGGCGACCTCAATATCGAAAATAATAAACAAGATCGCAACGAGATAAAATCTCACGTCGAATTTCATTCGCGAATCATCAAAGGCATTAAAACCGCATTCATATGTCGATATTTTTTCGGCGTCAGGGTTGGACGGAGCAAAGATTTTAGCCGCACCCAGAAATACCAGACTGAGGGCCGTGGCGATCGCAAAAAGGATGATAACCGGCAGATATTCCAGCAAAAACTCGTTCATGACAGCTCTTATTACTTGTCTTATTACGCGGGATAAATGCGAGACGAAAACAGTCCGGACTCACAGTTACACAATGTCCACAATCCGGCGGAACCTAGAGACGTGACCACAGAATTGCAACAGTCCTTTAACGTGAAAACCACAGCTTTTCCAATGCGACAATTACACTAAATATGCGAATAAGTCGCAATAAAAGAAAGGCTTAGAGAGCTCTTATTAATCATCTTTTGTCACCGGCAGAATGAGCATGTCCCCGACCTCAACTGTTTTGGGCTGGGAGACAGCATAGGTTACGGCTCTGGCAATATCATCCGGCCTCAGCGCGTCGGGCTTCTCATCATCGAAAAAGGCCGTATCGACCATGCCCGGCTCGATAAGGGTCACTCTACATCCCGCCCCCTTTAACTCGCCCCGCAGATTATAGGCTAGCGCGTTAGCGGCATGTTTGGAAACGGAATACATGGACCCGTCCAGATAGCGGCGCCCTGCCACGGAGCCTGTCACCACGACATGACCCTCAGCCTTTTTAATATAGGGCAAAGCAGCCTGAACTGTCTTGGCGAGACCCATAATATTTATATCGACAATCGCCTGCCAGCTATCCTGAGGCGCTTCGGAAAATCCGCCGGGTTTGCCGCCCGTCCCCGCATTGGCAAAGACGGCATCGATCTGGCCAAATGTGTCATTGGCGATTTCAAAGCATTTTTCGACCTGTGCGGAATTGGTCACATCGCAGTCCAGCACTAGCGATTTTCCCTCTGGCAATTCGGAAGCAATCTTTTCAAGTTCATCAACAGACCGCGCGGCGAGCGCGACATTCCAGCCTTCATTTCCAAGCCGCAATGCCGTTGCTTTGCCAATGCCGGAGGAGGCTCCGGTAATAAAAATAGTTTGGGCCTTTTTCTTGTCACTCATAATCTTCTCCTCAGGTTCAGTTAATGAACCTGAGAAAACGGAGAATGTTCCGACACTTGGCTGAAAGCGTAGAAGAGCCTTTATAGGCTCTCCGATTTATTACTCCGCTGCCTCCCCTACCGGCACATCCAACCGTGTCAGCATTTCTTTGGGAATAACCTGCCAGAAATGGGCGCGTTCAAATTCCCATTCGGAAAGGAGTTTTTCCGAAAATTCTGATCCGGTGAGATCTGCATGGCGCCGGATAAGCTCTTTACACTCCTGCTCGTAATGCTCGGAGCCGAAACGCTGCCAGACGACGCTATCCGGGTTAACGGCTTTTTCAAACCGTTCCTTGGCATCATAGACATAGGCCATACCGCCCGTCATGCCGGCGCCGAAATTATCGCCGACTGAGCCAAGAATAACGGCGATGCCGCCCGTCATATATTCACAGCCATTTGTGCCGCAGCCTTCCACGACCGTCACGGCGCCGGAGTTTCGGACGCAGAAACGCTCACCCGCCCGGCCCGCCGCCATCAGCAAGCCCTTCGTCGCGCCGTAGAGGCAGGTATTACCAATAATCGCGCTGCTATGCCAATCAATCGGCGTGTGTCCTTGAGGGGAGACAATAATTTCAGCCCCCGATAGCCCTTTGCCGACATAGTCATTGGCATCTCCGTCTAGTACAAGGCGTAAACCTTTCATTCCGAACGCGCCGAGAGATTGCCCCGCAGAGCCGCGAAGACGCACAGTGAGCTGTCCATCCGAGACGCCCTCCGCGCCAAAGGTTTTGTAAAGGTGCGAACTTGTCCGCGTCCCGACGGCTCTGTGCGTATTTTCTACGCCGTAGGTCAGATAGGTTTTCTCGCCCCGTTCAAAGAACTGTCCCGCATCTGCAACAATCTGCTTATCCAGAGAGTCCGGCACCTCGACCCGTTGCAGACGTGTATCTTTCACGCGTTCATTATCGACGCGGGCGAGGATTGGGTTCAGATCCAGATCGTCGAGATTTTCCGCGCCGCGGCTGACCTGCACCAAAAGATCCGAGCGTCCGACAACATCATCAAGCGATTCAAATCCAAGCTCCGCCAAAATTTCGCGCACGTCTTCGGCAATAAAGGTCATCAGATTGATAACCTTTTCCGGCGTTCCGGTGAATTTCTCTCGCAACGCTGGGTCTTGAACGCACACTCCGACAGGGCAAGTGTTGGAATGGCACTGACGCACCATGATACAGCCCATCGCCACAAGCGAGAGCGTACCAATACCATATTCCTCTGCGCCGAGCATAGCTGCAATAACAATGTCGCGGCCTGTTTTAAGCCCGCCATCCGTTCTCAGCGTGACGGAGTTCCTGAGATTATTAAGCGTCAGAACCTGATGCGCTTCAGAGAGACCGAGCTCCCACGGCATACCTGCATATTTGAGCGAGGTATTCGGAGACGCCCCGGTTCCGCCATTATGGCCGGCGATAAGGATAGTATCGGCTTTGGCTTTGGCGACCCCGGCCGCAATTGTGCCAACCCCTGAGGACGCCACCAGTTTAACAGCAACCCGCGCTGTGGGGTTGATTTGCTTCAAATCATAGATGAGCTGAGCCAAATCCTCGATAGAATAAATATCATGATGCGGCGGAGGAGAAATAAGCGTCACACCCGGCGTTGCATTCCGGAATTTCGCAATCATTTCTGTGACTTTAAATCCGGGCAGCTGACCGCCCTCACCCGGCTTCGCGCCTTGGGCCACTTTAATTTCGATCTCATAGCACTGATTGAGATATTCCGCGTTAACGCCAAACCGCCCAGAGGCGATCTGTTTAACCGCAGAGTTCGGATTATCACCGTTGGGCAGCGGATTATAGCGAGCGCGGTCTTCGCCGCCTTCACCAGAGACAGATTTCGCTCCGATCCGATTCATAGCTATATTTAAAGTGCCATGAGCTTCTGGTGACAGGGCCCCAAGGGACATTCCAGGCGTACAAAAACGCCGCCTGATTTCATTGACACTTTGAACGCGGCGTATCGGCAAGGATTTTGATGTCGTCCGGAAATCAAGTAAATCTCTTATTTGAATCGGGTCCGCCGAGTTTACGCTTTCGGCATATTGTTTGTAGAGCTTATAATCTTCGCGCCCCACAGCCTCTTGCAGCATGTGAATCATATCCGCCTTATACGCATGACGCTCCCCTCGGGCACGAACCCGATAAAGGCCGCCCACCGGCAGACGCACCACGGCGCTGTCATAGGCTTTCTCATGCGCTTCGAGGATCTTGGCTTCGAGGCCTGCCAGGCCAATGCCGGAAATTCGGCTGGTCATACCCGGGAAGTTCGCCCCGACCAAAGCGCGCGACAAGCCCATCGCTTCAAAGTTATTTCCGCCTCGATAGGAAGAAATAACCGAAATACCCATTTTGGAAATAATTTTGAGAAGGCCGCCCTCAATAGCCGCCTTATACTGCGCGACCGCTTCATCCGCACTCATATCCAGCAAACCGCGTTTCGCACGATCCATCAAGGAATCTTGAGCCATATAGGCATTAACACAGGTGGCGCCCGCCCCGATTAACACGGCAAAATAATGTGTGTCGAGACATTCAGCCGACCGTACTAATATGGAACACGATGACCGCAACCCATCATTTACAAGGGCCGTCTGAACTGCCCCCGTACAAAGAATCATGGGTGCGGCGGCCCGGGTTTCGCTGGTTTTTTCATCTGTTAGAACGATATTCTCAACACCACGAGACACAGCGTCCCTTGCCTCGTCCCGAATACGGCGAAGGGTATCGCGGAGCGCACGTCCCCCGGACTCTTCCCCTTCGGGAATGGGGAAGGTACAATCAATGAGAGTAATTTTATCGCCAACCATCTTGGCGAAACGCTCATACATTCCTGTCGTCATAACCGGACTGTCGAGCACATACATCTCATTCGTCTGCGCGCCTGTTTCTGACAGGATATTACGTAGATTCCTGAAACGGGTTTTAAGTCCCATTACGCGGGTTTCACGCAATGGATCAATCGGCGGGTTGGTAACCTGCGAAAAGTTTTGCCGGAAGTAATGTGACAAAGGCCGATATATATCGGACAGAACCGCCAAAGGTGTATCATCGCCCATAGAGCCGATAGACTCTTTGCCCGTTTCCGCCATTGGCGTTAGAATAAGCTCTTGGTCCTCCAATGTTTGTCCGCAAGAGAGCTGACGCCGCGCTAGAGATTCCCCTGATAGGGTGGGCTCAGGTTCAGGCCCGGAAAGCTTCTCATCCAAATTGATAACTTTTTCGAGCCATTTTTTGTAAGGTCGCTTCTTAGCCATCTCGTTCATAATTTGGGACGAAGTATAAAACTTGCCCTCTTCCAGATCGACAGCAATCATCCGACCAGGTTTGAGCGCGCCTTTTCGGACAATATCTTTTTCTTCCATCGGGCACATGCCGGCTTCGGAGCCTACCGCTAAAATGCCTTGATTAGAAACCGCATAACGCAAAGGACGCAAACCGTTGCGGTCCAGTCCCGCCATAACCCAACGTCCGTCATAAGCCGCCAAGGCCGCCGGACCATCCCAAGGCTCCATAACCGCATTGCAATATTCGTAAAGCGCCCGCCAGGAGGACGGCATCAGATCGCCGCGTTTGGAGTAAGCTTCGGGAACGAGCATAGTTTTTGCCATAGGAGCAGAGCGCCCCGCGCGAACAAGCAGCTCAAAAACAGCGTCGAGCGCCGCCGAATCAGAACTGCCCTTTTGAATAATCGGCTTCACATCTTCGGCGCGGTCACCAAAGGCACTATTTGCCATCTTGATTTCATGGCTTTTCATGTGGTTGGTGTTGGATTTCAGCGTGTTAATTTCACCGTTATGAGCCAGCATCCGGAAAGGCTGCGCAAGCCACCATTGCGGAAAAGTATTCGTCGAATAACGCTGGTGATAAATCGCCGCGCGGGAGACAAACCGCTCATCTTGCAAATCTGTATAAAAATTATCGATGTCCTGTGCCAGAAACATCCCTTTATAGATGACAGTCTGCACTGAAAGAGAGCAGATATAAAAACTTGGGATCGCTTCTGCGATGACACGTTTCTCAATGCGGCGGCGCACAATATAAAGCTCTCGCTCCAGAGCATTGCCTTTACGGCCCTTTGGATCACGGAATAGAACCTGTTCAATTGCGGGGCGGGTCGCTTTGGCTTTCTCGCCGATAATATCGATATTAATGGGAACCTGACGCCATCCATAAATATAAAAGCCTTCTTTGAGAAGTTCGGATTCAACAATTGTCCGCGCAGATTCTTGCGCGTTGAAATCGGTCCGCGGAAGGAAAATCATACCGACGGCAATTTTGGCCGCGCTGGCTTTATGTCCTGTGTTCTCAACCTGGGCACGGAAAAATTCTTGCGGTATATCCATACGAATACCAGCGCCGTCTCCGGTTTTTCCGTCCGCATCAACAGCCCCTCTGTGCCACACATTTTTTAGAGCCTGAATGGACTTTTCAACAACGTCCCGTCGGGGCGAGCCGTCAATAGAGGCCACCAGACCAACGCCGCAATTAGCACGTTCATCTTCGGGGTTATAAGCGTGCGCCGCAATCAGAGCGTCGCGTTTAGTTTCGTAATCTTTGAGCCAATCAGACATTTTTCTGACTTTCTTTAAATTCTTTCATCACTTGAGCCCCCGTTAGATGCGGGACGTCATGCGGGATAGTTGTGTAAGACGGACCTTCATCCGTGAAAATATGGAGCTGAACCGGCGTCTCGAAATTCTCAAACAGCCCCAATGACACCGAGCTATCCTCCGGGGCGGACTTCTGACGCCATCCGAGAGTAGAGCCGCAATTCGTGCAAAATCCGCGCTCGCCCCAATCTGATGTCGAAAGCCATTTTACGCTGTCGCCTTCAAATTCTACACCGCCTGAGAAATGAGCGCCGTAATAGGCGCCCCCGCCATTTTGACGTCGGCACATTGTGCAATGGCACGCCTGAACCTCCGTCACTTCGCCCCGAGCGGTCATTCGTATGGCCTCGCAAAGACATTTTCCGTTTCTCTCCGTCATAGGGTTATTCCGCCGCAACTTTAGTTTCCGCGCGTTCCAATTCGCGGAGATATTTATGCATGTGCTCCGCCGCGTCGCGGCCTTCGCGAATGGCCCAGACAACAAGAGAGGCCCCGCGAACAATATCTCCGGCGGCATAAACACCCGGGAGATTGGTCTCAAAAGTCAGCGGATTTACCCGTACCGTGCCCCACCGAGTTGTGGTCAGCTCTTCAGACATAACTTTCATATCTTCCGGCGAAAACCCTAGTGCTTTGATGACAAGGTCGGCTTCAATATCAAATTCCGCGCCTTTAATCGCTTCCGGGCTTTGACGGCCAGAGGCGTCTTTTTGACCCAGACGCATACGATCAGCACGCACCGCGCTAGCTTTACCGGCTTTATCATGAATGGACTTAGGGGCGGCGAGCCATTCAAATGTCACACCTTCTTCTTGGGCATTCGCTGTTTCGCGTCTTGAACCCGGCATATTTGCGTGGTCGCGCCGGTAGAGACATGTCACGGATTTTGCGCCTTGGCGCACCGCTGTCCGAACACAATCCATCGCCGTATCGCCGCCGCCAATAACGACCACATTTCGGCCTTCAGCGGTTTCACCTTCAACCTTATCCCCCAGACCGCGTTTATTGGAATTTATCAGGAAAGGTAACGCCGCGCTCACCCCTTCAGTGCCGCTTCCGGGACATTCCAAATCGCGAGCCTTGTAAACACCCGCCGCGATTAGAACCGCTTGATGCTTCTCACGAAGTTTATCAAAGGTGATATCCACACCAACATCGCAATTCATGACGAATTCGATTCCGCCGTCTTCTAATCGCTTTGTCCGCCGCTGGACGATTGCCTTTTCCAGTTTGAAATTCGGAATGCCGTAGATCAGAAGCCCTCCGGCCCGATCATGGCGATCATAGACTGTAACCTGCCACCCCTGAACACGAAGCTGTTCCGCCGCTGCCAACCCGGCCGGACCTGCGCCGATAATACCGACACTTCCGGCGCGTTCACGCAAAGGCTTTATAGGCTCGATCCAGTCTTCTTCCCATGCCGTATCTGTCAAGTAGCGCTCAACGGATCCAATCGTAACGGTGCCGTGGCCCGACTGCTCAATAACACAAGAGCCTTCGCACAGGCGGTCTTGAGGACAAATTCGTCCGCAGATCTCGGGCATATTGTTTGTCGCATTGGACACCTCCCAAGCCTCTTTGATCCGGCCCTCTGCCGTGAGTTTCAACCAGTCAGGGATGTTATTTTCGAGAGGGCAATGGTTCTGACAAAACGGCACGCCGCACTGGGAACAGCGTGACGCCTGCTCTTCCGCTTTAGCCTCGACATAGTCACCGTAAATCTCCAAAAAGTCATCACGGCGCTCATTTGCCGCCCTTTTATCAGGCATATCCCGCTCAGTTTGGGTGAATTGCAACATTTTATTTGGCTTAGCCATAAGGCCCTCACTTAATATTCGCGCTCGACCTACACCTAAACCAGAGAAAGAGCAAGATGCGACAATTTGTCAATTTTTGATAAAATTAAAAAATACAAATTAAGTTAACTAATTGAAATACAGTATTTTTTTTAATATTTTTACGTTTTATGCTTTTGAAAAGAAAAACTATGAGAAATAAATTTTACAGAAAGCCTAATAGATTTTTGAGCCAAGCCTATATATTTGAAAGCCTGTGACTTAGCTTCGCCCTAATAAAGCCGTAACCTTCACCCCATAGAGACAGCTCATGTCATGGCTTCACTTAACTATACTGGCTCTCATCCAAGGACTAACCGAGTTCCTGCCGATTTCGAGCTCTGCTCACCTGATTTTACCGGCTAAAATCCTGGGCTGGCAGGATCAAGGCCCACTTATAGATGTGATGGCGCATTTTGGCTCGCTTTTTGCGGTTATTTTGTATTTCCGCAAAGATGTGGTGTCGATTATTTCGGGTTTCTTCGATCTGCTGCAACGAAAACTGAATATCAACTCGGTTTTGACCCTAAATCTGATTCTTGCGACCCCGCCTGCTCTCTTGTTCGGGGCATTCTTGCGATTTGGAGGGTGGGATGAAGCGATGCGATCCCCTTTGATCATCGCCATCACGACAATAGTCTTTGGCGTACTTCTCTGGCTCTCAGATATTTGGGGTAAAGAAACCCGAACAACCGAAGATTTGACCTGGAAAAGCGCAGTCTGCCTCGGCTTAGCACAAGCTCTAGCCCTTGTTCCGGGAACTTCCCGCTCTGGAATTACTATGACGGCTGCCCGCGCCATGGGGCTCACCCGCGTAGAAGCTGCCCGCTTTTCAATGCTAATGAGCCTCCCTATTATCGGCGTAGGGGGGCTATTTGCCCTCTATAGCCTCGCAGGGGCTTCCAACAGCGAACTGGCAGAGGCGAGCCTAGCGGACGGACTCTGGGTCGCAGCCTTATCTTTTGTGGCTGCCTTTGCCTGTATCTCGCTGTTCATGAAATGGATCAGCCGGATCGGGATGCTCCCTTTCATGCTTTACCGTTTGGCCTTGGGCGGGGCATTACTCATTTGGGTTTTTTCCGCCTAAGCCTTTATGACTTAAAAATAATTTATCTAGGTTAAATTACTGAACCCCGTTCTGGACAGGGTGGAGCAAAGCACTTTAGCAAAGTGTAATGATAACTCGATTTGCTCTTTTTGGTCTCTTGGCCTCTTTCTTTTCATTTCTTGTCTCAATTGGGGCCAGCGGGCAAACCTCTCCCTCCCCTGGCATTGAGACAGAGGTCTTAGATCTTCGTGTTCAAGAGCTAATGTCCAAGCTAGAGATGACAGGCCTTGCTATGGCCATTGTCGAAGATGGTAAAATCACTTTCGCGAAAGGTTATGGGGAAACTTTAAGCGGGTCCGGAGATCTTGTGAGCGCGGATACCGTGTTTCGCTGGGCATCGGTTTCCAAAGGCGTTGCTGCTCATATTCTGGTCGATATGGCTAGAAAGGGAGAGTTAAAACTTGACACTCCGGCGACTGAGCTGGCGCCGACACTAAAATTGCCGCCCTCCGAGACCAAAGTGGATATTACCCATTTACTCTCCCATCAAATTGGGATTGTTCGAAATGCTTATGATGACAAAATTGAGAGTGGCCTTGGTGCCAAAGAAATCCGTTTAATGCTTGAAGGCCTGCCCTATCAATGCGCGCCCACAACCTGTCACACCTATCAAAATGTGGCATATGATGCCGCCTCTGAAATTGTACAAACCCTGACTGGGCTGCCTTATAAATCCGTTGTTCAAACAGAAGTTTTTGACCGATTTGGCATGAGCACAGCCAGCGTGAGTTATGAAGGGCTTTTACAATCTAAATCCTGGGCCAAACCGCATGGCCGTAAAAGACAGATTATTGATAGTGTTAAGCCGACCTATTACCGCGTCCCGGCAGCGGCAGGTGTAAATTCCTCTATCAAGGATTTGGCCCGCTGGATGGTGGCCCAAATGGAAGACGAGTTTCCAGGGGCAGTCTCGGAATCAGAAAAACGGCAACAAGCCTTACAGACCCCGCTTATCCGCACACGCCGCGAACAGCGTTATATTAACCGCCGCTTTGGACAAATGACAAACGCCCATTATGGCATGGGTTTTCGGGTCTATAATTACCAAGGGCATAAAGTCGTTGGTCATCGCGGGGGAGTCGAAGGATATCGCTCTCTTATTTTGCTGGACCCCGAAAAACGCTCCGGCATCGCCGTCATGTGGAATAGCCCTCATTACCAGCCGACGGGTTTGCAGTTTGAATTCATGGATCAGCTTTACGACCTGCCCAAGCAGGACTGGCTGAAACTGGACGATAAGAGCTAGGTTTTTTGCTTTTGCGCCCCAAAACGCTTTTGTAGCCAGAATGTTAACCCTATAGCGACAGCGGCCAATAAGATAAAGACCAGAGAGATCATCCGACCATTCAATCCGGCAAACACGCCTTTCGCTAAAAGCGCCACAACAAGAATTTTTGGAATAATTCCTAACGCCGTCCCAAGGATAAAAGATCGGGTCGTAATTGACGAAACCCCTGCGGCCATATTGACGAGAATGAAAGGTCCCGTCGGCACAAGCCGCACCACAAAGCTCCATAAGAGTCCATTGCGTTTAATACGGTCTAAAACATTACCGAGCCGAGGCCCTGTTAAACGACTTAGTCGTTCACGGCCTAATAGATCTGCGAGCCAAAAATTTAACATCGCAGAGACCAGCGTAGCTATCCAAGAATAAATAGCCCCAATGACAGGCCCAAAGGCGACGACCGAAACTGTTATGAGCGCCCATTGCGGAAGACCGAAAAATGAGGCGATTGTAAAAATCAGGATAACGACAGGGAGTCCCCAGACGGACCCTCTAAGACTTTGCAGCCGGTCTTCATAAACACTCAGATCAATGTCAAAAACAAATCGACCAAGAATAAATGTTGCGACAATTACGAGGGAAAGAATAACCGCAAAAACAAGCGAACGGCGGCGGGTCATGAGTGTTCCCATAGGTGAATATCTTTCTTTATCATATTGATATTCAACTCTTCTTTATGATTCCAATTGGCACATTGATTACGAAACCATGTCATTTGGCGTTTCGCAAACCGGCGGGTATCGCGTTTGGCCAACTCTATAGCCCGGTCATATATCAACTCCCCTTTTAAATGCCGTAAAAGATGTGACAGGCCAATTGCTTTTAGCATGGGAGCCGTCCCATCAGATCCGTAATGTTCAAAAACCGCCCGAGCTTCATCTAATCCTCCTCCTGTGACCATAGCTTCAAATCGGGAATTTATACGCTCATAGAGCCGCTCTCTCGGCGGCATTAAAACATAGCGTAAAGCATAGGCCACCGGAATTTGCGGGCGGGTATTTTCCTGCCAAAAGTGAAGCGGGCGACCTGTCTGCTTTATAACGCTTAAAAGTCGGGTCAGCCGCTGTGGGTCTTGGCCTTGCAATCGTGCTGTGCCGATGGGATCGAGCCTTCTTGCCTCTGCCATGACAGAATTTATTCCCTCCGATTCAATCCGGGCGTCAATGTCTTGAATAATGGCCGGCTCAATCTTCGGAATAAAGGCCAGGCCTTCAAAAAGAGATTTAAAATAAAGTCCGGTCCCTCCAACCAATATCGGATATTTCCCCCGCGCGAGAATGTCCAGAATAGTAGGCAAAGCTTCTCTCACCCATTGCCCGCCAGAATAGTGCGTTGCACCGCTGACATAGCCGTAAAGGTGATGCGGCACAGCTTGCATATCCACTTCGTCAGGCCGAGCGGACAAAATGCGAATATCAGAATAAACTTGCAAAGCATCTGTATTGACAATTTCGCCATCAACAGCTTTTGCAAGGGTAAGCGCCGCGCCGCTCTTGCCGCTGGCGGTCGGCCCTGCAATACACAGAACCGGTTTCATCGACCGAGACGATATCATTGGAGCAAACCCATTATGGCGAACGCGTTAGACCAAATTCTGACTCTTGTCCTGAAGAAAAATGACACTTCTGTCCTTAAGAGTCTTTTGTCCGCCCTTGAGGTGTCGTCAATATCTGTCCTGGCGAATGGAAAAGCCGCAGAGGGCGTTCCGCCCAAAAGTTTGACAAAGGACAGGATTGAGATGGTTCTTTTAGAGGCAGGCGTTAAGGCGGATTACTGCTTGCAATCTGGCGAAAGCCGAAAAAAGAAGCTCCTAATTTGCGATATGGATTCGACACTGATTGGACAGGAATGCATTGATGAACTGGCAGATTTTGCAGGGTTTAAAGAGAAAGTCAGTGCCATTACCGAACGTGCCATGCGCGGCGAAATCGGCTTTGAGGGCGCCCTGACAGATCGTGTGGCCCTCTTAGAGGGCCTCCCCCTCTCCGATCTTCAAACCTGTTTTGAAGATCGCATCAGGATTAATGAAGGTGCCAAAACGCTTTGCGCCACGATGAAGGCCAATGGGGCCGAAACGGTTGTGGTTTCCGGCGGCTTTACGTTCTTTTCCAGCCGTGTCGCCAAAGCGGTCGGGTTTGAACACCACCATGCCAATATTCTGCTGGATGACGGGAAAGCTCTTTCGGGCCGGGTTCAGCCGCCTATTCTAGGGCGGGAGGCAAAACTGGACCGCTTAAAAGAATATTCGAAAAATTTTGGCGGGCCAGAGGCGGCTCTGGCTATTGGGGACGGGGCCAATGACCTCGCCATGATAACGGCTTCAGGGCTCGGCATTGCTTATTACGCCAAACCTGCTGTCGCCGCTGCAGCACACTGCGCGATCAATCATTCGGATTTACGAACAGCCCTCTATTTCCAAGGTTATAAAGATAGTGAATTCGTTGAAAATGGCTGACGTTACGATGTGACGGTCAAAGCATAGAAGATGTAATCTCCACCCCGATTAATCAGGAATGTCACGGGCGCTTCAAATTCTTTTCCGGCGTCAACCGCCTCTTCAAAAGCTTTCGGAGAATCGATCGCTTCAAATCCGACTTCTTCGATAATATCTCCAACAAGGATTTTACCGCTGGCTTCGGCATATCTGTCCACTTTGGCAACGCGGACGCCTTCGATACGGTCATCGATACGGTATTTTGCCCGTGTTTCATCGCTTAAAGCTTCAACATAAATACCGTTTACAGAGCGTTCAGCGTTATTTTCTTCCTCGACCCGTCGATCCTCTTGCTCTTTGGTGACTTGCTCTTCCAGTCTTTCAATTGTGACGCTTACTGTTCGTGCACGGCGTTTCCGGATATAACTTATGTCCAGGGCTTCTCCGATTTCAGCTTCTGCTATACGGCGGCTCAACAGGCGGGAGTTATTCAGTCGCGTTCCACCAATGGCCGTAATCAAATCTCCTTTTTCCAACCCTGCCTTTTCGGCTGGAGAGTCTTTTACAATGGCCGTCACAAGGGCGCCATATGTGTCATCAAGGCCATAAGACTTAGCAAGAGTTGGGCTTACCTCTTGGGGTCTTACCCCCAGATAACCTCGCCGCGTTTCGCCAAATTCGATGAGTTGATCCACCACAGACTCCGCGAGTTCAGAGGGAACGGAAAAACTAATGCCCACACTATAGCCTGTCGGCGATAAAATAGCTGTATTTACACCAATAACATCGCCGTTCATATCAAAGAGGGGGCCACCCGAATTGCCTTGATTGATTGCCACGTCAGTCTGGATGAAGTCGTCATAGCTGCCATGGGAAATATCGCGGTTTCGGGCAGAAATAATACCCGCCGCCACGGAGCCGGAATACCCGAATGGATTACCAATTGCGATGACCCATTCCCCTACCTCAGCCGTGTCTGAATCGCCAAAACTAACGAAAGGCAGGTCATTTCCGGTATCGATTTTCAGCACGGCAATGTCAGTGGCCGGGTCGCGGCCAATCAGTTCAGCTTCATAGCTATCGCCGCTCGGAAAGGTCACTTCGATGACATCTGCGTCTTCAATAACATGATTATTGGTCACGACATGGCCGATCGCATCAATTACAAACCCAGAGCCCAGTGATTTTGATACCCGGCCATCCCGTGTGTTTCCGCGTCCAAAGAAATCATTGAAACGCTCGAGCGGTGACCCTTCCGGAAACGCCGGAACTTCTTCTGTATCAATGATAATCGTCTGAGCTGTGGAGATATTGACAACTGATGGACTTAGCCGTTTTGTCAACTCTGTGAATCCATCCGGAGCCGGTCGGGCCAGAGCGGCGCTAGTAAGCAAAAAACATAGGCAAAGTGAAAATAAAATAGATTTAAACATATCAGGACATTAACCGCGCGGCACATTTTGCCAAGGGGGTCAAAGGCCGCAGTAACAGCTAATTGCCTAACAATTGCGTCAGGAAAGCAAACTTACGCCGAAAAGCAGCAGACAAACCCCGACGAAAACGGAAATAGCGCCTGTAATATGTAAGTCTCTTTCGTCGGCTTGCTCTAGGAATTCTCGATAGGCCCGCCGGAGGCCGCCTGGAAAAATAGCCCAGACAGCCCCTTCAAAGGCCAGCGCACCGCCAAAGGCGATGAGAAATATGGCCGAAATACTCATACTTTATTGGCGATTCCAGATTTAACGGCCGCTGCGCGGGCCTTGTTGATTATCCAGATATCCAAGGAAATCACTGTCCGGAGAAAGAACATAGGTTGATTTTTTTCCAAGTCCCCTTTTGTAAGCTTCCATAGATCGGTAAAAGGCGAAAAATTCAGCGTCAAGATTATAGGCTTCCGCGTAAATTCGGTTCCGTTCCTTATCGCCTTGACCCCGGATAATTTCTGCTTCTTTGCGCGCATTTGCCAATAAAATTTCAACATCCTTATCTGCTTCAGCTTTGATGGTTCTTTTGGAGCGCTCACCCTCACCGCGTTTTTCGGCGGATTGTTCCTGACGATCAGCGGACATCCGGTCAAAAACACGTTCCGCGTTTTCAGTCGGCAGATCAGCCCGCTTAATGCGCACATCTTCGATCCGCATCCCAAAACGGCCTGCAGAGGCACGTGCATTTGCGCGATCCTCAATAGCATTCATGAGGTCAAGTCGCTGCCCCGAAATGATCTCAAAGCTTTCAACACTGCCTAAAATGTCTCTGACAAGTGAATCGAGAATATTGCTAAGCTGAATTTCGGCCGCTTGACGCGTATTGAACGCTTCATAGAATTGCCGGACATCTGTGATGCGGTAGCGGATAAATGCATCTACAACTAGACGCTCTTGGTCTGCAGCCAAAATAGGCTGCCCCTCAAGATCCAGAACCAAGTTTTTACGGTCATACAAGCGCACTTCATCAATAAGCGGAACTTTAAATTTAAGTCCTGCATCTTCCTCTATGCCGAAAGCATTTTCAGAGTGAACAGGATCCCCGAACCGTAGGACCAAGGCCTGTTTGTCTTCTCGAACGGTATAAAAGCTGCTCATCACGATAATACCGAGGATGACCAAACCTATCGCTAAACCAATAAACTTACTGTTTTGCATTAATTTGCTCCTGCCGGTTTACCCAGCTTGTCCAGTGGCAGGTATGGTACAACGCCATTTCCTGCTTCATTGTCGAGGATAATTTTATCAGCATCGCTATAAATATCTTCAATTGTTTCCAGATACATCCGTTGCCGCGTGACTTGGGGGGCTTGGCTATATTCTTCGTAAATCAAACGAAAACGCTCCGCTTCACCCTCTGAGTCGGCAATTACGGAGTCACGATAACCTTCCGCTTCTTGCAATAAGCGGGCGGCTGTACCTTCGGCCTCAAGGACCTGGGTATTACGATAGGCGCGCGCTTCGTTGATGGCTGTTTCTGCTTCCTGTTGAGCGTTTACAACATCCAGAAAGTCGTCCTCGACTTCTGCCGGAGGATCCGTCTTTTGGAACTGCACATCATTGACCAAAACGCCAGCTTCATATTCATCAAGAAGCACTTGTAATTGCTCGGTCACAACGCCCCGTAACTCTTGACGTCCTGTCGTAATAATCGGGTCTAGTTCGTTATTTCCGATAACCTCACGGACAACGCTTTCAGCTGCCGATTTTACCAAATCATCCGGTTGGTCCACTTTAAACAAATAGGATTCAAGGTCTTTTATGACCCATAAAACGGTAAAATTGATATCGACGATATTTTCGTCTCCCGTTAGCATGAGAGACTCTTCCGGAGAGCCTACGCCCACCCGCGTTTCGCGCTGAGACGTCACGTTACGAACAATTTTCGTTTCGATGGGGGGCGGAAGTTTAAAGTGCAACCCCGGCCCAGATGTGCGGGAATAATCCCCAAAACGAAGCACGACGGCGCGTTCGTTACCTTGCACAGTAAAAATGGAGGTGAATAATAAAAGCACGACAGCCGCGATAACAAAGATCCACTTCGGGATAGTTATATCACCGCCTCCTCCGCCGCCGCCGGAAAAACCGCCGCGCCCGCCGCCAGATCCACCCCGCTTTACGCGAGACTTGAAACCTTGAATAACATTGTCGAGATCGGGTGATCCTTCACCGGGTTTGGGGCGTCCTCGGTCAGGCCGGCCTTGGCCCCCATTTTGACCGCCCCATGGATTATTTCCGCCAGAGCCTTTACCGCCAGACCCTTTGGGTTTCCCCCAAGGGCTATTATTCTTGTCATCTGCCACAAATTTCTCCGAAAAGTCTTTTCATTTAACTTGGCTGTCATAGCCTATTTTATCAAGGGCTATAGGTGCGAAACTCTGTCCCAAATTTGTACGACAAAGTCGTACTCATCCTGAGGTGATTTCAGTCCCGTTTTTTCACTTATCAAGCGCCAATTGTCTGGATCAGGTGCTTCGAAGTGCGCATCACCTTCTGGCTCCTCATGAACCTGTGTAATATACTGACGGTTAATATGCGGCATAAGCGTTCGGTAAAGCTGCGCCCCTCCGATGACCATAACATCTTCGGCTCCTAACTGGCCCGCCAGTTCATAACCTCGGCCCACAAACCCTTTGAGGTCTGTAAAAACTTCCGCCTTTTTAGCCTGATAGCCTTTATCCCGCGTAAGAACAAGATTGGGCCGTCCCGGTAAAGGAAAAGGAAGGCTTTCCCAAGTCTTGCGCCCCATCAAAACCGGCTTGCCTAAAGTGATAGATTTGAAAAATTTTAGATCTGACGGTAAACTCCACGGCAAATCCCCATCTCTTCCAATAACCCCATTGCGCGCCCGTGCGACAACTAGGGAAAGTCTGGGGACTGAAATCTCGGGACAAATGGACATAATGGGGCGATACACGATAGAGCAAAAGAGGTATAGCGAAAGCGAAGGAAATCGGGCCGCATGAAGACAGAAAAGAAAACCTCTTCCGTCTCAGCTTCGAAAGAGGTGCAAAAGGAAGTAGCAGAGGAGTCTAGATCTACAACGAGTCTCTTATCTGTTAAATACACCCTGCTTTACGTTCTGTTGATTCCTTTTATTAATTGGAGTTTCACCTGGGCCCCTATGGTCAACTTACCGGGATTTGCCTCTTGGGCCTTTAATCCTGTAACCATAGTGACCGGGCTGGTGCTAGTTGTGAGAGATTTTTCACAACGTGAAATCGGGCATGAAGTCTTGGTGGCCATGGCCGTCGCTTTAGGGCTGACCTATGTGACCAGCGGGGGGGCTTTGGCTCTGGCCAGCGGAGCAGCTTTTCTGATTTCAGAACTCATCGACTATGCGATGTTCACCTTCACAAAATACAAACTCTCAACAAGGGTCTTGCTTTCCTCCGCAATAGCCGCGCCAATTGACACGACCGCATTTTTATTTGGAGCAAGTTTTATCAGACCCGATCAATTGACGGTCCCCAACATCATAATGAGTGTCGGGGGCAAAATGGTGGGCGCTGTTATCATCTGGTGGCTCATCCGTCAGCGGATGGAACGCAGGCAAACGAGTAAAAGGCCCTGATTTTATTCTTTAAATAGCTCCATCGCCCCGGCTGTCATAGACTGAACACCAAGTTTCAGTGAGGGTCCGGGTATGGGAGCAAAAAGTGGGGAGTGGTTTGCAGGCGGTAAAGGAGTCTTATTTTCAACTGCCGCAGCAAAGGCTTCAGGGTCGGCCCCGCCTGTCCAAAAAATGAGAGTCGGGATATCTTCATCATGACGATGGAATCGGGAAAAATCTTCTCCCCCCATGCTTGGAGGACGGCTTGAGACTTTATCCTCTCCAATAGATGCTGAGACAGCTTTCATAACACGATCGGTCATTTCAGGATCATTGTAAGTGGACGGCGTGTAGTCGCTTTTAATGATGACTTCCGGTAAGTTTTCCTCTGACAATCCGGCGGAACGACCCTGAGCCAAGGCAATGCGCTTAATGCCTTCTAATAAGGTTTTACGAACATCGTCATCATAGGAGCGGACCGTTAGAAGGAGTTCTGCCTCATCCGGGATAATATTATGCTTATAACCTGAACGGAAAGAACCAACCGTGACAACACCCGCTTGCAAAGGATTGACCTCGCGGGATACTAGGGTTTGTAGAGCATTCACAATTTGGGCCCCAATTACAATCGGGTCCTTGCCCATATGAGGGGCTGAACCGTGAGCGCCAATGCCTTTGATTTTGATATCGACTGAATCAACATTGGCAAGCGCGTAGCCAGATGTATAGGTGATTTGTCCTGCAGGATCCCAACCAGAAGTATGCGTGGCCAAAACATAATCAGGCTTGGGAAACGTTTCCATTAATCCGTCTTCGAGCATGGCCAAGGCGCCGTAGCCGATTTCTTCGGCCGGCTGCCCGATAAGCACGAGCGTTCCGGACCAGTCGTCTTTATGCTCTACGAGTTGCCGCGCCGTGCCGACCAGAATAGCCATATGGCTGTCATGCGCACAGGCATGCATAACCGGGGCTTCCTTGCCGGTGAAATCTGTGGAGACGACATTTGATGTATAAGGCACGCCCGTTTTTTCTTGCAGTGGCAAGGCGTCCATATCCGCCCGCAACATGACGGTTGGGCCTTCGCCGTTTTTCATAACAGCAACAAGTCCGTAACCCCCAACTCCCGGCAGGACCTCCCCAACTTCTTCCATGACCTTTTGCTTCACCCAAGCATCGCCAACACGTTCTGTTACTTCGAAGCCTAGTGATTTTAACTCTTTCGTCATGCGCGCCGCTGACTTCTCCTCTTTAAGAGAAAGCTCAGGGTTTTCGTGAAAATGCTTATAGAGGTTGAGAATATAATCATGATCCTCTGCCACCGTGGTTGTCAAATTCTGAGCAAGAACTCCGGGCGCTGCCGTTAAAGTGAAAAACGCTGCAGCGCTGCAAAGAAATGTTTTCATGATAGTTTATCCTCTAAAAAATCTGAAAGTCCTGTTTGGAAAGTCGCTTAATGAAATTCAGTTGGCAAGGGCTGTTTTCCAAAAGGGCAAATTTTGAGCTTACAAAAAAGCCACCCCAAAAGGTGGCTCAACGACTAATTATAAAATACTATTATTTTTTGCCGCCAGGTTTACCTTCGACAACATAAGCAAGCATTTCGTAATCGCCAGTTCGCCAACTGTTCAATCCGCTCGCAGCCAGTGAAGCGAAAGCAGGCGATCCATCGACTAGGCGGCCCACAGGAACAAGGTCAGGCGAAGAAACTTCAATCAGATATTCGCCTTTTACTGGTAGAGTAAAATCAAAGATCAAGGGTTCAAATCCTTCAAATGTTCGTTGATTGGACGCGACCTCGGCATAAGACCCATCAGATTGTTTTAGTTTTAGGGTCAACTTTGTGACGACAAAGTCATCCACATTTCCATCTGAGAATGATATGACTTCGGAATTAAAAATGTCGCCTGCGTCCCCTTTGATGAAATAACTGTCCACCTCATCCAATTGGGTCACGCTCCCGCTTACAAGGGCTGCGCGAATATCAAGCTTTCCACCGGAATTAACGCCGTCCAACAAGGGGTTGGCGCCTTTGACTTTGTTTAAAGTCAACCTTCCGCCATTTCTTTCCGCGACAGACTCCTCAATTTTACGAGTCCGCTCATTAATGGCCAATTTGACAGCCGAACGTTCAGAAAAGAAACGATCTACAAAGGGAGGGCTGTTCAAGGCCAAACCAGCACTGGCACCGGAGGCCATGACATGGCTCAAGGTTTCAAGGGCATTCTGATCTGTTTCCCCCAGAGGAATGAATTCACCAGGCGTCCGAGCTGCAGGTAGACCATCGCCCGGGGCTCCAAAACTATCATAGTGACGTAAACCGAGAATATGCCCCAATTCGTGGCCGGCCGTGTTTGCAGATTGGTTCACAACAGAAATTTGCCGTACTTCTTCAACTTCTTCGGGAGAAAGCGGAGCGGGCAAGCCTAGAAAATTCGCTAAATTCTGAGTGCCGAAGTTTGCGTCTAATTCAGCCAGAAGCTGCCAGAAACTGGCATCCGCAAAAGCGCTATCGGTACGGTCATCATTCCCGAAATCTATATTGTCTGCGCGCCCGAACAAAATACCGTTCGCCAAATCAATGGGGTTGGCATCATTATCACCAATACGAATTGTTGAGTAATCGCCTAGACTTGGCTGAACCTGAGTGAACTCAAAATTATACTCGGCATAATCAGCCTCTAATCTCTCTTGAATAAAGTCCCGATCTGCTTGGGTATAAATATAGTCAGGGAAAACACCGCCGGCGATGGGTTGCCCGCCTTGGGAAGCGAAAAATGTGGGGTCAGCACTACCAAATTGTAAATAAACGACTTGAGCATCGTTATTTTGCTGGCCTATCGCTAGTCCGCGTCCCTTTTTCTTTTTGGTCGCGGCGCCATTACTTTTCATTTGGGCTTTTTCCGCCTGAGTGGCCAGAGCTGCACTTCGGTCTGCTGCCATAGACTTTAGCATTGAAAGGCCTTCTTCGGCGCTCAGATCCCCCAAGCTGGCACAAGCCTTAAAGGCACAATCATCAGTTTGAATTCTTATTTTTTCAGGTGTCAAGTCGACATCTTGAGCAAAAGCCGGGGCAGAAGTCGCTAAGGCGATAATTGCAGTTGCACTCAATAAATTTCTGATTTTCATTATGTTCTCCCAAATCGATTCATAGACTAAATTGTGTCCCCCAAGCAAAAACCTGACACTTAATTTAGGAGAAAGTAAGAGCAGACAGCAATATAGGTAAGTTTTCCCTGAACAGGCGGGCTTAACGCAAAAAATTATTAAACTGCCACTTTTCCCGCAATATGAGGATGGGCTTCATAGCCGAGTATTTTTACGTCCTCATAGCTGAAACCGTCTATTTGTGTGATGCCAGGATTCAATTCTAACCTTGGCAATGCTTTAGGCTCGCGGGAGAGTTGCTCTTTCACCTGATCAAAATGGTTCGAATAAATATGGGCGTCGCCAAAGGTATGGACGAAATCGCCGACGTCCAGACCGCAAACCTGCGCCATCATGTGAACGAGTAAAGCGTAGCTGGCGATATTGAACGGGACACCGAGAAAAATGTCGGCGCTGCGCTGATAGAGCTGACAACTGAGCTTCGCTTTTCCATTTTCTTGTGGCGCAACATAAAACTGAAAGAGGCAGTGACAGGGCGGAAGAGCCATTTCGTCAACGTCAGCCGGATTCCACGCACTGACAATATGGCGGCGTGAATTAGGGTTGGCCTTTATTGCTTCCACAACATTTTTGATTTGGTCGATGACCCGCCCTTCTGGACCTTCCCAGCGGCGCCATTGTTTTCCGTAAACAGGGCCAAGGTCGCCGTTCTCATCCGCCCATTCATCCCAAATGCGGACGCCATTATCTTTAAGATATTTGATATTGGTGTCCCCGGCGAGAAACCAAATAAGCTCATGCACAATAGATTTCTTATGCAGCTTTTTCGTTGTGACCATGGGAAACCCGTCAGCCAGATCAAACCGCATTTGATAGCCAAACACGCCGCGCGTTCCTGTTCCCGTCCGGTCCATACGGTCAGTTCCGTTTTCCATGACATGTGAGAGAAGGTCGAGATATTGCTGCATCCAAACACTATAAACATTTAGAGCGATTCGGGCAGACCCCCTCGCCGCTTGTCCACACCTTTGAAAAAACCACAGGAAGCTCTTGCACTGTCGCTATGTTCACCCCATATCTTTATTGTTAAACGATAAGGGAGAGATAGGTGAATCGATATAGATATGACCGCGAACTAATTGAAATGGCCGCCTCGTTATCAGAGGCGGACCGTTTCAAATTTATGGATATTGTTCAGAATGAAACCCTGAATCCTGTTGTCATTTTTGGCTGGAATATATGGCTCGGCGGGCTTGGTATCGACCGTTTTCTTGTTGGAGATATCCTTGCCGGCATTTTAAAATTGCTTACGCTTGGCGGATTAGGCCTCTGGGTCATCATAGATTGCTTTCTTATCGGCAATCGTACCCGCGAAGTGAATATGATAAAAATTCGCGATATCTATGAATTTGTAAGAGCCCATCCCGCCTAAGTCCCGTCCCGCATTTTCTATACGGAATGGGATTAAATATTAAAGCTGATCTACAATATCCGCCATCGCTTCGACGGCAGATGCGCCTAGCTCTGCGCAGCGCTCCGGAGACCATCCGGCCGCTTTATCCGGACGGTTCGCATTATCTTTGAACGGCATTTCGAGCGTCATCGAAAGGCAATCGTAACGATGCGCGGTGTAATTTGTACACATAGTAAGATTGGCTTGACCCGGCTTGGACGTCGGATAGCCTACTTCCGTCTGAAAATCCGGTGATGCATTTTTATAGGCGGCCAAGAAACCTTCAAGGTTTTCGGCCTGCTTCTCCGTATAATCCGGAATACCTTCTGCCCCAGCGATGAAGTTATAAGGCAGGTTTTCGTCACCATGAACATCCAAACAAAGACGCGGCGGATTTTCATCCATTGCGGCAATCGTCGCCAGTACTTCGGGGCAATTTTCTTTTGTCGCAACGCCCCATTCACGGTTCAGGTTAGCGCCTTTTGCATTCGTCCGAAGGTTTCCATGTGTGCTGCCGTCAGGATTCATGTTCGGAACAATAAAGAGTTTAGCTTTCTTCAGAAGTGCTTTTGTCGCCTCGTCCTTCTTCTCTATTAAACGGGAAATAAATCCGTCCATCCACCACTCGGCCATTGTTTCGCCGGGATGCTGACGCGCGATAACCCAGATCGTAGTTTCACCCTCGCCCATTTCCAGACAGTCAAGCGTTTGGCCTTCGACAGAATGTCCAATGACGCGCAGAGAAACGCCATGATCACCCGTATAATGAGCAATACGGTCGTGATGACGCTCTGCGCTATAAGGCGCAAAATAAGCATAATAGATGCTGTCCTGATCGGGTGTATGTTCAATGATTAGCTCATCATTTTCATATTTTGTCCCCTCAACCCGAAACCAGTTTCTTCGATCATAGCTGGCGCAAGCCTTATAATCTTTCCAGCCACCAACAAAGGCGGAGTCTTTTGTGTTTTCGAGAACCATTCGACATTTTTGGCCTTTTGCTCCGGTAAGCCGGTAATAAAACCATTGGTAAAAATCCGAAGCGTTATCTTTGCGGATAGCCAAACGTATATCGCCAGCCTCCTCGACTTTGCGAACGTCAATATTTCCGCCATCAAAGGCACTGTTAATCATTAAGGTCATATATTTTTATTCCGTAAAATCTTCAGGCGCCTGCAAAGCTGTTACAACGGCTTTTGCAACGTTTTCAGGCTCAATACCGTTCCAGAACACGCGCCAACCATTCTTTTTCTGCATTCCATCACAATTTTTCATATACCAATCGTTAAAAGGGTTTTTAAGCCTTGATCTCCAGTAAAAGACAGAAATTTCTTGCGTGAAACTGTCCCAAAGGTCACGCGCCAGCCCTTCTCCCTGCGCTTCTTTGCCAACCCAGAATTTTGATAAATAAGTCAGCCCATCTTGCTGGGTGAAAATCGCGCCTCCTTTATAATTGGCTTCGATAAAAATGGTTGAGACAGGTATATCAAAAAACTCGGATTGTAGCGTTTTCCCAAATGCCGTATTGATGGACTGCGCCAAACGTTTCGTATCTAATTTTTTATAATTCACGGCGCTGATAATCTCGGCTTTTCTTTTTATCAGCGTTCCGGAGCCTTTCGTCGTGAAGAGTTCTGGCAAGAGGTTTAGTGGAGAGGCAATGATATAAGCGCGTTGTCCGGGCTGCGCCTCGTCCAAATCCTGAACAAAACTCAAAAACCGATGCTGGCCCGGTGTGAGATTACGTCCCTTAGCAATCAAGTCGCCCACATCGATCATGCTGAGATTTCGAACGCGCTCTCCATTATTACCGAGGCCGCCAGAAGGCTGGAGGAAAATCACCTTATTTGGATTGATCTCGTTGACCAATCGCACGAGGTTCATATCCCCGCGCCTCTCCGTCATTTCAAGAATTGGAATTAGCCCTGATTGCGCTTTAAGTCTGATTTCCGGAATAAGGGCATATGTCGCTGTATTCAGCTTGGAAGTTCGAACAGACGTCTGTTCCAATTCCTTTGCGACGCGTTGGGATTGGAATGTGACTGTCGTTCTGTCTTCATCAAACGCCCCGACCAGTAAAATCGGCGTGAGTCCTAAATTGGCAAGCAATTTTAAATTTCCGATAAGCGTTTCCAGCAAAGGATTTTTTAAACAGCGCGGATCAATGACAATCAGCGCAAATTTTTCAGGCTCTTGTTGAGAGAACAGCTCCGCATAGAATTGCGCTTCCCGGTTCGCGCCGATCGCCGAGAGGCTGGAGAGGACGGTTTCTCTGACGTTGCTCCGGCTCATTTTGCCAGTCCTTTCGCCAAAGCGGCCTCATAAAGCCGGGTCGCCGCATCCAATTGAGCGTAGCTGACCCATTCTTCGGGTTGATGGGCTTGTTCAATATGTCCGGGGCCGAAAACGACAGCATTAATGCCAGCGCCGGACACCATTGCGGCCTCTGTCCAATAAGGTAAGTCTACGAAATCATAAGACTCGAAAAGCGTTTTAAACCCCGCCATATCCTCAGTCGCAAAGGGTTCAAATGCAACGAGAGTTTCGCTTTCGGCTCCAAGAGACTTCGCTATGCTGTGCAAATCCGTTTCCCGTATTTGTACATTATCACCAGGCGGGGGCCTGAGGGAAAACTGCAAAGTCGCTGATGTAGGTATAACATTATAGGCGCCGTCAGAGAGAATGCCCCCAACATTCATACAGAGCCCTTGATAAGGCGGCGTGCCAAAATTGAGATTGGCCTCGCCATATTTCCCTAGCGCATCTGCCAAGCGCGAGGCTTTTAATAAGGGAGCTTCAATGTGATCCGCCAATGAACTATGCCCACCCGGTCCTGAAAAGGCCGATTTGAGGGCCAACATACCTCTATGCTGTTTGCCTACTTTACACCCTGTCGGCTCACATATGATGGCCGCTTCAACGCCGCTCAAGTGACCTGCCTTGATAACTTCCGGCATGATTTCACTACCTTGTTCCTCATCTCCCGAGAACAGTACCGCCACATTGTTCGGTTTAACCCGCGCCAAGGCGGAGAGAATACAAGCGGCAGCGCCTTTAATATCGCACGCGCCCAGACCGATGACCCGATCCTCTTCTCTTCGAAGGATGAGCGGGTCTGAAAGCCAGCCCTGCCCGCTCGGCACCGTATCTATGTGCACATTCAAAACAAGTTTAGGCTCTCCCCACACGGCCAAGACATACGCGCTGTCTGGCTTTCCATGTTTTCGGGATACTTTTTGGTTTATAAGCTTATCAGGATTAAATTGGCCAAGCTGCTGAGCCAGCCACTCAACACAGGCCGGTTCGTCGCCCGTCCCGTTCTGAGTATCAAAACTGACCAGCTCCGACAAAATAGAAAGCGTTGCTTCGAGATGTTTATGTGTAACGTCTGGAATGACCGAACTCCTTCCCCGAAATCAGCGCCCCAGACGCTTATGTAATCCAAATTCCGTGAACGCAATGGAAGTCCGGAGAGCAGAGGTAATAAAATTGAGAAAATTTTCCGCTTGCAGGGCCGTTAACATTCCATTTACCATAAAAATCATCAATTGAGGAGGACGACCTAATGGCAAAAGCAGCAGATTACATTGCAGATGTAAAGCGTTACGACGCAGGTGCAGATGAAGCTCACGTTCAAAAAATAGTCAATTATTGCGGTATCGCGCTACAAAATCGGGATTCCTCTTTGGTATCTTGTTCAGACGAAACAGAGAAAAATCGAGTGCGAGACGGGTTCTGCAAGAAAAAACTTGGCATGGACGCTGACCCAGCAGGAAAAGCCGTCGACGCCGTGTGCGAAATGATGAAGGGCGACAATCAAAAATCGCGGGTCACCTTTTTGTATCTGCTAACGAAAAGCGTCGGAAAATTAAGCGACTTATAGACCGGTCAATTTGTCAGGAGTTGTAAACCGCACCTCCATCGCGGTTTTTTATTTCAGAATACATATTGGAACTTTCCCGCTTCGTGCCTATATTATGTTTGTCGGCTTGCCGACTATGAGGATAAACGCGCTCATAATAGACGGACTGGACCCGGGGGCGGTACCCGGCGGCTCCACCATAAACCTTCATCCCGGTGAAGGCTTTTGATGGGGCCGAAATAGGATCGACAGACGTTCAAAAGGGTTAGCTTTCTTCCGTATGGGTACCGTTAAATGCCTATTTATTATAATTGCTAATGACAATTATTCTGAGGAATTTGCCCTAGCTGCGTAAGCAGTTCGGACATTCCGACTTTAACTCCTAGCCCTTCAGACGGTTAGGCGGGCTTCGGGAGGTAGCTGGCAACAGAAACCTCCCACTTTTATTTCAAGTCAGTCTCTTATCTTATTCGGATCAGCCGCGCAGGCACGCCGCCTTCCGGCCTGAGTGTCACCGTCATAAGCGGCCTCGGATAACAACCCTCTGGCAATTCAATTTCATAATCACGGACCAGCGTAGCAAGCGCCATAAGGGCTTCCATCGTGGCAAAAGCTGCGCCGACGCAAATCCGGGGCCCAGCTCCAAAGGGCATAAAAGCCGAGCCTTTGGATTTTAGGGTCGGATCGCGAAGAAATCGATCTGGGTCGAAAGTAAGCGGGTTTTCCCACAGCCGTTCCGTTCTGTGCATGACATAATTGCAAAGCAAAAACGTGTCTCCAGCTTCAATTTTTCGTCCGTGAATCTCCGTTTCCTCGTGACATTCTCGATTGAGCATAGGCGCAGGCGGATAAAGCCTCATCGTTTCGTCAATTACGGCCTGCGTAAATGGCAGAGAAGACATATCGCCATATCGAACAAAGTCTTTCCCACAGACGGACAGCACTTCCCTCCGGATACGCTCGGCCGTCTCTTGATGACTACCAACCAGATAAAGCGCCCATGTTAAGGTGAGCGCCGTGGTTTCGTGCCCCGCAATAAAGAAGCCAATGATATTATCGCGCTGCTCTCTCGGAGACAGCCCCTCCCCTGTTTTAGGATCTTTGGCCGCAATCAGGAGACTGATTAAATCATCTTCGACCGGATGTTTTGCCCTTTCCGCTAATAACGCGTCAGCCGCCCGCTTTAACCGCCTCAACGCTGCTGCACCTTTCGGCAATATCGGACGAGGCACCCATCTCGGCCAAGGGATCAAATCGTCTGGTCGAAGCGTCCCGGCACTCGTCACGACATTCCGAGTCGCAAATTTAAGACGGTCTTTGTCCAGACCCTTAGGATTGCCGAGCAGGGCTTTCGCCAGAACATCAAAAGTGAGCTCGGCCATCGCGGCGTTCAGATCCAGTTCCCGCTCTGCGTCCACTTTCTCACAAAAACTCTGAAGAACCTGGGTTATTAGCGGGGCCAAATCTTCCATATGACGTTTTCGAAACAGGGGCGCGACGCTCTTGCGCTGTCGTTTCCATTGCTCGCCATGAACCGACAATAAGCCTTCCTTTGTCGCTGGGCCTAAAATGCGCGCATCTATAGCTGTTTTGGTGAATTTATCTGCTTCTTTCGCCAGAACCGCCATCATGCCTTCGGGGTCGGTTATGACATGAAGTTTCTTGCCAAAATTAGGGACGCTCACAATCGGCTGATTATAGGCCATGGGACCAAACCCTTCGATCGGATTACGCAAGAATGTCCACGTTCTCTTGATAAAGCCTTCTCGGCCCGTAAGCGGTTTGGCATGGGGCGGGATGAAACGCCCTTGCCCGTCATATCGGGCGGAAATATTGGAATGACTGTTGGTCATGGTATAACTACGTTTCAACAGGATGTAGGGAGACTGTAAAGAGCTAAGAAAGATTCACCACACGGTGAAACGTCAGTTGATATTTTGCGGTAGACGTCTAGGATATAAAAATGAGCCAAGACCTGATGAATTATGATCAGATGACACAACTCGCTCTGCGGGGTGTGGTACGGGACGCTATTCGCCGCGTTATCCGCGAAGACGGCCTGCCCGGCGCTCACCATTTCTACATTACATTCCTGACCCGATATCCTGGCGTGGAGATTGATGATGGACTGGCGAGTAAGTACCCCGAAGAGATTACAATCGTTCTGGAGCATCAGTTCTGGGACTTAAATGCTTATGCAGATGAATTCGAAGTCACGCTGAAATTTGGCGGCATACCGAAATATCTTAAAGTACCTTACCATGCGATTTCTCGCTTTCACGACCCAAGCGTGGGGTTTGCCCTCCAATTTGATCCGCCCGTTGAGCTTGATCCTGCCGCGAATGCAGTCGGCAAATTACGTCCTGTTCCTAACGAAAGCGACACTGACGCCCCAGCCAAGCTGGAAGAGACCTTAAAAGAGACGCCTGCCGCCAAAAGTAAATCCAAAAAAGCCTCCGGCAAAGCCGACGCAGATAAAGACAAGGACGGCGAAGACGAAGCTAATGTTGTCAGCTTGGATGCTTTCCGTAAGAAATAACGATTTTTTCGTCTCTGGTCTTGAGCCGATGCCCCCTTACAATTATGGAACCAGTCACGAGGGACGCCAGGATTAAGCCTGGGAAAACTCCCATTAGATTTTGAGGCAAAAAATGACAAAAATGCGTACTGAAACGGATAGTTTTGGCCCCCTAAAAGTCCCTTCTGACAAATATTACGGCGCCCAGACCGCCCGTTCGCTTATCAATTTTCCAATTGGAATTGAAACTATGGCGCCTGCCATTATCAGGGCGCTCGGCGTTATTAAGCGCTCCGCCGCTCTAGCAAATAAGTCCCTCGACAATCTGGACGCCCAACGTGCCAAGGCTATTGTCGAGGCGGCGTCTGATGTGGCCGAAGGCAAGCTTGATGACAACTTCCCGCTTTCGGTTTGGCAGACAGGCTCAGGAACGCAGTCAAATATGAATGCGAATGAAGTTATCTCCAATCGCGCGATTGAAATTATGGGCGGTGAGATTGGCTCTAAAGACCCGGTTCATCCGAATGACCATGTCAACCGCAGCCAGTCCTCCAATGACACTTTCCCCACCGCCATGCACATCGCCGCCGCGGAGGAAATTCATCATAAACTCCTTCCGGCTCTGCAACAGCTTCGCAACGCGCTGAATGACAAGGCGAATGAATTTAAAGATATTATCAAAATTGGACGGACACACACTCAAGACGCTACGCCCATTACCTTGGGTCAGGAATTTTCCGGCTATGTCGCGCAAATAGATCTAGGCATAAAGCGCGTCGAAAACGGTCTTAAAGAACTTTACCCTCTGGCCCAAGGCGGCACAGCGGTTGGAACAGGCTTGAACGCTAAACCCGGCTTTGCCAAAGCTTTCGCCGAAGAAGTAGCCAATTACACGAAGCTTCCGTTTAAAACCGCTGAGAATAAATTCGAAGCCTTGGCCGCGCATGACGCCTATGTCTCTGCCCACGGAGCCTTAAATACAGTCGCGGCTTCTTTGTTTAAAATCGCCAATGACATTCGTTTTCTCGGCTCCGGGCCCCGTTCCGGTTTGGGTGAATTGTCTTTACCGGAAAATGAGCCCGGTTCTTCTATAATGCCGGGCAAAGTCAATCCGACCCAATGCGAAGCGCTGACGATGGTATGCGCTCAAATTATGGGTAACCAAACAACAATAAGTCTTGCCGGATCACAGGGTCATTTCGAGCTCAATGTTTATAAGCCCGTCATGGCGTATAACATGTTGCAATCCATTCAGCTCTTGTCAGACGCCTCTATCAGTTTTGCGGATAAATGCGTTGTCGGCATTAAGGCAAATGAAGACCGTATCGAAGACCTGCTAGGACGCTCGCTTATGCTCGTCACCGCCCTTGCCCCAACCATTGGTTATGACAACGCGACGAAAGTTGCCAAGACTGCCCATAAAAACGGCACAACCTTACGCGAGGAAGCGGTCAATCTTGGCTTTGTAACCGAGAAAGAATTTGACGACGTTGTCCGTCCAGAGTTGATGATTAAGCCGCGCTGATATGTCAGATAATGTCATAAAGTTTGGCAAGGCGGCGAAAGCTGTCAAGCGGTCTAAAAAAGAGAAACTGGCGGCGGAAAACAGAGCCCGTTTCGGTCAGAAAAAAGACCAAAAAACACTCAAGGCGAAACTGACGGAAAAGCTCCAGATGAAACTGGATGCGCATAAAATCGAAAAGTCAGGCAAAAAGGATAAGGATGAGCCTTAAAAAACGCTCGGTATCGCTTTACGGGCACCAGACGTCTCTGGCGCTCGAAGCGGAGTTTTGGGCTGTTATTGACGCTCACCTCAAACAGAGCGGGCAAAGCTTTGCCGGTTTTATCAGAGAGTTGGATGACACAAGACTGGAAGATGCACCAGAACGGAACCTGGCATCTTATTTACGCGTCTGGGTTTTAAATTTCGTTCTTTCAGAGCAATAACTTGCAAATCCGGGCTGAATTAAGGACAGTCTCTATATGACTCTTATCTATCGCACCCGAAAAGTCGTCAAACCGGGGGATTTGAATTCACGGAACACCTTGTTTGGCGGACGGTTATTGGAATGGATAGATGAGGAATGCGGGGTTTATGCCGCCTGTCAGATGGGAACACAGACCCTTGTCACCAAGTCTATGTCAGAACTGAATTTTCTTGCGCCGGCGCGGCAAGGGGACGTCATTGAGATTGGCGCGGAAACCGTCAGTGTTAGCTACTCTACCATTACTGTTTGCTGTCATGTTCGGATTAAAACAACGCAGCAGGAAATCGTCTCGATTGACGAAATCGTATTTGTGAATGTTGACGATGAGGGTCGGCCCGTCCGGCATGGAAAGTATAAGCGTAAGTCAAAACTTCCGCCCAACTGACATATCTTAGAAGTCCTGTTGACCCCCCTGACATCGGGACAGTTCGCCCATAGCCAAAGCGGATTGTTGCTCCTATGTTCCGCCTATGTCTGCCGCTGATTCCTTCCAACCCGCTCCGCCCCGGCCTTCCGGACGTTCAATTTCCGAGCAGGCTATGCCTGTGCGCAAATTTGGAAATGCAGAGAAAGCGGATTATCTTGAAGGCTTAAACCCCGAACAGAAAGAAGCGGTCCTTGCTTTAGAAGGCCCCTTACTTGTCCTCGCGGGCGCCGGAACCGGAAAAACGCGGGTTCTGACGTGCCGCCTAGCCCATATTTTGACGACAGGCCGTGCTTATCCGAGCCAGATTTTATCTGTTACTTTTACAAATAAAGCCGCGCGAGAAATGCGTGACCGCGTTGGCAAACTTCTTGGAGAACAGGTCGAAGGCCTCCCTTGGCTCGGAACCTTTCACTCTATTGCCGCCAAAATCCTCCGGATTCATGCCGAACTTGTCGGCCTGAAATCCGGCTTCACCATTTTAGACACGGATGATCAGATCCGACTTTTGAAACAGGTTATTAAAGCCGCCGATATTGATGAAAAACGTTGGACGGCGAGATATCTCGTCGCCCTGATCGATAGCTGGAAGAATAAAGGCCTGACACCGGAAAAGATAAACTCCAAACAGAGCTATAAATTTGCCGACGGCAAAGGCGCGGAACTCTATAAAACCTATCAAGAGCGATTGAGAGTTTTAAATGCCTGTGATTTTGGTGATTTACTGTTGCACAATTTAACGCTCTTCACCAAAAATCCGGACATTCTGAAAAAATACCATCAGAAGTTCCGTTATCTCTTGGTAGACGAGTATCAAGATACGAATGTCTGCCAATATCTTTGGCTCCGCCTTCTAGCGCAGGGATCAGAAAATATTTGTGTTGTCGGGGATGATGACCAATCCATCTATGGCTGGCGCGGAGCCGAAGTCGATAATATCTTGCGCTTCGAAAAAGACTTTCCCGGCGCGAAAGTCGTCAAGCTGGAGCGTAACTATCGCTCGACGGAGCATATTCTCGGCGCAGCGTCCGGCTTGATCGCGTCCAATCAGGACCGGCTTGGGAAGACCCTTTGGACCGAAGATGAGGGTGGACACAAAGTCAGCGTAACGGGCGTCTGGGACGCCCCTGCCGAGGCTCGTATCATTTCCGGAGAAATCGAAAATTGGCGTTCCCAGAACCGCCCTTATAATGATGTTGCCATATTGGTGCGCGCTTCTCGCCAAATGCGGAGTTTTGAAGAACGCTTTATTCAGCTCGGCCTGCCTTACCGCGTTATTGGCGGGCCACGCTTTTTCGAGCGCGCCGAAATACGCGACGCTCATGCCTATTTACGCGTTCTGAAATCCGATACGGATGACTTGGCATTTGAACGCATCGTCAATACGCCGAAACGCGGGATCGGCGCGACAACTATACAGAAATTACAGACAGCGGCTCGGTCTTTAGGCATCAGTCTCGAAGCGACCACACGTGAACTGACTAAAACCGACGAGATTAGAGGCAAAGCCCGTACAGCACTTCGCGCCTTCATTCTGGATATTGATCGGTGGCGCCACGAAGCCAGAGATATTCGCCACACCGAAATGGCAGAAAAAATTCTGGATGAAAGCGGGTATACCCAAATGTGGCGGGACAGCAAAGACGCAAAGTCGGCGGGACGTCTGGAAAACTTGAAAGAACTTATTCAAGCGATGGGCGAGTTCGAAACGCTAGATGCTTATCTGGAACATGTCAGCCTTGTGCTAGACGTCGATCGCGGGCCGCAAGAAGATGAAATTTCTCTAATGACACTCCATTCAGCGAAAGGTTTAGAGTTTCCTCTGGTTTTCTTACCGGGGTGGGAAGAAGGCGTCTTTCCGAGCCAGAAAAGCATGGACGAAAATGGTCTAGCCGGACTCGAAGAAGAACGCCGCCTTGCTTATGTTGGCATAACTCGCGCCCGGGAAAGGGCTAAAATCTACTTCGCCGCCAACCGACAGGTATACGGGTCTTGGCAATCCAGCGTCCCATCACGCTTTATAGATGAACTCCCCGTGCAGCATGTGGAGGCAGAAAGCGAACAAAGCCATCAGAATGAGAGCGTTGTCGCAAGGCAAATCGCCAGCGACTTCTCTTCAAGCTTTGAACGGGCCAAAAGCAACCGCGACTCTCCCGGCTGGCAACGCTACCAAGCCAATCGGGACAAAAATTTTGGCCGCGCCCCCAAAGATATTGAAGGTCATGCCGTGCGCCGACCCGTAAAAAAAACGGCCAGCGCCTTTAAAGTCGGTGATAGAATCTTCCATCAGAAATTTGGCTATGGACGTATTGCCTCCGCTGACGGTAATAAACTCATGGTAGCCTTCGAAAAAGCTGGTGAAAAGAAGGTTTTGGACGGATTTGTAGAACGGGCTTAAAATGAATTTCTTTAAATCAGGACTGGCGTGGCTTTTATTGGTCACAATGGGAGTGAGCGGTTGTGCAACCACGGACACGCGGGTCTTGAGCATCAATTCTCTAACCTCAGACAATTATAACGACGGCACCTTTCGGGGCCTCGAAGCGCTCGCCACGGGGTATGACAATAAACCCGGCAATCGGGTAAACATCATTTACCTTCATGGCATTGGATGGATTGAAAACCCGGATGATAAACCTTTGGCAAATGAATTCATCAAAGGCTTGGCCAATGCTTATAATATTGAACTGGATGATAAAGCCGTCAGCAGCCTCTGTGGCCGTGATACGACCGAAGAAGAAACCAAATTAAATAACCATATTTATATCAAGGAAGATTCTCCCAAGCGTTACCACACAGCCCTGCCCGGGATTGATTTATCCCTTGATGATCTTGTCTGCCTCGATAGGCAGGTTTTGAGGGTTAGTGATGATTTAGAATACGTTATTTACCGGGTTTTTTGGGACGAAATCTTTTGGCAAAGCCTCCAAGAGCCTCATGTTGGATATGATGACCATCTCAAAGAAGGCGGCGTCGCGGCTTTACGGAGAAAATATAATAGTTATCTCAAAGACAAACTCATAAATTTCGGATTTTCTGACGCTGTTTTATATCTTGGATCTGTTGGAGGAGAAATCCGGGAAGCCATATATGGCGCTATGTGTTCGGCTAATTTGGATGCGGGCGGATATGAATTCAAAGAACAAGGAAAGCGCGTAACAGCGGAGAAAATATGCCAAACAGCAAATGAGACCTCGGTGGAGACAGACCAATTCGTGTTTGTAACAGAAAGTCTTGGCAGTAAAATTGCTTATGACATTATGCGCGATGTTATGACGGACGATAAAGATACCGTTCATGATTCCATGATTGAAAACACTGAGTTTATCATGCTTGCCAATCAAGTGGCTTTACTGAATTTATCTGATTTGAGTGACACAAAACCGAAGGTTCCTCCTTATATGCCTCCGGAAGAGCGGCCAACCATTGTCGCGTTTTCTGAAGTGAATGACTTTCTCAGCTACGAGCTTGTTCCTTATTATCGGAGCCTGATGGAAAATGGTGAACGGCACAGTGTTTTTGTGGGGAACGACAAACGCGATATTTCCGATGATATTGTCTCTATGACAGGATTTAACATGATCGATATGCGGGTGGAATTTGCCAACCCTCTCATCCCCTTTGTTAAAGGATTGGTTGACCCGCTTCGCGCTCATAATGGTCATTCCGCCCAACCGGAATTAATGCGATATATGGTTTGCGGCGCGGAAAACGGGAAACTACGAACGGCAGGATGTATTGCAGATCTGGTCGGCCCTCCAATTGGAAAAAAGTAATATGCCGCTATGGAAATTGGAGCTTCTTACCACGGAAGAAAAAGCTTTCGAGATTGCGGAGGCTTTAGGCTTTTTAGACCAGAGCGAAGCGCAATCCGTTTCTCTTTTTGATCAAGGCGACAGAAAACTTGTGGAGGCGATTTATCTTTCAGAAGGCGAGGCTTTAACCGCGCAGGCAGAATGCGGCGGGGAGGTGTCGGTGATTGTCGATAAAGATTGGGTCAGCGAAGTTCAGTCTGGTTTGCCAGCCGTGAAAGCAGGACGCTTTTTCGTCTATGGTTCACATGAAAAAGATAATATTCCTAAGGATGTAAAACATCCTATTTTGATCGATGCTGGCATGGCGTTTGGAACAGGCCATCACGGCACCACCAAGGGCTGTCTTGTTATTTTTGATGAATTACTCGCGGACGGTTTTACTCCGGCCAAAATTCTGGATTTGGGGTGTGGCGCCGGAATTTTGGCGATTGCCGCGGCGAAAGCTCTCCCCGGCTCTCATATATTAGCCAGCGATATTGATCAGGACGCCGTGGATGTTTCCTTGGAAAATGCAAGGTTAAATGACGCCGGAGACAAAATGAATGTGGTGCAGGCAGATGGCTTTGAAACGCCCTCTCTACATGCCAAACAATTCAACCTTATATTCGCCAATATTCTGGCAGGCCCCCTCACGGGTCTTGCGCCGGACATTTACAAAGCTACAGCCAAAAATGGGAAAGTGATTTTGTCCGGTATTTTAAACGAACAGGCAAAATCGGTTTTAAACGCTTTCAAAGCGGCAGGTTTCTCGGTTGAGCCTAGGACGACACTGGATGAGTGGACGTCCTTATTGGCTGTTAAAAGACTTTAGCTTAAAAAAAAGAGCCCCAGCCTAGGGGGAGGCTGAGGCTCTTATACGTCGCGTCGTCTTGTTTATGTTAACTAGAGCGCGCGGCTGGCACGACGGTCACGACGTGCATTACGGCGGCCGATAAGGCTTCCTGACAGGTCCTGAGCCTGTGGGCGGCGGGCTTGCGCGCCTTCGAATGTCGGACGGAATGTCCGTGTATCAAGGCTCATAAATTCTGTTCCGTTAAACTCTGTAGTCATGGTCTTACCTCTAATTCACAGGTGCATCTTCGCCCTGTTTGACAAGGTCATATATAAATACCTTTGAAGTTTAGAGAACAGACAGTGTCGCCGAAACAGCTATGCAGATTTGCAAGGCTGGTTAAGAGGACATTAAGCTCGTTTTCGGGGGTCTTCTTTATAAAAGGGACTTTCCGGCGGATAAGCAAATTCAAGAATGTCCGAGGCAGGTTTGATTTCAGTCTCATCAGGTTCAAACTCCGAACCCGGTTTCAAAATGACTGTATCTTCCGCCTGTGAATGTGAACTGAAGAAATTGATGTTAAGGTTGAACAATTTTTGTGACACCTTAGACTCCATTAACTCCTTCAAACAAATGGTTTGATGGATTACGCTATAGCACAGAACGCGAAGAAATGCGACCCGTTCCCCCATAACACGTATTTCACATATTATTTTTGACGGATTGGACACAGAAACATGAACGATATTACCCTATTCCAAAACTTCGAAGTTAAAGGCGGCCCAGATTATGGCCGCAAGAATCTGCCCATACTTCAAGCGGCGCTGAAAAAGCACAAATTGGACGGTTTTATTGTCCCGCATGAAGACGAATATCAAAACGAATATCTGCCAGCATCGACCGACCGCTTGCAGTGGTTGAGCGGGTTCACAGGCTCAGCAGGCGCTGCTGTCGTCATGCAGGATAAGGCGGCTATATTTGTAGATGGGCGCTATGTTATCCAAGTTAAACAGCAAGTGGATAAAGATCTTTTTGATTATGAACGCCTTGAAGACGGCGTAGCCAAATGGTTACGCGGGAATGTGAAGGCCGGACAGGTCATTGGCTATGATCCGAAACTCCATAGTCCTTCCGCACTCGCGCAGCTGGTAGAGGCGATTGAACTGGCGGGCGGCACCGCTAAAGCCATGGAGCCTAACCCTATTGATACGGCTTGGACCGACCGACCGCCAATGCCGGTAACACCTATTACGGTTCAGCCCGAAAAACTCGCCGGAAAGTCTCACGCTAAAAAACGCGAAGAGATTGCTGAAATCCTTAAAGAGAAAAACGCCGATTACGCTCTGATTACAGCGCCCGCCTCTATTGCGTGGCTTTTGAATATTCGCGGCGGCGATGTACAATGCACGCCTCTGCCTCTGTCCACGGCCATCATCCGCAAGGACGGTCATGTCGAACTCTTTGTCAGGTCAGAAAAAGTCTCTTCTGAAGTTAGTCAGCACCTCGGGAATGAGGTTTCATTGCAAGGTGAAGAGGATTTGGAAACATCTCTAAAGGGATTATCCGGCAAAACTATCCTCATGGATCCTAACTCCGCCTCTGCTTGGCATTTCGACACGGCGACTGGGTCCGGCGCCAATGTCAAAAAGACAATGGATGTTGTCGCCCTTCCGAAAGCCACCAAAACACAGGCCGAGCTGGAAGGATCTGCTACGGCGCATAAACGCGATGCCGTAGCCATTATTAAATTCCTGCATTGGCTCGATACCGAAGCCCAGTCCGGTGAGTATGACGAGATTTCTGCGGCTACGAAACTTGAAATGTTCCGCCATGAAAATGACGGCCTGAAGGATTTGAGTTTTGAGACGATTTCAGGTGCCGGCGCAAATGGCGCGCTTTGTCACTATCGCGTCAGTGTTTCAACAGTATTGCCACTCAAGCCAAATTCGCTTTATCTGGTCGATAGCGGTGGTCAATATCAGGACGGCACAACTGATATCACCCGCACTGTCCCGATTGGCGAGCCGACAAATGAAATGCGCGATCGTTTCACTCGCGTCCTACAAGGTCATATCGCGCTCGCGACAATCCGCTTCCCCGAAGGTACAACAGGCCCGGCCCTGGACGGCTTCGCCCGCGCGCCTCTTTGGCAGGTCGGGCTCGATTATGATCACGGCACAGGCCACGGCGTCGGATCGTTCCTTGGCGTTCACGAGGGTCCGCAGCGCATTTCCAAGTCCTCAAATACAATTGCGCTACAGCCTGGTATGATTGTTTCTAATGAGCCTGGGTATTACAAAACTGGCGAATACGGCATCCGCATTGAGAATTTGCAATTCGTCTTGCCCCCAGAGGATATTGCTGGCGGAGAACGGCCAATGATGGCGTTCAAAACGCTCACCATGGCGCCAATTCATCGCGACTTAATTGACCTTGATTTGCTCAATAATGCCGAACGGCAATATGTTGACGATTATCACGCCGAAGTCTTGAAAGAGGTTGGGCCGAAATTTGAAGGCGAAATTAAGAGCTGGCTCGAAAAAGCCTGCGCGCCGCTCTAACTATTTTCCAGCTCCAAAGTCTTTCGTTTCTGAAAGGCCTTGGAGATGAAAACCATCACGATGCAGGCGCAGACGCAATAAACGCCCATCGCCGTAATCTGTTTCGGATAGGAGACACCTATATCAATGAGCCATCCGGTCAGTCCCGGGCCGGCAGCGGTACAGAATACCATCATCGACACAATAATGGCTCGGATGGAGCCTAGATGTTTGGTGCCGTACAGCTCTGGCCAGATCGTTCCCATCAGCGTGGAGGAAAATCCGTAAGAAATTCCCATAAGGGACATAAAAACGAAAGCAGACCACTGAGCGTCGAATGCACCCAAGATAAAACATGATAGTGACAAAGGTATAAGAAAACTCGGTAAGAGTTTAATAGCCGAAAACCTGTCTACCAACGCGCCAGATATCAAAGTAAAAATAATGGTGGAGATCGCCATCAATGAAAACGCCGAAGCAAAAGCTGGCATCGACCATCCGCGTAACTCTACCAGATACACCTGATGAAAAAACACCGTCGTTCCAATAAAGGCCGGAGCCAACATTCCTAAAAGAACAATCCAAAAAAGTGGATCGCGTATGACTTCCGGGCGCGTCCAGTCCCGTCCGTCAACTATGAGCGGAATTGGATCAGAGGCCCGGGGTTCTCTGTTTTTCGAAACTAGAACAGAAATCACTGGCAGCGCTAAGACAAGCAGAGCAAATGCCGCTAAAAGCCAGCTATAGCGCCAACCGACCCAACTAACCGTCACGACAAAAAGCACGGGCAGCACGGCTTCTCCGGCGTTGTGTCCGAGTGTGACCAGAGATACAGCCCGCCCCCGGCTTGCCGTAAACCAGCGCGCCGCCGCAGTCAGGGCGTTTTGTGTCATCATCCCCTGCCCGAAGAGACGAAGCAAATAGATGACAAGCACCAATGTGATAATATGGGTCGAAAAAGTCATGCCAATGGCCCCAAGCGCCAATAAAGGCACAATTATCAGGGTCACTTTTGCCGGATTTAAATAGTCGACGATTTTCCCGACCCATGGCAATGACAAAGCACTTCCCAATGTCGCGATCATGTAGATCAAGCCAAAATCACCATGGCTCAAATCATACTCAGCCCGTATTTCCCCGGCTGAAAGAGAAATAAAAAATGTTTGCCCGAATGACGAGAAAAAGGTCAATAAAAACCCGCCCACGACCCAACGGACATTCTCTCTAAAGAATCTTAAAATTGGCATAGCTATGCTTTGGGGCGAGCCCCCCTCAAAGGCAAGTGTTACTCTTTTCTATTCTTGAACGCCTTCTTACTCTATCAAGGTTAGCCATTCATCTTCAGTGAGAACTTGCACGCCAAGTCCTTGCGCTTTTGCCAGCTTTGATCCGGCTCCAGGCCCAGCCACGAGATAATCGGTTTTGGCCGATATTGATCCGCTCACTTTCGCGCCGAGGCTCTGCGCTCTAGATTTGGCCTCATCCCGGGAAAAGCGTTCAAGTTTGCCGGTGAAAACCACTGTTTTGCCAGAGACGACGCTATCTGCAGCTACCTCCTCGACAGGTTCGATCGTGATGTGTTCCAGCAACCTTTCGACAACGGAGCGGTTTTCCGGCGCCGTCATAAACTGGCTGAAAGCTGTGGCGGCTGCTTCGCCAACACCGTCAATGTGAAGAATAGACTGAAAAGCCGCGCTCTCTCTATTGGCTAATTCACTCCATTGTGCCTTTAGGTTTTCCAAATTCTGGAAATGTCGTGCCATGAGGCGGGAATTTCCCTGCCCGATATGACGAATACCTAACGCATAGAGGAATCTTGCAAAGCCAATGGTTCGCCGCGCCTCTATGGCATTAAATAGGTTGTCTAAACTTGTCTGGCCGAATCCTTCGAGCTTTTCCAGTTCGGTGCGTTTATTCTGCAAAACGAAAATATCCGCAGGCTCTCGCACGAGTTCCAATTCAAAAAACAGCGCGATTTGCTTCTCGCCAAGGCCGTCAATATCGAAGGCCCGGCGGGAAACAAAATGCTTCAGACCCTCTTTTGCCTGAGCGGGGCAAGCCAATCCATTCGTGCATCGTCGCACAACATCTTGCCGTCCTGTTTTTTCGTCAATATCGCGAACTGCCTCTGCTCCGCATATTGGGCAATTTTTCGGCAAGATATATGGTTCCCCGCCGCCGTCTTTTATGACTTGCAAGACTTGCGGGATAACATCCCCTGCCCGCTGAATTTCTACGGTGTCACCAGGTTTTACACCTAAACGGTTAATCTCGTCTTCATTGTGCAAAGTCGCATTAGACACGACCACGCCGCCGACCGTGATGGGCGTCAAGCGTGCCACTGGAGTTAGCGCCCCTGTCCGACCGACTTGCACATCAATTGTTTCCAAAACGGTCACGGCTTTTTCGGCCGGAAATTTATGCGCAATCGCCCATCGTGGAGCGCGGCTGACAAATCCCAAACGGTCTTGCAGCGCGAGGTCGTTCACCTTGTAAACAACTCCGTCAATATCATATCCCAACCCAGCGCGTTTTTCCTCTATTTCGTGGTAATGCGAGACCATTTCTTTCGCGCTGTCATGGACGCGCATCTCAGGGTTTGTCGAAAAGCCCCACGACTCCATTTTCTCGACTGCGCCCATTTGTGTTTCGGCGAGAGGCTCGCTCACTTCTCCCCATGTATAGGCGAAAAACCTCAGAGGTCGAGACGCTGTGATACTCGGGTCAATCTGGCGGAGCGATCCGGCCGCCGCATTTCTGGGGTTTTTATATTCTGGTTTGCCCGCTTTAAGCTGCGCGGCGTTCATCGTCTCAAACGCGGCATGCTCAATATAGACTTCGCCCCTGACTTCCAAGACGTCGGGCCACCCCTCCCCGCTTAATTGGTGCGGCACGTCCTCTTTCAGCGTTAACAGATTGCGCGTGACATCTTCTCCGGTCTGTCCATCTCCGCGGGTTGCGCCCGACACGAGCTTCCCTTGTTCATAACGCAGAGCCGCCGATAGACCATCAATCTTTGGCTCTGCGGTAAAAGACAGCTCAGCATCGGCAGGGAGGCTCAAAAATCGTTTTACCCGCGCCACAAAATCCTGAACGTCTCCGTCATCAAAAGCATTGTCCAGTGACAGCATCGGGACGCTATGTTGAATTTTTTCAAAACGACCGGAGGGTTTCGCCCCGACCTTTTGAGTGGGACTGTTCTTTGCGATCAAATGGGAGAAGTCAGATTCTAGCTCTGTCAGCTCCTTGCGAAGGGAATCATAATCAGCATCGGAAATGAGCGGGTTGTCGTCACTATAATATTGCTCATCCGCAGCGCGGATTTCCATTGTCAGGATTTTGATACGTTTCTTAGCGTCTGCTTCTGATAAGGCCGAGGCGGTCATGACGCCATTAGTTGTCTGGCGGCGGCGCGGGCCTCTTGTGTAATACTCTCTCCGGCCAGCATCCGCGCAATTTCTTCTTCGCGGGCTTCATCCGCAACGGCGTGAACCTGTGTAGTTGTGGTCGATCCGGTTGAGGACTTTTCAATGCGGAATTGATTATCCGCCGCGGCGGCCACTTGCGGGCTGTGCGTGACCACAAAGACCTGAGCCGATTTAGCCAATCGTGACAATCGTTTTCCGACAGCATTTGCAACAGCCCCGCCAACGCCTTGGTCAACTTCGTCAAACACCATAACCGCTTCGTTCTTACCCGCCAAAGCCACTTTGATTGCCAAAGCGAAGCGCGCCATTTCTCCGCCGGACGCAATTTTATCCAATGGCCCAAGTGCTGTTCCGGGGTTTGTGGATACGACAAATCGCACCAAATCCACGCCCATGGCGCTTTCCGGCGCCGTTTCAATCCGAGTTTCAAATGTCGCGCGTTCCATTTTCAAAGGCGGCAGTTCCTGCGCAACAGATAGGTCGAGCGCTTTTGCGGCATTTTGTCGAGCTTGACTAAGCGTCTTAGCTGCCGCGTCATAAAGCTCTTTCGCCTTCCCGGCTTCTTTTTCGGCTTTGGCGATATCTTTCGCAACGCTCTCTATCGCGTCGAGCTCTTCATCGAACTGAGCACGTTTCTCTATAAGACCTGGAATGTCGCAATCATATTTGCGCGCGGCGCCGCGTAACGCAAAGAGACGCTTTTCGACAGCGTCGAGACGCCCCGGCTCCACATCAAAGCTCTGCGCCGCAACACTGACCGCATTTCGGGCTTCTTGCGTTTCTAATAGAGCGCGTTCTAGGGCCTCTGCGGCCAGTTGGAGGGACTTTGCAGCCGGCAGGTCACTATCGCCGAATTTGCTATTGACCCGCTCTATTCCTGATAACGCCATGGATAGCCGCTCTTCGAACTCACCGTCCTCGCCCAACGTATCCTGCGCCGCCGTCAGCTCAGATAGCGCGCCTTCTGCACCCTGTAAGAAACGACGCTCTTCGGCGAGAGTTTCTTCTTCATCAGGCCGGGCGTCCAAACGATCCAGCTCGTTAATGGCGTGTTCGAGGAACTCTTGATCCTCCCCCGCTTTGCTCTGGCGATCTTGTAGCGTTTTGAGGTGTTTCTGAGTATCCCGCCGGGATTGGAAAGCCATTGTTACGGCCTGAAGCTCGGATTTGTGACCGCCAAAGAGATCTAATAGCGTAATATGAGTGGTGGGATCCAACAAACCTCGCCCGTCATGCTGTCCGTGAACTTCCAATAGCAGCTTCCCCACTTCGGAGAGTAGTTTCACGCTCGCCGGTGAATCGTTGATATAGGCCTTGGAACGGCCATCGGATTGTATAACCCGGCGGAGAGTCAGATCTTCACCGGCTACAATTTCAATATCCTGCTCAGTTAGGTGGGAGATAGCAGGGTGAGAGCTTGAAAGCGTGAAAGACGCCGTGCATTCGGCTTTTTCCGTCCCGTTCCGGATTAGCCCCCGATCAGACCGCGCTCCAGTCGCCATACCGAGCGCGTCTAGAATTATGGATTTACCCGCACCCGTTTCGCCCGTGAGCGCGGTTAGGCCGCCGCTAAACTCAAGGCTCAACTGCTCAATGAGGACAACATTGCGAACAAATAACCCACTTAACATATCAGCCTAAATCATATCCGTTAGAACAAGCGTTCTTTCAAACGCTGCCAATAACCGTCGCGGCGGTTTTTCTTTCGCTCTTCTTCTAGGTTGATTTCATATCCCTGAAGCAATTCGTAGGAATCTTCGTACCAAACGCTATTCGGATAGTTATAACCCAATACGGAACCGACCAGTTTAGCTTCATTGATGATGCCTAAAGACACATAGGCTTCAACAAGGCGGTGAAGAGCTTCTTCGGTCTGTGATGTGGTTTCGTAATTTTTAACAACATTCTTAAATCGGCCAATAGCTGCCAATTGCTGATTTTCCTTGAGGTAATACCGCCCAATCGCCATTTCCTTACCCGCCAGATGGTCATGCGTCAGCTCAAGTTTGAGCCTCGCGTCACGAGCATAGTCACTTTCAGGAAAACGACGCACCACTTGTTGAAGAGCCGCTTCCGCGTTTACCGTTGTCGCCTGATCCCGCCCGACATCATAAATCTGGTCATAATAATTTATTGCGATAAGGTAATATGCATAAGGCGTGCTATCATTACCGGGATGAAGGCTGATAAAACGTTGAGCTGTCGCAACACTCTGTTCGTAATCCGTAGTTCGATAATAGGCATAAGCGCTCATTAACATGGCGCGGCGAGCCCATCTGGAAAAGGGATGTTGTCGTTCAACTTCCTGAAAATAAAGATTTGCCCCGTCCCAATCATTTTTCTGAACGCGATCAATAGCTTGATTATAAATAAGCTCCGCAGGTCGTTCAATATAGGCGAGTTTCTCTTTATCGCTTTTGCCGCCAAAAATCGAGCAAGCCGAAACCATCAAGGCCAGAACGGCCACGCCTCCCAAGCGAATGATACGAGCGTAAATTGTGTTAAAAGCCATAGAGCCTATCCGTTTGCGGGTATGATTCTAAACATATCCTTTAAAATACAATGCGTCTCTTAAAGGATGGTTTGCGCGGCGGAAAGTGAGAAATCTGTTATGCGCTAACGCTTTGCAGTCTGGAAGGGCTCTCCAACTCCGGCAAAAGCTCTTCGCCATTCATAGAAACAAAGCGCCAAGCATCCAGCGTCCCGTAGAGAGCCATCAATAAATCATGATTTAAACCATGACCAGACGCATGAGTTTCCACTCTGCCAAGAATAGGGCCGCCGAGATACAAGTCCCCTAAAAGATCAAGGGCTTTATGCCGGACAAATTCATCGGCAAAACGTAATCCGTCTGGATTGAGAACCTTGTCGCCATCTACAATAATCGCATTTTCGAAAGATCCGCCTTTGGATAGACCTGCCGCTTGCAAAGCGGCAACTTCGTGCAGACGGGCAAATGTCCGAGCAGAAGCTAGACGATCACGGAAAGCCCGGACGTCCGGGACAATTTCGACTTTTTGTTGGCCGATAGCTTCATCTTCAAAATCAATTGAAACGCAGAGTTCAAGACGCGTTGCTGGAACGATACGGGCAAATGCCTTCCCTTTACGAACTTCGACAGGCCGCAAGACTTCAACGTAGCGCCGAGGCGCCTCCTGACGTTTCACGCCAACACGTTCAATCAATCTTAGAAAAGGCTCGGCAGAGCCGTCGAGAGCCGGAAGTTCTTTTCCGTCGAGCTCCATGACCAAATTGTCGATACCAGACGCAGCCAGCGCGGCCAATAGATGTTCAATCGTGGAAACATTAACGCCGGCGGCGTTCTCAAGTGTTGTACAATTTGTTACATCTGACACCGCATCGGGTTCAACGCGAATACGATTGTCCCGATCGGTTATGTCCGTCCGAACAAAAACAAGTCCGGCACCTACGGGCGCAGGGCGCATCGCCAAACGGGTATGATTGCCCCCATGGAGCTCGATTCCTGCACAAACAGCGGCGGAATTCAGGGTGGATTGGCGTCTGACATTTGTCATATTTAATAAACTCATATAGCCCCAATGAATGAATGAGCTATTGGTTGCTCTCAGACAACAAACCTGTTGTTACAGCGTGTTACATATAAAAAAAAAGCCCGTGATAACACGGACTTAATTCGTATTAATAAAACTGCTTTAAACAGTTGCAGCTCTGCAGTTAAGCTTATTCTATCGGCTCTGACGACGAAGAAAACTTGGAATTTGCAACTCATCTTCCATGTCGTCACTGAACAGATCCCCAACCGGAGCTTTTGTCGTTTGAGTCTGTATTGTGGGCGATGGAGTTTTCTTCCGGCGGCCAAATAATCCGCCTAGTGCTGTCTTTTTCAAAGACGGGCCAGTAGATTCTGGAATAGGCTGAGGTTCAACTGGCGCAACTGTTTCTTCAGACTGAGCCGCTGGAGTGTCTACTTTCGGAGGATATGGACGAGGCGCTACATAAGGCGGCGGAGTCACAGATTTTGGCTTGGAAAACTCTTGAGCCACTTCCTTTTGCATATTGGCAACTGGGTTATAATCGGCGAACCGTTCTTCTGTGTCTTGAGAGATAACTGTATCAGTAGGTTTCTCTGCTTTTGGAAGTTCAACCACATTGGCCTCTTCACGGGCGACCCGGGTCACAAATGGGGCAGGAGGCGATTCAGCGCGGGCTTCCGAATCAACTCCGGTTGCCACGACAGACACGCGAATAATACCGTCCAAGTCATCATCCAATGCGGATCCGACAATGATATTTGCATCTTCGTCGACCTGTTCGCGGATAAGACTGGCGGCTTCATCGACCTCATAAAGAGTCAAATCGCTGCCGCCTGTTATATTGATAAGAACCCCTTTAGCGCCTTTCAGGGAAACATCATCCAAGAGCGGATTGTTAATAGCAGCTTCTGCGGCTTCGACAGCGCGGCGTTCGCCCGTCGCTTCACCAGTCCCCATCATGGCCTTGCCCATTTCGTCCATAACGGTGCGCACATCGTTAAAGTCGAGATTGATCAACCCCGGCACGACCATCAAATCCGTGACGCCACGTACGCCGCTATGGAGTACTTCGTCTGCCATCGCAAAAGCATCTGACATAGTTGTGTTTTCGGTCGCAACGCGGAAAAGATTCTGGTTTGGAATGGTAATCATTGTATCGACAGAGGCATAAAGGTTATCGATACCTTGCTCAGCCAATTTCATCCGGCGGGAGCCTTCAAACATGAAAGGCTTGGTAACAATACCAACGGTCAAAATACCGCGCTCGCGGGCAGCGCGGGCAATGACAGGCGCCGCACCTGTGCCTGTTCCACCACCCATACCGGCCGCGACGAATAACATGTGGCATCCGTCAAGATGCTCCATAATTTCAGTCAGACTATCTTCAGCAGATTCTTCTCCAATTTCAGGGCGCATGCCTGCCCCAAGACCTTGAGTGACGCCTCCCCCCATTTGTACGCGGCGATCCGCGCGCGACAGAGCTAGGGCCTGTGCATCGGTATTTGCCACAACGAATTCGACACCGTCGAGCCCCGAGGCAATCATATTATTAACGGCGTTTCCACCGGCCCCGCCGACGCCGATAACGACAATACGAGGTTTAAGTTCAACAGCTTTAGGCAGAGAGAGACTGATTGGCATGATAGGTCCCGTTTATGGTCAATGTTTGGTTAAGACGAAGATGGGCCGAAACCGTTAAAGGGTGATTAACCAAACGATTAATTTTAACCTTTTGACGAGGTTTTCCTGTAAATACTCACTGTTAGGAATTTAGTCTCAGTTTCGTCGAAACCTCAAATGGAGTCGAGGAACTCAGGTTTAAAACAATTTAAATCGGCAGATCTGATTAGAAATTTTCTCTGAGCCATTGAAAAGAGCGCCCAATCGGATGACCTGAATACCGTCTCTCCCGATACCTCCGGCCAGATAAATCCGGAGGCCCGGAGATTGCTTCACCAGGATTTTCATAAGCCTGTTTCAACAAACCTGTTGCGACCGCAAAATCGGATTCCGTGAGGCTTTGATCCAAACTGAAAATACCATGAGGCTGACCAATTCTCACCCGTTTATTGAAAATTAGCTCGGCAAGTTCCCTCACGCCGTTGAGCTGCGCGGCACCGCCCGTCAGCACAATTTGACGTCCGGCATAATTATCCATTCCAGCATTATGTAAGCGCTCATTTAACAACTCGAATGTTTCCTCAATCCGGGATCGTACTATTGCCGTGACGTGAGCGCGCGGGTGATGTTGTAGGCGGTCCTGCGCCCCGACCGGAGGACATGGCACCATTGCCAAATCATCATCCGCGCCATGCAAAGCTGAACCATAAATAGTTTTGATCCGTTCTGCCGCTTCGGGCGGAGTGGAGAGCCCTCTTGCAATATCTTGGGTAACGTTGCGGCCGCCGACCCCAATCGCATCAACATGCACGAGGACATTATCTCGGAATACAGCAACAGACGTCACCCCTGCGCCCATATCTATAACAGTTACACCCAAATCGCGTTCATCTTCGGTCAAAACAGACAAAGCAGAGGCATAAGGAGACGCTGTTACAGAGCGGATTTCAAGGTGACATCTTTCTATACAATGAGCCAAATTTCGAAGCGGACCCATACCGCCCAAGACAAAGTGCATATCGACGCCAAGGCTTTTACCGAACATCCCGCGTGGGTCGTCGATTCCGGCTTCACCGTCGACGCTCCACTGCATGGGTATGGCGTGCAAAATAGCGTAATCCGGTTGGGACAATTCGGACAGGCTGCTATTCATTACGCGTTTCAGATCTCTGTCTGCAACTTCTCCGCTGGCAAATTCTGTCTGAACGCGCATATGTTGAGAGCGTAGAGAACGAAGAGCTACATTCACATTGACACCGTGAACTGTGACGCCTGCGGCCCGCTCAGCCTTTTCAACAGCGGAGCGAATGCCGGCTTCCGCTGCTTCCAAATCAATCACAGCGCCATGCTTAACGCCTGAACTGACGCCGAAACCCTTCCCGATAAGGCGCACGCCCATACCGGGCTCTTCTCTGCCAATCAGACAAACAACTTTGCTTGATCCGATATCAAGAACCGCAATAGTTTCGGCCTGTTTCTGTTTGGGACGTCCGAACATTATGGGTATCTAGGCCTGTTTTGTTTCTGTCGGCCGAACAGTAATTCTATCGGGGAGACGTAAATCAATTTCGCTGACTGTGCGATCCAGTATTCGGGATTTCGCTTGAAGGTCAGAAAGATGCGCCAAAGCTTTTTTCACATTTGTAGCCGGGAGTTTTACTTTCACATCCCCGTCAATCATCAGATCCCAACGGGTTTCTGAGACATAAATCGCAGAAGTGGTTCTACTCCTCAGGGCTGGCCAAAGCGCAAGCGTTTTCTCAAGAGCTTCCGCCTCAATAGAAGCCCCCTTCCCCACGACTTGTAATAAATCATCTGGGATAACAGTCTCGCTTGAAACAGGCGCTATGATCTCTCCGGTTGCGTTCACAAGTGAAAATTCACCCTCATTCTGCCAAAGGGCGTAGGGCTGATTTTCAACCAATTGCACGACGATACGGTTCGGCCAAAGGCGACGCACCACTGCGCGGTCCACCCAAGGAAGACTTTCAGTGCGACGCTGCGCGGCTTCAAGGTCAACCCCGAAGAAATAATCTCCGGGACGGATATTCACCGCCCGTAAAACGTCTTGCTCGTTCAATCGGCCTTCACCCATCACATCCACTCGGGACACAACAAACCCCATAGCCATGAGACGATGTTGTTTGTAGAGTTTACCATTATTAATCAGTTGTGGCCAAAATCCGCCCATCCAGAGCGCCAAAGCAGTAACCGCCAGTAAGACAGCTAGAACGCCGCCGCAAAATTGCATGAAACTTTTCTTGGAATGTTGGGCTGCTCTGACTTTCGCCGCCCCCCAGACTTGTGCTTTGCGTAATCCGGGCTTTAACGGAGAGACCCTCTGTAAGGGTCCCTTCGAATAAGACGAATTGCGTTTCATCTGGGCCATGTAGCGTCCTCAACCAACCAGCGGCAAAGCTGTTCAAAATCTATTCCGGCATAGGCCGCCTGTTCAGGCGCCAAAGAGGTCGGAGTCATTCCAGGTTGAGTATTGAGTTCAAGCATTACGATTTTGTTTACTATGTCGCTTGAAGCTGTATTTTTTTCATTAAATCTGAAATCAGATCGCGTCACGCCTCGGCACCCCAGCGCTTTATGTGCCAGCACAGCCCATTTCAGGCATAGCTGCGTCACCTCATTGGGTATATCGGCGGGCACAACATGGACAGACCCCCCTTTGGCGTATTTGGCTTCGTAATCATACCAATCTGTCTGAGGAATAATTTCGGTTACAGCCAAAGCCCGTTCGCCCATGACGGTCACCGTTAATTCGCGCCCCGGGACGAAAGCTTCGACAATCACTTCATTACCCATTTCTTTGTCTTCCGCGATCGCCGACGTCATATTCGAATTTTCATCCTGAATAATATAGACGGATTTGGAAGAACCCTGCCCGTTTGGTTTAACGACATAGGGCAGTTTCATCGGGTGCGTCTGGGACACCTTGACACGGTCATATAAACCGCCGTCGGCGACCGTTATGCCAACAGCTTTTAGAACATATTTGGCGCGGTGTTTGTCCATTGCCAAAGCAGACGCCATGACGCCGGAATGAGTGTATGGTTTGCCATACATATCCAATACGCCCTGAACCCGGCCATCTTCGCCCCAATCTCCGTGAAGCGCGTTGAATATAACGTCCGGCTCGGCGTCTTCGAGTTGGCACCACAAGTCTCGAGTGACGTCAATTTCTGTCACGTCATACCCGCAAGACCGAAGCGCTTTAGCGCATTCTGTGCCCGAGACGAGAGACACTTCTCGTTCAGAAGATATTCCGCCTTTAAGAACCGCAACCTTCATGACGCCGTTCCAATCCGTTTAATTTCCCACTCAAGCTCGACACCCTCGCTGGTGCGAACTTTATCCCGAATAGTTTCGCCAAGACTTTCCAAATCTGCGGCAGTTGCCTCGCCCGTATTTATCATGAAATTGCAATGTTTCTCGCTCATCTGCGCGCCGCCCACACGAAAACCTCGCCCGCCTGCCGCGTCAATGACTTGCCAAGCGCCGCGCCCCCCAGACCGTTTTGGATCAGGGTTTTTAAAGGTCGAGCCCCCGGTTTTCTCTCGAATAGGCTGGCTCTCTTCTCGCCTAGACGTTATTTCGTTGATACGTACCATAATATCTTCGGGGGCGTCTTTTTCGCCCCTGAAAAGGGCTTTCGTAAAAATTAAATCATCAGGCGCGTCACTGCCACGATACCGGTAATTAAACTCAGCCAAAGGCATGATTTGGCGGCGACCGCGCCTGTCAATTGCCACGGCTTCGACTAAGACATCTTTGGTTTCGCCCCCATAGCATCCCGCATTCATTCGGAGCGCGCCGCCAATTGTGCCGGGAATGCCCGCATAAAATTCCAGTCCGGCAATACCGGCCTTCGCCGCTTCTCTGGCGACCTTATTGTCCAATGCCGATGCCCCTGCGGTCAATCGATCTTCACTGGCGGTGATTTTTGCAAAGGCAGGCCCAAGGCGGATAACGACTCCCTTTACGCCGCCGTCACGAATGAGCGTGTTAGACGCTACGCCCAGAACTTGCACCGGAACATCATCGGGGGTTGAAGACAAAAAATGCGCCAGATCCGCTTCGTCTTTAGGCATGAAAAAAACTTCTGCCGGACCACCTACCCGCAACCAACTATAGGGGGCGAGCGACACATCCGGCTTTAATGATCCTCTCACGGAAGGAAGGCGGTCCATAAGGCCCATCAAACGCTCTCCAAATCCTTGGCCAGATCTGCCGCCCAATAGGTGATATCCCCAGCGCCCAGACAAACGACTACGTCGCCTTTTTCAATATAGGGCTTCAGATCCGCGGCGAGGGTTTTCTTAGAGGTTAAAGACGCGTTTTTATGACCGTGAGACTTCAAGCTTTTAGCTAGGTCAGGGCCGCTCACGCCTTCTATAGGGTCCTCACCGGCAGCGTAAACATCAGCAACGTAAACGCGGTCGGCATCATTAAAACACGTCGAAAACTCTTCAAAGTGATGTGATAGACGGGAATAGCGGTGTGGCTGAACAACGGCGTGGACTCTCCCGGATGTCACTTGACGGGCGGCTTGGAGTACAGCAGTAATTTCAACCGGATGGTGTCCATAGTCATCAATAATGGTCACACCTTCCCACTCCCCGACTTTCGTAAAGCGGCGTTTCACCCCGCCAAAACTATCCAGACCGGTGCGCACCTGAGATTCGGTCAGGCCGAGCTCTCGCGCGACGGCAATAGCGGAGAGCACATTCTGCGTGTTATGTTTACCAGCCATAGGAAGGAATAAGTCCTTCCAGCTTTCTTCTTTATCACCGGTGGTAAAAACCACATCAAAACGCGACCCAGTCGGTTCAAGATGGAGATTCTCAGCCCGAACATCTGCTTGGGGGTTAAACCCATAGGTAATAATGCGACGATCCGCGACTTTACTTACCAGCGCCTGGACTTCGGCGTGGTCAATACACAACACCGAAAATCCATAAAATGGCAGGTTTTCAACAAAAGTATAAAAAGCGTTTCGAAGCGTGTCGAAATCGCCGTAATGCTCCATATGTTCAGGATCGATATTAGTAATAATCGCCACTGTTGGAAAGAGCTTGAGGAAAGAGCCATCACTTTCATCTGCTTCGACAACCATCCAGTCGCCGAGGCCGAGTTTAGCATTCGAGCCGTACGCATTGATAATTCCGCCATTGATAACGGTCGGGTCCAACCCGCCGCCTTCCAGCAGGGCCGCAATCATTGTTGTCGTTGTGGTTTTCCCATGGGTTCCCCCGACAGCTATTGCCCATTTCAAGCGCATCAATTCGGCCAGCATTTCAGCGCGGCGCACGACAGGTATGGATTTTGCTCGGGCTTCTATCAATTCGGGGTTATCTTTTTTAATAGCCGAAGACAAAACGATCGCCCCGGCACCTTCAACTTGGCCTTCTTTTTGCCCAATGAAAATGGTCGCGCCGAGTTTGCGAAGTCGTTCTGTATTCGCGCTTTCGCGCATGTCCGAACCTTGCACCTGATAGCCAAGATTAAGCAGGACTTCGGCAATACCGCTCATCCCAATACCGCCTATTCCGACAAAATGGATTGGCCCTACATCAAAAGGCACTTTCGTCGCGAGCGATTGTTGTTTTAAGTCAGGTTGGGGCATGGTCTGCCTCTTCTTTTCGCCGCCGGATTGTCCGGGTCTGTCATTTATCGGCGAAGGCAGACACCATCGCCGCGAGATCGGTTGCGGCATGGGGCTTCCCGATAGACCGGGCGGCGTCTGCTGCGGTTTTAAGCCAGTTCGAATCACTAAGCCGTTCCTCCAAGATAGGTTTCACACGCTCTGGCGTAAACTCGGATTCAGGCAGAATATCGGCAGCGCCAAGACGCTGAAGTGACTTTGCATTGGCCGTTTGATGATCATCCATTGCAATAGCTAGTGGAACCAGCAGGCTTGGCTTTCCCATGACGGCTATTTCGGAGACGGAGCCCGCGCCCGCGCGGCCCACAATATAATGGGCATTGGCCAAATAGGTTTCGATGTCAGAGAAAAATGTCTCGCAAATCGCGCTCACCCCGGCGTCTTTATAAATCGCTTGGGCGGTGTCTTGGTGGTCCGGGAGTGTTTGCTGAGTGACATGAAGTTTCTTGCGCAAACTCTCGGGCAGATTTGCAATCGCTTTCGGCATTACCTCGCTAATTAATCTTGCTCCCAAACTTCCCCCCACGATCAAGAGGTTTATTCGATCCGTTGGAATATTATACTTTTTTGGCACCGCCTGAATAATTTGATCCCGTAAGGGATTGCCTATCGGACGATGGACGGCCCCTTCCGGAAGCTTTTGTAAATCTTCAAACCCCGACGCCACACATAAGGCTTTCTTGGCAAAAACGCGGTTTACCCGGCCTAGAAAAGCATTCTGTTCGTGAATTAAAGTCGGAATTCCCGTCGCTTGCGCGGCCCGCATGGCGGGAAATGCCGGATATCCTCCAAACCCCACAACGATGTCCGGCTTCCACTGACGGATAAACCGTCTTGCCTGCAGGACTCCCTGCGTTAGTGAAGCAATGCCTTTAACGGCAGCGATAGGTTTGCGCGGAGAAATGCTGGCCGCTTTAATGTCTATAATAGGATTAGCCGGAATTCGGCCCGCATGTTTACGTCCCCGGGCATCAGTCATCAGCGCGATGTCCCACCCTTCTGATTTGAGAATTTCAGCGAGCGCCTGAGCAGGGAACATATGACCGCCCGTACCCCCTGCGGCCATTAAAAGCTTTTTGCCTTTTTGAAGCATGCACTAATTTCCGTATCCGTAAGCGCCTGGCCTTTTCGCTGTAAACGCCAAAATCAAGCCCGCAGTGAAGCAGAGTGAAAGTAAGGAAGAGCCGCCATAAGATATGAACGGCAATGTCATTCCTTTGGACGGCGCCATATTCAGATTAACGAACAGATTAATCACCATTTGCATTCCGACGAGCGTTGCCAATCCCGCGACCGCGAGCTGCGAGAAATAATCATTTAACCGTAAGGCGCTTCGATAGGCGCGTATAACGAAAGTGGCTAGCAAGACAATGAGAACAACAGAAATCAGAAAGCCAAACTCCTCAACCGTAACTGCGAAAATGAAATCAGTATGCCCGTCCGGAAGACTATATTTAATCGCCCCCTCACCTGGGCCACGCCCTAATAAGCCGCCATTGGCAATCGCCTCAAGGGCTTTGTCCGTTTGATAGCTGTCCGCCGAGTTCGGGGACATGAAGGCCGTCACGCGATCGCGAACATGTGGCAGGGCTAAATAGGCTGCGACGGCGCCTAAAAGCGAGACCCCCATAAGAGCCAATAGCCAACCTAAAGAAAGGCCGGCGAAGAAGAACACGGCTGCAAACCCTAAAGTTATTAGGAAGGACTGACCAAAATCGGGTTGGGTAATCAGCATCGCAATCAAGATAAAATAGACGCCAAAAACAATTATCACAGAAGGCACATTCGGATCGCGTTTGCGAACGGAAAACATCCAAGCCGCAAAAACTATAAAAGCCGGTTTAGCAAATTCAGATGGCTGAAGGGAAAAAGCGCCGAGCCTTATCCATCGAACAGCGCCCTTTACTTCGAAGCCGATAAAAGGAAGCGCTGCTAGCAGGGCCATTGACCCCAAAAGCGCCACAACCCCTAATCGCCGGGCCCAATTTGGCCCAATAAAAGAAATGAAAATAGCGCCTCCTAGGCCGAGTATTGCGAAAAAGGCATGACGATATAAAAAGAAAAACGGATTGCCGTAATCCAGGCGCGCGGTCGCGGCTGGAGACGCCGCCATTGAGAGGATCAGCCCCGCCCCAATCAAGATAATCAAAATCCCCAATTGAATTTGATCAACGCTTCGCCACCACTCACCAAACGGCGTCCTGTGCGTACGGGAAACGAACGGGTTACTTGCGTTTAAAAACGTCATGAGGCCATCGCTTTCTTATCATCTCCGCGCTTGATTTTCATTTCGGCCTCGAACAAATCGATGATTTGTTGTGAATGTTGGCGGAACGCGTCGCCTCGTATTTCGAAATCAGCAAATTGATCAAAGCTAGCACAGGCCGGGGAGAGTAAAACAATGGGATGGCTTGCCCCGGATTCTAGTGCGTCGCGTGTTGCGCAATATACTGCCATTTGAAGATGGCCGGAGATTTTATGCTCAACTTTCGCCTTGGTCAAAGTGCGTTTAAAACGCGGAGCCGACTCTCCGATTAAATAAGCTTTCTTCACATTTTTCATTAACGGCACCAAAGGCTCAATTCCTTGTTCTTTAGCGACACCTCCTGCAATCCAATAGATTTCATCATAGCTATTGAGCGCCTGCTGCGCCGCGTCGGCATTCGTTGCTTTGCTGTCGTTGACAAAGCGCACTTTACCCGCCGTTCCAATGGTTTCCATGCGATGAGACAAGCCCGGAAAGCTGAGAATAGCTTTGGCTATATCGCGAGGTTTCAGTCCGAGAGATTTTACGGCGGCGTAGGCGGCGGCGGCATTTTGCCAATTATGCTGACCTTCCAGAGCCTTTGCTTTACTAAGATCGCAAATTTCTTCTACGCGTTTCCCTTGTGTGCAAAACATTTTTCCGCCCAGCACAAAAACCCCCGAGCCAATCGAGCGGCGGGCAGAGATAGGCACTACAGGTGCTGATTTGCGCGCTATCATTTCACAGAGTAAAGCTTTACCCGCTTCATCATCCGTTCCAATAATGGCTGTGTCTTCGGAGGTCTGATTAAGAAAAATTCTTTTCTTCGCCCCGCCATACCCCACCATATCACCGTGGCGGTCCAAATGGTCAGGGCTGAGGTTAAGATGAACCGCCGCATTTGCCCGCAGAGAAAATGTGCGCTCCAATTGATAAGACGAAAGTTCTATTACAAGATAGGAACCGGAATGAATACGGTCCAGGTCAAGGACGCCGCGACCAATATTCCCGCCAATTTGGGCGTCTTTTCCGCATTCATTTAATATATGCCCGATAAGAGCCGTCGTCGTCGATTTTCCGTTTGTACCAGTGATCGCAACGATCTTTGGCCGATTGTTTTCCGGAATAGAGGAAACTTCGCGGGCAAGAATTTCAATATCGCAAATAATCGGAACATCTGCTTGTCTGGCGAGATCGGCGGACCAGTGCGGCTTCGGTAAATAATGTGGTACGCCGGGGGACAGAACCAAACCGTCTATATTGCTCCAATCCGCTGTGTTTAAATCGCCGAGTGTGACGCCCTTTTCTTCTGCGGCCAAGCGCCCCGCTTCGTTGTCATCCCAAGCCAATACGGTCGCGCCCCCTGCCTGAAGAGAAAGAGCGGCGGAAATACCCGTCCGGCCGAGACCGAAGACGGCGAGAGTTTTCCCTGCGAATTGAGAAGCCTTGATCATATATTTAGCGCAGTTTCAAAGTGGATAGTCCGATCAGTGCCAGAATGATGGCAATGATCCAAAAACGGATAACGATGGTGGGTTCTGCCCAGCCTTTTTTCTCAAAATGATGATGGATGGGCGCCATTCGGAAAACGCGTTTTCCGGTTAGTTTGAACGACGCGACCTGCACAATGACCGAAACAGCTTCGAGAACAAATAGCCCACCGATAATTGCTAAAACAATTTCATGTTTAATCGCTACAGCAGTCGTGCCTAGAGCGCCGCCGAGTGCCAGTGACCCCGTATCCCCCATGAACACCATGGCCGGAGGAGCGTTAAACCAGAGAAAACCGAGAGACGCACCAATAATCGCACCAAGAAAAATTGTTACTTCCGCACTGCCCGGAACAAAAGGTACGCCGAGATAATCAGAGAAAATCGCATTCCCGACTAGATAAGCGATAAAGGCCAAGCTCATACAGGCAATCATAACAGGGACAATGGCAAGTCCGTCTAATCCATCGGTCAAATTAACTGCATTGGCAGACCCCACAATGACCAAACAACCAAAGGGGATGAAAAATATACCAAGGTTAATTGTAAAGTTTTTCAAGAGTGGAATAGCCAGCCCTGTCGAAAACGTGCCTTCTTGTGGAAAGGCCATAGTCAATACCCATACAGCTATTGCCGCAATAATAAACTCTAACAGCAATCTGATTTTACCGGAGAACCCCTTATGGCTCTGGCGGGACACTTTCAAATAGTCGTCATAAAATCCAATCGCGCCAAAGCCCACTGTCACAAGAAAAACGGTCCAGAGAAACGGACTCGCTAAGTTGCCCCAAAGAAGAGTAGACGGAATTACGCTGAGCATAATCAGCAATCCGCCCATCGTCGGCGTGCCCGCTTTGGCGATGATGTGCCCTTCTGGCCCGTCTTCGCGGATCGGCTGTCCTTTACCCTGTTTTGACCGAAGCCAATTGATAGCCCGGGGGCCAATAATAAATGCAATGATGAGCGATGTCATCAAAGCCCCGCCTACGCGAAACGTAATATAGTTAAATAGGTTGAAGAACTGAAATTCATCCGACAGAGGCGCGAGCCATTCGTAAAGCATTAGTGTGCCCCCTCTTTGAGCTTTCTGACAAGCGCGCTTAAGCCCGCAGCGTTTGACCCTTTGACCAGAACGACATCCCCGTCCTTTATTTCGTCTTTCAGGGCCGTCAGACCCCCTTCAATAGTGTCCGTCCAGGCGCCGCGCATGACGCGCGGAAGGGCGCCGCGTAAAACCCGCATACACTCGCCTTTCAAAATAACTCGCTCGAACCCTGCTTCTTCTAACGGCCCAGCAAGTTCCGCATGGAATTCCAGTTCATTCGGACCTAACTCGCCCATATCTCCTAGAAATGCTATCTTCCGTCCGGTCCGCAAAGACGCTGCGGAGAATGCCGCCTTCATGCTTGTTGGATTCGCATTATAGCTTTCATCAATCAGAGTGAAGGATTTACCGCCAAGCGTGAGCGCGTGACTATCGCCGCGCCCTGGCGCCGGGCCAACTTGGCTCATGGCTTTTGCCGCTTTGGATAGATCCAGACCTGCCGCTTTAGCAACCGCCATACATGCCGCCGCATTGGAAAACCAATGCTGACCGGGGACGGACAGCGTCACATTTATTTCTTCGCCTGCGACTTTCAGACTAACCGTCCCGCCCGCTGCATGAGCGTCTGTATTTGTGATTTGAACGTCAGAGTCTTTTGCTCTGCCAAATGTTAGAATGGAGCGGTCTCCCGCAAGAGTTTTGATGAAATCGGTATGCGGATTATCACTGTTTAGGATGAGCGTTCCGTCCGGTGAAAGCCCGTCAATGATCTCCGCTTTCGCGCGGGCAATATCTTTCTCGCTATCGAAATGCGCAAGATGAACACTTACCACGTTAGAAATCAGCGCGATGTCGGGTTTGATCTGTTTGGATAGCTCAGTAAGCTCTCCGGCATGATTCATGCCCAATTCAAAAATGCCGTATTTCGCTTCGACCGGCAGCGTCGCCAAAGTAATCGGCGCCCCCAAATGATTATTAAAAGATTTCTGGGATTTGTGCGTTTCTCCAAAATGAGAAAATATTGTCGCCAAGGCTTCTTTTATGCTCGTTTTCCCAACACTTCCTGTCACGGCAATCCGCAAAGCCTGTGACCGATCCCGCCCCGCCCCGCCGAGAGCTTCCAGAGCTTTTTGCGTATCCGCGACAATAACAGATTTTGCCTCTCCTCTTTGTTTCTCGGCTAGAACCCCGGCAGCCCCTGCTTCCATCGCTTTGGCAATAAAATCATGTCCGTCCCGTTCACTTTTCAACGCGATAAAAAGATCGCCTTTTTTGAGGCTGCGCGTGTCGATCGACACTCCATTGGCGCTAAAGTCTGCCGCCTCTATGCCGCCCGTGGCAAGCGCAATATCTTTTGAAGTCCAGAGACTCATTGAGACAGCTCCCGGAGCAAGCGTTGCGCTACCGCCACGTCGGAAAACGGAATAGTTTTCGTCCCGATAATTTGTCCGGTTTCATGACCCTTTCCGGCAATGACCAAACAGTCTTGCGCGCCTAATTCAGAAATACCCAAGGCGATGGCCGCTTCTCTGCCCTCAACATTCCTGGCATCCGGGCAGCCCATCATAACTTGCAATCGAATTTCGCGGGCGTTTTCGGTTCGGGGGTTGTCATCGGTAACAATGACGGTGTCGGCCAGCTTCGCCGCGACAGCGCCCATTTTCGGCCGCTTATCCGGATCGCGATCTCCGCCGCATCCAAAGACAAGAACAATTCGGCCCATTGTATGCGGCCGAACAGAGCGAAGGAGCTTATCCAAGCCATCCTCAGTATGCGCGAAATCAACAAAGACGGGCGCCCCATCTTTAGTCTGGCCTGCCCGCTCCAAACGACCAGAAACACCTGTCAGTTTTTCCAACCCTTCCAAGCCAGCCTTAAGGCTAACGCCGGTTTGGAGGGCAAGCGCCAAGGCCGCCACCGCGTTCAATGATTGAAATTCCCCTGCAAGTGGTAAGGTCAACTCATGGCGATTGCCATTAATGACTAAAGTTAAATCCTGTGACGCGGCACGAGGCGTTATTTCATCTATGCGGATATCATCACCCGTCCAGCCAATGCGCGTGACGTTCTGGCCGCGGCTCCGAGCCCTTTTGGCAAGTTCTTTTCCGCGCCCGCCATCGACGGTAATGACGACCGGTGCGTCCGGCGGTGTCAGCTCTGAAAACAAACGCGCCTTAGCTTCAAAATACTCGGTTTCATTTGCATGATAATCAAAGTGATCCTGCGTCAGGTTAGAAAATCCGGACGCCGTTATATCTACACCGTCCAACCGATACTGTACGAGGCCATGTGAAGATGCTTCCATTGCGACATGCGTGACGCCCTGCTCTGCTAACTTATGCAGCGTTTCGTGTAGCGCTACAGCATCAGGCGTTGTGTGCGTCATCGCCTCATAACCTTTCGGCGACATCACCCCTAGTGTACCGAAACACGCGGCTTGATATCCGGCGTGAGTCCAGAGCTGACGTAAAAATTCGACCGTAGAACTTTTACCATTTGTTCCTGTCATTGCGACGAGCGTTTTGGGCTGTTTTGGAAAAACCTCTCTTGCTAAATGAGCGTAGCGCAAACGCGGGTTGTCGTCTGCAATGAGAGGCAAGCCAAGCGTTTCTGTGCCCGGCAAAGAGAGCACTGCCACCGCGCCATTCTCTTTTGCTTGTGAGATATAGTTACGTCCGTCAGCGACGGTACCGGGCAAGGCTGCAAAAATCATACCCGGTTTCAAGGCTCGGCTATCACAGCTTAATCCTGTGGCGTTCAGCTTTTTTAAGAAATCGCTCATCGTGATGCCTCCTGACGTAGGGTGGCGATTTGCGAGACATCGCCAATGGCCGCATTTCTCGCCCCCGGAAGCATAGGCCCGATGCGCTCTACAATCTTGCCCGCCGTCGGTGCGGCATTCCATCCGGCCGTCGCATAACCATATGTGCCTTCTACGGGCTGAGGCTCATCCAACGTCACAATCATAACATATCTCGGATCGGAATGCGGAAATGCAGCGACGAAAGACGTCACGAGGCGTTTTCGGTCATATCCGCCATTGGAGGGTTTTTCCGCCGTACCCGTTTTTCCCATAACGCCAAAGCCTCGAATGTTAGCTTTTTTGCCCGTTCCGTCAGTGACCACCTTGCGCATCATATGGCGGAGATCATCGGAAACCTCTGGGGAGAAAACTCTGCGTGTTTGTTCCGGATGAGCGGCGCTGCGACGCATCACGGTTGGCGTGACGTATAAACCGTCATTCAGCATCGCGCCAATCGCAGCTGCAAGGGCCAAAGGCGTTACCGAGAGGCCATGCCCATATGAAATTGTCACTGTCGCCATCTCGCCCCAACGGTCTTGAATTTGCGGATGCGCGCTCTCGCCCAATTCAATCGGCACGCGATCCAACAGGCCGAGATTGCGAAGATGAAATTGCTGCCTCTGAGACCCAATGCGTTGAGCAATCATGGCCGTTCCGCGATTAGAACTTTCAGCCAGAACGCCCGACATATTAAGTGGCACATCCGAAGGATGATCATCCCGAATCCATTTATGGAGAACTTTATAAGGTTTTTGCACAGGGAACAGCTCCTCCTGATCGGCCACTTTGTCTTCCAGCGCCATGGCCATGGTCAGCGGTTTGAAAACAGAGCCTAGGTCATAAGTCGACATTGAGGCATGATTATAGCGACTTTCAGGTGAAGTTGCGCCCGGCACATTTGGGTCAAAATGTGGTAGGGACACCATGGAAAGAACTTCGCCGGACTTCATATCAAGAACCACAGAAGATCCGGACAGAGCCTTGAAATGAGTCATCGCCGCGTCCAATTCTTGGGTCACAGCATATTGAACTCGCATATCAAGCGACAAAGCCACAGACGGCGACTGATCTTGAATCAAGCGGTCATTTACCGCCTTTTCGATACCCGCCACGCCCTGCATATCAACATCTGTAAAGCCGACCATATGCGCCGCCAATCGTCCGCGCGGATAAACCCGTTTGGATTCGGTTCTAAATTTCAGCCCCGGTAAGCCAAGCTCAAAAACTTTTTGTTTTTCCTTCGGGGTAAGACCACGCTCCACCCATACGAAAGCCAAATCGCGACTCAATTTCTCCTCAAGATCAACAACATTCAGATCAGGACGTATAGAAGCGAGAGCTTGCGCCGTTTCGCGTGGATTCCAAACACGGCGCGGCTCGGCAAATAATGAATAGGTCTGAAGTGTGGTCGCCAATAATTCGCCATTTCTATCCGTAATATCGGCTCTATAAGCATTCACTACCCCCGGCATTTTCGTGACATGGTTTTCAGGTGCGAAGAGAGAAATTTCTGCCAGACGTACAATCACCAGACCAAGCACCAAGAGATAAGCTACCATGCCAATGCGGATGCGGATGCGCCCCTCTGAGACCGCCGCAGATTCATCATCTGCGACCTGCATGGTGCGTGAATTTTGAGGTTGCCACCGGGTCATTCGAGCGCCCCCCGTTCTTTTAGGCCGCCCTTCACGGAAGACGACTCTCTTAAGCCTTCTTCGGACAGAACATCTTCCCTAAAGGGAAGGTCCTCGACGAGATCTTCGACTGTCAGCGTTGTTTTTGTCGAAATGGGCTCAAACCCTAATTTCTTTTCCGCCAAATCCGCTAAGCGTTCCGGGCTCTCTCGGAAGGCCAACTCAGCCTCCAAAACAGATATTGCCCGTTCCTCTGATGCAATTGCGCGCTCAAGACGCACAACTTGGTCTTTAGCTGTTTGCGCTCGGGTTTTGATATAAAAAAGCCCAATCGTCAGGGCTACCCCAATCACAAACAAAATAAACGCACTCAGCTTTTTGCTGGCGGATCGGTTATGCGCGCAGGTCGTCATAGGATCGCCTCCAAATCAGAAAGCTGGGGGACCCTAAGGGATCGAGCCTCAGACTCACGCCAAGGCGCCGCACCCGTTCGAACCGCTAGGCGCATTTTTGCTGAACGCGAGCGGGGGTTATTTTTGATTTCCGTCTTGGACGGCTTGGTGACAGATCGCTTTGGCAGAGAAAAGCTAGGCGGCGGGCCCGTACGCTCAACGACCGGCGCGTAACGCGAGCCGCCTTCTATTTCGCCGGCCCTTTCCCGGAAAAAACTTTTGACGATGCGGTCTTCCAAAGAGTGGAAGGTCACGATTATCAAGCGCCCGCCCGGCGCCATCGTTTTCTCGGCCGCATGTAGCGCCTGAAACAGCTCTCCCAGCTCATCATTCACAAAAATTCGTAAAGCCTGAAAAATCTTAGTTGCCGGATGTGTCTTTCCGCGCCGCCCCAAAGCTTTTTCGAGCAAATCGGCGAGTTGAAGTGTCCTCGTAAGCGGCTCGCCTTCCCGAGATTGGACAATCATCCTGGCCGCATGACGGGCTCGGGCTTCTTCCCCATACACTCGAAATATCTGCTCAAGCTGACTTTGACTCAAATTCATTACCGCGTCTGCGGCGCTTGGGCCGGACTGGCTCATCCGCATATCCAAAGGTCCGTCGCGCATGAAAGAAAATCCGCGCTCCCCCTCATCCAATTGCATGGAGGAGACACCAATATCCAGTATGACAGCATCAACTGGATCAAGACCCAACAAATCGAGCTTGGAGAAAGGCGTTTGGATCAGGCGGAACCGACGACCATATTCTGCGATCAATTCGGCCGCGCGCGGCACAACATTTGGATCGCGATCAAGTCCTATAACCTGGCAATTCTCGGCCTGCAAAATAGCTTCGCTATACCCGCCATATCCGAATGTGCCGTCAACATATATCTCTCCGGCAACAGGGCTTAAAGCCTCTAAAACTTCGGGCAACATTACCGGGTAATGCTTCATGGCATCCCTCCACCAGGCAAAGGCGTTGGCACAGGTCGAAGACGATGGCGGTTTTCTTTAGCAAGACTACGCATTAATCCGGCCCGCTCTTCATGGGCCGTTGGCGACCAAATTTCAAAACGACGTCCCAAACCGACAAATGTGACATGTCCGTTCAGTCCGGCATAATCATGTAAGTCTTTCGGCAGAGATATACGACCTCCTGTATCGAACTGCAAAGGCCGGCTGGCGGCAAAAATGGCGCGCTGCAAGGCTATGCGGCCCTCATCATAGTAATCAAGCGCATCCAGAGAGCGTTGGTATTCTTCCATTAAGGCCATACCGCCGCCTTCTAGATATTGCCCATCAAAGCTTGGCCAGACGACGATGCCGTCAAAACCACTGCCGGCGACAACAGCTCGGAAATCGGCAGGCACGGAAACCCGCCCTTTCGCATCCACTTTGTTTGTCACACTGGACAGAAACATGAAAACCCCTCAACAAGCTTGGCCTAGCTCATCTTTGGGATAGCATGGGATAGTATGGGAAACAATGCCAATTTAGGATAAAATTAGCTATAAATTGCCTTTTCCACACTGTTAACCCTTCTGGGGATAACTCTTTATTTACGAACAATAACAAAGGGTTAAGAATATACTTCCAAAAGATTACTAAAATGAGTTTTGGTATGCCCGAAGACACATCCCACGAGCGAAACGATGGTGCTTTCAGTCATATAATTGTTAAAATTCTTCGTAAAATTTCACACGCAGAGACGTTGAACTACTTTATTTAAGTTAATGACAAAGACAGAAAAATGTGGTTAGATTATAATACTTTAAATAGCGGAATAAATTCAAAAGCATTCAATGGTAATATTTTGAACAGATTCTGATAAGTCTAAAGTGTTATTTTCGAGTTTCGTAAAATGTAGAAAGACTGGCTATTTGTTTTGATATCTTATGCCCCATCAGAAGCTTAACATTTTGATTTTGGAAGACGAAGCCTTCGTCGCCTATGACTTGGCTGAAACCGTCGAATTGGCAGGGCATGGCGTGTTGGGGCCTTATTTCAATTGCGAAGAAGCAGAAAAATCCCTCGCTGAGGTTAAGCCAGACTACGCTATTTTGGATATAGATTTGGGAAACGGCAGAGATAGCCTCTCCCTCGCAAAACAGCTAAAAAACAAGGCAATTCCCTTTACCTTTGCGACCGGGTATGGCGGTAAACAAAGCGAATTCTTCCGGGATTTCGAGGATATTCCGCGATTGAGCAAACCTTTCGGGTTTCATGAGGTTGAAGATCAAATTTCCACATTGATGGGTTAAACATAATTCTTTTCGTAAGTGTCAGTAATGATGCTTCTAAAAAACCAATCATTTCATTACCTTCTGTCTCTGCCTGGTTCTGTCTCGGCCTAAATTGGAAAAAACTAAAGCTCTGTAAGCAAATGAGTGGCCCCTACCTCTTTTCATATGGCATCATTTTCCTCTTTACTGATAATTTTAAAAATACGACTTATATCTTTTTTGTAATTGACAATCATTCTTAACTCCCTATGAAGCATCCCGATTTGCAAATAATTCGCAATATCGGATCCTTGAGAGAACGAATGTCTATCAAATACAGCCCCCTTTTTTTACTACTCACCACAGCTATTTGCCCTAATGCCATAGCTCAAAATCCATCTGAGAAATCGGTCGCAGTCGCCACTGCATCAGATGTCGCCAAAATGGACATTTCAGACCCAATAGATGAAATTGTTGTGACCGCGAGCGGGTTTGAACAAAATCTTAGCCAGGCTCCGGCCAGTATTACGCTCATCCCGCGTATGGAATTAGAAACCCAACGCGTAAATAGTCTCGCTGAGGCCCTCTCCAACGTGCCCGGAGTAGACATTGGCGACGGAGTAGGAAAAACAGGCGGCCGTGAGATCTCAGTTCGAGGTATGCCAAGCGATTACACGCTAGTTCTTGTCGATGGTCGCCGCCAAAATGCCGCAGGAAACGTGACGCCAAATGGATTTGGAGATACGTCTTCAGGTTTTGTGCCACCTGTTTCCGCGATTGAAAGGATTGAAGTTGTACGAGGGCCCATGTCAACACTGTATGGTTCCGATGCAATGGGCGGCGTCATTAATATTATCACCAGAACCGCCACAGATCGTTTAAGAGCGGATCTCGGTCTAGACACCACCCTTCAAGAAAGTGGCGGTTTTGGAAATAGTTACAACTCAACCCTCTATCTTGATGGTCCCGTTGCAGATGACCTTATAACCTTCTCTGCGCGCGGAAGATATTATCACCGTGAAGCCTCAGAACTCACCTATTTCGACGAAACCGGAAATGAATTGGATGTGTCCCAACGGGGCCCAAGTCCGGTTAAGGCAGATATCTGGTCTCTCGGCGGTCGATTGAATTTCATGCCAAATGACCGTCACAAAATTTGGGTCGACGTCGATTTAGCGCGCCAAACTTACGACAATTCCGAAGGTCAATTGGGAACTTTGGGGGTTAGAGGGTACGGCCCGGAGCAAAAATTTAACCGCAACCAATTTGTACTGGCTCATACCTCGGAAGTTTTAGGCGGTGTATTGGACTCCGACATAACGTATAATGAAACTGAAACGATTGGGCGTATCCTACCAGATGATGTCCCCGGAACAGACAGGCTGCAAGGCGATCCGCGTCAACTTGAGGCGCAAAACACGATCTTTAACACCCGTTTCTTCAGAGAAATTGGACAACATACTTTCACTATTGGCGGTCAGTTTTGGCACGCTGAACTTCAAGACGGAGTTGCGGCTGAAATCTTTGAACACGACCAATGGGCCGCTTTTATGGAAGACCAATGGCAATTTGCGGAGTCTTTAAGCCTGACAACAGGTATTCGATATGACGATCATAGCGTCTTTGGGTCTAATATCAGTCCAAGAGCTTATCTGGTCTGGAACGCGTCCGACGCCCTAACGCTAAAAGGCGGTGTAAGCCGGGGGTTTAAAACACCGCGCCTTGAACAAATCGCCGAAGGGATTGTCGGCTTTCGCGGTCAGGGAACCATCCCGTTTTTAGGAACGCCTTCTTTGCAACCTGAAACCAGCACAACTTACGAAGCTGGAGCCTATTGGAGAGGCGAAAAAGGCCTACAGGCTAATGTGACTGTTTTTTACAATCAGTTCGACGACAAAATAGCCGCGGGACCAACTTTCGCAAACTGCGCATTCAACCTGACGGAGGAGGAGTACAATTCATTAGAAGCAAGTGAAGACTGCCTCGATTACGGGTTTTACCCGCGTCCGGCCACCTATTCCCAAGACATAAATGTCGATGAAGCCGAAACACGCGGCGTCGAGGCTTCTGTAAAGAGAAACATCACAGACTCTGTAAAATTTTCAGCAAATTATACTTATACGGATAGCGAGCAAACAAGCGGGCCAAATATTGGCGAACCCCTGGTCAACACGCCTGCACATCAAGTGAATGGCCGATTGGAATGGACGATGTCAGATCGCCTCAACAGCTGGATCAGGAGTGAATACGCTTCTTCGCGTTATCGCGGGGCTGGAGAGGCACAAGACCAGCTTGGTGACTATAAAAGTTATACCCTATTCCATTTAGGGGGAGCCTTTGATGCTTCCGAGTCCGTTACGCTTAGTGCCGTCGTTTATAATTTACTCGATGAAAACTATGTGAGCTATGTGCCTTATACTTCTAGCGGAAGCGTCGCCTACTCAAATGAATATGCCATCAATCAGGAACCCCGTCGCCTCTGGCTGTCCGTCAATGCAAGGTTCTAGAGCCCCATATAGCATCTACTAAAATACTTTCTGGTGCCCACCACTGTGCTGGTGCCGGAAAAGTGTCAGAGGGTCTGTAAGCCGGGTTTTGTCCTCGCTTGCGCGATGGGCAATCATTCATCTGGGGCGGTCGTTACCGAACGCCTCTTGCAACCAACCCGGACGGCCCATGTAACGGGGTGTTCCGTCCCTATTTGGTCTTGCTCCGGATGGGGTTTACCTTGCCGGGACTGTTACCAGACCCGCGGTGCGCTCTTACCGCACCCTTTCAGCTTTTCCATCCCGGAGGATGGTAGTCTTCTCTCTGTGGCACTTTCCCTGAGGTCGCCCTCGCCGGCCATTAACCGGCATCCTGTTACATGGGAGCCCGGACTTTCCTCACGCTAGACGTGCGATTGCCTGACCCTCTGACCGGACGGTCTTTAGGCGTGGTTTTGATTTAAGGCAAGAGACGGACGAGCGCCCCGACCCGTTGAAGACAGTCTATGTCGATCAGCCCCGAAATATTATTCGGTCGCCAATGCCGCTGAAACGCTATCATGACAGCTTTCGTTTTAACCTCAAACTGTCCTGTCACCGCTATATCATATCCAATTTGGCCTAGTCCTTGCTGAATGATAGAAACCCCGCGATCCCTATCCCCTAGCTCAAACAATACACGCTCATCAGGCTCTAATTCAAACTCAGCCCAAAGACCGAGACCCGCCGCGGCCAAACTGCTCCAGGGAAAATGCTCCCCGGGATCTTCTTTGCGCTCTGGTGCCAGATCGCTATGTCCTATTACATTCCACGGCTGAATATCGTAACGCTGTAAAATCGCTTTTGATAAGGCAATAACAGCATTAATTTGCGCATCAGGATAAGGCGGAAGGCCACCTGCATTCGGAAAATTGTGGCCCCCATTGACGATTTCAATGCCGATAGAAGACGAGTTTATGTCTGTTATACCTCGCCAACTCCCGACACCCGCATGCCAAGCGCGTTTCTTTTCCTCAACTAATTGCGCGATCCGCCCATCCTCGTGGACAAGGTAATGCGCACTCACCTTGGCGTCTGCGTCGCAAAGTCTCTCAAGCGCCGCTTGTCCTGACTCCATTCCTGTATAGTGCAGGACAAGTTGGGTAATAGGCAGCGTTCGTTCATTGAAATTTGGACTTGTATTCGACGTGTCAATTTTCATTCCGGATACTTCTCGGCCATCAACCGCAAGCCTTTTGCAATAATCTCTTCAAGCACTTTATCATTCACATCAGACAGGCGTTTTATATAAAGACAAGATTTCCCTTTTTTATATTTTCCCAACCGGGAAAGCTCCGTACCAAAATCCTGATATCCGGGCAGGATATATATAGAAATGTTCTGTGCCCTCGCGGCAAATCCAATACGAAGGAAGTCCCCTTCCCGGCCGCTCTCATATTTATAATGATAGGTGCCGAACCCGACAATTGAAGGGCCCCACATTTTTGGCGGCTGGCCCGACAGGCTTTCCATCATGGCAGAAATCTTGCGGCAATCTCTTTGCTTCTCTTCGGGTTCAATAGAGGACAAATATTCCTCTACCGACGCCATCGTCTCGACTGTTTTATTGCCCATATTAAGGCTCTATCATTTCAGGAGCCGTTTTGGAAGATTTCTGGCGTCTCGCAATAATGAAAACACAAGGCATAATTATCAAAGCTCCAAAAATATATCTCGGGCTTAAAACCTCATCTAATAGCACGACTCCCAAAATTGAGGCATAGACAGTCGTAGTCAGCGTCAAAGGCACAACTATTGAAACGTCATATTTTTGAAGCATTCGGAAATATTGGCCGTGGGCAAAGATCGCCACGAAAACTGCAGCGTAACCTGCCGCCACCATCAAAGGTAAGTAACTTTGTTTAAAGACAGCAAGATGGTCAGTTTCAAAAAGGGCTGACGCAATTGCGCTGCCGATAAGTAAAAGAAGCGATGTCCAAGCAACGTAAATCTTCCAGTCAACATTTATGCGTTTCATCAGAACGCTGGCGATGGCGAGAGAAACATAAGCCATCAGAATATAGATAAGTCCAAAATCAAAATTCAGGGCGCTCGGTTCATAGACCATGAAAACAACCCCGAATAATGCGCCAGCAATAGCAATAGATCTCACCCATCCGATTTTTTCCCCTAGGAAAATAACAGAAAGCAAAGTAGCGAGCGGCGTCAGCATTTGAGACAGGATAGAGGCGCTGGAGGCGGAGGCTGTTTGCAAGCCGGTATATAGAAAGCCGAGATGGAAAAATCCGGCTAAGGCACAAATACACAGCAGTAATCCGAACTTCTCCGGCCTGCGAACAAATAGATACCCGCCTGTTAAGGCGACTACGATAGCGGCGCGCACAGTTGCAAGTAAAAAGGGCGGGACGGGGTAATGCGACACAGCCCATGCCCCGACGACAAAGTTACCGGCCCAAGCCAAGCAACATAACATCATAATTGAAAAATCGAGAGGACGCATGAGCACGAGCTAAACAGCCCTGCCTCTGAGGTCAAAGACTAATCGACGCCAGCAAGAGTTTAGCCGGAAAAATCTTTAATCATCGACACTCCACCCATCCGGAGTACGGTGGGCGTCAATAATAGGGCCATCATCAGAAGCCGACGGGTTCATCTGCGCTTCCAGATCGGCCCGCATTTTATTCGCCCGAGCTTCAAATTGAGCTTTCGGCCCGAAAGGCTTTCCAAAAAGCTTTGCGCGAACCCAAAAAAATCCGAAGGCGACTAATCCGACGAGAGCAATGCCCACGACCACGAAAAAGGCCACGGCTGCCGAAAAGGCCAACATAAAAATACCGCCAATTGCGGCGGCTGTCAGGAATAGGACGCGCGTGAGCGTACCAAACCACGATGTCGGTCCATTGAGATTATAAGTGTTAGACATAGTTTTTACCTCGTCCCTAATGTCGGGGTATTTAGGGATTTCGTCAAGATGTCTCCGCCTATCATTTCTGTAAGACTTAAATAGCTCTGATAAATTCGTTTAAACCCGCTCTTATCAGCCTGCGGGTAGTCCCCGTCTGGAGACAGGACGTTTTGCACGTAGCGCCATTATATCCGCGTAAGCTTTGTTAATGACTGCCATTTTGTGGTTGGCCAGACCCATTAATTCGCGCGGCGCCCCCCGGGCGACCAATTTGTCGGGATGGTTGGCCGCCGCCATGCGGCGATAAGCATGTTTAAGATCTTTATCGCAAATATCTTCGTCCACGCCTAAAATCAGATAAGGGTCGGTCGGGTCAACGCCGAGGTTTGAGGATCGGATACGATCAAATTCACGATCAGAAAACCCGAATATATCACTTACTCGCTTTAGAAAACTTTCCTCGGATGTTGTGACGACTCCATCTGCAAGCGCAATATGAAACAATCCATCCATAACGTCTTCAAGCGCCGCAGGCCTAGCGCGGAAATATCGCGCGACGATCTTGGCATATCTCTCAAAACCAAGAGTGGTTTGGCGAGCGAGATCAAAGAATTTTGCAATTTGCAGCTCATCTGAAGCCTGAGGTTTAAAAACTTGCTGGAAGGCCCGAACATCTTCGAGACGGACTTGTCCATCAGCTTTTGCCATCTTGGCTCCAAGTGCCACTAAAGCAACAACGAGTCCCGATTGATCAATCGGTCCGGCCTCTCCATCACTGGACAGACGCATTGGGGGGCCAAAGATTTGGGCCGCCCCGGTAAATATGGATTGCCAAATGCTCACGACTTGCCGATAAACAAACGCACTAAAAAATACAACGATTCCTGTGCGCCCTGCGCGGCTAAGCCGCTTTTGTCGCGCCTGACTGTCGATGATGCAGACCTAAAATACGAGAAACTGCAACGGCCAGCTCTGCCCGGTTAAGTGTGTAAAGGTGGAAGTCTCTAACGCCCCGGTCATGAAGCTCCGCCGTCAATTCGGCCGCCAGTGAGGCTGTCAAAAGCTCACGCGTCTGAGCGTCTTTATCCAGCCCTTCAAATAATTCACTATACCATTCCGGCACAGACACCCCGCACATGCCAGCCATGCGGGCCAGACCCTTGAAGTTTGGCTGAAGCATTATTCCCGGAACAATCGGAATATCAATTCCGGCATCGAGCACTCTGTCCTGATACCGCGAATAGACATCCGGGGAGAAGAAAAACTGCGTAATCACCCGATTTGCACCCGCATCCACTTTTCGTTTTAGATTATCAATTTCGTCCCGCCAGTTGGAACTTTCAGGATGGAGTTCGGGATAGGCTCCGACACTGACATCAAAATCCGCGACACCTTTAATCCCTGCGACCAGGTCACAGGAATAGGCATAACCATTTGGAGTTGGAATATATTTCGCATCTATCCCGTCCTGAGGGTCTCCGCGAAGGGCAACAATATGACGAACACCCGCGTCCCAATAGGATTTTACGATTTCATCAATTTCTTCTTTTACAGACCCCACACAAGTTAGGTGCGCCGCCGGCGTAAAACTGGTTTCCTGTACCATTCGGCTTACGGCGTTGTGCGTGCGCTCGCGAGTTGATCCTCCGGCCCCGTAAGTAACAGAGACAAAATCGGGATTAAGAGGCTCAAGCTTTTTAATCGCCGCCCAGAGCTTGTCTTCCATTTGCTTGTTTTTAGGCGGAAAGAACTCATAGCTCACGCGAATATCTCCGCGGGTCGCCTCGGATCGGGACTGATCCGCCGCCCGCGCAATTGTCCCGACGGCAGCATTTGGATCACGGGTGGGCATTACATTTGGCATAGGTCTCTCTTTTTGAAGGCGGTCTTTTGAATGAATGAGTGTCCGGTCATCACAGCCTTACCGCTTTCCATATCTTGACAGCAGGACTGGCTTTATTGCTCAGTTTTGTTTCAGTTTTTACCTGTAGCTTTGCCCATTTGGTCCACTCCTCCATATCCTGATCGGTAAACCCTAATCGACGATGGGCGTAGTCCTCGCGAAAATGATCTTCAGTATGAGCCTCAAAATCTATAATCAGGAGCTGTCCGTCCTCGGATAGAAGCCGCGAAGCCTCGTAAATTGCTTCACGCGGATCATCCAAATAGTGAAGAACTTGATGGAGCGTTACCAGATCAGCACTCTTTTCCCGGAATGGTGTTGCGTGCAAGTCGCCTTGTTGTACGGATATATGCCCAAACTGATCGGGCGCCAATTTATGTCGCGCCACTTTTAGCATGTCAGGATTGGAGTCTATTCCCGCCCCTCTTTTGATACGACCAGCAAAAAGTTCCAACATTCGCCCCGTCCCTGTCCCCATATCAATCATAAAATTGAAGGGCCCATCTCCGGAAATTTTCAACAACGCATTTTCGATACGTTCTTGAGGCAGGTACTCATCTCCTAATTGATCCGAATTTTGAGCTACCCTTGCGAAAAAGGCATCTGCCACGCGGCTGCGGGCGTCTCGTACCTCGTGTAAACGTCTCATATCGGAGAGCAATAGAGCCTCATTTTGTGGGAGGGTCTCTAAAGTAGTTTCAACCAATTTTGTCAAAGCGGGGTTTCCGCGTTTTAATCTGGAAAAAACCCAACTGCCCTCGCGGAGCCGCTCAATGATTTCGACAGATTCGAGGGATTTGATATATTGGGTAACCCGGGGTTGCGATAATCCTAATATTTGAACCAACTCTGTGATGGTCAGTTCCCCACGCGCCAAAAGCGCGAGAATGCGCAAGCGGTCAACATGACCCAAAGTTTTCAAAGCAGCGGCAAACTTCTCCATATCGCTTATTACCACAGAAGAAATCCCCTGCATATAAAAAAACCTTTATATCTTTATAAAGATGTATCCGTAATCTTGGAAAGAGGCAACTCGTCTAGCTAATGCGATGAAATTAAACACCTTAGCGTTTAAAGGGAACCATAAGCGCTTCCAATTCATTGGTCTGGAAGAACAAGGAGATTAAAATGACACGTTTAACACTCGCTTCCGCTACTGTAGCCGCTTTACTTGCCTTTCCGGCAATCGCTTCGGCGCAAAGCAGATATGATAACAATCAAGCTTATGAAGATTGCAAAAGTTCAGATACAAAGAATCAAGTGTTAGGAGGTGCTGTAGGCGGTTCCTTAGGCGCTATCTTAGGCAATGAGATCGGTGACGATGAAGGCGCTGTCATTGGCGGTATAGCAGGAGGCACAGCTGGCGTAGCTATTGCGAATAAAGACTGCTCCCGTTTTGAATATGACAGATATGACCGCCGCGATGTAAGAGGTGATGTCATATATAATGATCGTTATCGCCACGATGATGATGGTCACCGTTATTACAGAGGGGATGACGGTCGCGATTATTATCGCGATGTAGATGGTCGATATTATAAAAAAGGCAAAAAGCATAAGGGTAGAAACCACCCTTCCTACTATGCGCCTGGTCAGGTCAAAAAACGCTAAATCAACCGCTTTTGATACTTTATAAGCCTGCCATTTCGGCAGGCTTTTTTATACAAATTTTACGCCCCGTATTCTCTTTAGCACAATCAGGTTTTAAATCGCATTACCGCTAGTCGAGATTCGGAAATCGAAACATTCTCGTTATTTAGCGTTCAAACTTCACAAATTTCAGCTTCTTCGGCATATCCGCGTCTGGGCCAAGGCGGCGCTTTTTGTCTTCAATATAATCGGCGAAGTTTCCTTCAAACCACTCCACATGGCTATCGCCTTCATAGGCGAGGATATGCGTTGCCACACGGTCAAGGAAAAAACGATCATGAGAAATAACCACAGCGCAACCCGGAAATTTTTCGAGTGCGACCTCTAATGACGCGAGAGTTTCGCGGTCCAAATCATTGGTCGGCTCATCGAGCAAGAGCAAATTGGCTGGTTTGGTCAACATTTTCGCCAAGTTGACGCGGTTGCGTTCTCCGCCTGATAGCTGCCCAACATTTTTTTGTTGGTCTGTGCCTTTAAAGTTAAAAGCGCCGACATAAGCCCGGCTTGGGACCTCGCGTTTACCCATATGGATAATATCCAATCCATCGGAAATCGCTTCCCAAATATTTTTGGAATTATCCAGAGCGTCGCGGTTCTGGTCAACGTAACCCAGCTCGACCGTTTCGCCGACTTTAAACTCCCCCTCATCGGGTGTTTCCTCACCCGTAATCATTTTGAACAAGGTAGTTTTACCCGCCCCATTCGGGCCAATGACGCCAACAATGCCGCCGCGGGGAAGTTTAAAAGACAGATCTTTGATCAAAAGCTTTTCACCGAATCCTTTGGTGACATTTTTAGCTTCAACAACCACATTCCCGAGGCGTTCGCCCATCGGAATACGAATATCAGCATGAGAAACAACCTCATTCTCCGCCTCGTCACGCAAATTTTCATAAGCGCTGATACGCGCCTTGGATTTAGTTTGACGCGCTTTTGGATTGGACCGGATCCATTCTAATTCTTTTTTCAGCGCCTTGGTCTTGGAATCGGCTTCGCGGCCTTCTTGGTCCATGCGCTTGGCTTTGGCATCAAGCCAGGAGGAATAATTGCCCTCATGCGGATAGGTTTTGCCCCGATCAACTTCGAGCGTCCAATTCGTGATATTATCGAGAAAATAGCGATCATGGGTAATAAGAATGATCGCGCCTTTGTAATTGACCAGATAATTTTCCAACCAAGCGACTGTTTCGGCGTCCAAATGGTTGGTTGGTTCATCGAGGAGGAGAAGGTCAGGCTTTGATAGCAAGAGCTGACACAGCGCCACACGGCGCGCTTCCCCGCCGGAAAGATTATCTACGGCCGAGTCTTTTGGCGGACAACGCAAAGCCTGCATCGCCATTTGGATTTTGGAATCAATGTCCCAAGCGTCCTTGGCATCAACTTCCTCCTGAAGCGCCGTCATTTCTTCCATCAACTCATCAGAATAATCTTCGGCCATTTTCATGGCGACTTCGTTATAAGTGTCGAAGGTTTTCTTGTCTTCACAGCCTTCAATGACATTCCCCCAAACATCTTTGGAATTATCAAGGCGCGGCTCCTGCGGCAGATAGCCGACTTTTACGCCTTCTGCGGCCCAATGCTCGCCTGTCACTTCTGTATCAACGCCCGCCATGACTTTCATCAAGGTCGATTTACCTGCCCCATTGACCCCGATGAGACCAATTTTAGCATCCGGGTAAAAGGACAGGTGAACATTGTCGAGAATAGTCTTATTGCCGAATTTCTTCGTGAGACCTTGCATGTGGTAGCAAAATTGGCGGGCCATAGAGCGCTCTTATAATCGGGGTAAAATTTGAGCGCGATATGCGGCGATTACGCCAAAATTGCAAGGGTTAGTCGTCAGTGATATGAATAACGCCGCGCAATTAGGGCTCTATTTCGTCGGTTGGCATTTTCCAAGACAGACAGGCAACAGGAACGAGCACAACAAACATAGCCGAGCACCAAAATAAAAAGCCCCAAATCTCACCGCCATTTGTAATTAGTTCATTCTTCGACAAGATTCCGAATGTCAAAAACAGGAAGAGTGTAGCCCCGCCTAAAATATAATAGGCCGTTTGAAAAGCTTTCGCTTTTAGGACTTTTTCCATATCATCAAGCTGTTTACCGCCCGTAATACGATACACACCTGTTCGTTGAAGCACACAGACCGCCAGCGTAGCAGTGGCGAAAGAAAGGTATGCTCCCGCGATTACATTGACGAAATAGAAGCCGACGCCCGCAAATACTAATGCTAATGCCAGTGAGCTTAAAAGTCGCGCTTCCGAAACGCGCATACGTGCTGAATTTGGCTCACAGGCTCTTACAGAATTTGACATATCTCTCTCCTATTGGGCCGCGCGATTTGCGGCTAATTCTTCGGCTAGGGTTTTGAACGGGCGGAGGCTGAAAGCCATATCAATCGGCACTTCGAAAAATTCGGCGAGTTTAAAGGCCAGCTCCAGCGACGCATTATAATCCCCCCGTTCCAGATAGCCGATGGTCTGAAAATTTACGTCCACAGCTTCGGCAAGATCTTTCCGAGATAGGCCGCGCTCTGTACGCAAAATTTTAATGCGGTTATAAATCATAATGTTGTATATACACAATAAATTGTATTATTCAACAATAAATCGCTTATGTTTTATCACGCCTGCCTAACTCATTCGCTTTAAAGGAAATTTTTCGTTCGAATAGATGCGGTGACTTGACTCTTTTCGCCCCCTGCCCGACCACGCGTCTATGAAAATAGCGACTTGGAATGTGAACTCTATCAAGGCCCGGATGCATGCGGTCACGACGTGGCTGGAAGAAGCCAAGCCGGATATTGCCTGCTTGCAGGAAATCAAAACGATAGATGATGCCTTTCCGCTCATGGAAATTGAAGCGCTCGGCTACAATGTCGCTATACATGGACAGAAAAGCTATAACGGCGTTGCTGTTCTCTCAAAACTTCCCTTTGACGAAGTCTCGCCCCGTCTGCCGGGGGACGAGTTGGATGAGCAGGCGCGCTATCTCGAAGTCGTTATCAGCGGAAAAAATGGCCCTGTCCGCATTGCTTCCATATATCTGCCAAACGGCAATCCGGTTTTAGACAACCCGATGGAAAGCCCGAAATATACCTATAAGCTCGATTGGATGGCGCGTCTCAAAACCCATGCGGCGGAGCTTTTGAAAAACGAAGAGCCGCTCATTCTGGCGGGTGATTACAATGTCATTCCTCGCGCCGGCGATACACATGACCCCAAAGCCTGGTGGGGCGACGCCCTTTACCGCCCCGAAACCCTGCAGGCTTTTCAGGCCTTAAAGTATCTTGGCCTGACGGAAATGTTTGAACAATTTGACGGGCGCGACGGGCAATATTCTTTCTGGGATTATCAAGGGGGGGCGTGGCAGAACAATCTTGGCATTCGCATTGACCATCTCTTGCTATCACCTCAGGCCGCGGACAAAGCCAAAGGCATCGTCATTCACCGTCATGTTCGCGAAGGCCAGAAACCGTCCGATCATGTACCGGTCATGGGCGAATTTGACCTCTAAACTCGGGGACGGAGCAGGCCCCACAATGCGGGATCGACCATTTCTGATCCCGTCTCTGTCATGAATTTGGGGTGAGCGGAGGTTTTAATCGTTCCGTTTTTTATGGCTTCATCCACAGCGGCTTCGACAGCTGCAATTCGGGCGTTGTAAAACTCGCGGCGTTCAGCCTGTATCACCTCTTCTGTCTTGGCCCGCGCGCAAGCATGGAGCGCGTCCATATCCGCCAGCAATCCAAAGACGAGCTTCATTTCTTTGCAAATGGCTGATTTCGCCTCCCCTGCGCTGCGGGCGCGTCGATCTGAGCCAAACTGAACCTTTTCTCCGAGCGGAAGAAGCGCGTGCATCCGATTTCCCAAAAAGGCGATTTGTAATCCCTTGAAAATATCCAGCGTGTCAAAATCCATAAGTCGCTGCATGAAGTCGGGGGTCATAAGGCTTCGCCCTTCAACCTGATCGTCAGAATGAACCTCAAACAAAGCCTCAAACCCTGTATCGACGAGGCGCACGCGCGACATATCTTGGAGAGTTTTCGGATTTAGAATTCCTGCATCCCGCACAACCACCGTTCGGCCCAAAAATCCCGTGTAATGATCCACACTGACGAGCAGACCAGAAAACCCTTCAGCAGAAAAACGCGCAAACGGCTCTTCCAGGTCACGGTCTGTATCCCTCGCGGCGATTTCCAAAATTTCAAAAGACAGGTCGCGATAACCTTGGCCGATGATGTGGCCGTTACAGCGGAAAAGACCGCTTGGGCTACGGAGCATTCCGGTGGCGTTCAATAAGGGCAGAATGGGCGGCGGTACGGATTTCGCGCGATATTGCCAGCCGAACACGTCATAAAGCTGTACGCGGAGCCCTTGCAAATCTTGCGGAGTTTCTGTCGAGAAAGCCGTCATGAAGACGGCTTACAGCGATAAGTTTAAAGTTGGGTTAGGGCTGCCCCTCCCCTTAGCCAAGGCCCGCTAAGGCTTCTTTCAACTTTTCCTGTTCGGCAAGATAATCGGCGCGGCGTTCCTTTTGCAAAGCCACAACCTTTTCCGGCGCTTTGGCGACAAAGGCTTCATTACTCAATTTCTTATCGATTTTTTCGATCTCCACCTGGGCCTTGTCGATCTCCTTATTCAGACGCGCGCGTTCTGCGTCCAAATCAATGAGGCCTTCGAGCGGGATGGCATAAGTCACCCCGTCCACCACCGTCTGGAGCGCGCCTTGCGGGGCGGCCTCGGCGGTTTTGACTTCTGCCACACGCGCCATCGGCGAAAGCTGCGGTGCGTAATAAGACAGGCGCGGATCCAGATCGCCCGAGAGCATTAGGAGATCGGCTTTCTTCGCTGGTGGGATATTCATGTCCGACCGGACAGAACGAATATTCGTGATGAGGGTTTGTAACCACTCAACCTCTTCGGTTGACTCTGCATGAATCAAGTCGTCGCCTAAGTCCGGCCAAGGCGCGACAATCAAATGGCTTTCACGGCGAGCGTCAATCTTGTCCCACATTTCTTCGGTGATGAACGGCATGAAGGGGTGCAGGAGCTTTAGGATTTGGTCGAGCACCCAGGCAAAGGTCGCTTGCGTTTCCTCTTTGGCAGACCCGTCCGTCCCCGAAAGAAGAGGCTTGGTCAGTTCCAGATACCAGCTACAGAAGGTGTCCCACGCGAATTTATAGGCCGCATCGGCCGCATCGTTAAATCGGTAAGCGTCAATGCAGCGGGACACTTCCTGCGCCGTCTTGACCGTTTCGGACACAATCCACTGGTTTATCGGAATAATTGTATTGGACGGATCAAACGTGACCGTGGGTTTGCAGCCGTTCATTTGACCGAAATTGGCAGCAGACCAGAGCTTGGTGCCGAAATTGCGATAACCCGCAATGCGCTCGACAGACAGGCGGATATTACGCCCCTGCCCGGCTTGTGACGCCAGAGCAAAGCGCAGGGCGTCCGCCCCGTAAGCTTCAAATCCATCAGGGTATTGCTTACGAGTCGCTTTTTCGATCTGCGGCGCTTTTTCCGGATTTTTCAATCCGCGTGTGCGTTTCGCCACCAACTCATCCGCGCTCACCCCGTCAATCAGGTCGAGCGGGTCGAGCGTATTGCCGATGGATTTGGACATTTTCTTACCGGCTTCGTCGAGAACAAGCGCGTGGATATAAACGTCATGAAACGGCACTTCGTCCATGAAATGAAGCCCCTGCATCATCATCCGCGCCACCCAGAAGAAAATGATGTCGAAAGCAGTAACGAGGACGGAAGTCGGGTAGAAGCGCTCCAATTCTTCGGTCTGTTCGGGCCAGCCGAGCGTGGAGAACGGCCAGAGGCCGGAGGAAAACCACGTGTCTAGAACGTCAGGGTCTCTTTTCAAAGTAATATGCGAGGATTTGAAATCACCTTGTCTTCCCTCTCCGGCCTTTCCCGGAAGTGTATCTTCAACAAAATCTACAATTACGCCTTTACCATAATAATCTTTGGCTTGCTTTTCGATTTCGGCTTCGTCAAATCCAACAAATATTTTGTATCCGCCTTCACCAGCATTCGTTTTCTCGTCGTTTAAAAGACCATACCAAGCCGGAATCTGATGTCCCCACCATAATTGCCGTGAAATACACCAAGGCTGGATATTCTCCATCCAGTGGTCATAGGTCTTCTTCCAGTTTTCCGGGACGAAGTTTGTTGATCCGTCCGCGACTTTCGCCATCGCTTCCCCGGCCATTTTATCAGCCGCGACAAACCATTGGTCGGTCAGCATCGGTTCAATGACCACACCCGACCTATCCCCAATCGGTTGCTGGATTTTCTTATCTTCGATTTTGATAAGCAGGCCTTCCGCGTCGATATCCGCGACAACGGCCTTGCGCGCCTTGAACCGGTCCATACCGACATATTTTTCCGGCATGACGGCGTTTCCGTCTTTGTCCTCGCTGGCGATCATCACGCCTTTTTCGTCCATAAGCGAATACATCGGAATGTCATTGCGTTTGGCGACTTCGTAATCGTTAAAGTCATGTGCGCCCGTAATCTTCACCGCGCCGGAGCCGAAATCCATATCGGGATATTCATCCGTAATAATCGGGATAAGGCGGCCCGCCAGCGGCAGACGCACCTTTTTCCCGACAATCGAGGCGTAGCGTTCGTCATCGGGATGAACCGCCACCGCGCCGTCGCCGAGCATGGTTTCAGGCCGTGTCGTGGCGATAGAGATATAATCGCGCTCTTCAGTGAGCGTCACAGTCCCATCCTCGTCCTTCTCGACATAAGTATAGGTTTCACCGCCTTCGAGCGGATATTTGAAATGCCAGAAATGGCCATCTTTTTCGATATTTTCGACTTCCAGATCGGAAATCGCGGTCTGGAAATGCGGATCCCAATTGACCAGGCGCTTGTCGCGGTAAATCAGACCGTCATTATACATATCGACGAAAGCCTTGGTTATCGCCTCCGCCATTTTATCGCTGTCATCGTCCGGATCGCCAAGGGTGAACTTCTCGCGCGACCAGTCGCAGGAGGAGCCCAGGCGGCGAAGCTGCGTCGTGATATTGTCGCCGCTTTCCTTTTTCCACGCCCAGACGTGATTTAGAAAGTCTTCGCGGGTCATGTCTTTGCGCGCTTTGCCCTCGGCGGCGAGCTTACGTTCCACCACCATTTGCGTCGCGATCCCCGCGTGGTCTGCGCCTGGCTGCCAGAGGACAGCTTTGCCCTTCATCCGGTTATACCGAACGAGAATGTCCTGAATTGTATTATTGACCGCGTGGCCCATATGCAGGCTACCCGTCACATTGGGCGGCGGTATCACGATGGAAAAATTATCGTCTTTGGTATCTTCGGGTTTAGCCGCGCGCGGTTTGAACGCGCCGCTTTCTTCCCACATTTTGTAAAGGCGCGGTTCCACCTCTCTCGGATCGAAATTTTTCTCTAGCATCACTTTACCTAAACAGATTGTTCGGGGTTCAAATAAAAAACCCGCCTACCCGGCCACAGCTTTTAAAGCTTCTGCCAAGAAGACGGGGTTTATCGCGCTCTGCCTCAAAAGAAAAGAGGCAGAGAAATCTACTTGCCGGAGGAAATCCGCTGAACTTCTTTGGTCACAGCGCGCTCAACGATATCGTTCAAATGCTCGTCAAGCCATTCCTTTAGCATGGGACGTAGCGCTTCCATAACGAGATCGCCAATACGGTCGCCGCGCTCGGCTTTAAGGGCTTTTTCCTCGACCATATTATTCAAAGACGCAAAAGCGCTTGACGCTGCTTCTCCGCTTACATCGTCGAGAATTCTGTCTTGATTTACAGCAGCTTTGGGCATGTCTGCAGTCTCCTTTTGGGTTCTATCAGGGGCGATGTGTACGACATCAGCAGATGCCGGAACGTCCTCGTGGTTTTGTTCAGCCGCTTCAGATGGAAAATTTCCTCCGGCTGTAGTCTGGGTGTTTTCAGAGGTTTGATTGTCTTTTTCGCCTGCGCCTTGTGCCGCCTCAAACTTGGCTTCCGCTTCCAGCGCGTCCCGTTCGGCTTCGCCGGCAATTTCTCTCAAGCTTGAAATCAGGGATTGCGCGGCCAGAGAAGGCTGTTTTTCAGGCACGGTTATTTCCGATTGACGGCTCTCCTCTATGAAGGCCTCTTTGTCGTCGGCTGCGGTAGCGTCCGCCTCAAGCGCGTCAAATCCAAGATCTTCTAAGGAAATATCATTTTCAATGATTTCATCAGGTACCTCTTGGAGCGCTTCCGGAGAAGAGTCTATGTCCTCCTGTGGGCCGTCCGGCTCTGGAATTTTCAGCTCTGCTTCCTCTTCGCCCAGCTCATCCTCCAAGCTCATATTCATGATCTCATCTAGAATGTCGGTATTGTCAAGGTCCTCGCCCCCTTGGGCGTCATGACCAGTTATATCTTCATTTATGGACTCTTCATTTATGCTTTCTTCGGGTTCGGTCAAGTCAGCCATAAGGGATTTGACCATATCCATATCGTCATCATCGGAATGGAAAGCAGGCTTCTTGCCTATCTCTGCGCTCTCTAACATATCTTTGGGCGCATTGGGAGCGGCCTCTAGGGAAGCTGGATCCTGCATCGCCTCTGCAAGAATATTATCGAGCTCTTCGACTTCATCTTTTGATTGAGAAGCTTGGGGAGTCTCTATCTTCGTTTCTAATTCAGAATTACTTTCATCAAAGACTTGCGGTGACATATCTTCCGCCGGGGTTTCTGCCAACATACCTTCGAGCTGACCGAAGAGACTATCTTCATCATCGCCAAACATATCATCGCCAGACATCTCTGCTTCGGAAACGTCCGTCGGCTTATGTTCGTTGATGATTTCAGACAGATCAAGAATATCCGAATCTCCTAAGTCATCATCTCCTAAGTCATCAGAGGTGATTTCGAGCTCTGAACCCAAGTCCAGATACGTATCAGTCGACTCAGCAAGCTCTTCTTCCGGCTGCTTTGGGATTTCGATATCCATCATTTCCGAAAGATCATCGTCGCCCGAAAAAGACTCAAAACTTAAATTTTCCGAGCTGTCCAACGGCGTTTCCGCTTCGCTTAGTAACGCCTCAATATCCAGATCTACGGTATCGTCATCTATATCAAACCCACTGTCATTATGTTTTCCATGGGACGAATCAGATTCGCTTTGAACCTTATTAAAAACGCTGTTTTCGTTATACTCCGATGAAGGCCTCAGAACCGTTTCGGAAATCAAACTTACAGGAGATAAAGACGGCTCTATTTGCGAGGTGTCTTTCTCTGAAAGATCAGTAGCTAAGGCTTGCGGCGGCGCAATGTCCATCTTTTGGTCGTCATCGGCTATTATCTTCCGGATAGAATCCAGAATGTCTTCCATACTCGGTTCATCCGCGAGATGTACTTGCCCTGATTCGGATGTCGTTTCAGACATAGTGACCCTGATTTCTCTGAATTCTTATAAGAACCCGATTCATTCGCCTTCCCCCAAAGACTTGTTAAAACAGAGTTAAGACAACACGTAAGGCTTGTCTAGGCGGTCTATCCATCAATTGTGGGGGGAATCGAAATATGGTTGTTTTTACTGGTATCAACGACTGTTTTGCGGCTCTGATTTGGACATATTATCTGAAGAAACCTGGTCATCGGATTCGTACTCCGGCGTCTCAGACGCCCCATAAAACTGGCGCTCCAGCTTAACAATTCCTCTCTCAACACTTTTTGACATTGAGTCGGTAGCCTTCTGCATAGGGGCTGGAACAGTTTTATCCACAATCCGGGCCAAACCATCATTTTTGACCGATTCAAAATTTGCCCGCGCATCATAAGGGCTATCCAGTTCGAGGCGAATGCCCTTAGAATCAAAAACTCCGATCGTCGATAAAAGCTGAAAAGTCGACGCATTCAGACTTCGCTCCGCCTCCAAAAGCGTAAGCTTGGCATTTAGAAGCTCCTGTTCAGCGTCCAGCACGTCCAATTGAGTACGGCTGCCCACTTCCAGCTCCAACGACACGCCCTCAAAAGCGATCTCTGCGGCTTCGACTTGCTTCTGGCCTGAAATTAGAGTGGCTCGCGCCGCGTCGCGTTGCGCCCATATTTGGCGGATGGCCTCCTCCACCGCCATTTCGCGGTCCCGGCTCTCAAAGCCCAGACGCGTTTTCGCATGTTCGGCCTGCCTTACGCGGGAACTATTTAGCCCACCGGAAAATATCGGAATGCTAATCTGGGCGGTAATCTCTGCCGATTCAGATTGTTCAAATCCGAAAATCTGTCCGCGCTGCGCCGCTACGTTTCCGTTTAGCGAAATTTTGGGGCGACCGGCTGCTTTGGCCACGCCAATTGCAGCCTCTCCGGCCTCCTCGTTGAAATAAGAGGCAATCAGTTGCGGGTTATTCTGACGCGCTAAGTCAATCGCCTCTCCCACTGTTTGCGGCGTCACAAATTGCGGGACCGGCTGTAAATCCACCGGAATGCGCCCCACAACACGTTGATAGCTGGCGCGGGCGCTTTGCAGTGTTGCCTCGGCTTGGGCCAAACCGGCCTCAGCCGCCGCCAAGCGCGCGCCAGATTGGGCAATATCTGTTTTTGTGCCCACCCCGACATCGAACCGTTCATTTGCCGCGTCAAGCTGCCGGGACAAAACCCTCACATTATTTCGGCGAATTCGGCCTGCTTCTTCCGCTTGTTGCACATCCAAATAGGCATTGGCGCCGGCGAGGAAAAGTTGATTCTCTGTCGCTCTCAGGCTTTCCCTCTGCGCAAGGATTCCGGCTTTCGCTTGCGCCTTCAAAGCTTTGATCCGTCCTCCCTGATAAAGAGGCTGCACGACTTCGATTTGCGCCGCGCCCGGCGCATAATAAAAGAGATTATCCGGCGCTAACCCCGTCGGCATTTCATCAGGAATATCGCCTTGGCCGAAACTCTGCCCGCTCCCAATGCCGGAGCCCTCCAGTACCGACCGGCTATATTGACCACTGGCAGTGACAGAAAACCTCCCTTGCGCGCGGGCCTGAATATAGCTTTCATCAACCTCTCGCAATTGGGTACGCGCCGCTAAAAGTTGCGGGTTTTTATTATAAACAGCGACTAAGGCCTCTGAAAGAGTTTCAGCCGAAACAGAAGACGCCGCCAACAATCCGCTTAGAACCATAACCGTTAAGGCGTGGCTAAAGATGTAAGACTTGCGCGTCATAAAACCTTGTAGCTGATATGAGGAGGCCACTCTCCTGAGTGCAGTTACAACCTTTGGATCATTTCACAGGTTGACCCGAGAAATAACATCTAAAAAACGAAAGCGGCTTCGCGTTCAAACCCGGGAAGAATAGGCGCTGAAGCGTCAAACACTACGCGTTCTCCCACAAAGTCCCCGGATTTCGTATAAACGGTACCTCGTCCCATTGGGCCGTTTTGAACAATACAAACTAAACGGCCTTTATCAGCCAATTGTGAAAGCCAGCTCTTGGGGACGTCCGTTACTGCTCCGTTTACAAAAATAACATTGAAAGGCCCGTGCTCGGACGCGCCCGCTTTCAATTCCCCTTTTACCACAGCAGCGTTGCTAATATCAGTTTCGTTCAATAAATCAGTAGCCTTATCAACTGCCTCTTCCGACGTTTCTAACCCGACGACCGTATCCGCCAGCTTGGCCATTATCGCTGTTGAGTAACCACGCGCGCAGGCAATATCGAGCACAATATCCGAAGACCGAATTTCGGCGGCATCGACAAGTTTTGCAAAATCGCGCGGGCGAAGCATGATGCGGCTCTCATCCATCTTGATATGCGAGTCCCCATAGGCAAGTGCGGATTTAGCTTTGGGAACGAATCGTTCGCGCGGGGTTGTCCGGAAAGCCTTTAATATAGCCGGTTCCGTTACATCACTGGTCCGGATTTGGCTTTCTACCATATGGTCACGCGCTTTGGCGAAGTCGAACATGAAATTTCCTCATCTATTTCGCGGCGTAGAGTCTCACGACCCACCCTCACTTACAAGGCGTCTTTACGCGGCTACGCTATAGCCTGCCAGTCCAAAGCCTTGCAATGGCAGAATTTGTATATCTCACATTCAATCCCCAATATGCAGAGCGCGATAAATCAGACTTGCGAAGGGTCAAAGCTGTCGCTAAGAGGACGGCCCTGCGATGGTACCATGGCGGAGTGGTGACGCACCGGATTGCAAATCCGTGTACCCCGGTTCGATTCCGGGTGGTACCTCCAGCAGGCTTTTCTTGAAAATCAGGTTTTCAGCACTTTGTCCCCACCACGGACAAACGGCTGAAAGCTGTGTAAAAAGTAACCTGAGCTAACGACACAGCCTTAATTTTGTTCTATTTTTGTTCCATGGCAAAAAGAACCCTTATTGATAAGCTCGCAATTCTGGCTGATGCTGCGAAATATGATGCCTCTTGCGCCTCCTCCGGCACGAACACACGCTCCTCTTTGGGCAGTTCCGGAATTGGGTCAACCGAAGGCATGGGGATATGCCACGCTTATGCGCCAGACGGTCGATGTATCTCCTTGCTCAAAGTGTTGCTGACAAATTTTTGCATTTTTGAATGCCGCTATTGTATCAACCGCTCCAGTTCCAATGTGGAACGTGCTCGGTTTACGCCGTCTGAACTCATCACATTGACATTGGATTTTTATAAAAGAAACTATATCGAAGGTCTTTTTCTATCTTCCGGTATAATTCAATCGCCAGATTATACCATGGAACAATTGGTAGAGGTGGCGCGCGCGCTTCGCGAAGATCACAGTTTCCGCGGTTACATTCACCTCAAAACAATTGCAGAGGCGGACCCGCTCCTGATTGAACAAGCCGGCCTTTATGCGGATCGTCTCTCTGTCAATATTGAACTCCCCACCGAAACCTCCCTGAGCAGTTTCGCACCTGAAAAAAGTGGTCAGACGATTCGTAAGGCAATGGCTGACGTGAGGTTGAGAATAGATGCTCAAAAAGGCGAAGACGCCTCTAAAAGTCATCGAAAGTCTAACAACGCTCCTAAATTTGCGCCAGCAGGACAATCTACTCAAATGATTATTGGCGCCGATAAATCGACTGACGCCGATATCATCGAGACATCCGAACGTCTCTATTCGGGATACAAAATGCGGCGGGTATATTACTCAGCCTATAGTCCTATACCCGATGCCTCAAGCGACCTCCCGCCTATCTCCCCGCCTCTCATTCGTGAACACCGTTTATATCAAGCGGATTGGCTTTTTCGATTTTATGGATTTCGCACAGATGAAATTCTGTCATCTTCTATAAATGGGATGCTGGATCTGGAGATCGACCCCAAACTTTCCTGGGCGTTAAAACACCGGGAATGGTTTCCAATCGACATTAATCACGCGTCTAAATCCCAATTGATGCGTGTTCCTGGATTTGGAAGCCGTACTGTAGAAAAACTTCTCAAGGCGCGGAGATTAACTCGCTTAAATTTGCAGGATTTGATCAAGCTCGCCCCGTCCGTCAAAAAGGTTCTCCCTTTTATTGAAACGTCTGATTGGTCGCCCGGCCATCTTACGGATAGTGAGCATTTGCGAGCGCGTTATGCACCGCCCCCAGAGCAACTTACACTGATATGATAAGTGTCACATTACGCAGTGAGACGGACTATTCCGAATGGCGGGCAGCGGCCCGGCGGTTATTGCAACACGGCGTACCGCCTGAACAAACCGATTGGCGCGGCCCACGCGAAATGACATCCTTTCTGGATGATTTGCAGAAACCTTGGGGAAGTTTAAGTGACACGAACACAAATACGGTCGTCCCCCGGGCCTTTCCTGAGCTGGCTGAAAGAGTTCTGTGTCATACCGATCCGGAGCGGTTCGCCAAGTTATACCGAATTCTATTCCGCCTCCAATCAGACCCTCTTTTTTTGAATGACAGCCCCCATGACGACATTCTTTGGCTTCACGAATGCGACCACGCCATTCGGCGCGACAGACATAAAATGCACGCCTTTGTCAGGTTTAAAAAAGTAGGGGAAGGACGGTTTAAGCGCGAGCAGTTTGCCGCGTGGTTTGAGCCGACACATTATATCACCCGATTAACAGCTCCGTTTTTCACGCGACGTTTTCCAAATATGGACTGGGTTATCATCACGCCACATTGTTCGGCGCGTTGGAACGGGCAGATCTTGACTTTTGATGCAGGGGGCAAAAAAAGCGATGTCCCGACAGATGACGCCTTAGAAGAACACTGGAAAACTTATTTCCAATCAATCTTTAATCCAGCGCGATTGAAAGTGGGCGCCATGTTGTCCGAAATGCCAAAGAAATACTGGAAAAATATGCCGGAAACGGCTCTCATTCCCGATTTGGTCGCCTCCGCCAAAGTCCGGCAAAACACAATGGAAACACATGGCGTCACGGCGCCAAATCCATTGGCGTCCCGACTTAGGTCCAATCAATACCCACCCCCCCAAATTCCCGACACATTCGAAGATTTATCGGAGATTTCCGACGTGCTGACCCTTTGTAAAAACTGCGATCTTTATAAATCCGCTTCACAACCTGTCATGGGCGAAGGGCCGGATATGTCGCGACTCTTAATTGTGGGCGAGCAACCGGGAGATAAAGAGGACATAGTGGGTCGTCCTTTCGTCGGGCCTGCGGGTCAACTTTTAAATGACTGTCTGAAGCAAGCGGGACTCATTCGGTCCGAAATTTACCTGACTAATGCGGTTAAACATTTTAAATTTGTCCCAAAAAGGACAGCCCGCATCCACAGCACACCCGGATCGGTGGAAATCAAAGCGTGCAATATGTGGCTTCAAAAGGAAATCGCCCTTGTCAAACCAGAAGTCATTATAGCACTCGGCGCAACTGCAGCTCAGGCGATTTTAGGTAAAGCGGTGACGTTGGAGAAGATTCGCGGATGCCCTTTGCCAACAAAGTATGGGCCGACAATTTTTGTGACCTATCACCCGTCTTATATGCTCAGACTTCCAAATACCAATCAGGCCATGGAGATCCAAAAGACGTTTATAGAAGATCTATGCCAAGCTGCCCTCTATCAAAAGCCTGAGAAATAAAAATGCGTTTTCGCTTTACTCTTATGTTACATTTGGGCAACTTTTCAGGATGAGCATTACCCCGATACTTATTGCCCTTTTGGCAGGATACTTCCTTGGCGCAATTCCCTTTGGACTGCTTTTAGCCAAGGCTAGCGGACAAGGCGATATTCGCAAGATTGGATCGGGAAATATTGGCGCAACTAATGTGCTTCGCACTGGACGCAAGGATATTGCCGCACTCACACTTTTATTAGACGCAGCTAAAGCCGGCGTGACAGGGCTCGTCATCGCGCATTTTTTAGGACAGCCTTATGGCTATATAGCCTCGGCCGCAGCACTTATCGGGCATTGCTATCCAATTTGGCTGGGCTTTAAAGGCGGAAAAGGCGTTGCCACCTTTTTTGGCGGTTTGTTCGCTCTGGTTTGGCCCGTCGGTATATTTGCGGCTGTTGTGTGGTTGGCGACCGCTTTCATTACGCGACTCTCTTCGCTCGGCGCCCTTCTGGCCTGTGTCTTTTCATCTGTTTTAGCTTGGTTGATTTCGCCTGTTGCAGCCGCTTGTATGGTAACATTTATGGCAGTTATCATCCTGATACGTCATCGTGAAAACATCACGAGGCTTTTGAAAGGTCAGGAAAGCAAAATCGGTCAAAAGGGCTAATGCAGCTCCGCGAGTTAAGTTTTACGGAGCGCCGTGACTGGTTACGCCTGACCCGAACTCAAACGGTAGGGCCCGTTGCTTTTCGGGATTTACTGAAAAGGTTCGGGACTGCCGCTAAAGCGCTCGACGCCCTTCCTGACCTTATCCGAAAAAAAGATATTTGCCCTCCGACCTTACAACAGGTCGAAGAGGAAATGGAGGCAAGCGACAAACTCGGCATAAGGCTGATTGCCGCTTGTGAGACTGATTATCCAACCGCTCTCCGTGCCATTGACCCGCCGCCGCCTCTGATTAGTGTCTGGGGCGACGCGTCATTACTCTCCAAGCCTTGCCTTGCGATAATCGGATCGCGAAATGCATCTGCCAATGGGCAGCGTTTTGCCTCGCAAATTGCTAGAGAACTGGCCGAGGAAGGATACGTCATTGTCTCGGGGCTGGCCCGGGGCATGGATGCCTGCGCGCATCGGGCATCTCTAGCGACGGGCACAATCGGCGTTTTGGGCGGCGGTGTAGATCATATTTATCCGCGCCAGAACGAAGATCTGCATTTGGCTATGCGCGAAAAGGGGTTATTAGTCAGTGAAAGTCCTTTAGGCTACCGCGCGACGGCTCGTGACTTTCCACGCAGAAATCGTATCATTTCAGGGCTAAGTCAAGGCGTTGTGGTGATAGAAGCAGCAGAGCGTTCCGGCACGCTCATCACGGCGCGATATGCCGCCGAACAAGGACGAGAAGTCATGGCAGCTCCCGGCTCCCCGCTCGATCCGCGCACGAAAGGGTGCAACCGCCTTATTCGCCAAGGCGCGGCCTTGATCGAAAACACCCAAGATATTCTGGACTGTCTAGCCGCCCTGCCCAAAACCCAATTTTTTGAAAGCGACGAAGGCTATAAAGATCCGCCCGTTTTGTGGCGCGTGGCGCAAAAAGAAATTGAAGCCGCCAAAAGCAACATCTTGAACGTCCTGTCGCCAAGCCCTGCCCCTCGTGACACAATTATCCGAGCGAGCGGTTTGCCAACCCCCATTGTGAATGCGGCGCTACTCGAATTGGAGTTGAACGCGGAGATTGCCGTTGAGGCTGATGGGCGCATCTCTGTCCTTTATTTAAACTAACGCAGCGCGTTGATACAGGTTAGCGTTTCCTCCAGTGACCTTTTAACCTCACCAAACCGGCCTAGTTCGGCCAATTCATGTAATTGCTGGGTCATATCATGCAGATAATCGAGCAATTTTATCTGTTCCGACGAAAGAGGAAAATCCACAGGCTGTGACGGGAGAGAGGTCTGCATTTCAAATCCTTTATCAAATAGGAGAGGATCGAATTGTAACTATAACGAGTAAAATATCAAGACAAAACTATAAAGTGTAGTTTAGCCATATCACATCTGTTCGAGTTGACATTATACATCTTGCAGACCAAATGAGCGCCGCTATTGCCCGCCTAAATCAGGGCAATATGACAGAAGGTAAGACATAAAATGAATCTAGTCATTGTCGAGTCACCGGCTAAAGCCAAGACCATCGAAAAATATTTAGGTAAAGATTACAAGGTATTGGCCAGCTTTGGTCATGTCCGGGACCTGCCTTCCAAAAATGGATCTGTTGACCCGGACGATGATTTCGCCATGTCTTGGAGTGTCGATACCCAATCAAAAAAACGCATTAAGGATATTGAAAATGCGCTCGATTCGTCTGACAAACTCATTCTCGCAACCGACCCAGATAGGGAAGGCGAAGCAATTTCATGGCATTTACTGGAAGTTCTATCAAAGAAAAAAGCCTTTAAAGGCAAGCCCGTTGAGCGAGTTGTGTTTAACGCTATCACCAAAAAATCTGTTACAGACGCGATTGCGAAGCCGCGTCAGCTTGATATGGAGTTGGTCGAAGCTTACCTGGCCCGCCGCGCGCTAGATTATCTTGTCGGATTTACGCTCTCTCCTGTGCTTTGGCGTAAACTGCCCGGCGCCCGTTCTGCCGGCCGCGTCCAATCCGTCGCCTTGCGCCTTATATGTGAACGCGAAACCGAGATCGAAAACTTCGACGCCCGAGAATATTGGACCGTCGAAGGCCAGATTAAATCCGGTTCTGGTCAATTCCCCGCTCGCCTGGTTGCGCTGAACGGAGAAAAGCTCGAGAAATTTACGCTAGGGAATGAAGAGTTGGCCCTCAAAGCCAAATCCGCGGTCGAGTCAGCATCGCTTCATATTGAAAAAGTCGAAGCCAAGCCGGTCACACGCAACCCCTACCCGCCCTTTACGACTTCGACCTTACAACAAGACGCCTCGCGAAAGCTTGGATTCTCGGCGACACAAACTATGCAAACCGCGCAACGCCTTTATGAAGGGGTAGATATTGGCGGAGAGACGACGGGTCTCATCACCTATATGCGAACCGACGGGGTCTCTATGGTTGGCGAAGCGATCAGCGATTGCCGCGCCTCTATTGCCTCCAATTACGGCGACAAATATCTGCCGGGCCAACACCGCGTTTACACCTCTAAAGCCAAAAATGCGCAAGAGGCCCATGAAGCTATCCGCCCGACCAGCTTTTCCCGCAGACCCGATTCTCTGAATCTCCAAGGCGATATGAAGAAACTCTATGAGCTGATCTGGAAACGCGCCATGGCGAGCCAAATGGAATCCGCCATTTTGGATCGCACCACTGTGACAATTTCTGACGGCAAAACAGTTGAGCTTCGCGCCACAGGTCAGATTGTACGTTTTGATGGATTCCTTAAGGTTTACGGCGAAAGCAAAAAGAAGAAAGTCGATGGTGATGAAGAAGATACAACACTTCCGCCTGTCAAAGCCGGTGACAAAGCCGATAGTTCTGATATCTCTGCAGATCAGCATTTCACTCAACCGCCGCCGCGCTATTCCGAAGCGTCTTTGGTTAAAAAGATGGAAGAACTTGGCATTGGACGCCCGTCCACTTACGCCTCTATCCTGAAAGTTTTGCAGGACCGGGGCTATGTGAACCTCGAAAAGCGCCGCTTCTCTCCAGATGACAAGGGCCGTTTGCTAACGGCGTTTCTTGAGAACTTCTTCGGGAAATACGTACAATACAATTATACGGCAGACCTTGAAGAGCGTCTTGACCTCGTCTCGTCTGGTGATTTGGAATATAAAAAACTCCTCGAAGAATTCTGGAAAGAATTTTCTGCCAGTGTCCATGAAACCAAAGACCTACGCATTACCCATGTTCTTGACGCGCTGAATGATGCACTGCGCCCTCTAGTATTCCCGCCCAAAGAAGACGGATCCGACCCACGCAAATGCCCAAGCTGTGATGATGGTGAACTGTCCCTCAAACTTGGGAAATTTGGAGCTTTTGTCGGTTGCTCCAACTACCCAGAATGCAAAATGACCCGCCCGTTTGGGCAAGGTGAAGCGGCAGACGCACAAGCCGAAGACAAAATTCTGGGCGTCCATCCAGAAACTGAAAAAGACGTCGTGCTCAAAACAGGACGTTTTGGTCCTTATGTCGAAATGGAAACCGAGAAAAAGCCGAAACGCACAAGCCTCCCCAAGACGTGGAGCTATGATGCGATGGACCTTGAAAAAGGACTTAAGCTTATCGACTTGCCGCGTAAAATTGGCTCTCATCCGGAAGACGGCAATCAGATCATTGCGGCTCTCGGCCGTTTTGGCCCCTATATCAAGCACAATACAACCTATGTGAACCTTCCCGATATTGATGATATGTTTGAGGTCGGCCTCAATCGCGCCGTCGATATGATTGCCGATAAAATCGCCAATCCAAGCAAACGCTCCCGCGGTGGCAAGGTCTTGAAAGACCTAGGCAAACACCCTTCTACGGAAAAACCCGTTCAGGTCATGGAAGGCCGCTACGGACCTTATGTGAAATACGAAAAAATCAACGCCACCATTCCCAAGGGTCAAGACCCGCAGGAAGTCACCCTTGAAATGGCGGTCGAGTATATTGCCGCAAAGGAAGCTAAGGGGTCGAAAAAGAAAAAAGCCCCGGCGAAAAAGAAAACCGCCGCAAAGAAAAAACCTGCCGCGAAGAAAACAGCGGCCAAAAAGCCTGCAGCGAAGAAAAAGCCTGCAGCGAAGAAAAAACCTGCGGCTAAAAAGTAGCTCTTTTGCTTTTTTCTACCTCGCTGACCCGTTGAGAAGCGGGTATTTGGTCTGCGCTATGTCACTGCATTGCGCAGTCTTAAAGTTAGAGGTTCTGAATTCAATCGCATTCACAAGCTATTTTTAGTCCTTTTACGGATAACTTAATCTCGTCATTGTCCTTTAGGGACGAAGAGCGAGGACAATATAAGCGGAATTTAGGGTTTACAACTCCACCCGCACTTTCATTTCCTGCGCTATAGCCTGACTCGTTCTTTTGTTTATGGGCAAGTGAGACGTCATCACTGGTTCTGGGGACGGCGCGGGTGAGCATCTGCCTATTGAGGTGGGCGGATTGTGCCGGGCTTATTGGAATGAGTTGGCCTGTCGTACCGCGCAGTTTCGAGCTGAGATAAACCCGGCGAGCGCGACTGGACGCTGCGTTCGGATAGTCAAGGCCGCTCCAATACACCTACCTCAAATTAGTCGCCTCTCCCACACTGTAACTCCCGCAATGACATTGTAAGATTGCCCTGCTAAGTCGGTACCGATGACATTATCCAAAAAATCTATTCTATCTGCCGTCAGCGCTGAGCCTGATCGTTACGATAACAAAGCTCTTGCCCGCCACCTCGGCGTCAAAGGCGAAGACCGCCGCACTCTCCGCGCTCATTTACGTGAATTGGAAGACGATGGTTTGATCGTAAAATCCTCCAAAAAAACCTATCGGGAGGCCGACGCCCTGCCCGGTGTTATGGTGATCCGGATTACAAAAATCGATGAACATGGCGATCTGATCGGGGCACCGGAAAGTTTTAAAGGTGAAGGGCAACCGCCCCAAATTCTTGTGCGCGAAGGCCCAACCGCTAAAAAATCCAAGGGCGATAAAGGTGTGGAAATGGCTGTCGGGGGCCGCGCGCTTTGCCGTATCAAAAAACGCAATGACGGCACGATTACAGCGCAGGTCATGAAAAAACTCGGCGATGGCCCCTCTGAGCATCTTGGTGTCTTATACCAAGGCGGACGCGGTTGGCGTATCAAGCCCGTTAGCAAAAAAACTCGCGACGAATATAAACCCAATAATGTGCCCAAAGATGCCGAAAACAACGATCTTGTCTTCTTCCGCTCTAGCCGGAAAAATAAAGGCGATCTCCAGCTGGCCGATATCGTCAAAACCGTTGGGTCAGCCGACGGCGCCAAAGCCGCGTCTTTGATTTCGCTTTATGAAAACGACATTCCGATGGGTTTCAGTGACGAAGTTATTGATGAAGCCAAGTCCCTAAAACTGCCGAAGCTCTCTGGAGCACGTGAGGATCTAAGACATCTCGCGCTCATCACGATTGATCCCGTTGATGCCAAAGACTTTGACGACGCGGTTCTCGCCCATCCAGATGAGAATCCGAAAAACAAAGGCGGTTGGGTCATTTGGGTAGCAATTGCCGATGTCGCGGCATTTGTGACGCCCGGATCAGCCTTGGACGAGGCCGCGCGGGAAAAGGGAAATTCGGTTTACTTACCCGATAGAGTGGAGCCCATGCTGCCGCATGAGCTCTCCTCTGACCTCTGCTCCCTTCGCCCCCATGAAGATCGAGCCTGTATGGCCGTCCGCATTGTATTTGATAAAAAAGGTCACAAGCAAAGCCATAAATTCCATCGCGGTTTAATGCGCTCTCATGCTCGGCTAACCTACGCCGAAGCGCAGGACGGTTTTATGGGCTCACCCGGCATAGCCGCAGAGCCTGTTCTCGATATTTTACAAAACCTCTACGCGGCTTACGGCGTGCTGAAACAATCTCGCGCCGAAAGAGAGCCTTTGGCGATTGAGCTGCCGGAGCGTCGAGTGCACGTCAATGAGGCCGGTGATGTAACCGCCATCACGCTACGTGAGCGGTTTGACGCGCATAAGCTCATCGAAGAATTTATGGTGCAGGCCAATGTTGCCGCCGCCGAAGCTCTGGCACAGAAAAATATCCAGACGATTATCCGGCTGCATGAAGAGCCAGGCCGAGACAAATTGCAAGGATTGGTAGACTTCCTGCCCGCTCTGGATCTGAAATTTACTTTGTCGGATCGGGTTACACCAAAACGCTTTAACCGCCTGCTCCAGCAAGCGGGAGAAAAAGACCTGTCGGAGACTGTCAGCATGGCGGTTCTCCGATCTCAATCCCAGGCTATATATACACCTGACGGATCAGGGCATTTTGGACTAAATCTGGATCACTATGCGCATTTCACCTCTCCTATCCGGCGTTATGCCGACCTTATTGTGCACCGCGCCTTAATTAAAACTTTCAAACTCGGTGAGGACGGTACGACGGCCACGGAAAACTCCCGCCTAAAAGAAATTGCCGAGCATATTTCAACAACAGAAAGACGGGCTATGGTGGCCGAGCGCGACGCGACCGACCGCTATGTCGCCGCCTATTTGGAGAAACAGCTCGACGCCGAATTTGATGCCCGCATTACCGGCGTGACGAAATTTGGACTCTTTATCACGTTGGACGAAACCGGGGCGGACGGGCTTATTCCCGCGCGTAGTCTGGGGCAGGAGTATTTTGCTTTTGAAGAAAAGAAAAAAGCGCTAACGGGCGTAAATAGCGGAAAAACCTATCGTTTCGGACGCCAAGTGCGGGTCCAACTCAAGGAAGCTACCCCCGTGACAGGCGGCCTGATTTTTGAGATGATTTCCAAACCGGAAGATGGGAAACCGCCAAAAGGCAACCCCCGCAGTAAGGGGAAAGGGTCTCGTGGAAAGCGTCATAAGAGAAAGCGAAATTGAGCCTTCGAAATGAGTGAAAAGGAAAATTTAAACTTTAGGATAGGCAAAGTCAGCCTGACAAAAGGCGAAGTGGATAAGCGCGCGCAGTTGAAACGCGCGCCCCGTCCGCGCATCGCGTCAACTATTGTTTTGACCTGCGGGGACCCAAAAAATCCAAAAATTCTCATGGGGCAACGCTCGAAGAAACATGATTTCATGCCCAGTGTCTATGTTTTCCCGGGGGGACGCGTTGACAGAGCCGACAGCTACGCAAAATTTTACGGTGCTCTCAGCGCCAGAACAGAGCGCATATTGGAAGCCGCATATAGTCCCCGAAAATCCAGAGCTATCGTGTTGGCCTCCATCCGTGAGACGTGGGAAGAAACGCGGCTTCTACTGGGTAAATCCGTAAAAGAGTCTGACCGTAACTTAAATCACGCCAGCTATGACGCTTTCCGCGAGGCAAATTTGCGACCGGATATATCCGGGATTGAAGTTTTTGGACGCGCAATAACACCCCCTCACCGCCATAAACGATTCGACGCTTGGTTTTTTCACAAGCATTTAGAGAGAAATTCTCTGCCAAAAATAGGAGACAGCGCCGAACTGCTCAATGTGGGCTGGTTCACATTTGACGAAATAAAAGAGCTTGAGTTGCAGCGCGCCACCAAAATGATGCTACGTATATTGAAGGATTATTTAAAAGCTGAGCGCCCCCCGAATACGATTTTTCTATCAAAAGCCATAAAAGGCCAAATGGAGGCCACTAGGTTCCCTGATTTTGAAGAATAGTCTGCAATCGCGCGGTTGACATAGCGTCGAATCCGACCTAATTCCCGCGCTTCGAATTTAAGAAGAAAGGCGCTTGCGTCATGGCGAAGCCAACAACCATTAAAATCCGTTTGAACTCGACCGCGGGTACCGGCTATTTCTATGTCACGAAGAAGAATTCTCGGACAATGACTGAAAAAATGGTCAAAAAGAAATATGATCCCGTCGCGCGCAAGCACGTTGAGTTCAAAGAGGGCAAGATTAAGTAATCCTGTCAAAATATTGAGTTTCAAGACCGCCTTTCGGGGCGGTTTTTTTATGCAGCTTTCTTCTGGGTCGCCCCTAAGACCTGATTTCGGCCCGCTTGTTTGGCTTTATATAGCGCAGCATCAGCACGTCTGAAAACATCTCTCAGCTGCTCGCCTTTTTCAACTTCTGCAACTCCAGCACTGGTCGTAATATGCAAAGCCTGGCCGTCGACATATATGGGCGTACCGGCTATCAGATCCCGAACACGGTCTGCAGCTATCAAAGCATCGGCTTGATTCGTGGAGGGCATCGCAATCATAAATTCCTCGCCGCCATATCGGCTGACGATATCTATGGCCCGCATATTTGTAACGAGTCGAGCGGCCACTTCTTTTAAGATTTGATCTCCCATATCATGGCCGAGAATATCGTTGACCCGTTTAAAATGATCAATATCAAACACCATAATGGAGAAAGCCTCCCCGTGCGTATCCAAAGCGTCAAGTAAAGGATGTATAGCCCGATCAAAAAAACGGCGATTCCCTAGACCGGTTAAGGGGTCCGAAACGACCATTTCCAAATTTTCATTGAAATTTTCTCGGAGACTGTCGGCATAAAATTTACGGCGCATGCTTGTATTGACGCGCGCCAGCATTTCCTGCTTGTCTATAGGGCGCATCAAGGTGTCATTTACGCCAATATCATAGGCTCTAATCAGACGGGCTTCATCTTCCGGGTCGCCTATTGCCAATATTGGCGTGTCCTGATTTTCTTCGTTAAACCTCAAACTGGCGCAGACGCGTAGCCCATCGAACTTTTTGGAGACCAAACTGACAATGACCATATCAATGCCAGCCTTTGCCCGTCGAAGGGCGGTGACAGGGTCGGTTTCGGTTACCACATTATGCAAAGCCTTAAGTGGCTCTACAACTCGCTGAGCCCGCAACTCACTATCTTCAACTAAAAGAATATTTCCAGACTGACGGTTAATCGTATCCAGCATAGATCGGGAGTTTTGGATTGTCTGGCCCGTGTGATTTAGCAGCTGATCCGTTACCATTTTCAGGCGAAGCAAAGATCTTACCCGGGCCATTAGATTGAAATCATCTATGGGTTTGGTGATAAAATCGTCCGCACCGGCTTCTAGCCCCGCAATCCTGTCTTTCGTCTCTTCCAAGGCAGTCACCATAATAATTGGGACATGCCATGTTTTCGGATTTTGTTTGATGCGCCGACAAGCTTCAAACCCTCCCATTCCTGGCATCATTGCATCCATCAAGATGAGGTCCAGTGGTTCTGTCGACGCAATTTTGATTGCGTCCTCACCACTGCGGGCTGTTACCACACCATAATACTCCGCCTCGAGTTTCACTTCGAGAAGATTCAGGTTAGGAGCCAGGTCATCGACAACGAGAATACGCGCAGCCACTGCAATTCCCCCTGACTAAGCCGGTTCTACAAATTTTCGTATGGTCGCAAGAAAAGATGAAACGGTAATCGGCTTGGCGATATAGGCTTCACACCCCCCATCACGAATACGTTTCTCATCCCCCTTCATAGCAAAGGCCGTCACAGCTATTACAGGTATATCGGACAAGGTTTTATCATCCTTAATCCATTTTGTGACTTCCAGCCCAGAGACCTCTGGCAATTGAATGTCCATCAAAATAAGGTCCGGCTTAAAGGATTTGGCCATAGAAATAGCCTTTAATCCTTCCCGCGTTTGCTTGGTTTCATAACCATGCGCATCAAGCAGGTCTGCGAAGAGCTTCATGTTAAGCTCGTTATCTTCAACAATGAGGACTTTTTTTGGCATGATTTTCAGCATTGTTCCCAATTCACCAACAGCGCAAACTTTATGTCTGCTTTTCTCTATTTGATAGCTCTTATATGGCAGACTATCCTTAATTAAGCGTATGTCAGAGCTTAGGAGTGGATTAACCATGACCTCTCTGATACAAAGAGAACATAAATAGAACATTCTAAGGATTCGTAAAGAATGTCAGTTCAGAATAACCCATTAGAGCTCATTTCACTCTGCCGCGAGTGTGGAAGTGAATTTGCGGGAACTTTATCCAAGTGCCGAAATTGCGGCGGGTCACGCTTATTAAGTCATCCTGAACTTGGTGACCTGTCCATTGCCCATGTGGATTGCGACGCATTTTATTGTTCTGTCGAAAAAAGGGATAATCCTGACTTAGCAGATCGACCTGTAATCGTGGGAGGCGGCCAGAGGGGGGTCGTCTCCGCCGCTTGCTACCATGCACGAATTTACGGCGTTCGGTCCGCCATGCCCATGTTCAAAGCCCTAAAGCTTTGCCCGGACGCCGTAGTGGTGCGAGGCAGTATGGATAAATATGCGTATGAGGGCAGAAAAATCCGAGAGATGATGCGTAATTTAACTCCCATCGTTGAACCACTCTCGATTGACGAAGCTTTTTTAGATTTGAGCGGCACACAACGCCTACACGGTCTCTCACCGGCGCAAAGCCTCGTCCATTTGCAAAATCGTATCTATAAAGACGTCGGCGTTACCGTCTCGGTGGGCTTATCCTATAATAAATTTCTGGCCAAAACCTCATCTGATTTAGATAAACCGCATGGATTTGCCGTTTTGGGGAGGCAAGATGCTATGGAATTTCTCGCAGATAAACCTGTCAGTTTTATATTTGGTATTGGGCCGTCTTTTGCCAGTAAATTAGAGAGAAGCGGTTTGAGAACAATCGCTGATATACGCAAGCTTTCGGATAAGGAAATGGCAAAACGCTACGGCGATCATGGTTTGCGTTTGGCGAAATTAGCAAGAGCCGAGGACTATAGGAAAGTCCAAACTCACTCTGAAAGAAAATCCGTTTCCGCAGAAACCACTTTTAATACAGATATCAAGGATATTGAAGAGTTGAAGGATAAGCTTTGGCAAGTTTGTCTGAAAACGGCCGATCGGTCGAAAGCCAAAAATCTTGCAGGACAGGTTGTCACGATAAAGCTAAAAACAGCAAATTTTAAGTCTATCACTCGGAGACGGACCCTGTCTCAACCTGTGCAACTGGCAGATGCAATTTTCAGGGCTCTTGTGCCTCTTCTGGAGTCCGAAGCAAATGGAACGTCTTTTCGATTAATCGGAGCAGGTATTTCCGCTCTCTCTGCTCCTGTCGGTGACTTTGCTGACCTTCTGGACCCTCAGGCGGCTAAAAGAGGTTTGGCTGAACGGGCAAGCGATAAAGCACGGGAAAAATTCGGCTCAAACGCCATTGTCACAGGGCGAGGATTCCGATTAAGCCAAACGCGAAAACATGAAGGGTCTACTGCTGAAAGCTTACCTGAAAAAATTCAGGTTGAGGATGATTAATCTGTCTTTAAGACACGCCCGGCTTCTATCCAACCAATAGTCCCGGCCAATGCGAAAAATGTCATGAGGCCAGAGACAGACAGAAAAACACCTTGGGGCTGAGATGTTGGATCAAATGTTCCATTTTGTACCTGCAATCCCGGCATGGTAACGATCATGAATTGTATTCCCCCCATCAGAACAAACAAGACCCAAGGCGCGATCCTGTATTGTAATTGGAGTGGTTTCGTATGACTTACCCAATACACAAAACCAAAAAAAAGTAGGCCAACTTCTAGAAAATAAGCAAGCCAAGGGAAGTTCCAAACACCCAATCCATAAACCTCATCTGCACCAGGAAAGAGAGGGAGGTCGGGCCTATGAACGATAAAATCCAATATCCAATGAGAAAATACCAAGCCTGAAACCACCCAAAAAGCTCTCCACCCCGATAATTTTTTCCACAATTTAAACCCTAGCCCTGCCAGCCCGGAAAGCAGTAGCGAGGAAAAAAGAGAATGCGACCATGGTATATTAAAAATCGGATCTCCGTTAGATATGAGCGTCCCTTCAAAGCCAAACCCCACCAAGACAAAAAAAACGATATCAATCATCTGAACCGCCAGAAAGGCTTGCCATAATTTTATCGGCGCCCCGTTTTTTTCGTCGCGGCCCAGCCAAATAGCGGGCGCGTAATGACCCATGAACATTAAGGCTGTCCAGCTTTGTCCGCGTAGACCTCGAAGTACTCAAAAATTTCATCCTCGGTTCGACTCGCAGCATTTCGCCAGGTCGGAGCCTCCTCTGGATTTAAGAGCGTTCCAGTTCCATCGACGATCAGGACAGTCGGCGTTCCCCCCGTTCCGTCTAGTCCAAACCGTTTGGCAATATTTTGATTTTTATCCTTATGTCCAACATCCACATATTCGAGGATATAGAATGTCTGTATCAATCTTTTAAATCTTGGTTTTTCAAAATGCGTCGCCAAGGATCGGCTGTCATGGCACCAATTTGCGCCCATAACGATTAGGGCCTTTTTACCGGACTGGGCAGCTTTAATAATGGCAGCATCAACTTTTTTGTTATCATTCCCGCGTTTGTAAAAAGGAAGAACTTCGCCATGCTTATCACGAGGGTAGGACGTTTGGTTGCCCGCATTTTCTTGTGACATCGACACTGAAGGCGTTGTCATAAAGGTAGAACACGCTGAAAGGGCCATCGAGAATAGAAAAAGTACACTATATTTCAACAATAATTCCATGCCCAATCATACCTCAGCTTAGCATTTATAAAACAGTTTCATAGATTTTTGGCGAAGCGGCCACATTCCAATAAAAAAGGCTCCGTAAAGGAGCCTTCTATCGTCTAGTTTTAAGGTTAAACCTTATGCCATTGAAAGATTTTCAACAGCTGTTTTGCCTGTCCGCTCATTTTTAGCGGTATCAAACATCACTTTGTCACCTTCGTTGAGGCCTTGAAGGCCACCACGGTGAAGGGCTGTGATGTGAACAAACACGTCTTCACCACCAGCATCTGGTTGAATAAAGCCGAAGCCTTTTGTTGTATTGAAGAACTTAACTGTTCCGGCTTGCATTGCGTCTGACATGGGTAATTCCTTTCACGTCATTTCTTTACGCTGTCCAACAGCGGACAGCTTTTTACTCGGAGAAGGGAAATTACTGCGTACTCAATGTGGCGTTGGGTCGGCGCGCCATCAATAGCCGAATAGTCTGGCCGTCTTCGATAAGGCGCGTATGGGCGCGCGTAACAGGGAAATCAAGTGAATGTTTCGTGATTTTTTTGAAACTTACCAAGCTAGACTAACAGTTTTAGGCCACAAAACGCCCTGATTAAGCTATTAGTTTATCGAAAACAATCTCATCATAATAGTCCCGAAAATTCATGATAATACGGTCAGAGACTGAGATTTCATCTCCTGAATTTTCAACCGTAGCAATGTACCAAAAATCCAAAAGAGTTTTCAGGTCGTGTTTGGTTCTTAAAGTCATTTTGGCAGAAGACTTTAAAATTTGGTCTTGTAACTGGTTAAGTTCTTCCTCTAGGGTTTCAATAGCATGATCTTGTGCTTTATTTCCCACAGGCCTATAATCTGCACATTCTCGCAAACGTTTAGTTACGTCCTTATACAGTGCAGATAGTTCTTGAATGCTCTCAACTTTTGAGGCTTTCTCAAACCTAGTTTTTGACACAACTTTCTTCATTTTGCCCTAGTTTTGCAACACTTTAACGGTCGCTAAAAGATTAAATTTTATGGTTCTGGTTTGTATGCAAAGATATAAATATACAACCCTACAAATGTAGGAGGCCTATATTGGCTACCAGTTCTGAGGTTCGGGAGTCTATTAGTCTGCAAAAAACAAATCCCCCTGCCCGTGAATGCGAGTAGGCACCCTAAAGAGATCACATCGAAGAGGGGTATGATCTTCGCGTCTGATAATTCCAGTTTGTTTTTGGGATAGGCGGTAACGTTGTTCTATCAATTTCGCAAAAGGCGTTCGGGCTTCGGTTGCCCGCGCCCAGGCCGGGTCATAATCCTTGCCGTTATTCATGGTTTGAATATGATTTAAAATACGCTTCGCTCGGTTCGGCGCAAAAGCCTCAAGCCATTCCCGAAAGAGAGGAGCGACCTCCTGCGGCAACCGTAAAATCGTATAAGCGGAATATGTGGCGCCAAGATCGGCGGCCCGCGCCATAATGGATTCAAGCTCTGAATCATTTAGCCCCGGAATCATGGGTCCAAGCATAATACCCGTCCGGATGCCAGCTTTTGCCAAGCCCTTGATTGCTTCAAACCGTTTATCCGGCGTGGGGCAACGCGGCTCCATCGCCCGGGCCAAACCTCTATCTTGCGTTGTGATTGAGATCATGCAACGGGCAATTCCTTTTTCCCCCATTGGCGCCAGAATATCCAAGTCGCGTAATATCAGATTGGATTTTGTTAAAACCGACACCGGGTGGTTGAAATCGGATAAAGTCTGGAAAACGCCCCGAACAATTTCCAATTCGCGTTCTATAGGTTGATAGGCATCCATATTTGTCCCGATAGAAATTGCGCGAACTTTATATTTTGGCGCAGAGAGTTCCTGCTCCAAGAGTTTCGCTGCGTCAGGTTTTGCAAAGAGGCGAGTTTCAAAATCTAGTCCCGGAGAAAGGCCGTGATAAGCATGTGTGGGACGGGCGAAACAATATATACAACCATGCTCACACCCTCGATATGGATTTATTGACCGATCAAAACCGACATAAGGAGACGTGACCTTATTGATAATCGTTTTAGGTCGCTCGATTGTAACGGTGGTACGGCGTCCTTTTTTATCGTCCTCAGACAGACTGCCCCATCCATCATTAAATCGTTCCCGTTGGTCCGGTTCATAGCGACCGCTCTCATTGCTCCGCGCACCCCGCCCCTTTTCAAAATTAGGCTTTACGGATTTGAAAGGGAGAAAGTGCGGATTGGCCATAAATCAAATATAGGATTTTATTCCTTTTTAAGCAAGCACAATACGCGAACATTATGTGGGTAAACCCGGCCACCTTAGAGATAAAGTCAAAACCTCGCTTGATTTCCAACTGAGCGAGAGAGCATCGCCAAAACTATTTCACAAGTAACGAGCGGGCCCTTTCGCCGCTGTGCTTGCGCGGCGCAAAGTGCTGTCGAGAGAAAACTTTCAAAAAGCGAAGACAAATTCCAAAATATCTAGTGCGCGCAGAGAATATGATGAGCCTCTCATGAAAATTATAAAAACCATACAGTTTTGGACTAATTCTTTGATTGCGTTTTAAGTACAGGACTCATATAGGCGCGGCGAAATTTTGCGCTTTTATTTGGGACGTTGTTATGCCTTCCTCCACTGTCTCTTTTACAGAAATTATCGGTTTCTGCGCTGCCATTATGACGACACTATCATTTGTACCGCAGATCGTTCTGATCATTCGTACACGTCGAACATCCGGTATCTCACTCTTGATGTATTCGATTTATGTCGTCGGTATAGTGATGTGGTTTGCCTACGGCGTTATGACTGAGTCCTTGCCGCTTATTCTATCCCAAACCGTGACTCTTGTGATTACAGGTTCCATTCTGTTTATCGCTGCCAGAGAGCGTTTATCACGAATGGGAACGCTTCAGTCCCGTCCGCCAGGCGAGGTACTGGAACCCTTCCAGAACCCGGATATTATTTATCACCAGGAAAACAGCGCAGGGCAAATTAAGTCCGGGCTCTCCTGAATTTAACTTAATGAATTGAGTTGAACAATAGCGAACGACTCGCTTGAATTTAAATCTGGGTTTCAACTAAATTCCTGTGCCGCCTGCCCTCACGCCGCATCCAAGACATCATCAGTGAGGTAAGCCGTCACCATGATTTTTAGCTTGATTGAAGGCGAAGCCGGTAACGCGTCTTTGAGCGCGGGTTTCGTCAGCCGACGAACCTTATCGGTAAACTCAAACTCTTCACGAAGATTAATCCAAATTGAAAAGTCTGAAAATTCACGCTGTGTTATGGCGCGGAAAGAGTGAAGGAAGATCGTTTCGAGCAAGATATCAGCACTTAACGCGTGAAAATATTGATCGACTATGACCGTGGGGCCTTCAACAATGGCTAAGGCCCGTTTATTATTTGCGAAAACTCGCCCGGTAAGGCCTAATTGCTCGAAAACAGTCACGCTCTGACAAGCCACTTGATACGCCATTTTGGACGTCATTTCGTCAACACAAGTCGGCGAAAAAATATACTGTGATAGCCCCATATCTCCGCTTTAAGTTGAATACATTGAAAGAGAGTTAGCGTGTAGGGTTAAAATGGATTAAGATGGAAGTCTATGGATATATTCAAAAATCAGCCCCAACCATAGCTTATCACGCAATAGCTAACATATCACCATGAAGGTAAGCTATGGCCATAATGCGCAGTTTTGCTGATGGGTAAGCTGGCAAAGCCTCCGCAACGGATTGTTCAGTCAGGCGGCAAACCTTATCAGAAAAGGAAAATTCTTGTCCAAGATTTAGCCACACCGAATAATCGGAAAATTCCCGCGTCTCAATCGGACGGTCATAATGGAGCAGCGTGGACTCAACGAGAACATCAGCACTCACGGCCTCAAAATACTGACGAACCAGATCGGTAGGCCCTTCTGTAATGGCCAATGCCTGCTGATTATTCGCGAAAACCCGTCCTGTCAGGCCCAAACCTTCACAAACAGACACACTCTGCGACGAGACTTGATAAGCCATCGTCGGTGTCATTGCATCTGTACATGTTGAGGTGTAAATTAGTTGCGCCAATCCCATTGGAGAAACCTATAATACAGACCTTGAAAGAGGGTTATCCAACAGGGTTTATAAGGTATTAAAAGAGAGAAAGAGAGAGTGGACAAAGCCCTTCATCTGACCGCATGGCGACGCCTCTAACTTTCCCTCTCTGAATCGGTTAAAAACGAATTTATAGATGCGGGTATGCAAAAACCGCATCTTTCAGAACTTAACCTAATCCCCTTTCTCCAAATAAATTTCACCGCCCTCTTCGCGGAACTTCGCGCTCATCTCAGACATGCCTTCGATGATTTCAACCTGGCTCATATCATTAGCTTCGGGGTAGAGAGCCGCTTTTTCGTTATCTGACAACCCATCTGCATAATCGCGAACATCCTGCGTGATTTTCATGGAGCAGAATTTCGGACCGCACATTGAACAGAAATGCGCAACTTTATGTGCGTCTTTCGGCAAGGTTTGATCATGATAGTCTTTGGCTGTTTCAGGGTCGAGAGAGAGGTTGAACTGGTCTTCCCAACGGAACTCGAATCGCGCGCGTGAAAGCGCGTCATCGCGGATTTGCGCGGCTGGATGTCCTTTTGCCAAATCGGCTGCATGGGCCGCGAGTTTATAAGTAATCACGCCAACCTTGACATCGTCGCGGTCGGGCAATCCCAAATGTTCTTTCGGAGTAACATAGCAAAGCATGGCCGTGCCGAACCAGCCGATCATAGCTGCGCCAATACCGCTCGTGATGTGGTCATAGCCGGGCGCGATGTCTGTCGTTAAGGGCCCCAATGTGTAAAAAGGCGCCTCGCCGCATTCGCGGAGCTGTTTCTCCATATTCACTTTAATCTTGTGCATCGGCACATGGCCGGGGCCTTCGATCATGACCTGACAACCCTTTTTCCAAGCGATTTGAGTTAGCTCACCCAACGTTTCCAGTTCGGCAAATTGGGCACGGTCATTGGCGTCCGCAACTGAGCCTGGGCGGAGACCATCGCCGAGGCTGAAAGTCACGTCATAGGCCCGCATGATGTCGCAAATTTCCGGAAATTTCGTGTAGAGGAAGCTCTCTTTGTGATGCGACAAGCACCATTTCGCCATGATTGAGCCGCCGCGGCTAACGATGCCCGTCACTCGATTGGCGGTCAGGTGGATATAGGCCAAACGCACGCCGGCATGGATAGTGAAATAATCGACGCCCTGTTCACATTGTTCAATCAATGTGTCGCGATAAACTTCCCAAGTCAGGTCTTCGGCAACGCCGTTGACTTTCTCCAAAGCCTGGTAAATTGGTACGGTTCCTATTGGGACAGGGGCGTTGCGAATGATCCACTCGCGCGTGTTGTGAATATTGCGGCCTGTGGAAAGGTCCATAACGTTATCCGCGCCCCACCGCGTAGCCCAGACCATTTTCTCGACTTCTTCCTCGACGGAGGATGCAACGGCAGAATTGCCGATATTGGCATTGATTTTGACGAGGAAATTACGGCCAATGATTTGCGGTTCTAATTCGGCATGGTTGATATTGGAGGGGATGACAGCACGACCTTTGGCAATTTCGTCTCGGACAAATTCTGGCGTGACAAAAGCCGGGATATCCGCTCCGAAGCTCTCTCCCGCATCAACACGCTCTTGCGCACCGTCGAGCATTTTCTTGCGACCAAGATTTTCGCGCTCGGCAACATATATCATTTCCTTGGTGATAATGCCTGCTTTGGCATATTCATACTGCGTGACAGGGCCATTGCCTGTCCCGCGCAGGGGTTTGTTTTTCACCGGGAATTCGCGCGCAAGAAAGCGGCCTGTCGCTCCGCCATTGTCTTCGGCTTTAACATCGCGCCCTTCATATTCCTCGACATTCCCGCGCTCTTTGATCCACGACGTGCGATAGCGATCAAGCCCCTTTTCGACGTCAATGGTCACGTTGGGGTCTGAATAAGGCCCGGACGTATCATAGATCGGCACATCCGGCTCATTCGCGGTTTTATGCAGATGTACGAGTCGATGCGGTACACGTAGGCTGGGATCCGCGTCCGGGGCGGTGTAAACCTTGGAACTGCTCGGCAAGGGGCCAGACGTTACTTTTGGCGTTTCAAATTCGGATTGGTCAACGGGCTTGTTCATGGTGCACTCCTAAAAATCGGAATACGGGCGCGAAAAACCTACGCATCCGTCCTTCCGCCCGCTTTATCGCAGGATCAAGTTCAAAGGGTACGTCTCGCCCTAACCTATGTCAGGAGCCCCTCGGATATAACTTACCATAACGTCTTTGTACAAAATCGCAAGCGTTCCACGCGGTTTCTTGCGGAACAGCTTTTGGGTTAAGACGTAAAATTGGGGACGGAAACACTTACAGAAAGTCTATTCATGCCTAAAACAGTTATCATCACAGGTTCCGGCTCCGGAATTGGCGCGGCCACAGCCCGAAGGTTTTCGAAAGACGGGTGGAATGTGACATTAAATGGTCGCACAGTCTCCAAACTTGAAGAAGTTGCTGATGATTTAGACCCATCGCGAACCCTTATCATCAAAGGAGATATTTCGAATGCAAATGATGTCCATTCCCTAATAACCGGCACTGTAGAGAAATTCGGCGGGCTGGACACTCTGGTCAACAATGCCGGAGTAGGTAAGATGGGCAAAATTGACAAGCTTTCTCGCGAGGATTGGAACGCTGTCATGGATATCAATGTAACGGGGCTTTATAACACTTGCACCGAGGCCCTTGACCATCTTCGCAAATCTAAAGGCTCCATCATAAATGTGAGTTCTGTTTCCGGTCTTGGCGGCGATTGGGGTATGGTGGGATACAACGCATCCAAGGGGGCCGTTTCCAACTTTACCCGCGCTTTGGCGCTCGATCTGGGCCGCGAAGGTATTCGCGTTAATGCGGTCGCGCCGACTTTTACACTCACCGAAATGTCAGAAGGTATCAGAGAAAATGAAGCGTTGTTAGAAAACTTCAAAACCCGCATACCTATGGGACGTCCCGCTAATCCTGAAGAAATTGCTAGTGCTATCGCCTTTCTGGCTGGACCGGATGCAGGATTTGTAAATGGCATCGTCATGCCCGTCGATGGCGGCTTGTCTGCTGCGAACGGTCAGCCGGATTTATCGGGTTAATCCCCAAACTGCAAAAGCGTTGTCCCTACCTCGCCGTTTTTACTGCGCGTGACGATATAAAGGCGATTATATTCCGTTGCCTCGACGATGGGCTCTCCACCTTCCCCGCCAAGCAATTCGACCAGTTGCGGTGTCGTATTGCTGTGGCCGACGACAAGTGTTCGTCCGCCTTCCATTTTAAGAGTTTCCGCTATGGCGTCCAAATTACCCGCATCATAAAGCTTAACGGTCAACCCTAAATGCTTTGCCAGCGGCGCGGCCGTGTCGCGGGTGCGGATATAATCGCTGCTATAAATTCGTGTTATACCTGCGTCCTGTAAAGTATCCGCCAAGAGGTCTGCTCTCTGGCGGCCTTGCGTTGTCAAAGCCGGATCATTTTTTTCCATCGTTTTTTCAGCATGTCTGACAAGAAAGACTGTGGCGGCAGGTTGCGCCTCGCTAATTCTAGTTTGTTCAGATGTTGTTTCGCACGCTGTCAGGGCCATCCCCGCAATGAGTGGCAGTGAAAAATGCAAACTAAGTTTCATTTTACCAAACAATTCTATATCCCTAATCTATTATTCTATCCGCTATCCGCTATCCGCTATCCGCTATCCGCTATCCGCTATCCGCTATCCG
>CAJXPX010000008.1 GCA_913058335.1 uncultured Hyphomonadaceae bacterium
TGGAGAAGGAAAAAGGAAAAAAGAGAAGAAATGACGGAGGGGATAAAAGGTAAAGCCCCCATAAAAAAACGGGCCCTCAGGCCCGTTTTTGACATTAGTTCTCTCCGTCACGGCAAGCCGTGACGGCGCTTATGAAAGATTAATCTTTCAACGCGGGTTCCATTTCTTTACAATCCGCGATGATTTTCTCGACGGCTTCAACGGAATTCATAAACATTTCGCGTTCGTCCTGTTTCAAGCGGATATTCATAACTTTCTCTACGCCGCGGGCACCGATCATGGCCGGCGCGCCCACATAGAGACCGCGAACGCCGGCGATTTGGCCGGAGAGGCGAACGGCGCAAGGCAAGATACGTTTCTTATCGCGCAGGTAAGAGGTCGCCATTTCAATTGCGGATTCAGCCGGGGCGTAAAAGGCAGAGCCATTTCCGAGGAGTCCGACAATCTCTCCGCCGCCCTTACGGGTGCGCTCGACAATCGCGTCAACGCGCTCTTGTGTCGTCCATTTCATTTTGATGAGGTCGGGCAAAGGGACGCCGTTGACTGTGGAGTAACGCACGAGCGGCACCATTGTGTCGCCGTGGCCGCCTAGAACAGAGGCGTGAACGTCTTCGACCGAACACCCAAATTCATCGGCGAGGAAATAACGGAAACGGGCGCTGTCCAAAACGCCGGCCATACCGACAACTTTGCGCGGCTGAAGGCCTGAGAATTTTTGCAAGGCCCAAACCATCGCGTCGAGCGGGTTGGTGATGCAAATAACAAAGGCTTTCGGGGCGTGTTCTTTAATGCCTTCGGCCACTTGTTTAATAACGCCGAGATTTTTGCCGATCAGCTCTGAGCGGTCCATGCCGGGCTTGCGCGGGAAACCCGCTGTGATGATGCAGACATCGGCGCCCGCAATATCAGCATAATTATCTGTGCCTTTAAGATTGGAGTCCTTGCCGAAAACCGGGGCGGCTTCTGACAGATCAAGCGCCTTGCCTTTGGCGGTCCCTTCGAAAATGTCAAACAGGACAACGTCCCCTAGCTCTTCGCGGGCGGCGATGTGAGCCAAGGTTCCGCCGATCATACCGGCGCCGATAAGGGCGATTTTTGCGCGTGCCATAGGGATCTCCGTTCAGGCGAGTGAATTTGGGCGTGGTTTAGCGGGGTGCGGCGGGCGTTGCAATGGAAAGCAGCCCGTAGGATACATTATTATCCTGCGTCTAATTCGCACCCTGAAGGAGCCAAATCGTGACCTCTTATAATATCGAAGCCCACCCTATCCACCTCGGCCTCGGCGCCACTGCCGAGACGGAGCCCAAATTTACTGGCGACATGAAGTGGTATGAGAGTTACGCAAAACGCCACGCTTCGGATGGCGCGGAAGCCCGCCTCGTGAGCCAACATAGTTTTAGCACGCCATGGGATATGTGGGAAATGCACCCTAAAGGCAGTGAAGTGGTGCTTTGCCTGAGCGGAGAAATTATTTTATTACAGGAAATGGAAGACGGCAGAGTTAAATCTGAGAGATTGCAGCCCGGAGACTACGCGATCAATCCACCGGGGATTTGGCACACGGCGGATGTCAACGCCCCCGCGACAGTGCTGTTTATTACAGCGGGACAAGATACGCAGCATAGGTCAAGATAGAGACAGAGTTCAGTCTGTTTCTTTTTCCAGTTTGCATTTTAAGGTTAGGATAAGCGGAGAGTTCATGGCTTGGAAACCTCCTGCCCCTCCATCTTGCGCCGTTCAGCCAGATAATCATGGCTTCGCATTTCGATGAGGCGGCTGACTGTGCGTTCAAATTCAAAGGCTCCGTCCCCGTCTAGATAAAGGTCTTCCGGATCGACTTCCGCGCTCATAATTAATTTGGTTCGCGTTTCATAAAGTGCGTCGATCAGGGTGACGAAACGTTTGGCCTCGTTGCGGCTATCCGGCCCCATTTGCGGGACGTTTTCCAGTATGACGGTCTGAAAAGCATGGGCAAGGCGGAGATAATCAGCCGCGCCGAGCGTATTATCACAAAGCCGCGCAAAACTTGCCCGCGCTGTTCCGGCCGCCGTGTGTTTCAATATTAGTTCCCGCCCCTGCACGCTGAGCACTGTTTCGCGTGGGGTAGCGCCGCCAATAAGTCTCTGCCAAGCCGCTTCGACGCCTTTTTCCGCTTTTTCATCCAGGGGCGAATAATAGACGGGCGCCGCTTCAAGCTGTCTCAGGCGGTGATCTGTTTCTCCGGCAAATTCATGAATTATCAGATGATCTGGCATTCGCTCTATAAAAGGGAGGAATAAAGCGCGATTCAGCCCGTTTTCATAGAGGTCTTTTGGCGGACGGTTGGATGTCGCCACGACAATGATGCCCTCGGCCCAGAGAGCGTCAAAAAGGCGCGACAATATCATTGCGTCGGTAATATCAGTGACATGAAATTCGTCAAAGCAAAGCAGTTCGGCATTTGCCGCAATTTGCTTGGCAACAGGGACAATGGGGTCTCCGTCATTATCGGCAGAGCGGCGGCGAAGATTTATCCGAGCATGAACATCAAGCATAAAGGCGTGAAAGTGTACACGTTGTTTCTCCTTTATTGGAGCCTCCTCGAAAAACCAGTCCATTAACATGGACTTGCCGCGTCCCACTCCGCCCCAGAGATAAAGCCCCATTATAGGCTTTGGTTTCTTACCGAAAAGCTTACCGAACACTCCGGGTTCGGGTCGGCTGTCTAAACGGCCCAGGAGCGAATCCAGTTTCTTGGCCGCTTCAATTTGCGCCGGATCCTTTTCCAACTCGCCTGCGTCGATACAGGCGTTTAATTTTGCTGAAACGCTCATTTCAGGCTGAGCAAAATAATCGCCAGAGCGAGGAGGCCAAAAGAAAACAGACAGAGTCCATAAAAGAGCGGTTTATTTCGTATCGGGGCCATAAACTCTCCTTGCCCAGCCCTTCTCTCAGGTCAAGCCGCTCTACGTAGAAGGTCTTGCTCAATACAAATGAAAAGACTATTTTTTAGATTATGGAACTTCGTGAGTGCTTCGACGTTGAATTTTTGTTAATGTTGACTTTAGGGGACGGGTTGGCTCGTGCCCCAAACATGCATTTTCATAGGATGAGCAAAAGCTCATCTGTGACATAGCATCTACTTTTTTCTGGAGGGAAAACTATTATGGAACAATTCGACCGCCTATTTGACGGCATGCCCCCTATTGTAGGGAATTCCATTTCCGCAGCGATTATTCTGCTTATCGGCTTTATCATTGCTTTTGTTTTAAAATCTGTTGTCGCAGGCGGTATCAACCGGACAGGGCTGGGTAAGAAAGCCCAGACCAGCGGAGGTAATATCGGGAACGCCATTGGACGCGCGCTTTTTTGGCTCGTTATCTTATATGCGGCCTATCTGGCCCTTGGGCGATTGGGACTGTCCGAAAATCTCGGCCCTGTGAATGGATTCTTTGATAATATCGGGAGTTACGCGGCCAATGTGCTCGGCGCAGGGCTCTTATTCATTATCGGTTATTTCCTCGCCAAAGTGGCGCAAAATGCCGTAACGGCAACACTGGAAGCCGCTCAGCTTGATAATCTGGCCAACCGTTCCGGCTTTACATCAGCAACCGGCTCGCAAGGCTCTATCGCCCGCGCGCTCGGAACTTTGGTGTTTGTCGTGATTATCGCGCTCTTCTCTATTGCCGCGCTTGACGCACTGGATATTTCCGGCGTCTCTGATCCGCTCAGCAATATGTTAAGCAGTTTCTTGAATTTTATCCCTGAGCTTATTGGCGCCGCTGCCATTTTGGCCGTAACGATATTCATTGGCCGGTTTGTGTCAGGCTTCCTGCAGGACTTCCTGCCAAGCCTCGGCTTTGATCGCTCCGTCAATGAAATCATGATGCTCGACGATGGCGAAGGCTTGAAAACGTCTCCGTCCAAAGCAGCCGGTTATATCGCCTTTTTGATTATTCTGGTTATTGGTGTCTCTGCCGCTGTGAACCTGCTCGGCAATGACAGTTTGTCTTATGCCTTTGGGTCCTTCCAAACCTTCGGCGGATCGCTTCTCGAAGCCGCTATTCTGATTATGATTGGGGTGTTCCTGGCAAGTGTCCTTGGACGGTTCATGTCGTCTGTTATCAGCCCGCGGATTGCGACCTTTGTTAAATATGCCGTGATGGTTCTATTTATCTTTATCGGTCTGTCTTCTCTGGACCCTGAAGGCCAAATCGTCCCTATCGCTTTCTCATCCTTGGTTATCTCTGCCGCTGTTGCCGCTGCGATCGCCTTTGGTGTCGGCGGACGGGACTGGGCCGCGAAAGTGCTGAACAACGCGCTGCCGCCCAGCAATGTTAAACCTCTTGGCACAGACAAGACGGCTGCGACGAAAGCACCTGTAAAACGCAGCACGCGGAAAGCCCCTAAATAGACTTTACTTCAGTCTGCTGATTTTAAAGCCGCCTTTCGAGGCGGCTTTTTTATTTGCCAATGCCCGAAAGGCGCGCCAGCCCGATTTAGTCGCCTTATGCGGCTAACGATTATGTATCGGGCTCTCTGAGATATTCTCCATTTCTCTGCGGATTAAGACTTTTTATTTAGCGCGACATCGTCTTTATAGGCGCTGATGCATATTGTTGAGGAATTGATTGCCGAAAGGGCCCCGCATTTGATGGCACGCCCGCGCCTGTTTCGGGCTGTGCGGCCGGCGCTTTACCGTATGCTGGCTTATGACGCCGCTGTCTTTTTGGCGGATACAGTTCGCGGGTTAACGGGGAAAGAAGCCTTTAAACGCGTTGCCAATCATATCAGTCCGCGCACAGCCGTCAGAGGGTTAAGCCGCCTTCCGAAAGAGGGACGGTGCGTTATTATTTCCAATCACCCGACAGGTTTGGCAGATGGGTTGGCCGTGTTTCAGGCCATTCGGGATCGCCGCCCCGATCATTGTTTTCTGGCGAATGCCGATGCCCTGCGCGTCATTCCAAAAGGGGAAGACATCATTATCCCCGTTGAATGGGTAGAGAATAAACGCAGCCACGCCAAAACCCGCGAAACGCTTTTACTCATGAAACAAGCGCTTGAGGCGGAGCGCTGCATCGTGATCTTTCCAAGCGGCCGCTTGGCGAAAATGTCTTGGATGGGATTGAAGGAGCATGTGTGGGAAAGCTCTGCGGCGATGATTGCCCGCAAATATAACGCACCGATCATTCCGCTGAATATCAAGGCGAGAAATTCTACGCTGTATTACCTCTTTTCCAAATTCAATGCGGAGTTGCGTGACATCACTCTGTTTCATGAGCTGCTGAATAAAAAGGGCAAGACCTTTCGGCTAACATTCGGGGAGGCTCTTGATCCGAAGGCCTTATCGAAAAATGCCGAAAAAGCCACTGAGGCCATCAGATCAATCGTTTTAAGGCTTAGAAGTTAGACCCTATCGGGCCGTTAAACGGGATAAAAAATCCGGCTTTCTGTGTTCAGCCTAGCTCTATTCAATGAATGTTAAGGTCTATTTGAGATTTTACCCTTGTAAATTGATTGGTCGGCGAAAAGCTGGTCGCCGATAATGGGGTGGGGGAGTGTTTCAAAAGACGATATTGATAGGCCTTACAGCCTTATTGATAGGGGCGTGTAGTGCGTCCCCGTCTCTCAAACCGGATCAGGGCCGGCTTTTAGCGACCGGCGCGGTCAGTCAGGTCGAAGGGTCTGCCGGATCGGGCCTGACAAATTGGGCGGTTATTTCCGGATATGGCTCCAACACATCCTGGGGCGGCAACACCCATTACACACAAGTTGAATTACCCGACTTCCAGCTTCGAAGCTATGGCGCCTCTGTCGGCATTAAAAACCGGGTTGAGCTGTCCTATACCCGGCAGGATTTTGATCTGGGGGACACGGGCCCGAAACTCGGTCTGCGTGACGGATATACGTTCTCACAGGATATTGTCGGGGCAAAAGTCCGGCTTGTCGGGGATGCGGTTTATGATCAGGACAGCGTGCTGCCGCAAATATCTATCGGCGCGCAATATAAAAAGAACCAAAATTCCGATCTTGTTCAGGCTCTCGGGGCGGAAAAAGATGAAGGCGTCGATCTTTATATGTCCGGAACGAAACTCCTGCTCGACAAAAACTTAATCCTGACAGGCACGGCGCGGGCGACTAAAGCCAACCAGTTTGGCCTTCTCGGGTTTGGCGGCGATCAATCTGATAATTACCAAATCGAATTGGAAGGGTCTGCGGCTTATATGTTTAATAAACATCTCGCCGTTGGAGTCGATTACCGCACCAAGCCCGACAATTTAGGTTTTGCAGAGGAAAATGACGGAGCCGCGGCTTATGTTGCCTGGTTCCCAACTAAAAATATTTCCCTCACGGCGGCTTATGTCGATCTGGGAGACATCGCGCTTCAGGAAAATCAACGCGGGGCTTATGGCTCCATCCAGATAGGATTTTAATATGTTTAAATTCCGAAACACCCTTCCCGCTTTAGGCTTAATCTCATTCGCCGCTTTCGCACCTCTCTCGGTATCAGCAGACGAATTGACTCTTTATGACAAGCTAGGCGGTCATGACGGCGTAACAGACATTATTTCAGACATGCTTGAATATGCGTTGGAGGACCCGCGCATTGCCGAAAAATTTGGAAACTCCAACATTCCAAGACTTCAAAATCTACTTGTAGAACATATTTGCAGCCTCACGGATGGCGGTTGCGTATATTCCGGTCAGGATATGGACAAGGCCCATGCTGGCTTGGGCATAAATAACAGACATTTTAATGCCCTTGTCGAAGACCTGCGAAAGTCTATGGACGACAATGATATTCCCTTCCGCACGCAGAATAAACTTCTCGCCATTCTGGCCCCTTTGCACAGCGACATCACGAAATATCCGGATTACTAAGTTATGGATAATATAAGGTGCTAAATAACGCTTTCAGAGTTTTAATATCCGTTCGATCAAAGCTGTTTTTCAGCTTTCTGACCATGGTTGTCTTATTGGCTCTGTTGGGCGGTTATGCCTTTCATTCTATTTCCACCACAGGCGCCGTTGTCAAAAATACGTTTGACCGGCCCCTAATGGCCATAAACTATGCGCGCTCCGCCGGGCAAACATTTACCCAGATGGAGCTTGATCTTGTTAACGGAGCCGACCCCGAAGTTCTGGCTGAAGGGTTAGAGGCGTTTTTGAGCGATCTTTCTGTGGCGAAACAACGCTCTATTTCAGATCGTTCTGAAAGTTTCTTTTCGGATGTCGAAACCCTGACGGAGCGATGGGCGAAACTTTCTATGCTTAATCCGGTCTTGCTCAGCGTATCCCAGCGAGCAGAGCAAGTCAGGTTGGCAGCGGAAATCGAAGATAATCTTGATATTATTGTAGAACTGCAGACCAATGAAAGTTTCCGCAATCGTGAAACAGCTCTGGAAGAGGTTGGCAAGGTCGAACATTATTCCCTTATGGCCACAGGGCTTGCCCTCGCTTTATCTATTCTTCTGTCCAGTTGGCTTGGCCTTACGATCATTCGCCCGCTTAAATCCGCGGCGATGGCGGCGCGTAAGATTTCCGCCGGAGATCTAAACACAAAAATCCCGCCGGGCGGAGATGACGAAACCGGGGCTTTGTTGAAAACACTCAGCTCCATGCAGGATAATATTCGCGGACGGATGGATCGGGAGCAATCTGCCAGAACCCTCGCCCAGACTCGATTGGCGGAATCTCTGGAAAACTCCAAAGACGCCATCATCCTGACCGATGCCTCAGGGCAGATTATTGTGGCCAATAATCAGGTGCAGACCATGTTCCCGGATCTGGACGGTAGAAAAGTAATCAACAGCACCCTTGAAGAAATTTTTTCCCGCCGAGGCGTTCCCAAAACTATTCCCCATATCTATGACGAACTTCAGCACGAAATTCGTTTTGACGATGGACGCTGGGCGCGGATTAACGCCTCTGACACCGAAGAAGGCGGGCGGCTGATAATCTGGACAGATATTACAGCGGCCAAGAGAGATCATCAGAACCTGATGATTGCCAAAGAACAAGCCGAAGCCGCCAACCGCGCAAAAACCCTTTTTCTCGCCGCTATGAGCCATGAATTGCGTACGCCTTTGAACGCTGTCATTGGTTTTGCAGATGTGATGACCCTGCAACACCAACAGTCAGGCGGCGATCCAAAGCAATTGGAAATGTGTCAGATTATTTCCAAAAATGGCGATCAGCTTTTGAAAATTGTTCAGGACGTTCTTAATATTGCGGATACAGAAAATCCGGAAATTCTGTCCGCGAATTTGGAAACTGTGGATTTACAAGAAGTCGTCACATTTTGCTTGAAAACGATCGCGTCAGAAATGCGGCCAAAAAAATTGAGGGTTATCTGGGATTCGAAAATGCCCCCTATAAACATTCGGGGAGATCGCGTCCGTCTACAACAAGCGGTTCTCAATCTTTTATCCAATGCCGTTAAATTCAACAAAGAGGGCGGACGCATCAAAGTCGATATTCGCCATTTATCAGCAAATTCGGTTGCAATCGACGTTATAGATGAGGGCATCGGAATTAAATCCGAAAACCTTGCGCGAATGATTGAGCCCTTTGAACAAGCCGATAATAGCTATTCCAGACGGTATGAAGGTGCCGGTCTTGGTCTGTCTGTCGTGCAGAAAATTATGACGCTCCACAAAGGGGAATTACGTTTGCGATCCACCTTTGGCAAAGGGACTTGCGCAACCCTTCTTTTGCCCAAAGCCCTCCCAAACATTGAGGCTGCGCCTAAAACCGAAAATTCTGAAAGTGTTAACTCCTCTCGCATAAGGTCGGCCGCATAACCTAAAATTGTTTTTTTGAGTACAGCCTCAAGAGCAATCACTTTGATGCGTTAAGGCGGCTTTCCAATGACTCTAGGAAATCAAAACCTTCCAATAACAAAACGTAGGAGGCTCTGAGGTGCTGAATACCGCCTTCAGAGTTTTAATATCCGTCCGCTCAAAGCTGTTTTTTGTCTTTTTAACAATGGCGAGCTTATTGGCTCTGCTGGGTGGCTATGCTTTTTACGCCATTTCCACGACCGGCGCCGTAGTGGAATATACTTATGACCGGCCTCTTATGGCGATTAATTATGCCCGAGCCGCCGGGCAGACATTTGCCCAAATGGAAAGGGATATTGGCAATGAGGCAGATTTAAAAAGTCTAGAGAAACGCCTGGAAGTCTTTCAAAGCGACCTTGCCGTTGCGCGCGAGAGATCCATATCCGAACGGGCGGAGAGTCACTTTGCGCAGGTGGAAACTCTTTCCAGTCAATGGGCAGAAAGTTTTCTGTCAGCGCCGACCGGGCTGAATCTGACGCGCAACATAATAACGGAAGAGTCTCAGCGCCAGACACAAGGAAGATTGTCCCATCAGATTGAAGAAGAGCTTGATACGATTGTGGAGCTTCAGACCAATGAAAGTTTCCGCAATCGGGAAAGCGCCGTAAATGGCATTGATAAGGTCGAGCGGTATTCTCTTATGGCGACGGGCCTCGCCTTGGCGCTATCTGTCCTTTTGGCCAGCTGGTTGAGCGTAACCATCATCAAGCCTCTCAAAGCCGCCGCCCAGGCGGCGCGGAAAATTTCTGCCGGAGATCTGAACACACAAATCCCCAAGGGCGGAGATGATGAGACCGGAGCCCTATTGAAAACACTCAGCTCTATGCAGGATAATATTCGCGGCCGCGTGGATCTGGAACAATCTGCGCGCGCCCTCGCCCAGACGCGACTGGTTGAATCTTTAGAGAACTCTAAGGACGCTATTGTTCTGACCGATGCGAATGAGCGGATTATTGCCGTGAATAATCAGGTGCGCACCCTGTTCCCGCCGCTTGTCAACGCAAACCTGCTTAATGCGGAACTACAAACCTATTTCCACCGCAGCGGCGTCCCAAAGCATATTCCCCATATATATGACGAGGTGCAAAATGAAATTCGATCCGCCGAGGGCCGGTGGGCGAGAATTAACGCTTTTGATACGGCAGAAGGCGGGCGGCTCATTCTCTGGACGGATATTACAGCCGCTAAAAAGGCCCATCAGAATCTGACGATTTCCAAAGATGAAACCGAAGCGGCCCACGCCAAAACGCTTTTTCTGGCGGCGATGAGTCATGAGTTACTAACCCCGCTCAATGCCGTCATTGGATTCGCAGACGCAATGGCCATGCAGCACAAGCGAAGCGGGAATGACCAAAAACAACTTGAAATGTGTCAGATTATCTCCCGAAACGGAGATCAGGTTTTAAAAATTGTTCAGGATGTTTTGAATATTGCCGATACGGCCAATACAAAAATTCTGTCGGCGAGCCAAGAAATCGTCGATTTGAAAGAGGTTGTTACATTTTGCCTGAAAACCATCGCCAAAGACATGCAGCCAAAACAATTGCGGCTCCTTTGGAACAGCCAAATGGCTCCGGTAAAGGTTCGCGGAGACCGTGTTCACCTGCAACAGGCCGTTCTCCATCTTTTATCCAATGCCGTTAAGTTCAATCATCCTGGCGGGCGTATCAAGGTCAATATCCGTCTTCAGGCCGACAGCTCCGTTGCAATTGATGTCATTGACGACGGCATCGGAATCAAGGCCGAAGACCTTGCGCGGATGATTGAGCCCTTTGAACAAGCCGATAAAAGTTATTCAAGGCGCTATGAAGGCGCAGGGCTCGGCCTGTCCGTTGTCCAAAAAATCATGGCCTTTCACAGCGGAGAATTGCAACTTCGCTCTGCTTTTGGAAAAGGGACATGCGCGACGCTTCTTCTGCCAAAGGCGTATCAAGAAAGCCCCGCTCGGCCTGTCCCAAAAGATTCCGAGAATGTTAACGACTCTTCTATAATTTCTGCCGCATGAAACTAAAGCTTTCCCATTCTATTTGTCTTATCAGCCTCATAGCCTTTCCGGTTGGCGTGCTCGCACAGGCCAATAGTGAAATTGTGATTTCGCAAAAAAAGAGAACATACGCGCCTGGTAAAGTGACTATTCAGGCCGGACAGTCCCTGAAAATAATCAATGATGATATTTTTCTGCATCACGCTTTTGTAGATTCCGACGAGATGGATTTTGATTCCGGCTCTATGGAGGAAGGGGAATCCCGAACTGTTCAGTTTAATAAAACGGGGACATATCAGGTCAAATGCGCCATTCACCCCAAGATGAATTTGGATGTGACTGTCGAATAAATAACCTCAAAGACTATATTTCCTTTTAGCCCCGCAATCTAAGGCCGCTTTCCGCGTCTGTCATTTAACTGTTTTGAAACAGCGCTTGACGACACCTTAACACTTTGCAACAAACTTACTACGCGAAGGGAAGCGTCCGAATAAGAGCTCGTTGATAGCATCGGGGCGGACGGCCAACTTCATACTCGCGAGGGGAAGCGTGTCCCGCCTAGGCCCGGTAAGAGGCTATGGAATTTGACACGGCCAACTTCATAACATTGCCGGACCAACCTGCGACCAAATATGGCGCGAGGGGACATCTATTTTGGCACCCGGCGAAAGCAAAGGGAGGTTGTTATGACACTCTATTTAATTCTTTTGGCGGGGCTGCTCGCCGTGGCGTATGGGTTTTTTACCCGCGCCGGGCTGATGAAAGCCTCAACCGGGACAGACCGCATGAACGAAATCGCAGGCGCGATCCAGGAAGGCGCGAAAGCCTATCTCAACAAACAATATAAGACGATCGCCATTGTCGGCGTGGTTGTCGCGATTCTACTCTTCATCCTGTTCCGCAACTGGATTGCCCCTGTTGGCTTTATTCTCGGTGCGGTTCTTTCAGGCGCGGCCGGGTATATCGGGATGCTCGTTTCGGTGCAGGCGAATGTGCGCACCACAGAAGCGTCCCGCGAGTCGCTGGGCGCCGGTCTTAGAGTTGCGTTTAAAGCGGGCGCAATTACAGGAATGCTTGTGGCCGGATTGGCGCTTTTGGGTATTGCCGGATTCTTCTGGCTTCTGACCGAAGCGCTGGGAATATCCTATGACTCCCGCGATGTTATTGATGGCTTGATTTCGCTGTCGCTTGGCGCGTCTCTGATTTCTGTCTTTGCCCGTCTTGGCGGCGGTATCTTTACCAAAGGCGCGGATGTAGGCGGCGATCTGGTCGGGAAAGTCGAAGCCGGGATTCCGGAAGACGACCCCCGAAACCCCGCGACTATCGCGGATAATGTCGGCGATAATGTCGGTGACTGCGCAGGTATGGCTGCGGATTTGTTCGAGACTTACGTTGTAACGCTCGCCGCTACAATGGTGCTCGCCGCTATCCTGTTTGCGGGAGACGCCCTTTCTATACTGCGCCGGGACATGATGATGCTTCCGCTCGCGATTGGGGGAGTCTGTATCGTAACCTCTATTATCGGTACGTTTTTTGTTAAACTTTCCAAAGGCTCCGAAAATGTCATGGGCGCTCTTTATAAAGGGCTGATTGTGACGGGCGTTCTTTCCGTCCTCGCTATAGCCGGAGTCATTTATCTCATGCTTGGCTTTGGCGAGATCAGAGGGTCAGACACTTTGGCAAATCCAAGCGGGTTTTCTGGGATGGACCTGTTAATTTGCGGCGTCATCGGTCTGTTGATTACCGGTCTTATTGTTATGATTACTGAGTTTTATACGGGGACAAAATATCGCCCTGTAAAATCCGTCGCGGCGGCATCTGAGTCCGGACACGGGACAAATGTTATCCAAGGACTAGCCGTCTCTATGGAGGCCACGGCGGTTCCGGCCCTAATCATTATTGCCGGCATTATCGCCACCTACTCATTGGGCGGGTTGTTCGGCATTGCCATTGCCGTGACAGCCATGCTCGGCGTGGCCGGCATGATTGTCGCGCTAGACGCGTTTGGCCCCGTTACGGATAATGCCGGCGGCATTGCTGAAATGGCCGAACTGGAACCGGAAGTCCGCAACACAACGGACAGGCTTGATGCGGTCGGTAATACGACGAAAGCTGTGACGAAAGGCTATGCGATTGGTTCTGCCGGTCTTGGCGCCCTTGTCCTCTTTGCGGCCTACACGCAGGACATTGCCTTCTTCTCAAGTCAAACAGGCAATCCTTTGAGCGGAGCGGTGGCAGATTTTAGCCTGACCAATCCCTATGTTGTTGTCGGCCTCTTATTCGGCGGATTGCTGCCTTACCTCTTTGGGGCCTGGGCAATGCAGTCTGTAGGACGCGCCGCCGCCTCCATCGTTGAGGAAGTCCGGCGTCAATTCAAAGCCGATCCCGGCATTATGAAGGGCACCAGCCGCCCGGATTATGCCAAGGCCGTGGATCTGCTGACGGGGGCAGCGATCAAAGAAATGATCAAGCCATCTCTCCTGCCCATCCTGTCTCCGATTGCGCTGTTCTTTGCGGTTCAGCTTGTGGCCGGGACGGAGAATGCTTTGGCTTCACTTGGGGCGATGTTAATGGGCGTAATCGTGACGGGTCTCTTTGTGGCGCTCTCCATGACCGCCGGCGGCGGGGCGTGGGATAATGCCAAGAAATATATTGAGGACGGAAATCACGGTGGCAAGGGCTCCGAAGCCCATAAAGCCGCAGTGACGGGCGACACGGTTGGGGATCCTTATAAGGATACGGCCGGACCCGCTGTTAACCCGATGATCAAAATTACAAATATAATTGCAATTTTGCTCTTGGCAGTGCTCGCGCATTGATTTAACAAAAACGTCATAATCATAGTCTCGCAAAGACGAGGGGAGAACGCCCCGCTTCTTCGGAAGCGGGGTTTTATTTTGCCGAGACATTAATGTTACTGTAAGCCCTCAGTTGGCCAGTAAACTTTATGTTTGATACTTTGGAGCCCAAGATGTTTAAACCGCTCAGCTTCCTGATAATATTCCCATTGGCATTGCTCCTGTTGTTATTGCCTATGATACTTAGGGCGGGCATTTCGGATTTTTCCAAAGGAGCTCTCATTGGCATCCTATTAGGCTTGGCCCTTATCGCGCTGGTCAAAGGCAAAAAAAAAGCCCGCTAAAATTAATTAGCAGGCTTAATAAACTCTATTCTGGCTTATCTAATCAGTCAGATATTTCCGCGTTCACAGCCTCATAAAAGGCTTCGGGTTGATCCAGCATAATGAAGTGAAAACTATTGTCGATGACTTCAATATCTACATTTGGAGCGGCTTCATATTGCGCTTCATAGAGTGCTCGAACCTGGTCTTTTTCTGTGCCCATTTGGGGATCGAAGGGAACGAGAACCGTAACGTCTTGCGTCAAATTCCCGATCTCTGTTCGTAGATCACTTCCCATTAATTCGCCCATCATAGTGGCCACTGTGCCTTGGTCTGAGGCTTCGCCCCATTCCTTCAATGCGGGCATGGTTTCGGGCTTATTCGACATGCGGTTAAAGCTGGCTTGTTGTTGGGCGTCAAATTGTTCGCGAGGCAGATTCGCGAGTTGTTGTGTCATTTGCTGCGCCATATTAGCTGCCATTTCCGGCGTGGCTTCGGGCATGTAAAGTCCTGCCACATAAGGCAGGCTGTCGACGATAACCAGTTCATCTATTTCATTCGGATGGTCGAGGGCGGCGCGCATAGCCACGAAACCGCCCAGAGAATGTCCGATAAGCACTGTGTCGTTTCCAGCTTCAGCCGCGAGATGCGCTGCAATATCGTCGCCAATTTTCTCGGCGGAAATATCTGATACTGGGTCAGCGCCAGCAAAGCCCGCGACTTGTACAACGCGCAGGTCATAATCAGACATCGCTTCAATTGTTCCGTCCCAAACGTCATCGCTGGAGGCGAGGCCTGGTATCAAGACCAGCGTTCTGCCGTCCGGGTTTCCGGCGCGGGTGACAGCTATTGAAGAAGCGGCTTCGGTTTCTTGCGTCTGCGTTTCCGGCGCGTCGTCCATCGCAGGAGTCATGTCCCCTTCGGTCATTTCCGTCTCAGTCACTTGATCCGTATCCGTTGAGGTGTCTGATCCCGTATCCGGGCCGCAAGCCACGAGAAAACCCGCCAAGACTGTACAAATGATAGTTGAATTTAAATAGCGCATAATATGTTCCTTTTTTAATCTACTTATAAACCGGATTAAGGTTCCGGGGTGAATATAATTTCAATTGACGCGTCAAAAACACGAGCAATTTTAAAAGCAAGATCCAGACTCGGGTCGTATTTTTCCCGCTCTATGGCAATCACGGATTGCCGCGATATACCGAGCCTTTCAGCTAAGTCTTGTTGCGACCAGCCCTGCTCTTTTCTCATCTGTTTTAATGTGTTCTTCATTTGTAACGCCGTGAGACGAGAGGCAGGCAAATCCCCCAAAGACCGACGAGAGCCGGCGTCACCCAAATCGTAGGAAGGGCGGGCCAGCCGGCATTTTCCCCAAACCCCCAAATAATGGCCGCCAGGCCAAGGATTAATGCCCCCAAAGCAAAGGCCTCGGAATGGATACGCTGGAAATATTCATCCATGCGCCGATATTGACGGATAATCGCCCAAAATCCCAAAAGCAGCGGTATCGTCGGCAAAAGCTCCCATACCCCCCATCCGCTTTCGGGCCGGGTCGCGACCACGCCCGATAGAACTATGACATAGAGGATCATCGATCCCCCAAATTCAATAAAATATGGCTTCATATTATTTGACGATGCCTTCTTCATGATATACCTCCGTTTTGTAAAGTGACCTTTACATAAACAGTGGGCATAGAAATGTAAAGGGTGCTTTACATAAAAAAAGCGCCGCTTTTTCAAACGGCGCCTTAGACGTTATTTTGATGTCACCTTACGGCCACATATCGAAATAAACGAACTCTGCGTTTACTCCTTTGGTAAATTCCACCCGGCCACCCTTTTGAATGGCGAGGCCGTCGCCGCGTCTCAGCTCTTGGCCGTTTACGGCAACCTCACCGCGCGCCACTTGAATCCAGGCGCCGTGTCCCTCCGATAGAGTTGTCTCGATGGACTGGCCTGCATCCAGAGTGGCGGCATAAATATTGGCATTTGATTTAATTCGCATAGAGTCTCCGTGCCCATCATGCGATAAAAACAAAGCCAGCTTTCCGTCTTTTTCTTCGGCCGTAAGATCCTTTGTTTCATATCGAGGCGTTTCGTTTTTCACATTAGGCAAAAGCCATATTTGCAAAAGATGAACTTGCTCTGTTTCACTCGGATTATATTCGGAATGCCGGACACCCGTTCCGGCGCTCATATATTGAACGCCGCCAGCCGAAACCGTCGATCCATTCCCCATAGAATCTTTATGGGCAAGCGCCCCGTCCAATATGTAAGAAAATATCTCCATATTATCGTGGGGATGGGTGGGGAATCCTTTTCCGCCGTCAATATAATCGTCATTGATAACCCGCAAAGGACCGAAGCCCATATGCGCCGGATCATGATATTGCGAAAATGAAAAACTATATGAGGTTTTCAGCCAACCATGATCGGCTTTTCCGCGCTCTTCTGCCGGACGTAAATGCAACCCGCCTGCCAAGGCTATTTGTGTGTCGGTTCCGGCTTCTGATCTCTGTTGAATAGTCATAATTAACGCCTTTCCTAAATTTACTAATCTAAACTCTCTATTGCTTTGAGAGCCTCCTCAATCTTTTCTTCCGCGCCCGCGCCTAATCCATCGGCCGCAATAAATGTGACATCCGTGATCCCTATAAATTTCAACGCATGACGCAAATAGGGCGTTGCATAGTCTATCTCACTGCCCATCGGGGTTCCGCCGGAGGCCATCAAAATAATGGCTCGTTTACCCTCCATCAATCCCACAGGTCCGGTGTCGGTATATTTGAAGGACAGTCCGGCCCGCGCTATTAAATCTATCCAAGCCTTCAAGGCGGCGGGGATACCGAAATTATAAACCGGCATAGCGATAATGAGCGTATCGGCCTCTTTGATTTCCGCCACTAAACTATCCGAGAAGGCTAGTTTCGATATTTGAGACTCACTTCTTTGATCTGCGGGTGTAAAATTTGCGCCAATCCACCCCTCATCGACAAAGGGTAAACTCTCGGTCAAATCTCTTTGGCTCACTTTAACCGCTCTCTTAGCAGCCAGATGATCAACGGTATGTGTCGCAAGTTTTCGGGAAATAGATCCCGTTTTTCGCCCGCTCGCGTCAATTCGCAGTATATTTTCTATTTTAGACATAATATTTCCTTTCTCTGGATCTTAGATTTCTGGATCTTAGATAGTCTGTCGCGGAAAAAATGATTAGAGCCTTGTTATTGAAATCATTGTTGCGTATTTCAAGACAATGAGCCGTTATGAAGAAATTGAAGCCTTTGTCCGCACGATAGAAGCCGGATCTTTTACCCAAGCGGCCAAGCAGTTGGGCTTGTCAAAATCTGCTATAAGTCGACGCCTCTCAGATCTTGAAGAACGTCTCGGGACGCAGTTAATTCTTCGCACCACACGTAGCCTGTCTTTGACGGAGGCCGGTGAAGCCCTGTTTCAACGCGCCGTCGGATTACTGGCCGATTGGAATGAAGCAGAGGCGGACACCGCTTCTGAGAGCTGCGCTCTGGCCGGACGTATAAGATTAGCGGCGCCTCTCTCTTTCGGCGTAGAATATCTCGGCCCGGCTATACTTGATTTTCTAGAACGCCATCCGGACTTGACCTTTGATATTGATTTTAGCGATCGGCATATTGACCTTATTTCGGAAGGCATAGACGTCGCCATTCGTATCGGACAGTTAAACGATTCGACCTTGGTGGCTCGAAAACTCGCGCCGGTCGCGATGCTTGCGGCGGCTAGTCCGGCCTACCTTAAAAAAAAGGGCTATCCCAAAACGCCAAAAGATCTCATAAATTTTACCGAATTGCGATATACCAATAAGCCCCGAAAGAGCTGGCAATATTTAGGGCCTAAGGGCGAGAGCGGGGAAATTGAGATCCCGTCCGCACTCAAAGCGAATAACGGAACCTTTTTGACAGAAGCCGCCATCGCCGGGCAAGGTATAACAATCGGCCCCTCATTTTTTCTCTGTGACGCTGTCCAATCCGGAAAGTTAGAAATTATCCTTTCCGAGTATACTTGGTCAGAAGTTACGGTTTACGCCGTTTACCCGCCAACCCGGCACCTTTCCTTACGGGTTAGAACCTGGGTCGATTTTCTGGTTGATAGGTTCAAAGGCACGCCGCCCTGGGCTATCGAAATGCAGAAAACCTCCGCCGCGGTTGATAAGTCGATTTAATTTGCCCCTTTTGTCTTGGACCGCCATATCAGGAGCATGGAAATCTCAGGAGCATGGAAATCGACCCATTGACCCCAATTACTGAAAGACCGAAAGGCAAAAGCAAGGCGGTAAAAACGCGTCCGAAAGGGCGGCCCGCTGATCTATTGGCCTGCGGGATTGCAATCTGTACAGCTTTGCTGGCGGCGATGACGTCCCTTTTGTTTTTTTTAGGGTTTGCCGCCAATGACAGTGTTTTGGCCGGACTACTCTCGGCCTTTGCCTTTGCCGTTTTGCTGGGTGCCTTTGCGGTTGTTCCGGCTATTATCACGGCCTGTCTTGCCTGGCGGGGCTGGAAAGCCGGTCTCCGGCGAAAAAATGCGGTCTGGGTTATAATTCTTGCGGCGCCTTGGACGGCCTTGTCCTTGCTTGTTTTGCTGAATACACCCTTATCAAAAGTCTTGTCGGGTGGAGCTTTTATCGCATCATCCCTCCTGCTATTTTGGGCTATAACCAGTTTAGTTTTAGGGCCAGAGCGGAACTTTCGACCCAGGTAACAGTTAATTTATTTGAACTCCTGTGCGTTTTGCCTATATTTTCAGCTCGCGTTCAGGGACGGAGCGCTATAAATATTTTTGTACGATCAGACTAGTCTGTAAGGAGTCCCATTATGCCATCTTTTAAAATTCTTGTTCTTAGCGCCGCTTCCGCCGCCCTCATCGCAGGCTGCGCGACCTCTACGCCTTATCAGCCTGCGTCCGCCCCTGGTGCTTATGATGGATTTTCCCAAACGATGATCGAAAATGATCGCGCCCGAATTACCTTTGGCGGCAATTCACTTACCAGTCGCGAGACAGTCGAAAATTCTCTGCTTTATCGCGCCGCTGAAATGTCACTGGAGCGGGGATTTGATTATTTCTCCTTGATGCAGCGGGATACCGAAGAAAATACGCGCGTCCGCGTTTCGCCCGGCGCAGGATCCAGCCTTTACGACCCTTATTTCGGCTATAGTTTTTACCGCCCTGGTTTTGGGTGGAGTCAGAATTACGCCTATTCCCGGTTTGGCGGTTTCCGCCGCGGGCGCGGATTTGGATATAGTGGGTTTTACAATCGATATAACGACCCGTTTTTCAATGATTATGACGTCCGGGAAATCACAAAATATCGCGCCACATCCGAAGTTCGCTTTGGGAAAGGCCCGACCCCAAATCGGGATAATGCCTTTGACGCCAGAGAAGTTCTTAGAAACCTTTCCGCCGTTATAGAATTTCCGGAAGAAAATTCATAATCTTACCTAATTTTAAAAAAGATAAGCCGTCTCTTTTGAGGCGGTTTTTTTATGTCCGGAGTTAAAGCCCCTTCTTTCGCCCTAAATTTGAGACAGATCAAAAGCGTTCTTCCCCTTGCTGAAAAAATAGTATTTAAGAATGATTTGCAGTTGCGTTACGCTCCATCCCCTCCTATAAAGTAAATGCGAATTGTTCTCATTAACATTATAGGAAAGGCAAAAGGATATGATCTTACAGCTTCGAGCCGAAACTCTCGCAACGCTTCTGGCTAAAGATGGAAGTTATTGCCAGACTGCCAAAACCATAAATGACGCTGTCAGACTGGCTCGGAAGGCGGCAAAGTCGCCTCCTCTTCCGGAAACCATTTGCAATGACAGAACGTCGTTAAATCACCCTGATATTAAATAAATAGACGTCCGGCTTCAAAACTTTCGAACGGCTTTGAATTTAGACTCTCCTTTCTGCGTTTAATAATGCTCTTATACGCGGTCTCATCCTCCCTCTAAGGCCAAAGCGAGCTATGACACCTTCCCTCACCGAAAGGTGGCCATGCGTCTTTTTTGCAGGGGGCTATTGCTTTTTGACTATTACGCCCCGATATAGCGGCCAAATCCAATTCCCTTTTAAAAGATGTGAGATAAGCCACCCCTATGAGTATCCCCGGACAACAGAATTTTACGGACCGATTGAAAGAACAACGTGAAGCCAAGCTGGCCATGTTGGAACGCGCTAAAGAAAAGCGTCTTGACCCGAAAGAAAAAGAGCGCCTGATGAAAGAGCGCGCTGAGCGAAATCAGCGCCGCGAAGAACGCGAAGCGAAAAAAGAAGCCGAGCGTAAGGCCAATGAAAAACGCGTTGCAGAAGAAAAAGCCGAAAAAGAACGCAAGGCTAAAATCGCCGCCGCCGCTAAAGTCAAAGCGCAAGAAGAATTAAAGCGCGCCCAAAAGGCCCGACGCGATGCAAAATACGCCGCGCGGAAAAACCGGAAGTAAATCCTTTCGGATTTAAATGTTTACAGACCCGCCCCATGGCGGGTTTTTTATTGTCTGCAGCTCAATCGGCACAAACGTACAGGTTTAATGGACCTCCGGCCCGCTGGCCGGTTTAATTTTCGCTGCGACTTTCTTTGTAACGGGACAAAGCTCTTTCCCGGGCCATTTTATGTTCCACGAGAGGCTCGGGATATGTCTTTCCGAGTTTCACCCCTGCTTTTGATAGAATCTCTTTCGGCGCCGCCCACGGCGTCTGGATATATTTATCCGGTAAATCTTTTAGTTCCGGTACATATTTGCGGACATACTCTCCGTCTGCATCAAACTTCTCGCCTTGCCCAAACGGATTAAAGATTCGGAAATAGGGCGCAGCATCCGCGCCGCTTCCCGCAACCCATTGCCAGCTAGCAGAATTTGCGGCCGGGTCGGCCTCTAATAATGTGTCCCAGAACCAGTCTTCCCCCTCCCGCCAATCAATTAAGAGATGCTTTATAAGAAAACTCGCAACGACCATTCTGACGCGGTTATGCATCCACCCGGTTTGCCATAGCTCTCGCATTCCCGCGTCCACAAACGGGTATCCTGTTTGCCCCTGAGTCCAGGCTTCAAGAGATTTTTTATCTGTCCGCCAATCAAAGTTATCAAAATCGGGTTTATAATTTTTTTCGGCCAGTTCCGGGTTGTGATAAAGAAGGACGTAGGAAAATTCACGCCAGCCAATTTCCGAAAGAAATTTATCGGCCGTGTGTTTTCCATCTCGGGCCGCTTGCCAAATTTGACGCGGAGAGATTTCGCCGGCCGCGAGATGCGGTGAAAGTCGGGATGTCCCAGTCTCGTTTGACGGAATATTCCGGCCATCCGCATAGTCTTTGATCGGGCCGGCCAAAAAGGACTTTAAACGATCCATCGCCCCGTTTTCTCCGGGCGTCCAATCCTCCAATATTTTCTCGTCCCAATCGAGGTCTTTTGGTAAAAGCCCGAGATCGTCTATGGCCATATTTTTGTTAAACGGACGAAGAGACTTAGGCGGAGCGAGCGGCGGATTGGAGGCAAGGCGCGGCCCAATAATTTGACACGCGGCGCGCCAATAGGGTGTGAAAACCTTATAATATCCCCCGGCTTGGGTTTCGACGTCCCAGGGCTCTGTCAAAAGAGACCCGTTAAATGTTTCGACCTCCAGCCCGGCTTCCTTCAAAGACGCCTTGATATTCGAATCCCGTTCAATCCCGTCCGCTTCATAGCGCCGATTCCAATAAAGTGACGCCGCCCCGCTTTGGTCTATAATTTCATCCAGAACCACTTCTGCGGGTCCCTTGCGAAGCAATAGCTTTGCCCCCTTCGTTTCAATAGATTGGGATAAAGATACTAAGCTATGGTGTAGCCAGACCTTTTTCGCCGACCCTAAAGAGCGGTCTGCATCCGTCTCAAAAATATAAAGCAGAATGAGAGGTCGTCCGGTTTTTACCGCCGCATTCAAGGCAGGGTTGTCCGCCAAGCGGAGGTCACGGCGAAACCAGACTATTGCCGGGCCGTCAGAGTTTTTTTCTTGCGTCATAAACATCCTTTCTCAAGTGTGTTTACGCACAAGCCCCGCCAAATGTGTCGAATTTTTTTTTGAGATTAATTTCCGCTCTTATATAGAGCGGATTTAATTTAATTAGCGGCGATCCCGACGATTACTATCATCCCGCAAAATAAACAGGCGTGGATCAAGCCGGGCATTATAACTCAAATCGGACAATACAACGCGGGTTTCACCGCCAAAATCATCAGTAATTATCCATTCTTTCAACGCCAGATTTTGAGCGTCAAAAACCATGGTAATGGCGCCGTCCATTTCACCGGAGCCGTCTCTGGCCGTGACCCGCCAATTAGAAGCATTTTTCTGTAAGCCGACAATTTGGGTGTCTTCCGCAAGATTTAAATTCTCTTGGAGAAAATAGTACAAAGGCGTGGAGGAGAGGGGCACACGGTCATAGGTTTGTAAATCTTTGTCATGCTGCACCAACATTCCGTTATCCGCCACAATGAGCAGCGGGTTAGGCGCGTCATATTCAAAGCGCAGGTTTTCAGGGCGGCTGAGATAAACTTTCCCGGTCGCAACGCTGCCGTCAGGTGAATATTGCTTGAAGTTCCCGGTGAAGGTCGTTGTGGCATTCATCGCCCCGTCAATTCGAGCTAAATCGGCTCTGACATTAGACGGATCGGTAAAGGCGGTCTGAGCTGAGACCTGTGTCAATGGGTTCATCTGGTTGACTTGGGCTGCGCTCATCCCGGCTAGGCCAGAAAATGCCAGTCCAACTATTGCGGCACTCAAAAATAATTTCTTCATCTCACGACTCCCTACGGATCGGGTTTATTACCCTGTCTCTATAGGGATAGAGAGGTAAATCCAGCCTGAACAACACGCTCAACTACATTACAAATGGGTGAGGTTAAGCGGGGCTTAGCCATCTAATTCCACACGTTTTTCTGGGCGCGCGCCGAAATGCGAAATCACTTCTGCCGCCGCGAGGGAGCCTAGATATCCGGCTTTGTCCCAAGTCAGACCCTTGGCCCGTCCTGCCAGAACGCCTGCGGCGTATTGATCCCCTGCGCCTGTTGTATCAACCACTTTCTCTACCGGGGCGGCAGGGATTTCGTAGCGGTTTCCGCTATCGATTATTAAAGAGCCTTTCTCGCTGCGCGTGACGCAAAGGGTCAAGCCTTTCCGGGCAAAAGCCTGAATTGCCGTCTCAAGATCATCCGCTTCGGCCAAAGCCATCATTTCATCTTCATTCGCAAAGAGGATATTGACGTGATGATCCACAAGTTGGGCAAAGCTAGCGCGGTGACGGCCAACACAGAAACTGTCTGACAGGGTCAGGGCCACATTGCGGTCATTGGCTTGTGCTATTTCTGCGGCTTTCACGAATCCGGCTTTGGCGGACTCATCATCGAACAAATAGCCTTCTAGATAAATGGTCCCGGCGCGCTTGATTTCTTCTTCATTGATATCCTCTAGGCCAAATTCGGTATTCGTTCCAAGGCAAGTGCTCATGGTTCTTTGGCCATCGGGAGTCACAGCAATAAGGCACTGACCGCTTGGCGTGCCAGTGGTGGACGGTGTGGAGGAGAAATGAAGTCCGGCTTCGCGGTAGCCTTCAGCCAACCGTGTGCCCACGCCGTCTTTGCCGATTTTTGCCAAATAGGCCGCGCTAACACCCATTTTCGCGATACCAACGACAGTATTTCCGGCAGATCCGCCGGCGATTTCACGAGGCTGTTCAGAGGTTGCGTTGAAAGCTTTACCCAAAACCCGGACCCGATCATTATCTATCAGCGCCATACTGCCTTTCTCCAGGCCATTTTTCGAGAGAAAGACATCCTCGACCGGGACAAGAATGTCCATCAAGGCGTTGCCGATCCCTAATACATCAAAATCTTTGCTCATGGTTTAAATCCTTCCGGCCGTTCCTATATGGAAACCTTAGAAAACGCTTATATCTTTCCGGCCATGCGCTATCGGATAAAGCCCAATTGTTCAATTCCTGATTGGTTTTTTAACATGACTACAGCTACCTTTTCTGTCGCTATTCTGGCGTCTGACAATATGATGCCCGGCGCCACAGAGGCCCGCAGCGACCAATTTGAGCTTGAAGAGCAAATGGGGAAGTTACGTCCGGCTTTTGAATCCGAAGGGCTTAGCGTCGAGCTTATACCTTGGCGCGGCGCGTCAGAGCGGGCAGAAGAATTTGACGCCATGCTGCCGCTTTTTGTTTGGGATTATTTCGAAGGCAATGAAGCCACGTTTCTGTCTGAAATGGCAAAGATCGACAGCCGAACCAAATTATATAACGGCTTTGATATTCTGAAATGGAATTCCAATAAATCCTATCTTGAGGAAATGGCCAGAGAAGGTGCGCCTGTGATCCGAACGCTTCATGTCGAACGCGCGACAGAACGCGCGGTCAATGCGGCGTTTGAGACATTGGATACAGATACACTTGTTATCAAACCGCAAATCGGCGGCGGGGCGTGGAGGCAGGCGCTATATACAAAAGGCGACCCTTTTCCGGTGAAAGACCAGCTCCCCCCTGACGCCGCTATGATTCAGGCTTTTCTGCCAAGCGTGAAAAGCGAAGGCGAATATAGCTTTTTATATTTTGGCGGAAAGTTTTCTCATGCTGTAATTAAAAAACCTAAAGCCGGAGATTACCGCATCCAGTCAATCTATGGCGGGCGGGAAGAAGCCTATATGCCCACGACGCAAGAGCGCGAAACGGCTCGGAATATCCTTAACAATCTGGATTTCACGCCGCTTTATGCCCGGATTGACCTCTTACGCGGTCAGGATGACGGCCTGAAACTGATCGAAATGGAAATGATAGAGCCCTATCTTTACCTTAAACTCGCCGGGGGCGAGGGCGGAGAGAATAAGGGCGCTAAAACCTTTGCCGCCGCTTTGGCAAAACGTTTAAATCGGGCTTAATCAAGTCGCCTATTGCGACGTTTTTGGCCGTGTCAGCGTGGCCGCCGCGACGCCCGATAGGATCAGCGCGGAAGCGATGATAAACCGAAAGGTTAATGGTTCTGATACAAACAAAACGCCCCCTAAGGCAGCTAAAACCGGCACAATTAATTGCGAAATCCCGGCGCGGGTAACGGTGATCTCTTTCAGCACATGATACCACAAAGCGTAGCCCAGTGCCGACGTTAAAGCGCCCGATAAAATTGCCAACGTCCACCCCCTCACTGTGGGCAAGGGTTCCGACAGGCCCCAGAGCATTGGGCCGCTCAACATGAGAAGAACCAAACCCGCTTTGAGAAAATTCCCGCTGGTTCGCGCCGTTGGATGAGCGGCGCCCTTCCCTAAAACAGAATAAATGCCCCATCCTATGCCCGATATAGCCATTAACGCCGCGCCCGGCGCTGACGGGGCTTCCAGACCTGGACTTAGCAAATAGACTAATCCCGCAACGGCCAAAACAAACCCCGCCCATTGCAGGCCGCCTAGCCTTTCACCTTTGAAAAACCCCCAGCCCAACATGGTGATCTGAACCGCGGCAAAAAGAATTAACGCGCCTGTTCCTGTCGGGAGCATAAGATAGGCAAAGGAGAAAAAGGCGGCGTAAATTAATAGTGAACCGGCCCCGGCCCATGTTCCGCTTGACGCGGATGCCTTGGCTCCGGTTAGGCACAGCAAAATAGCGGCGCCCGAAACAATCCGGATGAGTGTATAGCTCCAAGCGCCAATATCGCCCTCGGCCAAAGCCAGCCGCCCAAGAACCGAATTCGCGGCAAAGGCGATGAGAGTCAGCAGGATCAGACAAAAGAGCGTGAAGGGGCGGGACATTCCGGGTGATAGCAGGGTTATGGTCCTTTCGCATCACATATTAATCAGGCATGCGCCGGGATGAATGGCCTGTATCAAAAGCTGCCCGAGCCTGCTAAAAAATCAGGAACGCTTACGCAAGAGACCGCGTTAAATCACCTGAACCGGATGAAAGAGGACATGTGGCTGACGAAACGATAAAACCCTTCCGGCCGCTCGGTAATTATGATTGGCCCAGCACCCCCGTCAATCGCAATATTGACCGTATAAAAAGCCTCCTCAAGAAACGGCTTTTCAGAAGCAAAAATAACGGTGGAATTGATCTGGAACGTCTGCAACCGGCAGAAGAACATCTGCTTGATAAAGTCGCGGCGCCGCCCGCAAACAAGCCTTTGATTGAAGAGCTGGATTTTACTCTAGAGGATTGGATTTCAGAGGAAAACCCGAAACAGCCCATAAAAACGCTTATTTTTCCGCCTTGTGACCGAGAGAATTTCCTTCGGAGCTGGGCCGGAGAAAAAGAATATCCAATTTTGGAGCTTGATGATTTTGAACGAAAAATAAGCAACGCTCCGGATAAAATATCAGACCTGTTTGATCAGGACATACTCGTCATTCCCAGGCTTGAGGACTGGTTCCGCCGGTCGGAAACCCACCTCGCAAGTGTGCGGTTACTTTTATCTGCTTTGGAAACACCCCCGCAAAAGATCATTATCGGATGCAATAGTTGGGCGTGGCAATTTCTCAGAAAAGCCTGCGAGATTGACGCTGTGTGTATTGATCCGCTGACATTTCAAGCTTTTGATACCAAACGGCTTGGGCGTTGGCTGGAAAGCCTGTCCGAAGGCATTACAGACGCCTCCTTAAACTTCAAATCGGCCAAAAGCGGAGGCGATGCGTTTGACTTCAAACCGGGCTCCGAACAACATAATGATTATATGTCCGACTTGGCCAATAAAAGTCTCGGCATTCCTTGGGTGGCGTGGAATATCTGGCGCGCCAGTCTGCAAACGGACTCTGATAAAGAACCTCCGATAAAAGACGCAACTATGAGCGAAAGCGCGGTCGAAACGCTCTGGATAACGGAACTTCGGGATTTCGCTCTCCCCAATCGTCACGACCAGAATGCTCTCTTGGTCCTGCAAACCCTGCTCATTCATAATGGGCTGTCGCGCGCGGATATTGAGCTGACGGTCCCCACCAGCCAATATACAAATGTCATTCCATCACTAATACATTCCGGTATGGTCGATAAGATCGAAGATATTTATCATTGCGTTCCCGCCGCCTACCCCGCCATTCGCGACGGATTGCGAAGCGCCGGATTTCCCGTAGATATTTTGTAAGGGGTATTTTGTAATGCAAGCCGCCGAGACACAGCAAAAAGCCGCCCAGCTTCTGAACGACTTTCAGGATATCAGCTTTTTAAAAATTGCTCTTATTCTGGGCGGGAGTGTGTTTATTATTTGGCTCATTCGCCGGATGCTACCCTATTTAGCCAAAAGAGGGCCAAGCCAGTTACGTCTTTATATTCTGGGCGCTGTGCCAGTGCTTCGCCTGACCATTATTCTCTCGGCGATTCTTTGGATTGTCCCGTTAATTTTCAACATTACGGTTCAGAACTTCTTTATCATCGCCGGCGCGGCCAGTGTGGCGATAGGTTTTGCTTTCAAGGATTATGTCAGCAGCCTGATTGCAGGCGTGGTCGCCATTTTCGAACGGCCTTACGGCCCCGGCGATTGGGTTGAAATTGATGGAGATTACGGCGAGGTCGTCTCGGTCGGCATTCGGGCTATTCGCCTGAGAACAGCGGCAGATGATGTGATTACGGTCGCGCATGACAGGATTTGGACAAATAATATTTCCAACTCCAACACCGGGGCGCAAACCCTGATGTGTGTCGCACATTTCTATCTTGAGCCCGATCATGACGCGGCACAGATGCGGAAAACTTTGACGGATGTCGGGCTGACTAGCGCCTATTTAAATTACAAGAAACCCTGTTTCGTCGTCGTCGAACAATTGGAATACGGCACCCACTATCAACTCAAAGCCTATCCCTTTGACCTGAGGGATCAATTCATGTTCATCAGTGATATGACGGAACGCGGCAAAGTTGCGCTGGCCAGGGTAGGTGGGCAAGAACTTTCCATGGCGTTTAATGCCGCTCCCCGTCATGGGACGTTAGCGGCAGGCAATTAAATAGCGGCGTCTGGGACGGCGGGCGTATGCTGCCTGAAGGGTGGGCAAACTATGTATCTGCCGCAGCTCTCAGGGCCAACCCGCCAACCCGCCAACCGTCTTGAAATCGCTAATTTAGCGGTTTCAAATCAATCGTCGTAATACGCTTTTTTATGACTTTCGCGTTTTTGGCGGCCTTTGGGTTTTTTACCCTTTGGAGCCTCATACATAGATAAGTCATAGTCGTAATCTCTCTCATCACCATCTTCTTGGTGCGAGAATTCTTTAGTTTTTCTGTGACGTTTGGACATAATGCCTCCATGCAACGTCAGTTATAATCAAAGCTCATGCCTGATGATAACTCTAGTTTACGCATTTTAGGTTTTTTGGAAAGTCAAAAATTTTCGGCCTTTATTAGAGTTTCGAAATAGACTTATAGAGATCGGGGCGACGGTCCCGGAAAAACCCAAAGGCCGCACGCGCTTTTGTAATCTCGTCTAAATCAAACGTCGCAACTCTATATCCGGTTCCGGTTCTATCCATATCCGTAACAATGTCGCCGCGGTGATTGGCGATAAAACTGGTGCCGTAAAAGGTCTGACCATCCTCATTGCCGATACGGTTAGACGCGCAGACCGGCACGACGTTAGAGACGGCATGGCCGACCATAGCCCGGCGCCACGGCGCAGAAGTGTCGAGATCCGGCTCTTCGGGCTCTGTTCCAATCGCGGTTGGATAGAGCAGGATATCCGCTCCCATTAACATCATTTCCCGCGCGGTTTCCGGGAACCATTGGTCCCAACAAATCCCGACCCCGAGATTGCCGAATTTGGTTTCCCAAACTTTGAAGCCTGTATTACCGGGGCGGAAATAAAACTTTTCTTCATAGCCGGGGCCATCCGGAATATGGCTCTTGCGGTAAACCCCCATTAGCGATCCGTCTGCGTCCACCATGACGAGGCTGTTATAATAATGCGGGCCGTCTTTTTCAAAAATCGACAAAGGCAAGACAACACCCAGTTCTTTGGCGAGCGGCGCCAAGGCCGTCACGACCGGATGCGTCTGCCAAGGATAAGCATTGCTAAATTCAGCTTCATCTTCGGTTTTACAAAAATAAGGGCCCTGAAATAATTCAGGTGGAAGGATGACCTGAGCGCCGTCCTTTGCCGCCTCGCGGATGAGGCCCTCAATAGTTTTTATATTGGCGCCCATATCTGCGCCAAAGGCGGCTTGAGTGATAGCAATCGTAAGTGTCTTGGTCATAACAAAAGGCCTATGCCGGAACTTGTTGTGAAATGCAGTGGAAGGATCCGCCCCCTGTCAAGACGGCAGGCGCGTTGATCGCATAAATGTCGGGTCGGCCAATGGCTTCCGCCAATAGATCAACGGCTTCGTCAGCCACTAATTGCTGGGCGTCCGTTTCAACATAAGTCGGCACAATAAGAGAGTGATTGGCGATATAAAAATTCATATGGCTTGCTGGTATAACCTCTCCGTTCAGGTCTGTAATACAGCCCGGCGACGGTATCTCAATAATCTCCAGACGGTTGCCATTCGCGTCCGTCGCTTTGGAAAGCGTCTTATAAATAGATTTATAAACATCCGCATTCGGGTCATTATCCCCTGTTGGGCGCATACACCCGACGACTCCGGAGGAAAGGAAACGGGCGATATTATCGACATGGCCATCAGTATGGTCATTCACAAGACCTTCTTCCAGCCAGATTGTTTTTTCGACGCCGAGGGTCTCTTTCAAAGCCGCTTCAATCTCTTTTTCAGATATAGCTGGATTGCGGTTTTTGTTCAGCAAGCATTGACGGGTCGTAATAATCGTTCCCATGCCGTCGGTTTCCAATGCACCGCCTTCGATGATGTAGTCGTGGCGATTATTTTTCAGCCCCTCAAGGCCGGACACAATATCCGCCATTTTTGCATCGCTGCCGAGCAAATATTTCCCCCCCCAGCCGTTGAAGCGAAATCCCGTCGCGATAGTTTTTTTATTTTTCCGGGCAAAAAGCGGCCCTGTATCGCGCAGCCAGATATCGCCTATATCTGCATCAAATATCTCGGCCCGTCCGTCTGAAATTAATTCCGCCAATTGCTTTTCCGCACTGTCGCGGGCTTCCCCCCCATTGACGAGCACTTTAATTAATTCACCGCGCAATTCGGGGGCGTCCGGGTCCGGGCAGGCAATAGCGTTAAAAAATAAGGCCACCTCCTCGCGTGCAGGGGCGAGGTTATCGCCCCATAAGTCAGCGGCGCTTGGCCACGCCGACCAGACGGCTGAATGGGAGTCCCATTCAGCCGGAAAATGAATATCGGTCATGACAGGTCTCGATAAAAGATAGGTCTATTTCTCGAATAGTTTTGCAAAATCACGGCGGGGCCGATTTTTCCAATCGCAGCTATGATAAGCATCAGAAGCGAGGAGCGGGACAACGGATCCGGCTTCGGCGAAGACCATTTGTTCAAGAGTTGTCTGAACCTTACCCCAGCTTGCAGCTTCTTTCAAAGTCGAGCTTGAGCAGGCGCCGTCACGCACATCGGCGATGGTAATCTGAACGGCGTATTTGTGCATCTCTGCTTCGACGCCGAGAATTTCCGCGCAGACCACTGTGTCCTGCACAAAGTTTTTCGGCACGCCGCCGCCAATCATCAGAAGTCCGGTAGAGCCCGCTTTGATTTTAATATCTGTCAATTCGCGGAAATCTGCCACAGAATCAATAGAGAGATAATTGCCGGGGTTTTCCACTTGATGTTTCACCAGTCCAAATCCGGCCGAGCAATCAGAAAAAGCCGGCACAAAAATCGGTACGTTATAGTCATAACAGGTTTCGACCAGAGACCCTTTTTTCTTGGCATTGGTTTTCAGCCATTTACCCATTTCCCAGATAAACTCGCGGGAGGAATAGGGACGGCGCTCTAGAGAATCCGTGATTTCTTTAATGACATGATCACACGCTTGCAGTTCTTCTTCGTCGATATAAGTGTCATAGATGCGGTCGATATAGAGATCGCGAAGCTCATTATCATCAATCTGGCTGTCGGCCTGATAATGTTTATAGCCAAGAGCCTCAAAGAAATCCATGTCGACAATTGACGCGCCGGTTGAGACAATCGCATCAACCATGCCGTATTTCACGAGGTCACGGTAAACATGCATACAGCCGCCCGCGGAGGTAGAGCCCGCTAGCGTCAGGATAACAGAGCAGTCCTTGTCATTAACGGCTTGTTTGAAAATATCAGAGGCACGGCCCAAATCGCGGGACGAGAAAGACATTTTGCCCATTGCCTCAATAATTGGGCGGGCATCAATTTCAGCAATATCAATATGTTCAACTGGAGTTGAGAGCAGTTGAGCTTTGGTGTTTTTAGTCATGTGAGAAGCTTTCAATTAGTCTTCGAGAATGGCCACAGTGTGGCCGGAATGAAATCCATTAAATTGTGTGGCCAAAGTCTGGCCGTATGCGCCGAGGTTTTGCACCTCGACCCAGTCGCCTTCACAAGTATCCGCGGGCAGATAAAACGGCCCGTTCATTGTGTCCGCACTGTCACAGGTCGGCCCGAAAAAGCGAAATCCGATCTGGTTGGCGGCTGGCGCAGGCGGGTGATTGCGGTGCAGACGCACCGGAAACTTCCATGCAAATTGCCCCGCGTCAAATAACGATCCATACGTTCCGTCATTCAGATACAGGTCTTTACCTTTGCGAAGCTCGATGCGGGCCAAAGTTGAGCCGCCTTCGGCGCAAAGCGCGCGGCCCGGCTCGCCGAAAATCTCTACGCCGTCAAATCCATTAGCGGTCAGGCTTGTGCGGATTGCATCGAAATAGGTCTCCATCGGCGCAATTGGCATGTCCGGATATGCAACAGGAAATCCACCGCCGACATCAATGGAATCGATTTGAACGCCTGCCATATCAACGAGTTTGCGCGCATAGCGCAGTGCGGCGTGGTAATTCCCTGAGTCCAGACATTGCGACCCGACATGGAAACATAGGCCCAGCTTTTTTGCGACCGGACGGGCAGATTTCAAAAGCGCAATAGCGTCTTCCAAGCCTGCGCCAAACTTGCCGGAGAGCGGCATAGCCGTGTCTTTTTTCGGCAAAGCCAAACGCAAATGTAAATGAAGGTCTGAGGCCTCGTCCGTGCAGTCGATAATTTTCTGAAGCTCGTCTTCGTGATCAAAGGACATATTACGAACGCCTTGAGCGTATGAGCCGGTAATTGTCGCCCGTGATTTCACAGGGTGCATCAGAAAAAGCTCTGCCGCCGGAAATAAATCCCGCACAAGTGCGACTTCGCGTAAGGACGCCACATCAAAACGGCGCACGCCCTCAGTCCAGAGGATATTGAGCAATGACGGATGAGGGTTCGCCTTGACCGCATAAAGCACATGGCCTGGAAACCCGCCGAGAAATAAACGCGCCGCCGCTTCGATTTTACGCGGATAGAGCGCATAAATCTGATCGTCTCCCCGGTAAGCGGCAATCGCATCTGCCGCATTGAGAAAGGTCGGAAGTCCGTAAGGCTGTAGCGCGGTGGGATTTAAAAGCGGCGCGAAATCAAAAACTGTTTTCATGGTCGAAGGTTTTCATACTGGCCGGACAAATCTGTCCGAAAATACAATGGCAAACGAGGCGCTTGCCTCGTCACGGTGTATTTCAGGCGGGTCCCCTCTAAACCTTAGAGGGCCCGCCCCGCACTGATGAATTCCGCGATAGCGGCCAGATAATCTTGATGTTTAGACGATAGGAAAGTGTCCCCTTGCTGTGCCTGCAAAGAGAGGGAGGTACTTAATTCGCGGTATATAGCAGTTTGTGCCATACCAGAGTTCTCAATCCCAATCGTCCCGGACATTATCGTCCGAACCAAAACAAAACCAAGACGGTGGCGGCTATTAAAAGAGAAAACCTCTTTCCGGCTGACAGATTTCCCAAGCAAAGCCGGTTAAGGCATATGTTAAGGGCTCGCTGTAGCTCGCTTTTCGTCGTAGCGGCATTTAAGACCAGTTTCGATTTTGCGCAAGTAGTATTTTGTGAATTTTTTACAGCGCGATCGGGACTAAGGGGCTTCGGTTTTCGGCTTGAAAGTGCAAATGTCTGAAATGGCGCAATTATAGCATTTTGGCTTACGCGCGACGCAGGTATAACGCCCATGAAGAATGAGCCAATGATGCGCGCCGAGCATGAACTCGTCAGGCGTCACCCGTAACAAATTCAGCTCGACCTCATAAGGATCCTTCCCCGGCGCCATGCCGGTGCGGTTGGAGACGCGAAAAATATGTGTATCCACGGCCATAGTCGGATGACCGAAGGCCTCGTTCATGACGACATTGGCAGTTTTACGCCCGACGCCCGGTAATTTAATAAGGTCGTCTCGATTTTCCGGCACAACTGATCCGAAATCGTCGATAAGCATCTGAGACAGCGCGATAACGTTTTTCGCTTTGTTTTTATAAAGCCCAATGGTTTTGATATGATCGCGCACCACGTCTTCGCCCAGCGCCACCATTTTTTCCGGCGTGTCAGCTTTGGCAAATAGCGCCGTTGTCGCTTTATTCACCCCAACATCCGTCGATTGAGCTGACAGGGCGACGGCCACGACCAGCGTGTAAGGATTGGAATAATTCAACTCTGTCTTGGGCGAGGGATCAAGCCGGCGCAGATGCGTATAAATCTCGGCGATCTGCGCCCGGTTCAAACGTGGACGCGGAAGATGCTTATAGAGCTTTTCTTTCTGGGCCACAGGCCTACTCTATCGCTGCTTTCTGTTTGATCCGCAAGAAAAGAGACGCAATCATTTTTTCTGCGAGGCTGGAAGACGGCTCTGAAACCAGATGTCCCTCTTCGTCAAAAGCCGTGATAGCATTGCCGACACCGACTTGTGTAGGGACAACTTCGGTGCCCACGCGCATCAGAATATAGTTCAGTTGGCGCAAACACATAATCCCGCTCATCGGGCCGGGCGTGCAAGAAGCCAGCCCCCAAACCGGGCCTGTGAAATGATCGGTACTAAAGGTCGAGGTCCAATCTATCGCATTTTTCAAAACCGGCGGCAAACCCCCATTATATTCCGGCGTCACGACGATAACCCCATCGCAAGCTGTCAAATCCAATACAAGGCGCTTTACACTATGAGGCAGCTCTATTTCACCGTGGTAAAGCGGAAGATCATAGTCCCCTAGATCGATCAAAACGGGCTCCGCCCCATCTGCAACGAGCCGCTTTTCCAAGGCTGATTCCAATTTCTTATTTATCGAACCTTGGCGGAGGGATGCACAAAGAAGGGCAATCTTAGGAGCGGACATGGAATTCTTTCTACTGAAATTATTTCTTTTGGATAAACAGGATGAGCCGGTGTTGCAAGACGTGCCGATATGATTACTTCATACAAGAGAAGCTTAGAGCCAGATGTGATAGGTGTCAGGAAAATTCTTGCACAAGACAGTAAACGTTACCATATAACCCATCATGCCAGTTGTTCACGGAATTTCATTTGTCTGGGCTCTCGTTATTTTGGGAGTCATTATAGCCATTTATGGCCTTCGGGCAGCGCTTGGCTATCGGAGCGTTGCTCAAGACGCGCAGGATGATTATGACTACAAAATACAGAATGCTATGTCGGTACACGGCCTATCAAAAGACGGGTATCTTCGCGCCTATCGTCGATTTCATAATCCGCGCGCCCCGCTTTATGTCGCCGCAACATTATCTGCGATAGTGCTTCTGACGCCGGTTCTCTTTGTTATCATTTCTTTCCTTTTGGAACAGCTTTATCAAATCACAGGGCGCTCCCGTGTATTTGAGCCTGGCTACCTAGTTTGGCAGTTCAGCATTTACATGATGATACTCGGCGCGTGGGCGGGTATCGCCTATTTTGGGGCGAGTACCTATCACCGCCGCGCGCCCGGCACTTTAAGTCAAGAAATTGCGAAAGAAATAGACGCTCCGTCCCGTTAAAGGCCTAGCATGTCTTTCATATTATAGCGGCCTGCAGGTTGTTTCGCCGCCCACATCGCGGCGCTCACCGCGCCTTTTGCAAAGACGGATCTGTCAAAAGCAGAATGCGATAGCGTCAGCATCTCCAGCTCCGAGGCGATTTTGACCGAGTGTTCGCCAATAACGCCGCCGCCGCGCAGCGTAGCAAAGCCAATTTCACCTTCGGGTCTTGCCCCTGTTTGGCCCTCGCGGGAGAGTTTTTGAACCTTTTCTAAATCGACATCCCGTCCCCTGGCTGCGGCCTGTCCTAACATGAGCGCCGTTCCCGAAGGCGCGTCAACTTTGTGGCGGTGGTGCATTTCCAGCACATCAATATCCCAGCCCTCGCGTAATTTATCCGCAGCCAGTTCCACTAACGCTTCAAGCATATTCACGCCGAGCGAGAAATTACCGGATTGCAAAAGCGCAAGATCCGCGCAGCTTTTCTGAAATTCTTCGGTTTGATCTCCTGTCATTCCCGTTGTGCCGCTCACAATCGCTTTAACGCTGCTGCCCTTAAGGGTTTCCGCTAAAGCAAGGCTGGCGCTTGGCGCAGAAAAATCAATAACCACGTCAGAGTCGCGGGCCGATTTAAAATCATCGGTGAGAAGAACCTCTCCTCCTTTGGCGTCGGCCAAGGCGACAGAATCCTTACCGAGATGGGGACTTTTTGAATGTGTGAGGGCGGCCACAAATTTCAGAGTTTCAATCTCTGATAAGGCGGAGATCACGGCTTGTCCCATCCGTCCATCTGCACCGAGAATGGCGATTTTCAATTTTTCGGTCATGAATAGAGGTTTAGCGATACGGGCGCTCTGGGGAAAGAGCTTAGTTTATCGATTAATCCTCGCCAAATTTATAATCCGGCATGGACTGGAAAGCAGCCCGTAATGATTCACCCCAGCCTTTGGAGGTCTTTTGAAAATACTCATCATCCGCCAATATCCGTCGTGTCTTCCCGAGTTTCAAACTGTCTTTTTCGTAAACTTGTAAATCCAACGGCATTCCAACAGAGAGGTTAGCTTTGATCGTGGAATCAAAAGATAGCAAAAGCAACTTCACAGCGTCTTCAAACGACATGTCTTGAGCGTAGGTGCGTATCAAGATGGGCTTGCCATATTTGGTCTCGCCAATCTGGAAAAAGGGAGCATCGTCTCCGGCCTCTATGAAATTGCCCTCTGGGTAAATCAGAAACAGCCGGGGAGCCATTCCCTTAATCTGGCCGCCCAGAATAATGGTCCCGTTGAAAGTGCTATCTGCCTTCTGCCCCGTATTTGCATTATCCGCGATAACCTCTTTCAGTGTATTGCCGACAAGCTGGGCGACCTGAAACATGGTCGGGAGTTTCAGAATAGACGGATCGCGGTTTTCCGGAGAAAATGAGCGTTCATCCAATAGGCTGACGACGGATTGGGTTGTTGCAAGATTACCTGCCGTGAGCAGAGTAATGACGCGGTCCCCTTCAACGCACCAGCTTCGAAGTTTTTTAACAGTGGAAACGTCATCGACACCCGCATTTGTGCGGGTATCGGACATAAATAACAAACCTTTATCCAAGGCAAGTCCGACGCAATAGGTCATGGGTTAGTCTCTTTTATTATTATTGTTGAACTTGAATATCCACGCGCAGCGATTCGCCGCCCCCGCCATAAATCATACCCGAGATGGGGGCGGCTTGACTATAGTCTAATCCAGTTGCGACCCGAACATATCGGTCGTCGGGGGAGATGCCGTTGGACACATCAAATCCGACCCATCCCAGAGATGGAATATGAACTTCGGCCCACGCATGGGTAGCGTCTTGGTCAATTCGGTCATTCATCATCAAGTAACCGCTGACATATCGCGCCGGAAAACCGGCTTCTCTCGCCGTGGAGATGAAAATATGCGCATGATCCTGACACACGCCTTTACCCAGAGAGATCGCATCCTCGGCCGTGGTGACGGCATCGGTTTCTCCAGTTTCGTAATTGACCTTTGAGCTGATAAGTTTCGATAGCGTATGAAAGCCTGAAATAGGGTCCTCTAAATCGTCCCCCAACTCCTTTATGAGGGATTTAATTCCCGTCTTCGGAGCCGTTAAAGGCGTCTGCCGATAAAAATACCAAAGCGGGGCGAACCCGCTATGCGCGCCGACAATGCCTTGATTATTCTCTATTTCCAACGTCCCGCTGGAGATGATTTCAATTTCCTTAGCTTCAGGGTCAAGGGAAACTAAATGGACGCGATTCGCATTTTCGTCCAAAAAATCGGCCTGCATTTCTCCGCCTATCACGTCCAATGACCAGTCTAATGTCGTTTGCGCCTTATTGCTTTTCGGGGTCAGCCGGAGCTGCTGCAACCCATAGCTCGGAGCCTGCTTGAACTTATAAATTGTTGAGTGGGAGATAGAAAGTTGCATCAGGCAAAGAACCTATAATCTGTTTCAATCTGGCCCGCGATGGCAAGGTTGCATTGTAAAAAATCACCAATAAATTCATGCAAGCCGGACTCAAAAATCTCGTCAATTGTCTGAGCGTACATTTTCTCTTTCAGCGCCACAGCCAATTCCGAAGACGGAGATGTTTGTCCATATTCTTTATTTAAATATTTTAAATTCAAATTTATCTCATTCACGCAAAATGTCAGTGAACGCGGCATACAATGATCCAGGATAAGGAATTTCGCAATGGCAGACGCCGTTGGCTCCCCTTGGTGTAGCCAGCGATAAGCCTGCTGCGCCGAGACTGAGCGAAGAATTGTTTCCCATTGCACATTATCGAGCGAACTTCCGATAGAAGAGGCCGACGGCAAGAGCACGTAATATTTCACATCCAATATGCGGGCCGTATTATCCGCGCGTTCTACAAATGTGCCCAGCCGGGTAAAATCATAAATATCATTCCGCAACATGGTGCCATGCACCGCCCCCTGCACTTGCGCGCTTTGTCGTCGGATGATTGCCAAAATATCCGGAATACGCTCCTTGTCGCGAATAGGGTTTTTCAAAATATCGCAGAGTTCAAGCCAAGAGGCATTTACCGCTTCCCAGACTTCTCTTGTAAGCGCCGTCCGTGCAAGCCGGGCATTTCTGCGCGCTTCTGCCATACTCGACAATACGCTGGACGGGTTTGCGCGGTCACGGAGAAGAAAGTCAACGACGGGTTTATTTTCGAAATCATTATATTTGGCTTCATATTGCTCAAGCAGTCCCGCCGTTGTTAAAATCGACGCCCAGTCTCCGCCCTGCCGCTGAGATCGGGTCAATGCCATACGAAAACCGGCCTCGACGAGGCGGGCAATATTTTCGCTGCGTTCCAGATATCTGAACATCCAGAAGAGGCCGTTTGCTGTTTTTCCTAACATATCTCTCGCCCCCCTCTAATCTTCCAAGACCCAAGTGTCTTTGGTCCCGCCGCCCTGCGAGGAGTTTACCACCAAGGAGCCCTCTTTCATCGCCACACGGGTCAGACCGCCCGGCGTGATATTTATTTTATTTGGGCTAACAAGGATAAAGGGCCTCAAGTCGACATGACGCGGGGCCAGTTTTGATTTTGTAAAGACAGGTGTTGTGGACAAGGCCAAAGTCGGCTGGGCAATATAATTACTTGGCTTGGCCTCTAATTTCTTGCGGAAGACTTCAATTTCTTTTTTGCTCGCCGCAGGTCCGACCAACATGCCGTATCCGCCAGAGCCGTGAACTTCCTTGACCACTAATTCAGATAAGTGTTCCAGCACGTAAGCCAGCGAATCCGCTTCGGAGCAGCGCCATGTCGGGACATTGTCTAGCAAGGCTTTCTCGCCGGTATAAAATTCAATTATATCCGGCATATAAGAATAAATGGCTTTATCATCGGCAATCCCTGCGCCCGGCGCATTAGCAATTGTAATGCCTCCGGCGCGGTAAATATCCATTAGGCCGGGCACGCCCAACATAGAATCTGGATTGAAGTTAAGAGGGTCGAGATATTCGTCGTCAACGCGGCGATACAGAACATCTATCGGCTCATTCCCCTCTGTTGTCCGCATACAGACGCGGCCATTTTCGATTTTAATGTCATGGCCTTCAACGAGCTCCGCGCCCATTTGATCCGCAAGAAAAGCATGTTCAAAATAAGCCGAGTTGTGAATGCCTGGCGTCAAAACGCCTAGGACAGGTTTGCCTTTACAGGCTTTTGGCGCGCAATCAGAAAGCGACCGCCGCAAGGCGTGGGGATAATCACTAACTTGCTGGACGCGGTTTTGCGCAAATAAATCCGGAAACATTTGCAACATCGTTTCGCGGTTTTCCAGCATGTAGGAGACGCCCGACGGCGTGCGGGCATTGTCCTCCAGGACATAAAAATCGTTTTCGCCTGTCCGGACAATATCGATACCGACAATATGCGTATAGACTCCACCGGGCGGCGTGACGCCTATCATTTGCGGCAGGTAGGCTTCGTTATTTTGGATAAGGTGCTTCGGGATACGTCCGGCTTTGAGAATTTCCTGCTTGTGATAAATATCATGCAGGAAGGCATTGATAGCGCGCACCCGCTGGTCGATACCCTTGGTAAGTTTCGTCCATTCGCGCGCCCCAATAATTCTTGGGACAATATCAAATGGGATAAGACGCTCTTCCGCATCTTTCTTTCCATAGACGTTAAAGGTAATTCCCGTGCGCCGAAAGACGGCTTCCGCCTCGGCGGATTTTCGTTTCAAAACTTTTGGGTCTTGTGAATCGAACCAGTCTTTATAAAGCCGGTAGGGTTCTCGCGCCGAAGTTTCATCGGCCATCATCTCATTAAAAAACTTCATAAATCTCCCATTGCCTAATAAATACGCGAAAGGGGAGATAGTTCCAGCACCATAAGGTGAGGCGAGTTAAATAAAATGTCGGCGACCAATTTTTAGGCGCATAAAAAAGGCGGCTCGACTGAGCCGCCCTTAAGAGGAGAAAATAATTTTTGTCCCGCTTAGAATGGCTCTTCCTCTGGAAGGAGCACTTCGCGTTTTCCGCCTGAAGCGGCTTCGCTGATCATGCCCTCGCCTTCCATGCGCTCAATCAAATCTGCCGCGCGGTTATATCCGATGGATAATTTTCGCTGAATATAACTTGTCGAAGCTTTACGGTCTCGCGCGACGATCGCGACGGCTTGGTCAAAGAGCGAACCTTCATCATCCGTATTGGCTGACCCGCCGCCGCCGGACCCGTCCTGATCCTCATCGCGCTCTGTCGTAATGTCCTCTAGATAGCTCGGTGCGCCCTGCGCTTTGACGAATTTTGCAATACGTTCCACTTCGCCGTCAGAGACAAAGGGGCCGTGGAAACGGCGTGGACGGCCTGTTCCCATATAAAGCATGTCGCCATTTCCGAGGAGCTGCTCTGCGCCCTGCTCGCCCAGAATGGTGCGGCTGTCGATCTTGGAGCCGACACGGAAAGAGACGCGGGTCGGGAAGTTAGCTTTGATAGTTCCGGTAATCACATCAACGGAGGGGCGCTGCGTGGCGGTAATCATGTGAATACCCGCTGCCCGCGCCATTTGCGCGAGGCGCTGGACAGAGCCTTCGATTTCTTTCTTGGCGACCATCATCAAATCGGCCATCTCGTCAATAACCACAACGATATAAGGCATGGGTTCGAATTCCAGATCTTCGACTTCATATTCCGGTTCGCCGGTTTCTTTATTATAGCCGGTCATGGTTGTTTTGGTCAGGGTCTCACCGCTGGCTTTAAACTCGGCAACTTTTTCGTTGAAGCCTGCCATATTCCGGACACCAACTTTGGACATTTTGCGGTAACGGTCTTCCATTTCCCGCACCGTCCATTTGAGCGCCACCACAGCCTTTTTCGGCTCTGTCACCACAGGAGCAAGCAAATGCGGCGCGCCGTCATAAACGGATAATTCAAGCATTTTCGGGTCAATCATAATGAATTTACACTGGTCCGGCGTCAGCGTGTACATCAGAGAGAGGATCATGGAGTTAACCGCAACCGACTTACCGGAACCCGTCGTCCCTGCTACCAATAAATGCGGCATCTTCGCCAGATCCGCGACGAAAGGCTCTCCGCCAATATCTTCGCCCATAATTAAGGGCAGCGTCGCATCACTATTTACGAAAACATCCGAGGCGAGCATGTTTTTCAGCCAGACAGTCTCCCGCCGTTTATTCGGCATTTCGACGCCCATGGCATTTCGGCCCGGCACCACAGCGATACGCGCGGATTTAGCCGACATGTTTCGGGCAATATCATCTGCGAGGTTTATGACGCGCTGGCTTTTCACGCCCGGCGCGGGCTCGAATTCAAATAAGGTCACGACCGGTCCCGGACGCACCGCCCCCATTTCGCCTTCTATACCGTATTCCCCCATGACTTGGTGCAAATGCTCCGCGGCTTTTTCCAATGCCGCCTTATCGTGAACGGCGGCGCGCGGCGGCGGAGTCTTTAACAAATCAAGACCAGGCAAGACAAATTCGGATCCTTCCGGAAAGTCGAATTGCGGCGGAGGCGGAGCCACTTTCTTCGGTTTTGTCTTTTTCTTCTTTGCGGCCGGAGCAGGGGCCGGGGCCACATATTGTGGCTCGATCACCGCCGCCGTTTTTGGAGCCGGTGCAGACGGAGCTACATCCGGGACATCCCGAAAAAGATCTGTCGTTCCGGCAGGCTGAGCCAAATCATCGACATAGGCCGTTTTAAACAATTTCCGGAAGACCCGCGCGAGAAGAGCGGCCGTGTTATCCAGCCAAATACGGACATATGCCCAAACGAGCCCGGCAGCGTCCATGACGTCAATCAGGTCTTTGGCGACGATCCGCATAAACCGCCCCAAACAGAAAACAGCCACAATAAATGTCAAAGAGGCGATGATCGCGGGCGTAAAAGGAATATTAAAAGGCTCGACCATACCGCGCAGATTGAGAAAAATGAGATCTCCAATCCATCCGCCAAGTCCGGTCGCCATCGGCCAATCCTGTGGAATTGGAAACGCCGCTACGGTGGCTGTGCCAAAGACAATCGTTCCGCCCCAAAGGCTGAAACGGCGCAAGCGGTCCAGACGGTTGAAATAAGGCCGAGGCCGAATGAGCGCTCGGAGACCGGTGAAAAGCGTCAATAAACCCGCAATGACAGAGCCAAGCCCCAAAAATTGCATGGCCCAATTGGCAAAACTTGCGCCCGGCGTACCGAGCCAGTTTGTCGTCTTTCCGATACCCGCCGTATCCATTGTCGTGTCAAAAGGATTATAGCTCAGAACGGACAATACAATAAACGCCGATAGGCCAATCAATATCAGCGCCTTGGCCGCGCGTTGAAACGGGCCGATTTGCGCCGCTTCAAGTTCCGCCATCATGGCATGAACCATTTCTGGGTCATAAGCCATGTCATTTTGGGCCGTTGCGGAAGGGGGTGGTGTCATAATCGAAGCGTCCTTTAATCTTAAGAGAGTGTGAAGGACGAGAGTAAAGGGTGCGTTAAAGCCGCAGTAATTTTTGGCTAAACTTTCAGTCTCTATTTCAGACTTCAGAAGACATTCGTAAATTTCAGCCCTTGCTCCTCTTTGAAATTTCTGGCTAGTGTCGGCAAAATAATAAGTAAGATAATCTGCGGCTTGTCGTCTTCAAGCTCTTGGGGATATTCAGGGATTACGCATATATGTTGAAACGTCTTTATAATGCACCGCTTCTTCTTTTGGTTATTATCGCGGCAGTTCTGGCTGTCGGGCTCTGGTTATTAGGCGCTTCTTTTTTAGCCGCGCCCATCAGAATAGGTGAGGTGACTTTGGCAAAATCTATTGCCGCCTTGGCCAAAGACGCGCTTTTCGTCCCGCTCGCCCCTTTAATGTACGCTCTCATCATTATGAGTATCGCCAGTTCTGTTGCAATTTCGCGCGGCGGAATGGGCGCTAAATTTGTGCGGGTCTTTGCCTTTTTCCTTTGCTTCTCACTCATTGGCATGGTTCTGGCCATTATAGGGTATTTTCTGTTTTCAGGCTTGAACCCTCTTCCTGCCCCCTCCCTTATAGGCAGCAACGGGGCCGGTCTGGTCTCCACACCTTTTGCTATCAAGATTTACAATGTTGTGACCTCGGCGCTGATGATTTCAATTTACGCCGGACTTATTTTCGGCCTCGCTCTCAAGAAAATAGACCTCGGCGAGAAAGCGGATCAAATGTCGGATCTTTTCATTGATGGATTCCGGAAATTTCTTCAAATTACGATTCCTCTCGCTGTTTTCGGCTCTGTGACATTGGCTCTGAATAAACCGGGTGGCGTTGAGACATTGACTAATCTTGTCCCAATTCTTCTGCCCTATCTCTTTGCCATGGGATTAGTCTGGATCACGATGGTCATGGTCACAGCGGCTATTCAAGGACACGGTTTCATATTTGTTTTACGGGCCGTTCTGCCGCAAGCTCTGGTCGCTTTTTCGACCTCCAGCTCCATCGCGACCTTGCCGGCAACCAAAATCGCTTGTGATCAGCTCGGCGCAAATGGGGATGAAAGCACTCCATTTTTCACCATTGGCGCGACTATAAATATGGTCGGCACGTTAATCGGCCTGTTGCTATTGTCGCTTTACACAATGAAAGCCTTTGGTCTGGAGTTCGGTGTGGGCGAGATGTTTGTAGTGGGCTTTCAGTCCCTTATCTTTGCGACAGCCGCCGCCGGAACGCCGTCAGCTTCCGTTGTGCTCTTGCAGGAGATTCTGGTCAGCCAAGGCGTTTCTGCTGAATATGCGACCTATGTAACGGGCCTCATCATTACGATTGATACGCTCATTCTTGACCGCTTACGCACCGTCATGAACACGCAATCAGATTCCATGAGCACGGCGAATGGGTTGAAGCTTTATTATAAAACTCCAAAAACTCTTGAAGACGCCTGAATTTCGGCCAATATCTGATATAAAGTTGTCAGAACAAAGTGACAGAGTTTGGCGAGTTTGAATTAAGGTGACGATTATGACGCGTTTATCTCTTCTTCCCGGCTTTAGAGCCCTCTGCTCTTTGGCGCGTCAGGGGGCGGCCATCGCCTTATTTGCCTGCTTATCCATGGGTTTAAGCGCCATTTTCTTTACCTCTTCCGCATTAGCGGCAACCGAAATTGAGGCCCCTCGCGTTCCTCTTCACACTATACATTTTGTCGGCGGCAAATTAGTTCAGGATCTGGATAATTTCGATGTCTGGACGGAGTATGATTTCCGGGGCACTAAACGATATAGTTTTGAAACCAAATCCTATGATAAAAAGACCCTGCGCGTGATGAACTCTAACGGGCGGGTGGAGCTTTTAATTAATTTGAGCGCCAAAACAATCTCCGGCGAGTGGCCCGGTCACCCCATGGCCCAGCTCTACCGCATTACCAAAATAGACCCTATTATGACAGCGGCACAGGAAATGAACGGGAGCCCCGTTGAGCGCGTGCCGCCGCCAAATTACAGCCCGCCCGGCAAGAAAGTTCCGAGCCCAAATTCTCCGGCCAAAACGCCCAGACCCGAAACGCTCACACGCGCCTCCTATTCTGGCGGGGTCTTCGAGAAACGTGATTCAAAAATCTGGATTGAACGCCGTGACTCCGGTCAGACATTCGAGTTTCAACAAATCGGACATGATGGGGGCTCCATTTACCTCTTTGATAAAAGCCGCAAGAGTTTTGTGGAATTGGATCTTAACAATTCCCAAGCCCGAATAAGCCGCGATGGCGGCCGTCTGAATAATCTTTACGCGCTCACCCGCCTCTCTGCTCAAGATCTGGACTCGGCACAAACGCCGTCTCAACCCTTAACGCCGAGCCCGCCGCCGCCGGCACCTAATGACAGGACCCTCAGCGTAAAAGACCGCGCAATATGCGCCGCGCAAGGCGGATTTGTGGAACGGGCCGGAATAATCGGCGCGGAACGATGCACTATCACTTATTCCGATGGCGGAAATATTTGTATTGATAGCTCTAATTGCCAAGGCAAATGTCGGGCCGACGTCAATGCGGGAGATAAGGGCGCGGTTAGCGGACAGTGCGAGAAAACAGATAATCCCTTCGGATGTTATTCCGAAGTCGTCGCGGGAAAGGTTCAGCCCGGCCTCTGTATAGATTGAGCCTGTATATAAATCTGCATTCTTCTGCCGCTCCTAACACTCTTTTAAAGCTTGCCGGCTAAAATGGCCGGATGTTGAGATGGATATATATAAGCCTTTTGGCTCTGACGCTCGCGGCCTGTGGCAGCACGCCGAAATCTGTCTCGCCCGGCCAAACCATAGGCCCGTCCGTCAACACCCAAACCGCTCTGCCCGACCGGGTCGCTTTCTATCAAAAAGACTCCCGCTGGGCGCATGAGAGACTCGGCCATTCTGATGGAACTTTGGGGGCTGATGGATGTCTCGTCACCGCGACCAGTATGGCCCTAGTGAATTTGGGGTTTCAGACCGACCCGTCTGATCTGAATAAGCGGCTCACCCGCGCGGATAGTTTTACTTCCCGTGGCTGGCTCATCTGGGACGGCATTCGCAAAGTCACAGACGGTCAGGCCAAAGCGAGATATTACAAAAGCGTCGATGCCGGTTTAATCAATCAATGTATTGTTGATGGCTATTATCCCCTTGTCCAATTCTATTTGCCGAATGGGCGATCTCATTGGGCGGTTATTCTGGATCGCTCATCGCAAGGCTATCGAATGCGCGACCCCCTACGCCATGCCGATCAACCCCTGATTTTCCCGCATGGGGCCGAAAAATTTCGGGCTCTACGATGTGTCGGCTTGGCATAGTCTCTTTAGAAGAAGCGTCCTTATAGACTAAATAAGTTCTTGATTTGTTCTTTTTCTTCTGCTTATTTCCAAAGCAAGGAAAGGGCGCATCATGGTGGCACGTATTCAAACAGTGGCTTTCGAAGGCGCAGAGGCCCGGCGCGTCGATGTGCAGGTTCAAGTCTCGTCCGCCTCTCGCCCTATTTTCAATATTGTCGGTCTCGCCGATAAAGCGGTGGCAGAATCCCGCGAACGCGTTCGCGCCGCTTTTGCTTCCCTTGGTTTGTTTTTACCTGGGAAGCGCGTCATTATCAATCTGGCGCCAGCCGACCTGCCCAAAGAAGGCGCGCATTACGACTTACCGATTGCGCTTGGTCTCATGGCCGCCATTGGCGCTATTCCGTCTGACGCCATCGAAGAATTTGTCGCGATTGGAGAGCTGGCCCTCGACGGAACGATTGCCTCTGTTCCCGGCGCCCTTCCGGCGGCGGTGATGGCAAACAGCCATGATTTCGGCCTGATTTGTCCGGAACCTAATGGAGCAGAAGCGGCGTGGGCGGGAGATCTTCCTCTACTGGCGCCGCAAACCCTCGTCCAGATCATGAATCATTTTAAGGGCACACAAGTGCTCTCTCGGCCCGAACCGGGCGAAATGCTTGAGCCTGAAACAGGTGTCGATCTGCGCGATGTGCGGGGGCAGGAAACGGCGAAACGCGCTCTCGAAGTGGCGGCGGCCGGTGGACATAATCTTCTTATGGTCGGTCCGCCCGGCTCCGGTAAGTCTATGCTCGCCGCACGTCTTCCCGGACTTTTACCGCCCTTAACGGCCAATGAGCTTTTAGATGTTTCTATGGTACATTCCGTTGCAGGGCTTTTGAATCGCGGCCAACTTTCCCGCGCCCGCCCTTATCGCGACCCGCATCATAGCGCCTCTATGGCGGCCATGGTGGGCGGCGGAAATAAAGCCAAACCCGGAGAAGCCTCACTTGCCCATCGCGGCGTCTTGTTTTTAGACGAATTGCCGGAATTTACGCCGACCGTGCTGGACAGCCTGCGGCAGCCTTTGGAAACCGGAGAAATTTCGGTGGCCCGAGTCAATGCTCATATGCGTTATCCCGCGCGGTTTCAGCTCATCGCTGCGATGAATCCTTGTCGGTGCGGCACAGGAGGCGCGGACGGCGTCGCGTGTCGTCGCGGCCTTCGATGCGCGGCGGATTACCAAGCCCGGATATCCGGCCCCTTTATGGACCGGATAGATATTCAAATTGATGTACCGGCTGTCACCCCGGCGGATCTCGCTTTACCCCCCTCCCCAGAGGGCACCAAAGAAGTAGCCGAACGCGTGGCCCGCGCCCGCCGCATTCAACTTGACCGGAATGGCGGTCTGACAAATACCGAATTACCGCAAGACAGGTTGGATCATGTCGCGCAGCCCGACGCCGAAGGAGGCAAATTATTGAGACAGGCCGCGGAAACACTCGGCCTGACGGCCCGCGGTTATCACCGCGTCTTGCGCGTGGCTCGAACTCTGGCCGATCTGGCGGGTTCCGATCAAATTCACCGTCTTCATATCGCCGAGAGCCTGTCTCACCGCCGGGCCCGTAAAGGATTGATTCGTTCATCTTCCCACTCGGAGAATTTGAGCCAATCGCGTCGAAACTCTAAAAATCCTTATTATTCTTAATTAATACGCCACTATAGGTAGAAAATTTACTATTTTTCCTTATTTAGTAACCTATTTTTTAGACTAAACAGGCACATTCCCCCGAAAATCACTCCTATTTCAGGGGCAAGAAGGGTGCATATGTCATCTCACGAATCAATTGCTGCGCAGTTTTGGCTTTGGCCCGACCCTGTTATGAAGCGCGACGCCCAAGGCCGTATCCTCTTTATTAATGCGGCATTTCTGCAACTTTACGGCGGAACGGTCGAAGCTTGGACCGGAAATGTTTTACAAGGCTGGCCTGCACCGCAGCCAACCGAACCGGGCGCCTATCCTGTGCCTTATCGATTTGAAACCCGTATACCGTCTCAAGACGCAGGCCAATCTGAACAAGTTTATGACTGGATCGAACAAAGCCATCCAGACGGCGCCGCTTTTGCTCTGGCGCGAAACGTAACGCCTTATGCCAGCGCCGCACAGCCCGTTCAGTCAGAGGCGCCCCCGCCTGTGGACACTTATTCAAGCCAAGAGCCGTCCCGGGAGAGCCAGCCTTCCGAACCGGCCACTTTGACAGACCAGATTCCGGCAGAGCCTGATAAAGCGCCGCAGCAGGACGCGCCTCCCGCAACCCATGACATGCAAACCGCCTATGATCCGGTCGCGGCAGAAGCGGCTCTAGAGACAGAGGCGCCTTTTGAAGCTCCGCAGGACGCGCAGATGTCCCAAAATGAAGGCGAGCCAAATATCTCCCAGACTGCCGCCCCCGATATGTCTGCCGCCCCCAATATGAGTGCCGGCGCGCCTGAACAAGCTCATATGGAAGAAACGCAATCAGCGGCTTCAAACGCTCAGGCTCAGGAAGCAGACCCAGAGATAAATCCCGACGATGCCTGGGCAGAGCAGGCTTCCGCCGAAGCGAAATACGCGCATGTAGAAGCCGAAAAGCGTGATTTTGAACGCCGCGCCTTGCCATTAGAAGGCGATAGCGCCGTTTTGGGCAATAATTGGCGGGACGCCGTAATTGCCAAGGCGCTCGGCGTTGAAGACGCCCCCGCGCCGCAATCCGAATCTGCGGCGAGCCAGACCGAGGGGGAATCTGCTCCAGCGGGCGAAACAGGCCACACATCAAACGGTGTAAAACATATCCTGCTCGCCGAAGACAATGCGATCAATGCTCTCCTGACGCGCACCTTGCTAGAAGCCGAAGGCCATGTCGTGGAAACGGTAGAGGACGGAACGCTCGCGGTCGAAGCCATGAAAAGCCAAAGCTATGACCTCATCTTTATGGATATGCGGATGCCAAAGATGGATGGTCTGGAAGCCACACGAAAAATTCGTAGCCTGCCTAACGTCCCGAAAGCCTTGCCGATTATCGCTCTGACAGCAAATGCCTTTGACGACGACCGCAATGCCTGTTTTGATTCCGGTATGAATGACTTCATGACCAAACCCGTCAGCGCCGAAGAACTGACTCAAATGGTCAAAAACTGGACGGGCGAGCAATCTGAAAAAAACGCAGCGTAATCTCGCCGTCGTTACTTCCCTCACAACAGACTAGACGCCTTTACCGGAAATAGGCAAAGACAGCCTATGGACGCAGCCGACATAACCGAATCGAAACGGAGCTGGCGCAACGTTTTCCGGTCTTATCTGAAACCGAAAATGCTCGGCATGATGTCGCTCGGATTCGCCTCGGGCCTGCCCTATATGCTGATTTATTCAGAACTGGCCTATTGGATGAAAAAAGAAGGCGTCGACCTGGGGGTCATCGGTTTCTTTGCCTGGATTGGGCTCGCTTATACGGCGAAAGTATTGTGGGCCCCATTAGTGGACAATCTGAAAATTCCTGTGTTGACGAAAACAATGGGGCATCGCCGCTCTTGGATGCTGGCCGCCATTATTGGCACGGTAATAGGCATGTTGACCATCGCCTCTTCCGACCCCGGTACCTCAGTCACGCTTTTGGCTTTGGGCGCGGTTATCTTGGCTACGTCAGGCGCCACTCTCGATATTTCAATAGACGCTTGGCGTATTGAGGCCGCGCCGGGGGATGGGCAAACAAATATGGCGGCGACCTATGTGCTAGGATACCGCCTCGCCATTATTGGAGCGGGCTTATCTTATATTGTTGCAGGTCTAACAAATTGGAATTTTGCCTATTTCTTTATGGCCTGCATTATGGCCATAAATGGCTGTATCGTCTTTTTTATTAAAGAACCCCATCGTGATATTCGCCGCAAGATGGACTCCATTGCAGAGGCCAGCGTCGAATATATCGTCAAACCGTTTTTCAGTTTTTTAACGCGGCTCGGCAAATGGACGCCGCTCGTTTTTCTCTTGGTCGCGACCTATCTCATTAGCGATAAAACAATGGGCCCCATGGCCAAGCCGATGTACCAATCAATCGGGTTTACAGAAATTCAAGTCGGGTTGGTTTCCAGCTTTTTTGGTCCTTGGCCGGTTATTTTTGGAGGTTTTGTCGCAGGCGCGATTTCCATCCGCTTTGGACTTATGCGCTGCCTTTTAATCGGCTCAATATTAATGGTCATTACAAACGGCGCCTTTGCCTGGCTCTCCACCGTTTCCGACCCAAAAACCGCCTATCTATTTATTACAGTCGGAGCCGATAATCTGGCCGCCGGATTTGCTGCAACAATTTTCATTGCCTATCTCTCCTCTCTTTGCGATCTGAAATTCGCGGCGACGCAATATGCCTTTCTCTCATCCATGTTCAATTTAGTTGGGAAAACGCTTTCCGGCTTTACGGGGGTGATGGCCGAAAAAATGGGATTTGAACTTTTCTTCATTTTCTCTGCCGCGCTTGGGATTCCAGCGATCATATTTGCGCTAATTTTGCTCTTCTTCGGGCCAAATGCCGCCAAAGGCATAAGAGACAAAGAAATAGAGACGTAAATACAGGTATACGGGCTTGCGCCGCGCGCCGATATACGCGAATTTCCGCCCGCCATGAACGCCAATACCGCAACAGATAAAGCGACGAAAGTCACGCCCATGATGGCGCAATTTCTGTCTATCAAGGCGGATGTGGGGCCAGAGGCTCTGCTGTTTTACCGCATGGGCGATTTTTACGAACTTTTCTTTGACGATGCGGTGCGCGCCGCCGCCGCGCTCGATATTGCGCTGACGAAACGGGGAAAGCACGCCGGAAATGATATTCCGATGTGCGGCGTGCCGGTTCATTCCTCCGAAACCTATCTCCAACGGCTTATCAAAAAAGGCTTCCGCGTCGCCGTTTGCGAGCAGACCGAAGATCCGAAAGAGGCCAAGAAACGCGGGAGTAAATCTGTTGTCCGGCGCGAAGTTGTCCGCCTCGTCACGCCCGGCACTTTATCTGAAGATAATCTATTGGAAGCGAGAGGCCGCAATATCATTACGGCGCTGTCTAAAACGCACGCCGGAGATTTTGCCCTCGCTTGGGCCGATATTTCGGACGGTCTCTTTTGCACCGCTGATATGAATGCAGGGCGCGTCGCGACAGAGTTGGCCGCGCTCCGCCCCAGAGAGCTATTATTATCTGAAACGCTTTATCAAGACGCCGATTTCATGGCAGGTCTGCCTTTGGAGAATATCTCCCTCACGCCGCAAGCCGGAACGAAATTTGATACCCGCGCCGGAGAGAGACAGCTTAAGGCGCAATTTAATGTCGAGAGCCTTGACGGGTTTGGGAGCTTCTCGAAAGCAGAAATATCCGCCGCCGGAGCGCTTCTGGATTATCTGGAACTGACGCAAGCAGGAAATCCTGTCCAGCTTTCCCCGCCGACGCGGCGCGCCACGGCCGGATTCATGGCGATTGATCCGGCGACGCGCGCCAGTCTCGAAATTGACCGGACGCAAAAGGGCGCGCGCAAAGGCTCCCTTCTCTCCGTTATTGACCGCACCAAAACCGGGCCAGGCGCGCGCGAGCTTGCAGATCGTCTATCGCGCCCTTTGATGGATGTGGCAGAGATCAAAAACCGGCAGATGGCCGTTACTTTTTTTGTGGATCACCCCACTTTGCGCGACTTTCTCCGACAGTCTCTTGCTCAGTGCGGGGACATGGCGAGGGCCGCGTCTCGATTAAGTCTTGGACGCGGCGGGCCAAGAGATTTGGTTGTCATCCGCGAAACGCTGAGCGTGGGAGAGAATATAAGCGCGGAATTTGCGAAATATCCTGACCTGTCTCTGCCGCTCAATCTTCAGAATGTTCTTCAAGACCTCAGCCTGAGCAATAAGGCGGCGCTGGCCAATCTTCGGCGGGATCTTGCCAAGGCCCTGACGGGGGATGTACCGATGCAAGCCCGCGATGGAGGGTTTATCGCCAAAGGATGGCAGCCTGCCATTGATGAGCTGAAATCACTGCGTGACGACAGTCGAAAAATCGTTGCCGGATTACAGGCAGATTACGCTCAACAAGCGGCCATTCCGACCTTGAAGGTTAAGCATAATAATGTGCTGGGTTATTTTATTGAAGTCTCGCCTAAACACGCCGACACCATGTTGAATAAAGGCCCGGACAGCCCGTTTATCCACCGCCAGACTTTGGTGTCCGGTATCCGGTTTACGACGACAGAACTGGCCGACCTGGACGCTAAAATCTCGGGCGCAGCCGATAAAATTTGCGCGCTTGAATTAGAAGAGTTTGAGGCTTTTGCATTAAAAACCCGCAGTCTCGCCGATATTATTCGCCGCAGCGCTCATGCGCTCGCCGTTTTGGATGTGCAGAGCGGATGGGCGGAATGGGCCGTAGAGACAGGTGCGAGTTGCCCGGTTGTAGATGACAGTCTGTGTTTTCATATCAAATCGGGCCGCCACCCCGTTGTTCGCGAAGCCTTACAGAGATCCGGCACCGCGGATTTCACCCCAAATGATTGCCTTCTAGACGCCGACGGTCAGCAAAGCCAAATAGCACCGACCAACCGCCTGACGCTGATAACCGGTCCGAATATGGCGGGTAAATCCACCTATCTTCGGCAGAACGCCCTCATGTTCGTGTTGGCCCAAGCGGGCGGGTTCGTCCCGGCGGTGCAGGCGCATATCGGCGTGGCGGACGCCTTGTTTTCTCGGGTCGGCGCGTCGGATGATCTTTCCAAAGGCCGGTCGACCTTTATGACTGAAATGATTGAAACCGCCGCCATTCTTAATCAGGCGACTCAGAAGAGTTTTGTGATTTTGGACGAGATTGGGCGCGGCACCTCGACCTTTGACGGCCTCTCTATTGCCTGGGCCACAACCGAACATTTGCATAGCGTTAATAAATCCCGCGCTTTGTTCGCCACACACTATCACGAGCTCACCGATCTTGCCGAAAACCTCGACGCGGCGGGAAATGCATCCCTGCGCGCTAAAGACTGGGAGGGAGAGCTCGTCTTTTTACATGACGTATGCCCCGGCGCGGCAGATAAATCCTATGGCGTGCAAGTTGCGCGTTTGGCAGGTTTGCCAATAGCCGCGACGCAGCGCGCTCAGGAGGTATTACACCGGCTTGAGTCTGAGAATGATACGGGCAGGAAAGATGCCGCCCTGCTCGGCGGACTGCCTCTTTTTTCTGCGGCCCCCACTCCGCAAGCCCCGCAGCCGCCATCTGAGATTGAGGCGGCTTTAAGCGCGTTGGATGTAAATGACTTATCTCCACGGCAGGCACTCGACCTCCTATATGATTTGAAAGCGAAACTCTCTTAATGGCCCGCGCTCCGAAACTCTCCCTGCCCGACAGACCCATTGCTATAGATAGCGGGCTGAACCGCGACGACTTGCGCGATGCGCTGGACAAAATCGCGGCGGAAGGCGGAAAGGATAAACGCGGACGAGTGCTTGAAGTCCTTCGCCAGACCCTCTCAACAGGTATGGCCCGCGCCGAGGAACTCTTTTCCAAAGGGCGTCTTGGCGGGCTTGAGACCGCCTCTTTGATTGCCGCTATTCACGATACAGTTATTTTGGGTTTGTTTGAATACACCCTCACCCATGAAGTTCCCGCTGCAAACCCGACACCGTCGGAAAAGCTCGCGCTCTGCGCTGTAGGCGGATATGGCCGCGCAGAAATGGCGCCGGAAAGCGATGTCGATCTTTTATTTCTGACGGCGGAAACCAAAGGCTCCGCCTACACCGAACAAGTCACTGAATTCATGCTCTATATGCTCTGGGATCTTGGTCTGAAAGTTGGCCATGCGAGCCGAACCGTAGATCAATCCATAGCGCTGGCAAAAGAAGATCAAACTATCCTGACGGCGCTTTTGGATTTACGGTTTTTGCGCGGTGACAAAGATCTGGCCGACACGCTTTATACAAGGTTTCGCAAAGAGGTCACTCGAGGAAAAGGCCGGAATTATATCGCGGAAAAATTAAATGAGCGCGATATCCGCCATGAACGCGAAGGTAATTCCCGTTACGTAATTGAGCCAGATGTGAAAGAAGGCAAGGGCGGCCTGCGGGACTTGCATGTTCTTTATTGGATTGCCCGCTTTCTGGACAAAGAAAACCGCATCACAGACCCCCAATTAGCCGACAGCTATGTTGAACTCGGTTTGTTTGATGAACAAGCCGCGATGCGGTTTAAACACGCCGCAGATTTTCTCTGGCGCGCCCGCATCTGGCTGCATTTTATTTCCGGTCGCCCGACAGAAACTCTTAGCTTTGACAAGCAGACAGAGCTGGCTCGTAAAATGGGCTATGCGTCGGGCCCGATTGAAATTGCCGTCGAAAAATTCATGCGCGAATATTTCACCAATGCCAAAGAGGTAGGCGCCCTGACCCGGATTGCCTGCGCCAAGCTGGAAGAAGAAAAAGCGCTTCGCCTTCCATCCGGTCTGGAGGCCCTCTTGCCCCGTTCAAGGCGGAATTTGAAAAATGACGACCTCCGGGTTGATTATGGCCGGCTGAATTTTGCTGATCCCCTGCAAATCAGACATGACCCCTCCCTCATTCTACAATTATTTGAAACGGCCGGACGTCGAAATCTTGATATTCATCCGGATGCTTTCTCTGCGATCGACTTTCGACGTAATATTATCGACGCAGAGTTTCGCCGTGACCCTGAAAACGCCCACATATTCAAAAAAATTCTGCTTGGCGCGAAGGCGCCTTATGCCACCCTAAAAATCATGAATGAAGCCGGTGTTTTAGGGCGTTATCTGTTGGAGTTTGGCGGCATAGTCGCGCGCACTCAATTCAATATGCACCATTCCTACACTGTGGATGAGCATACATTGCGGCTCGTCGATAATTTCGACAATTTGGAAGACGCAAGGCTTAAAGAGGATTTGCCGATTGTCTCCGGCATTGCTTCAAAATTCACCAAGGAACAACGTCTCATTATGTATCTGACCTGTTTATTGCATGATACGGGTAAAGGCCAAGGCGACCAGTGTATTGAAGGCGCGCAATTGGGACGGCGGGCGTGTCGTCGTCTGGGCATGAATAAAGAGGTTACCGACACAGTGGCTTGGCTCATTCGGAGACATCTGGATATGAGCGAAACCGCCCAAAGACGAGATATTTCCGACCCGGATACAATTGCGGAATTTGCCAAGCTGGTCGGCTCTATTGAACGGCTTAATCTTTTATTCGCGCTTACCGTGGTCGATATTCGCTCGGTGGGGCCTGGTATCTGGAATGACTGGAAAGGGGTTTTGCTACGCGGGCTCTATACGGCGACGGTAGATTATCTCGAAGGCCGGGAATATTTAGCGCCTACGGCTAAAGCCAATGCCGCCAGAGAACAACTCAGCGAGAAACTTACTCCGGAAAAGAATGCCCGGATTTTCGATAAGCTGGATGAGCTCACTCAAAATTATTGGCTGAATTTTGATATGGCCGATATGATCCGTCATGCCCGATTTTTCGATCAGATGACGCAAGATAAACTCGATACGGCAGTGCAGACACGTCTCACCCGTAATCGCGACATTACCGAATTATGGGTTCTGACCCGGAACCGTTCAGGTCTGTTTGCGGATTTAACCAAAGCCATTTCAAGCTGCGGGGCAACCATTGCCGGCGCGAAACTCCACACCGGAGAAAAAGGTCAGGTTTTCAACGTCTTTTACCTGCAAAATACGGAAAAACTTGCCTTTGGACGTCAGAGCCAACACGCATTGGAAACTCTTAGAAAGCGAGCTCAAAGGGCGGCTTTGGGCGATGTGAAAGATATGGTCATTCCAAAACCTATCTCCTCCCGCCGAGCGGGCGCCATACCCGTTAAGTCGCGAGTCAAATTCGTCAAGAACGAATCCGGCGATGTAACTATTCTGGAGATTGAAGGGCGCGACCGCCCCGGCCTGCTCTCTGACATTGCTTCAATTTTCAGGGATAACGAGCTTGAAGTTCTCTCGGCCCATATTGAAGTGGTCGGCACCCGCGCGATTGATGCCTTTTACCTCTGCCTGCCCGGCACGGTTGATGGGCGCGCCCGCAACTGTGCTTTGCCAAAGGCCGTCAGAAAAACTTTAAAACAACAAATTACTGACCTTTTATCGCCGCAGATTTCCAAAGCGGCCTAGCTAGAGACAAAGACGCGATGAAAGAACAGCGCCTTTTAAAATCCACCGCTATTATCGCCTCTTTGACATTGGTTAGCCGGGTCTTAGGTTTGGCGCGGGATATTCTCATTGCCGGCTTTCTGGGCGCGGGCGCAGTCAGCGATGCGTTTTTCACGGCGTTTAAACTCCCGAATGTTTTCCGCCGTATGTTTGCCGAAGGCGCCTTCAACGCCGCCTTTGTTCCTCTATATGCCAAGCGAATCGAACAAGAGGGCGAAGAAGCAGCCGATAACTTTGCGTCCGAAACGCTAGCCGCGCTTTTTGTCACTGTCGCGGCGGTCGTGATTTTATTTGAACTTACCATGCCTTTATCGCTTAATATTATCGGCGGAGGCTTAGATAAAACGCCGCGTGCAGACGGTATCGAACCCTATAGCCTAGCTGTTACCTATGCCTGGATTACCATGCCCTATCTTCTTTTCATGTCGATGGCGGCTCTGTTTTCCGGGATTTTAAATACGCGGGGCCTTTTCGGTATTGCCGCCGCCGTCCCTATTATTTTGAATATTTTTATGATCGGCACTTTAATGGCGCTTCCCTTTTTAGGAATCGGGAAATCCGGCTTAGGAATGGGACTGGCGGTCGCCGTAACTCTTTCCGGAATCGCTCAAATGGCCGCCGTTTTATGGGCCTGCCGCAAAGCCGGGGTTAAAATCGGCTTCCGTCGTCCGCGCTTGACCCCCGGCGTAAAACGACTGGTGATTTTGGGCGTTCCGGGGCTTCTCTCCGCCGGCATCACGCAAATCAATTTATTAGTTTCGCACACTATCGCGACTTTTCGAGACAGCGCCGCAAGCTGGCTGACCTATGCGGACCGTCTTTATCAGCTCCCACTCGGCATGATCGGTATTGCCATGGGCGTCGCGCTGCTTCCCGCCCTTTCACGCCGCCTGCGCGCAGGCGACGAAATTGGAGCGCGGACCTCTTTCAATCGCGGCATAGAAATTGCGGCATTTCTTACCCTGCCCGCCGCCGTCGCCCTTTTTGTCATGCCCGAAATTTTAATTGCAGGATTATATCAGCGCGGCGAATTTGTGCCGGAGACAACGGTTCAAGTCGCCAAAGCTCTACGTTATTTTGCGCTCGGCCTTCCGGCATTTGTTTTAATTAAAGTCTTAACCCCCGCCTTTTTTGCCCGCGAAAATACCAAAGCGCCAATGGTTTACGCCGCGATTTCAGCAGTCGTAAACATTGTTTTGGGGCTTATCTTATTTCACCTTATCGGGTTTGAAGGCTTGGCTCTTGCTACGTCTATAGCGGCGTGGGTGAATGTTTTTTGTCTTTCCCGTTCGCTGTTCAAAACAACCCATCTGGATCCAGATAAACGGTTACTGTCCCGATTGCCGCGAATTGTTCTGGCAAGCGTATTGATGGGGTTAGGCCTTTGGCTTTGTCTCCCCTTCCTTCCGGATTTTGAGGATCTTGGCTTAGTCATGGATCTCGTTCTACTCGGCGGAATTTGCGGCGCCGGAGGGGTGTTTTATATTATTGCGGCTATGGTGTTGCGGGCGTTCGGGGTCAGTGATATTCGCGATGCGTTTTCCCGCAAAAACGCGTAAAGATAACAAGAGTGCATAAGGATTAATTGTGACAGATCAAACTACTTATAAAGGGCCCAACCGGGTCTTTTCCGGCGTTCAGCCTTCGGGCGCTCTGCATCTTGGAAACTATCTCGGCGCACTGAAAAAGTTTGTCGACCTTCAGGACGAAATGGAATGTGTTTACACGATTGTTGATCTCCACGCGATTACGGTCTGGCAAGACCCGAAACAATTATCGGATCAAACCCGGGAAATTGCAGCGGCATTCCTCGCTTCCGGCGTCGATCCGAAAAAAGCGATTGTTTATAATCAATCCGCTGTGCGGGCTCATACGGAACTGGCCTGGTATTTTAACTGCGTCGCGCGCACAGGTTGGGTCAACCGGATGACACAATTCAAAGATAAAGCCGGGAAGAACGCCGAGAAAGCCTCCGTTGGTCTCTACACCTATCCCGTTTTGCAGGCCGCAGATATTTTGGCTTTTAAAGGGACGCATGTGCCTGTCGGTGAAGATCAGAAACAACATCTGGAACTTTCCCGTGATATTGCAGCGAAATTTAATCACGATTTCGGCGTCGATTTCTTTCCCCTGCCGGAACCTCTCATAAAAGGCGCCGGAGCCCGTGTAATGAGCCTGCGCGATGGAACGGCCAAAATGTCAAAATCCGACCCGTCAGATAACTCCCGTATCAATCTGACAGATGATGCGGAAACAATTTCTAAAAAAATCCGCAAAGCCAAAACGGATGGCGGCTTGATGCCGGAAACGATGGAAGAGATGGAAGGCCGTCCCGAAGTTAAAAATTTGGTCGGTATTTATGCCGCATTGTCGGAGCGCAAAGAGGCTGACATTGTCAAGGAGTATGCAGGTCAGGGATTTGGCGCGTTTAAACCGGCTTTGGCGGACTTAGCGGTGGAAACCCTCGCCCCGATTACGGATCTGATGAACCGTTATCTGGCCGCGCCGGATGAACTGGACCGAATTTTGTCGAATGCGGCTGATAAGGCCTCTGAAATTGCAGATCCGATTGTGGCCGATGTGCGTCGTATAATTGGATTTATTGGAGCTTAAAATGAAATATTTAATGTGTGCCGCCTCGGCCCTTTTGATGATTGGCTGTGACAGCCCAACGGATCCCTCGGATAACGCCGCCTCTGCGGTGGATTCTATGACGGCCTCTACAGAGTCGGAAACAATGGCGCAGGAAATGGCGCCTAATGCAGAGGGAAGCATTGAGATTTCCTCCATTTATGTGCAACCGCCTTTTCCCGGACGGGATGTGGCCGCTGGCTTTTTCTCAGTTACAAATACCGGGCAAGCAGACCGTCTTGTCTCCGTCAGTAGCTCTATAAGTGAAAATGTCGAAATCCATAATCACATGGAAGAAGACGGCGTTATGAAAATGCGCAAAATTGACGGCGTTGACTTGCCCTCCGGAGAGACTGTGGACTTTAAGCCCGGAAGCTATCATTTAATGATGTTCGGGGCCACTATACCGGACGGCGCTGAAGAAGTTTCAGTCACGCTGAACTATGAAACGGCCGCGCCGGTAACGCTCATGGTTCCGGTGGGCGAACCCGAAGAAGAGATGGAAATGGATATGAAAGGGGACATGGATCACGGGTCCGGCCATTAACTCCAGACTTTACGTCTAATTAAATTTCAAAGCTTTATCGGCCCGTTTCAGATCTCTGATGCGGGCCTGTTCTTGTCTAAAATTCTCATAGCGCTCAACAATGGTGGGGTGACTGTCTGAATCGTCCTGAAGGCGGCGATGGGGATGCGCCGCATCGGCCCAATAGGTAATGGCTGCGTCAATATCGTATCCGGCCCGCTCCATCAAGACGAGCGCCATACGGTCGGCTTCCAGTTCCAAAGCCTTTGTCGGGGCCTGGTTCATATGTCCGGCAATAGCATGGGCCATTTCATGCGCCGTGATAAGGGCCAGATTAACATCATCCGGCACCCCGCGCATCAACTCAGACGTAATGTAAACTTCCTGTCCATCCGTATGGCCGTTTATTTCCTGAGAAAAGATGACCCGCGTTGGGTAGTCGCAGGCTGTCTGGGACTGCAAGATCGTTTCATACTCCTGACCGTCCGGCGTCCGTAGCGTGAGGCGGGTCTCCCGTCCTGCAAAAGCGCCGCGCGACAAGGCGCTATAGAAACGGGTCATGGTTGGGCCGCCCGGGACGGCTCGCCCGTTGAGGCGAAGAATACGATCACCGGGCTGGATATCCGCCTTTTCTGCGGGAGACCCGCGCCTGACGCTGCGGACATAGATCGCGTTCGGCTCCAAGCCCAGTAACGCTTGCGCCACGCCGCGCATGCGTTCGGGATAATCCTCTAAGGAATGCGCCTGAAACCCCGGGTCGCGGAATGTTTCAGTACAGAGAGCTGCATTGGACAAACGTATCGGCGCACTCACCCTGTCGAGGCGATCGTTCATTTGGCGATATTCCCTTAAAACATCTTCAAAACTCCCCGCTTTTATACGGTCGGTCGGTAGGTCAGGCACGAGGGATTTTACATCTTCTGCGCTCTCTGAGGCCCCCTCGGCCTCGGCAACCCCTTCAGCACTTGGCGCAGAACAGGCCAATAATAGAGCCGCCATTGACGTCATGAGAAGAGGGCGGATCAAGACGGGTTATCCGCGCCAGTGTCAGCCGTTTTGAAATTCGGAATAAGTGGCTCTCCTGCCTCTTCTTTGGTCTTGATTTCGGCCCGCGCCGCCGCCAGCCGTAAATATCGATCGGGGAAGGTGGGGTGGGTTTTTGCTTTCCCGACATTTTTGGGCTCGGTTTTGGCGAGGCGTCTCCAAAAATCCTCAACGCCGCCAATCCGGTATCCGGCCCGGCGCGAATAATAAAGACCGACATAATCGGCTTCTGATTCAAATGGACGCGTATAACGGGTGGCCAAACCTGACAGGATGAGATTACCAATAATTTTTCGGATGTGCCCCATTGTATTATGGGCCAGTTCATGACCGATAATCAGGGCGAGTTCTTCGTCATTTTCAACAAAGCCCATCATCCCTGTTGTAACAGTAATATTCCGGCCATCCGCATAAGCATTGACCGCAGAGCTTTGCTTTAACCGCAACCGATAAGCGCAAGCTGTATCCGGCGTCACGCGCAGCGGCAACTTGTCTTCGCCTCTATCTACCGTCAGCTTCTCATTATTTTCGAGTGCTTTTTGGATGTCGTGCATATCGAGAGCATCGCCGTCCTTGTCCCGGATAATATCGCCGCGCAGCAGGCCGGAAGTGTCCGCAGGGCTGTGCGGAGCAATGTGAAAAATCTCTGAGTCGTCTCCGACCCCTAACTCTCGTCGCGCGCCGTCCCGGATGCGCTTTTCATAATTATCTGACTCATGAGTGAAGACCCCGATATTCGGCCTGGTTTTCGGGCAAAGACCCTCATTGGCGAGAAGAATCGGACGCCCTACCCGCAAAAGCCGCTCTGCCATTGCGTCCCATTCCGTTAAGGCCAATTTTTCTTGAGCCTGTTTTTCGGCTTTTAAATCGGCAGCGGCAATACTCGGCAGACGCGTATCCAATCCGGCACATCCCGAAAGCGGGGCCAAAACAAAGGCCGAAAGCGCCGTGACGGCCAAAGATCGGACGGGGGTCAACATGTATTAACTCATGCAAATTTGTGACTGCATCGTCAATGCGTCTTGAACAGACACGGACAAAGGGCCACATAAGGGATATGTTTATACAAACCGAAGATACGCCAAACCCGGCGACCCTTAAATTCCTCCCCGGACGCGATGTCGTGGGCTCAGAGGGCAAGATGCTCGAATTCGCCCGCGGCGAAGATGTGTCGCGCGCGCCCCTTGCGGAAATGTTGTTCATGATACCCGATGTGGAACGGGTCTTTTTCGGGACGGATTATGTCTCTGTGACCCGCACGGATGACGCGCAATGGAAACATCTTAAACCCGCTGTCCTCGGCGCGATTATGGATTTCTATGTTGCCGGCGGGAAACCCCTGCTGGAACAAATTCAGGAATCCGAAGCTGAAGACCGCGTCTATGAAGGCGAAACTCTGGAAATTGTCGAACAGATTAAAGAATTGATCGAGCTTCGCGTTCGCCCGGCTGTTGCTCAAGACGGCGGCGATATTGTTTTCCGCCATTTCGATGACGGGGACGGTTCTGTCTATTTGGAAATGCGCGGCGCCTGTGCCGGTTGTCCCAGCTCGACCATGACGCTCAAAAGCGGGATCGAAAACCTGTTGAAACATTACGTGCCCGAAGTGACCCGTGTTGAACAGGCCGCTTAATTGCTGACTCTGGGGCTGGATACAACAGGCAAAGCCTGTTCGGCCGCCCTTGTCGATGAAGGGCGCATTATCGCTCACGCCTCCGAGCCGATTGGACGCGGTCATGCCGAGCGGCTCGCCCCCCTTGTTAAAGAGATGATTTATAACGCCGGATGTAATGTCGGCGATGTGTCGCGTGTCGGTGTTTGTACCGGGCCCGGAAGTTTCACCGGTCAGCGCGTCGCCCTGTCCTTTGCCAAAGGCTTTGCTTTACCGCGAAAGCTCCCGGTTATTGGGCTGTCATCTCTGGAAATTTGGGCCCGTCAGGCCGACCCAGAACACACTAAAGTAGTTGTGAGTGTTGCCGATGTTCGCCGAGGAGAGCTTTGCTGGGCCGCGTGGAAAAACGGGAAAGCCGAAATTTCTCCTGTCACCCACAAAGCCGAACAAGCCGAAAACCTTATCGAGGCGCTTAAGCCGGATGAAGTCGTTCGCGACCAATCGATTTCTACCGTCATTTTAGCATGGCTCGCTCAGCATGAAACGCCGCAGAGCGCGCCCGCCTTGCCGCTCTATTCCCGCGGACCGGACGCAAAACTCCCCGGCGGCATCAGCCCGCCAACTGCCGCGTAATGATACGCCGCCTTGGGCTGTCTGATGCGGTCGCCATGTCCACCCTTCACCGAAAGTCTTTCTCCGTCGGCTGGCCGCCTGCGGAAATGCGTCTGCATATCGAAAAAGACTTATGCCTCGGCCTCGGCGATCCCCTTGCCGCTTTTATTCTAGTGCAAATTGGAGGCGACCAAGCCGATATTCTCACCATTGCGACGCATCCCGATCACCGCCGTAAAGGTCTGGCTAGACAGCTCCTGACCAAAGCGGAAACCTGTCTCCGCGATCAGAAGGTGGAGACATTGTTTTTGGATGTTTCAGAGTTAAACGACAACGCAAAATCGCTTTATAAATCCTGCGGTTATCAGGCTGTGGGGCGCCGCCCCCGATATTACCGCACACCGAATGGCCGCGTGGCGTCGATTACCTTTTCAAAATCCCTATAAGTCTCTGGACGGCGGGGGTTATGGGTAGTAAACCTTAATCATGCCAAATTGGATTGAAAAAAAATGTGCAGAACGTGGGCTCCGGATGACGGATCAACGCCGCATCATCGCGCAAGTTCTGTCAGACGCCGAAGATCATCCTGACGCCGAAGAACTTTACAGACGCGCCTCGGAAAAAGACCCGAATATTTCGCTCGCCACTGTTTATCGGACCGTTCGCCTCTTTGCCGATGCCAATATTATCGAAACCCATGATTTCCGGGATGGCCGCGCGCGCTACGAAACCGCCGACGCCGACCATCACGACCATTTGATTGATGTCGCCACGGGTGAGGTTATTGAGTTCATGGATGACGAAATCGAAAAGCTTCAGCATAAAATTGCCGAAAGACTCGGTTATGAATTGGTCGATCACCGTTTGGAGCTATACGGGAAGAAGAAGAAATAGCTCAAGAAGAAAGCCCAATGCGCAGACCATTAGTTGCTTTCTTTTGGACACCTTTCATATTCTCGGCCGCTTATGGTGTCTTCGGATTAGTTTTATGGTCTACGAAATTCTATTTTCAAAATGAGAAGTCGGTTCGATTTACAGAACATTTATTGGACGGTCTAACAGGTTTATCTGTAATCCTGCCCTTCGTCCTAATAGTTTCATTAATCGTCGCTCTATTGTGCTTACCGTTCTATTTTGTATTCAAGGAATCTAAATTAGAGGCCGCCGGGTTCACTCTTTTAATGAATGGTGGGGTCGGATAGAGGCGTCCTAAAATCACTCCGCCGCCAAAAGCGCTTCGGCGTCCCTTAATTCTTTCTCGAAATAGGCTTCATCCAATTCCCGCTGGCCATGCGGTTGCGTGTGCAGAATTTCCCAGCGCCCGTCATGGTGCTCGACCAACGCGGTGCAGCTTTCCACCCAGTCGCCATCATTCATATAGGTAATGCCGTCAATATCGCGCATTTCCGCGACATGGATATGGCCGCAAATCGCGCCGTCAAAGCCTTTGCGTTGACAGTAATCGGCCACCTGTTCTTCGAAACTATGGATGAAATTCATCGCCCGCTTGGTGCGTTTCTTCAGGCTTTTGGAGAGTGACCAATATGGCAGGCCGAGCTTGCGCCGAATGAAATTCAGTTTCGTATTCACCCAGAGCAAAAGGTTATAGGCATTATCGCCCAGATGCATGATCCATTTGCGGTCGGCCCGCATCAGCCCGTCAAACATATCACCGTGAACGACCAGATAGCGTTTGCCGTCCTCGCCGATATGCACTTCGCGATTGGAAATTTTGACCTCGCCGAAATTGACCTTGAACCTCAGGAAGCCGCGGAGAAATTCGTCATGATTCCCCGCAATATAGCGGACATCGCTGCCGCGCTTGCTCGCGGTCAAAAGGCGGCGGATGACATTGGTGTGCGCTTGCGGCCAGAACCATTTTTTCTTGAGCCGCCAGCCATCGATAATATCCCCGACCAGATAGAGCGTCTCGGCATTATGATGTTTGAGAAAATCACAGAGCGCGTCGGCCTGACACCCCTTGGAGCCGAGATGGACATCGGAAATAAACATCGCCCGATAATCCGGTTTCGGAAAAGTTTTTTTCAAATCTTTACGAGGCGTCCCCATACTCCGCGCCATAAGAGGAGTCTGTGACGGGCGTGTGACATATTTTTAACGGTTATTCGTCAGTTCGGGTTAGAGGGGGGTGAGCGACATCACCGCAGAGCAAGCTTGCTCAATCCGTGCGTCTCGCCTATAGGCCGCCCACCAAACATCAGTGAGAACAATCATGACGACGTCACCCCGCGAAAAAAACGCGCCCCGTGACATTGACGCTCCCGCAATTATTGCGGCCAAGCCCGATGTGACCAAGGCAAATTCCAAAAAAGTATTCATCAAGACCTATGGCTGTCAGATGAATGTCTATGACAGCGAGCGTATGGCCGATGTGCTGGCGCCGATTGGCTATGCCCCGACCGACGCGCCGGATCACGCCGACCTCGTCATTCTCAATACCTGCCACATTCGCGAAAAGGCCGCCGAAAAAGTCTATTCAGAGCTGGGCCGCATTCGGAAATATAAAGAAACAAACAAACCCGACATGAAAGTCGCCGTGGCGGGCTGCGTCGCGCAGGCCGAAGGCGCAGAGATCATGTCCCGCGCGCCTGTCGTCGATATGGTGCTCGGCCCGCAAACCTATCACAAGCTCCCGGAAATGATTGCCAAGGTGCATCGCGGCACAGGGCAGGTTCTGGAAACCGAATTCGATACGCTGGAAAAATTCGACGAATTGCCCGAGCTGCGCCAGCCTAAAGGCTTTTCGAGCTTTCTGACCATTCAGGAAGGTTGCGATAAATTCTGCACGTTCTGCGTGGTGCCCTATACGCGCGGCGCCGAAGTCAGCCGCTCTGTCGCCCATGTCGTCGCGGAAGCGCGCCAGCTCGCCGCCCATGGCGTTCGCGAAATCACCCTTATCGGGCAAAACGTAAATGCCTATAACGGCGTCGGCGAAGACGGTAAGGAATGGACGCTCGGCCAGTTAATTCGTCACGTCGCCCTCATCGGCGGAATTGACCGCATCCGCTTCACGACCTCCCATCCCCGCGATATGGATGATGACCTCATTGAGACATTGGGCAATGAACCCAAGCTGATGCCTTATCTGCATCTGCCGATTCAGGCGGGGTCGAACAAAGTTCTCCACGCCATGAACCGAGGTCATAGCTATGCCGAGTATAAAGACTTAATTGCGAAAATCCGCGCGGCCCGTCCTGACATTGCATTGTCCGGTGATTTTATTGTTGGCTTCCCGGGAGAAACCGAAACAGACTTCCAGCAAACAATGAAATGTGTCGAGGAAATCGGCTATGGCAGTTCATTTTCATTTAAATATTCCGTCCGCCCCGGCACGCCCGGCGCCGGCCTGCCGCGCCAGGTTCCCGAAGACGAAAAACAGGACCGTCTCGTCCGGCTGCAAGCCTTGCTCTATCAGCAGCAACAGGATTTCAATAAATCCCTTATTGGGCGGACCTTGTCTGTTCTGGTCGAAGGCGTCGGCCGCAAAGATGATCAACTCTTTGGCCGTAGCCCGTATTTGCAAGGCACGCATTTTGACGGGCCAAAAGATCTGGTTGGGCAAATCGTGGACGTAAAAATTACGGATGCCGGACGCAATAGTCTGGTCGGAAAATTAGCGGTATAACAAAAGCTTGAGTAAATGGCGCTTGCACGCCTGAATTAGTTCCTTAAAACTCATTCTATGCAAGATACATCTCAAGACGCTCCGCAAACCGAGACGCAAGACGCCCCTCCACCGCCGCAAGTGCCCGAGGAAAATGGGCAAGAACTCGCCAATCAGACTCCGCAGGAAATCTTTGCGGATGTCCGGGATTGGGCGCTGGAGACATGGGATCAATTATTGTCCCTCTCTACGATTTGGCAAATTCTAGCCGTTGTCATGGCCATTGGTTTAGGTTGGCTCGCCTCCCGCAGACCGCAAAAAAGTCTTGAGTCACGGCGGGATAAACGCGACCGCACTGACATCCTTTACCGCATTTACAATGCGCTGGCCGGCGTTATGTGGCCGGTCTGTATCGTTATTTTCCTCTGGGTTGGGGTTTTGGCTTTTGGCGCCGCTGGCCTGCCGGATGATATTTTACGAATTGTTGCCAGTCTGACAAATGCGGCCATTATCGTCCGCCTCCTGACAAAGAATATGGCTGATGGCCCGCTTCGTACCCTTATTGCGGTGACCGCCTGGGGCATTGCCGCGCTTTATATCCTCAAACTTCTCGACCCTGTTACCAACGCACTGGATAGCGCCGCCCTGTCCGTCGGCGGGACGCGGATATCCGTTTTACAGGTCATCACCAGCATCATCCTCGCCATTGGCGCCCTCTGGATTGGCCGGATTGCGGGCGACGCGGCGCAAAGCCAGCTTCGGTCCTCTGACCGCCTAACCCCGTCCATGTCCGGTCTATTGGGCCAAGTCGCTAAAATCGGCCTGATGATATTAGCCGTGATCGTCGCGCTCGGCTCTGTCGGTATTCCGATCACCGCCTTTGCGGTTCTGGCCAGTGCCATTGGTGTTGGTATCGGTTTTGGACTCCAGTCTATTTTCTCCAACTTTATTTCGGGCATTATTATTCTGTTCGAAAAATCAATTAAGGTCGGAGACTTTATTGAATTGCAATCCGGCGTTCGCGGGCAAGTCCGCGAAATTAATATCCGCTCCACGCTCGTGACGACAAATGACTCGGTCGACATTCTGGTGCCGAACGAAGAATTTATTAAAGCTCAGGTTATTAACTGGACGCTGCGCGATCCGCGCCGCCGATTGCGGGTTCCATTTGGCGTTGCTTATGGAGTGGATAAAGACATCGTCAAAAAAGCCGGTTTAGAAGCGGCTGCGGCCGTAGATTGGACCGACACCGAGACCAAAGGCCATGAACCACAAGTTTGGCTAATTGAGTTTGGCGATTCCAGTCTAAATTTTGAACTTGTTGTCTGGCTAAAAGAAGACGCCGTGAAACGTCCGGCCCGCGTCGAAGCTGATTATAATTGGGAACTACATACCGCGCTCGCTAAATACGATCTCGAAATTCCATTCCCGCAGCGCGATATTAATATCCGCCAGCCCGCAGAACTCACTGTGCGTATGGCAGAGGGGCCGAAAAAGGACGAGAAGAAAAAGGTCGAGAAAAAGGAAACAAAATAAAGCCCGCCTGAATTTCAGGCCGCGGCGCTCTCGTCATAAAACGAATACAGAATCGCTCTCGCCTTTTGCTCTCATCACTCCTATCTAGGGATTATGTCGAAACAAACCGAAATACTCGAATTTACTGATGCGGATCTGGTGCGCAGACTGTGCGGGCCGAACCATGCCAATCTGGCGCTTATCGAAGAAGCCTTTGGCGTCTATCTCGAAGCGCCCGGCACGGATGTTCATATAAATGGGGATACGCCAAGCCGCGCGCGCGCCGGAGAGCTTATCAAGGAAATCTATCAGCGATTGGAGCGCGGCTGGCCGTGCGGGCCGTCCGATATACGGGCGCTTATCCGCGCTATGGGAAAAGGCAAAGTCAAGGCAGCCAGCGTCGAGGCGATTATTCCGTTCCCGCGCCGGTCCCCTATTATTCCGAAAACGCCGCGTCAGGAAAAATTCATCAACGCCATGCGCGATGATACGATTATCTTCGGCGTCGGCCCGGCCGGAACGGGGAAAACCTTTCTCGCCACCGCTTACGGCGCGTCTCTTCTGGCGCGCGGCGAAGTGGCCCGGTTCATTGCCTGCCGCCCCGCTGTCGAAGCAGGCGAACGGCTTGGCTTTCTTCCCGGCGATCTGAATGAAAAAGTTGATCCTTATATGCAGCCTATCTGGGATGCGCTTCACATGGTATTGGGCCGCGACGAAGTTGATCGCCGAAAAGCCGCCGGAGATATCGAAGTTGCCCCGCTCGCCTTTATGCGGGGGCGGACCCTATCAGACGCTTTTGTGGTGATTGACGAAGCGCAGAACGCGACCATTCCGCAAATGAAAATGGTGCTGACGCGTTTAGGGGAGCGGGCCAAATATGCGGTCACGGGCGACCCTAGCCAATCTGACCTGCCCTATAATCAAACCTCCGGCTTAGCTCATGCCCTGACTATTCTTGGCGATATTAAAGGCATCAGCCAGATCAAGTTTCTGGCCAGCGATGTCGTGCGTCATCCTCTGGTCGGTAAAATTGTTAATGCCTACGAAAATGACGCGAAGCCTAATCAGACCTCCCACAAAGAGATCCAGGGTAAAGAAGCCAAGAATAAGGATTAGTCGTCGTCCGTTATTATAGAATTCATGACCCCAATTCCGTTTGAAATCGATATTTTCCGGCAATCTGGCGATTGGCCTGAATGTAAGTTGTTGGTTCACAAGGCCGTCGCATCTGTCTGGAGCCAACTGACGGTGCCGCGCGCCGGCGAATTGTCTGTGGCCTTGTCGGATGACGCCTATGTACAGACGTTGAACCGCGACTATCGCCATAAAGACACCCCAACCAATGTCCTGTCCTTTCCGGTCGCTGAATCTGCGCCACTGCTTGGCGATATTGTTTTAGCGCTTGAAACCGTGCAGAGAGAGGCGAAAGAAAAGTCCATTTCCTTTGAAGATCATCTGACGCATTTGATCATTCATGGTTTTTTACATCTTCAGGGCTATGACCACGAAAAAGACGACGACGCCAAAATTATGGAAGATCTTGAAATTCGCGCTTTGAGCGCATTGGCGATTGACAATCCTTATGAAACTGACGAATTTTAACCATTATGAGTGATGCCCCTTCTGAACCCGGACTTTTCAGCCGACTTTTTAATCGGTCAGCCCCCGAGGATACACCGGAATCCGAAGACGAAGACAGTCCTTCGGGACGATCGGCCCAACACCAGGAATTGATGATGAGTGCGGCGGAGCGGTTTCACCTGCTCCGTGTAGACGATGTCATGGTGCCGCGCGCCAATATTGTCGCTGTGGAAAACGGCGCCACTCTGACGGAGCTCTCTCAAGCTTTGAAAGATGCCGGTCATTCCCGCCTTCCCGTTTATAAAGAAACGCTCGATGATCCGGTCGGCATGGTTCATATCAAAGACGTGCTGCCCTATTTAATGCTCAATGCCAAAGGGCGCTCGGGCAAAACTTATCCGAATAAGAAAGTCATTCAATATATCCGCCGCCCGGTTTTATTTGTGCCGCCTTCCATGCTTGCTCAGGATCTCTTGCGGCGGATGCAGGCACGTCGGTCCCATATGGCGATTGTTGTCGATGAATATGGCGGGACGGATGGTCTGGTGACGATTGAAGATTTGATTGAACCAATTGTCGGCGATATTGATGATGAACATGATGAGCTGGAGCCGCAGGTTCAGCGCATAGCCGGATTGAACGGACGTATTGTCTGGGAAGCCGATGCCCGTATCTCCATTGATAGTTTCGAAGAAACATTGGGCCGGGAATTCGCAACACCGGACGAAGAAGAAGATGTTGATACGCTGGGCGGCCTCGTCTTCACAATGGCCGGACGTGTTCCCGAGCGCGGCGAAATTATTAAACATGCCGATGGTCTGGAATTTGAAATTACCGACGCCGATCCGCGCCGGGTTAAAAGCCTGCGCATTACCGATACGCGCGACGGAGAGCCGGAGTCTGCCGAAAACTCTTCTACGCCTACCTTACCTGTGGCTTGATTTAATTCTCTTAAAGCGATCCCTATATGCATGACAAAGCCGCCCCCCATCCGAACCCGCCTTTTCTGCTGAAAACGTCCGGATGGTCAGGCCGCTTTGTAAGTTTCGTCATAGGCGGACTTTGCGTTTTGGGGCAGGCTCCGCTGCATATTTGGCCCCTCGCTTTGATCGGCTTCGCGTTACTCTTTATGCGCCTGCAATGGGCCTCTACAGCCGACAGAGCCGGCCGCACCGGCTTCGGAGCGGCCTTCTGGTTTGCGCTGGGGTATTTCGGCCTCGGCGTGTTTTGGATCGGCGAGGCATTTATTGCGCGCGGCCCGGCCTTTATTCCGGTCATGTTTCCAATGGTCTTTGGGCTAGCGGCCCTTTTGTCAATATTTTGGGGGATCGCCGGATGGGCTCTTGCCAAAGGGCGGTTTACGCCGGGATGGGCGCAACTCGCCTTCATCGCCTTTTTCACGATCGCCGAATATCTGCGCGGTTATTTGTTTGGCGGTTTTCCTTGGAACATGCCGGGTTATATCTTTCCGGCGGGCGGAGCGTTTTCACAAGGCGCGGCGCTCTGGACGATATATGGACAGACCGTTCTGGTCTTTGGAATAAGCGCGGCTTTGGCCAGCGCGGTTTTCTCTTCAAAAAAGATAATTCCCGCTCTGGCCTTTCTCGTCGCGCTTGCCGGACTGTACGGCTTTGGCTCTCTGCGGCTTTCCAATGCGGCCATTACGATGCAGGACGATGTAACCCTTCGGCTTGTCTCCGTTCCATTCAATCAAGCCGACCGGTTTGAGAATGAAAAAAGCAATCAGATCGTTGAGGCTTTTATAGCGGAAAGCCTCGTTCAGGACGAAGCGGGGCCAAATACCACCTCGTTGGAAGAGGTCACTCATATCATTTGGCCCGAGGGCGCGATTAATGGCCTGGCAATGGAAAACCAAGGCTTCTTGGATTATTTAGGCCGCAACCTCGCCGCGCGGCTAAATGGCGATCTTCCTGTCTGGATATTTAATTCTTTGCGGCACGAACAAGCTGACCCCGAAACAAATCGCCAAGTCGAGGATTATTACAATAGTTCCGTCGCTGTGACATTTAATTCCCAAGGCATTCCATTCGTGTCCGGATTTAATGATAAAAAGCGTCTTGTTCCGTTCGGGGAATTTATCCCGTTCGGAAAATGGATGGAGCGTAAAAATGTCCCTGTCATTTCTACATCTCTTATGTCCATCTCGGCGGCCAAGAATAAAACGCTCACACACTATCCGGGCCTGCCCATGGGAAGTCCGCAAATTTGTTATGAAATTATTTTCCCCGGTTTGACGCCGCCTCCAAAAGACGAGGTGAAACCGGAATTTATTCTCAATCAATCCAATGATGCGTGGTTCGGACAAAGCTGGGGACCGGAGCAACACGCAAACATCGCGCGATACCGCGCCATTGAGGAGGGGCTGCCCTTAATACGTGCCGCGTCAAACGGCGTCACCGCCATCATTGATCCATATGGACGGATTTTGGCGCAAACCAATCGGGAGGTTTCTTCACATATTGATAGCCCTCTCCCTAAACCATTGAACTTTCAACTAAATTCGAGGGTGTCCATTTTTGTCATTTTCTTGCTAGTTTTAGTATTATCGCTATTATGTTTCCTATTGGGGCGGCCTCGTAACAGGCTCGCTATAATTTAATCGTTCGACCCAAATCCGGTGGGGGCACCGTAGGCACCGAACATTTAAGGGAAGCATTTATTGTGAAAGATACGAAACACGCGCCACGCGCGGCCAACCCAGTGGACGTGCATGTTGGCACGCGCCTTCGTTTGCGCCGTCAAATTCTAAAAATGAGCCAAGAGAAATTAGGCGACAAATTAGGCGTCACGTTTCAACAGATTCAGAAATATGAGCGTGGATCAAATCGGGTTGGCGCCAGCCGGCTTTGGAAAATTTCTCAAGTTTTGGATGTGCCTGTAAATTTCTTTTTTGACGGTCTATCCGACAACTACAAAGCCGGGCAATTTGCCGAAGATGATCAAATGCCAATTGTCTATGATTTTATAAATAGCACGGACGGCGTGTCTTTGGCCAAAGCAGTTAGCCAAATCAAATCCAAGGCTGTCCGCCGCCAACTTCTGGAACTCGCCCGCGCTATGGCTAAGGCGAGCGACGAAGAAGAAGAGTGAGCCAAGCCCTTAATCTCAATCTCGTCTGAACAACCCTCTGGTTTTCCAGCAGGGGTTTCGCTATGGGCGCGACCATGACTTATAACCGCGAAACGGAACAATTCCGCACCTTTGGACGAACCAAGGGACGGGCGCTGACGCCGACCCAACAAGAGGTGATGGACCGGATCTACCCCGAAGTTCGGTGGGAGAGTGCAAAAGACGGAGCCAAACCAAGAGATCGCCCACTCTGGCTAGAGGTCGGCTTCGGCGCCGGCGAGCACCTCGCCCATCAAGGCCGTCAAAACCCGGACGTGGACATCTTAGGCGCGGAACCTTTTCTCAACGGCGTAGCGAAGGCCGTCTATCATATCGATGAAAATAACCTCTCTAATATCCGCTTATATCAAGGCGACGTCCGTACGGTATTAAATGACCTGCCAGATAATTCCCTCGACCGCGTCTTTGTATTATTTCCAGATCCGTGGACCAAGACTCGGCATCACAAACGCCGATTAATTAATGAAGATTTTCTATCTGAAATCCACCGCGTTTTAAAACCCGGCGCAGAGTTTCGATTTGCCAGCGATATTATTCACTATGTCGACTGGACTTTGACTCGCCTCTATAAAATGGGTGGCTTTGACTGGCCCGCCAAATCCATTGAGGATTGGCGCGTTCCGCCGCATGACTGGTGCCCCACGCGATATGAAGCCAAAGCAAAACGCGAAGGCCGGGAGTGTCATTATTTCCGGTTTGTCAAACGCGTATGAGGGAATAAAATCCAACTTGCCTGAAACCGTTTCGCGGTTCAGACATTATATTAGTTTCTGAAATTAATTCACGGATTTTCATGCGCGCTTTTCTCCTGTCTCTCGCTTTACTTTTAATTATTCAAGTCCCTGTTCAAGCGCAGACCGCGCCAGAGCCTCAAGCAACGATTGATGCCGAAGACACAACCCAGTCAGACCAAAAAATAGATCAACGCCTTACATCTATTTTTGAAAAAGTGACCGGCACCGAGGAAGTGAACGTAGAAGTCAGCGCGGGGGTCGTCACGCTTTCCGGCGACGTTGCCAATGAAACTGCGGCGCGTGACGCTATGGATATCGCGACGCGCACAGACGGCGTCGTCACGGTCGAAGACAATATAAATCGTACTTTGGACGTTCGTGGAAATGTTGCCCCTGTGCTGCAAGGGTTTCAAGATGATTTGCGAAATGTTTATCGCGCTCTTCCCCTTATTCTACTCACTTTAATCGTCTTTATTGCTTTCGGCCTCTTTGGCGGTTGGCTCGCCCGGCGTAAATCGCTTTGGCAACGTGTCTCCCCCAATCCCTTTTTAGCCGAAATTATTTCTCAGATAGTACGGCTCGCCTTTTGGGCCATAGGTGCCATAATCGCCCTCAACCTGATTGGCGCGTCAAGTCTCATCGCGACTATTCTCGGCGGGGCCGGGGTAATCGGTATCGCAATTGGTTTTGCCGTTCGGGATAGTTTGGAAAATTATATCTCCTCCATTATGTTGAGCCTGCGTCAGCCCTTCCGCGCTCAAGACCATGTCGTGATCAATGACCTCGAAGGCATCGTGGTTCGCCTGACTTCCCGCGCAACAATTCTAATGACATTAGAGGGAAACCATCTTCGCATTCCCAACTCCACCGTTTTCAAAGGAACGATATTAAATTACACGACCAATCCTGAGCGGCGTTTCGAATTTGATGTCGGCGTAGACGGAGCGGATGATCCGGTTTCTGCCATGCAAATCGGTCTGGACGCGATGAAGCAACATGACTTTGTGCTGGATGACCCCCTGCCTGGCGCCATCATCGAAACGATAGGAGACTCCAATATCGTGATCCGCTTTACGGGTTGGGTCGATCAAACTGTTACAGATTACGGCAAAGCCCGAAGCTATGCTATTCGCTCCGTTATCAATACATTGGATGAAAACGGATTTACCATGCCTGAACCCATTTATCGTCTCCGGTTTGACGGCGATGTAAAAGGCTTAACGGATAAAATTCTCTCATCTCCAAAACACGGGGCCAAGACAGCCTCCCTCTCTGAGAAAACACCTAACTCTCCTGCGGTTAAGGTCAAAGAGCCGCCTTTAGATGTGTCCAAAGACCGGCATTTAGAGGAAAAGGTCGCGGAAGAGCGCGAACAAACGAGCGAAGATGATTTACTCGATGGGAGCAAACCCAAAGAATAGGCGCCCCAAATCCGCCACTGGCATTTTTAATTTGCATTAACCCCTCTTTAGACTTTGTTAGCCATAAATCTCCCTGATTCTATGGGGACCGGTTTGCATGGCGGTGACGCGACGACATCTTTTAAAAAGCGTAGCTTGTTTGTCGGTCGCGCCGATGGCCGGCCTTATGAGCGGATGCACCGCGCCGCTCGGTACGCGTCAATCCTATCTGACACAGATTCTTGCGCCGCGAAATTACAATGTGATTTTCCATTGGCTGGATGTCATCATGCAGCAGGTACGTGATCAGCGCATTGCTCCGCCCCGCGCCGCCTATAATTTCGCTATGCCATTAGCGGCCGGTTTCCTCGCCGCGAACTCCATCACCCGCACCTATGGCGAGCCTTATAATATCGGGTGGGGGCCTTATGACGCCGACCCGCAAGTGGCCTATGTCGCGGCATTTACGACCGCGGCCTCGGAAGTGTTTCAACAGCCCTTCGTCGTCGAGCGCGCGCAGTTTTTCAATTCCATACCGGGCAGCCAAGCAAAATCTATCGGCATGGAATGGGGCCGAAAAGTCGGTCTGAAAGTTGTCAAAATGCGGACAAATGACGGCTCAGAACCAAGCGAGGCCAATTATTACCTTGATCGGTATCATCAGCGTGATGATGCGTTGGCTTGGAAGCCCACCGGGCCTTTTTATTCGGCCACACCCGGTCCGGCCTTTGACAGTTTCGCGCGCGCAGCATTCCCCGGCCACGGAGCCATAACCCCGTGGACCATGCGGAGCGGATCACAATTTCGCGTTCCAAATTTTTATCACCCGGCCAGTCCGGAATTTGCCGCAGAGTTTAAATATATCCGGGATATTGGCGGCAGTCAGAGCCGACTTCGAACGCCGGAGCAATCAGAAATTGCCATGTTCTGGGAAGACGGGCCTTGGGGCATAACCCCACCCGGTCATTTCCTCTATCTGGCCGCGCAAGCGCTTCAACATAAACCCTTATCTTTTATTGAACTGGCCAAAGCCTTTGCCTTGCTCGGCATGACGCAATGTGACGCCTCTATCTGTTCGTGGGATAATAAATATGCGCATGATATTATTCGGCCGGAGAGTTCAATTCGCATACGCGCGCCGCAATTTCACAACCCTGATCCGGATGTGCGGCCTACGCCGAATTGGCAAAGCTATATCCCCACGCCAAATTTTCCGTCCTATACCTCCGGACATTCGACTTTTGGCGCCGCGGCCGCTGAAATGCTCACTTTGATCTTAGGTAGAGACGATGTGCGCCTGTCGGGCAAAGTTCCGGACGAAGTAATCTGGCCACAGTTAAAAGGCGTCGTGCGGCATTGGCGCAATATCCGGCACGCCGCCGAAGAAAACGGTCTTAGCCGCCTATATGGCGGCGTGCATTGGGAACTCGATCACAAAAACGGAATGCGCTCTGGTGGGGATCTGGCTCACCATGCGTTCACCACCCTGTTCCCGCGGATCACTTAGGGAGATGAAGAAGATGTTCAAACTCGTCCTTCCTGCTCTCGCCGCTCTTGTCGCAACGGGGTGTTCCAATCCTTATGATTTCGCGACGCAAAAAATGCAGACCCAAAAACAACCCTATTACGCGCCTCAAGGATATGGCGCGTATGATTATCAGGCCCCTCATCAACCTTGGTCTCATCCCGTTCAAAATGGATACGCGCCACAATATGCGCGCCCCCAAACCGCGGCTCAGTTGGGCCTTCGAGGCGGGCCGCAACAAGGCTACGTGCCAAGAAGTCACGCGAATTACGGGTATGGAGAGAATAGGGCCTATAAGCCCCGCGCAAGAGCCCCGCGGCGGTCGCTCATCAATTTGAATTACGAAACGCTCAATTTCTTTGAAGCACCGCTCGCCAAAGAAATCGGCGACACGACCTTCCTGCTGCGCGGTCGGGTTGATACTCCGCTCAGTTATAGTTTTAAAAATGATAATGATCTCGACGCCTCTGTCGAAGGCAATTTCCAGGTCAGCGCCGAAACACAACTGCCCAACCGGATCACAATCGGCGCGCTTTATGCCGGACGCGGGATAGAAAATAACGGCGTCGATTATGACGATCAGCTCGCCGCGTTCGCAGGCGGGAGTTGGGGCACCGTTTTTGGCGGAAATGTGTCTAACCTCGTCTTTGAAAACACGCGGCGCAAGCGCGGCGCGTCCACGCTCGAACTCGAAGGCAGCAATACACTCGGCCAGCTCGCCGATTGGAGCGGCGGCTATCAAGGACGGTACGGCCCTATGATTGTCAGCGGATTGTTCGACGAAGACGATAATTACGATATCGGTGTTACGCTTCAGCGGCCCATGGGGAATAAAGATTACCGCGTCTCTGCCCGTCACAATACGGGGCAATTTACAGCGGCAGATGGATTTACCGAGATCGACACCCGCGCCGTTAGCGCTATCGGCGAATATGTCTATGGCAGCACCCGCTATGATATCGGCGTGGGGTATGAAGAACTGAAAAATAACGGCAACCAAGCCGACCGCTGGTTCACCTCCGCCGGAATAAATACGAAAAAAGGCGTCTGGAGCTTCTCCGCCGAAGGCCATTACGGCGAGATTGACGGGAAAGAAGAAAAATCCGCCCTCATCGGCGTGCGCTACGATATCGCCAGAGGATTAGCCGCCACGGCCGCCCTGGATTACCAAGACCGGCAGATTACGATAGACGGCGTGAATTATATCAACACCAAAGACACGCGCGGCGTCGTGGCGTTGAGTTACGGGTTTTAGGCAGAACTTCCCCCCACACACATCCCCTCTTGCCAAACGCCCCCGCTTCGCCTACATATCGCTCAACAAAAAGACGCCAACCGCACAGGATGCGGAACAGGCGGCCCCCAAGGGGCCGTTTTTTTTATGCCTTTAAACGGCTCCTGTCCTGACGCTTTGGCCCGATATGAGATATTATGAAGACCAAAACCAACACTGACGAACGCGTTCTCGCACTGGCCGAACCGATTGCCGAAGATCTCGGCCTTCGCATTGTGCGCATCCGCGTGATGGCGGGCAAGCGCAAGACGGTTCAGATTATGGCCGAGCGGATTTCCGATGGCCAAATGGCGGTTGAAAATTGCGAAGCGCTGTCGCGTGAACTGTCCGCTATCATGGAAGTCGAAGACCCGATTTCCGATGCTTATGTTCTTGAAGTCAGCTCTCCGGGGCTGGATCGTCCTTTGACGGACCTCGAAGACTTCACCACTTATGAAGGCTATAAAGCCAAGCTGGAGCTTGACCGATTAGTCGAAGGCCGCAAACGCTTTCGCGGCGTTCTGGCGGGCGTAGAAGACGGCCATGTCGATATTAATCTGGACGGAGAAGAAGACTTCACCGCCTCTCTTCCTTTTGAATGGATTGCCGAAGCCAAACTAATGATTACCGACGAGCTGATCGAAGCCGGTCAAAAAGCCAAAGAAAAAACCCAAGAAGCCGCCAAAGCGGCCGCTGAAATGAATAATACCAACCCTTCAGACGGAGACGCGTAATGTCCACGAACGGAATTGCCGCTAATAAACTCGAATTGCTTCAGATCGCCAAAGCGGTCGCAGACGAGAAATCCATTGATCAATCCATCGTCTTGGAAGCCATTGAAGAGGCCATCCAAAAGGCCGCGCGCCTACGTTACGGCGCCGAACTGGATATCCGCGCCAAGCTGGACCCGAATACGGGCGAGCAATCCCTGCGCCGCGTCATCACAATTGTTGAAGACGACGCCGAAATCGAAAATGAGAGCGTGCAGACACCTCTCTCCACGGCGCAACTGGACAACCCTGACGCCCAAGTTGGCGACCTGATTACGACAGAATTGCCACCGCTGGAATTTGGCCGGGTGCAGGCACAAATGTCCAAACAGATCATCATGGGCAAAATCCGCGATGCTGAACGCGCCCGTCAATATACAGAATATAAAGACCGCGTGGGCGAGATCATCAACGGCATCGTCAAACGCGTCGAATATGGTCACATCATCGTCGATCTGGGCCGCGCCGAAGGCGTTATCCGCCGCGATCAGGCTTTGCCACGTGAAAATGTCAAAGGCGGCGACCGTATCCGCGCCTATATTATGGACGTACGGGAAGAGCCTCGCGGATCACAAATCTTCCTCTCCCGCGCCCATCCGCAATTCATGGCGCAACTCTTTGCCCAGGAAGTTCCGGAAGTTTACGAAGGCGTTATCCAGATTGTCTCTGTCGCCCGCGACCCCGGCTCCCGCGCGAAAATCGCTGTTTACTCTTCCGACTCTTCTATTGATCCGGTTGGGGCCTGCGTCGGTATGCGCGGCTCCCGCGTTCAGGCGGTCGTCAATGAACTGCAAGGCGAACGTATCGACATCATTCCTTACACAGAAGATATGGGAACATTCATCGTCAACGCTCTACAACCTGCCGAAGTCACCAAAGTGGTTATCGACGAAGCGGACGGCCGTATCGAAGTCGTTGTGCCCGAAGAGCAGCTTTCCCTCGCCATTGGCCGCCGCGGTCAAAATGTCCGCCTCGCCTCACAGCTTTCCGGCTGGGCCTTGGATATTCTGACCGAAGCTCAAGAATCCGAGCGCCGTCAGAAAGAATTCCAAGAGCGCTCCGAGCTGTTCATCACAGGTCTGGACGTCGACGAAATGGTCGCGCAACTCCTCGTCTCCGAAGGGTTCGAAACCATGGAAGAAGTCGGCTATGTCGCGCTTGACGATCTGACCTCTATTGACGGGTTCGACGAAGAAACCGCTGAAGAGCTACAAACCCGTGCCCGCGAATATCTCGACAAAATTGCCGCCGAGCAAGACGCGGCCCGTATCGAATCCGGCGTTGAAGACGGCGTTCTGGAAATCGAAGGTGTGACATTGCCAATGGCCGTTATCTTCGGTCAGAACGAAATCAAAACGGTCGAAGATGTGGCCGGTCTCGTTCCGGATGATCTGAACGGCTATACCGAATATAAAGACGGCGAGCGCATCCACGAAGACGGCATGATCGAACATATGGGTCTGACAAATGACGAGGCAACAAACCTCATCATGCAAGCCCGCGTACAAGCCGGTTGGATCGAAGCCTCCGCCCTTGAGGAAGAAGAAGAGGTCGAAGTCGATGAAGAGGGCAATCCCGTCATCACCGCCGAAAACCTTTTCGAGAGCGCGTAACGCGCGAGACTGAGGGCCAGCTATATGACGCCCGAAGAAGAAATAGAAGAATTTGGCCCCGATCGTCGGGGCCACAAATCGCGTGAGCGAAAATGTATTGCGCAAAATCTGGTGCGCGACCCGGCGGATATGATCCGCTTTGTCCGCGATCCGGATAATGTCGTTGTGCCGGATATTGCCGGAAAATTGCCTGGAAGAGGGGTTTGGGTCAGTGCTGATCTTGAAAATCTCGAAAAGGCCCTTAAATCAGGGGCATTCCCTCGCGGCTTTAAATCCAAAGTCACTGTGCCGGACAATTTGGTTGGGCGCGTCGAAGATGGATTAAAGCGGTCCGTTCTCGGATTGTTGTCTATGGCCAAAAAGTCAGGCCGGATCGCTTTGGGGTTTGATCAAGTGATTGCCCAAGCCCGAGACGGCGCTTTGGGATTTAGAATTGAAGCGCTTGACGGCGCGTCGGATGGGCGCGGAAAGATCCGCACATTATCGCGCGCTGTCGCTCGCGAGGTGGAACTGAATGACCCGCCGGTCATAGGCTGTTTTACAGCCCTTGAACTAGGCGATATAATGGGCCGGGACAAACTGGTTCACGCAGGGATAGGGCGCGGTAAATTAAGCCGTCGCCTCAGAGAAGAAGCGCACAGGCTTTCGGGCTTTGTGGCGTTGGTTCCAACCGATTGGGATGACTATGCCCATGAAGTGAAGCCAAAAGAAGAATAAAGCGGCCTGAAAGCCGTTTTTGAGTGTTGAATTTGTGAGTGCGGGCGTTAGGTTACGCGCTCTAAAAAAGGCCGGAAAAAACCGGACCCATCAGAAGGCAGCGGAGTTATGACCGTCCCCTTCAACAGAAAGAAACTGATGAACGATACATCTGATAATAAACCGGCAGACAAAAAGCCTGCAAGGCGTCCTTTGACGCTAAACAAAGGCGGACGGGGTCCAACCCGTGGGCGGACCTCTGCTGTTGTGGTTGAGAAGAAGAAAAAGATTTTGGTCAAACCCGGGGCGAAAAAGCCGGGCGCGTCGAACGCTGGCCCGAAGATAAAGCCCAATGCGCCGACTGTTAGCAAGCCGACGGTTAACAAAGAGGCAGAGGCCCCCAAGAAACCGGCAGAGACAAAGCCGGCCGTTCCTAATATTGAACGGCCCAAGCCTATTCCGCGCCCGACTTCGAATAAGGTGGAACGGGACGAGACTCCGATTGTCAAAAAGACTGAAAAGCCCAAACCCGCTGAAGCGCCCGCACCTGTGGCCAAAGAGCCTGCGCCGAAACTGAAGCCGGCCATCGCGCCGCCGCCGCCCAAGCCCGTCGATGTAAATGCAGCGGCCCGCGCTATGGGGGTTTCTGTTGCTGAATATAAACGCCGTCAGGCCGCTCTTCAAAAAGCGCAAGCTGAACAATCTGAGCGTCAAGCCAAGCGCCGCGCTGAAGAAGAAGAACGTCAGCAGCGTATGCGCGATGAGCAAGAAGCTCTGGAACGCAAAAAAGCGGAAGCCGAACAAGCCGAACTTCGCCGTATGGAAGAAGAAGAGGAAGAGCGCCGCAAGCAAGAGGCGGAGGCCCGGAATGCGCGCAAACCTGTCGGATCTCCTTTAAACCGCGACAAGAGCGAAGAGAACATGACCGAGCTAGAAAAAGCCGGCGGTCGTGTGAAGAAAAAACGTGGCAACGCTCCGCCGCCAACACGTTCCAAAGGCGAGCAAAAGCGCCGCCGCGGAAAACTGACAATCGTTTCCGCCCTTTCGGGTGATGATGAACGTCAACGCTCTCTCGCCTCTATGAAGCGCGCACGTGAACGTGAAAAGCAACGCCAACGTGGCGGCGGCGGACAACGCGAAAAAGTTCAACGCGAAGTTACGATCCCCGAAGTTATTTCGATTGCCGATTTGGCCAATCGTATGGCGGAACGCGGCGCTGATGTTGTGAAATATCTGATGCAAGAAGGTCAGATGATGAAAATCAATGATATGGTTGACGCGGATACAGCGCAGGTCATCGTCGAAGATTTTGGTCATACCGTAAAACGGGTTGCTGACGCCGATGTCGAAGAAAACTTCATCATCGATGACACGCCGTCTGATGAAAAAGACCGTAAGCCCCGCGCGCCGGTTATCGCCGTTATGGGCCATGTTGACCACGGTAAAACCTCTTTGCTTGACGCTTTGCGCTCCACTGATGTGGCCGCCGGCGAAGCGGGCGGGATTACCCAGCATATTGGCGCTTATCAGTTAAAGCTGAAATCCGGCGAAACAATCACGGTTTTAGATACACCGGGACATGCGGCTTTCTCTGAAATGCGGACTCGCGGCGCCGAAGCCGTGGATATTGTTGTGTTGGTCGTAGCCGCCGATGACGGTATTATGCCGCAAACCATCGAGTCTATTAAATATGCTCAGGCGGCCGAAAAGCCGATCATTGTGGCGATCAACAAAATGGATGCCTATGAGGCCAATCCGCAAAAAGTCGAGACAGATCTGTTGCAGCATAATGTGATAACAGAAAGCATGTCCGGCGAGACGCAGGCTATTCAAGTCTCTGCCCTGAAAAAAACAGGTCTTGAAGATCTGGCCGAAGCGATTGCCCTTCAGGCTGAGTTTATGGAATTGAAAGCCAATCCGAAGCGCAATGCCGACGGTCTGGTCATCGAATCCAAAATCGAAAAAGGCCGGGGCCCTGTCTCTACTTTCCTTGTTAAACGCGGGACGCTGAAACGCGGCCAAATCGTTGTGGCCGGGGAATATTGGGGCAAGGTAAAAGCCCTCACTGACGAGCGGAATAAAAAGCTGAAACAGGCCGGGCCTTCGACACCTGTCGAAGTCATGGGTCTGGACGGCGCGCCGCAACCCGGTGAACCTTTTGCGGTTGTTGAATCCGAGCCTCGCGCCCGTGAATTGACAGAATACCGGAAACAGCTGGCCAAAGATAAAACCGCCGCCGGACCGTCTGCCATGGCCTCCATGGAACAAATGATGGCGAAACTGAACAATAACGAAGTTTCCGAAATGCCGTTATTGGTCAAGGCCGATGTTCAAGGGTCTGCCGAAGCGATTAAGACCTCGCTCGAAGAGATGGGGAATGAAGAAGTCACGGCGCGGGTTGTTTATGCCTCTGCCGGCGGTATTTCAGAATCCGACGTTCAATTGGCTATGACATCGGGCGCTCCGATTATTGCCTTTAACGTCCGAGCCAACCGTCAAGCCAAAGATTTGGCCGAACGGGAAGGTGTGGAAATTCGTTATTATTCGATTATTTACGACCTTCTTGAAGAGATCAAAGGCGCCCTCTCCGGTATGTTGAAACCGGAACGCCGCGAAACCTTTATCGGTTACGCCGAAATCCTCGAAGTCTTCAACATCTCCAAACTTGGCAAGGTTGCCGGGTGTAAGGTGACCGAAGGCCGCGTTGAGCGGGGCTCCGGTGTTCGCCTGCTGCGGGATGACGTGGTTATCCATGAAGGCGAGCTCTCCACGCTGAAACGCTTCAAGGACGAAGTGCCAAAAGTTCAGGCCGGCATGGAATGCGGTATGGGCTTTGAAGGCTATCACGACCTTCGCAAAGGTGACCGGATCGAGTGTTTCACCGTCGAAATGATCGAACGCGATTTGGAATAGACCTTCCCATTATATGCAATTCAAAGCCCTCCCTCGCGGAGGGCTTTTTTGTGATATTTTATCTTACCCCGGCTTAACAAGATGAAACGGCGCGAAGAGAACCCCATCAAGACTAGTAAAATCAATAAAACAGATTACATGAATAGATATGAGTAAAAACAAAGCCCCTTCCCAACGCCAGCTCAAAGCCGGAGAATTAATTCGCCGCGCGCTTGCGGATATTTTGAATAAGGAAACGATGCGCGACCCCGATCTAAAAGGCGTCAGCGTCACGATTTCCGAAGTGCGGGCCTCACCGGATTTGAAACATGCCCTTGTCTTTTGCGCGCCGCTCGGCGGCGGCGATGCCGAGAAAACGGCCGAAGCCCTGACCCGCGCGGGATCATTCCTACGCGGACGGCTCGGACACGAGATGGAAATGAAATCCACGCCGCGCCTAAAATTCGTCCCGGATGAGAGTTTTGACAACGCCGAAGAGATTCAGAAATTGCTGGATCAGCCCCAAGTCAAACAGGATTTGGATTAGTCCACTTTCGGTCTCTGATTTATATGGCCCGTAAACGCAAAGGCAATCCCGTTCATGGATGGGTGGTGCTGGATAAGCCTTATGGGCTGGGTAGCACGTCTGCCGTGGGGAAAGTGCGCTGGTTATTTCAGGCGCAAAAAGCGGGTCATGCCGGCACGCTTGATCCGCTGGCGACGGGTATTTTACCGATTGCGCTTGGCGAGGCGACGAAAACCGTTCCGTTTTTAATGGACGCCGCCAAATCCTATGAGTTTGAGCTGACATGGGGCGCCAATACCACCACCCAAGACGCCGAAGGCGAGATCACGGCGACCTCTAGCGTCCGCCCTGAAGAGTCTGAAATTCTCGCCGCTTTGCCCCAATTCATCGGACATATTACGCAAGTCCCGCCAAAGTTTTCCGCCATCAAAATTGACGGGAAACGGGCCTATGATCTGGCGCGGGCAGGCGAAGAGGTCGAGATCAAATCCCGTGAAATTCGGGTTGATGACTTCCGTCTGCTTCGCGCGGATGATGACAAAGCGAGTTTTGCCGTGGATTGCGGGAAAGGCACTTATATCCGGTCGCTAGCGCGCGATTTGGCCGCCGCGCTTGGGGCTTGCGGGCATGTCACGATTTTGCGCCGAACGCGTGTCGGGCCTTTCACATTGGACAAATCCACCAGGCTGGACGCTCTGGCAATAACGCTTGCCGAAATGGAGCAAACCTGCGATAGGGGCGCCGTGAGTGAGGCTTTGCTTCCCCTCTCGACCGCTCTGGACGACATCCCGGGACTGGCCGTTGAGGAACAGGACGCAACAGACTTACGTCACGGTCGAGCCATCGACCTTCCTTCTTCTGACATTTCCCGGTCTTGTGATTGGGTTTTGGCAATGGAAGCGGGACGCGAAGTGGCTCTGTGCGAAGCGCGGGACGGAAAATTACTTCCGAAACGGGTTTTCAACTTATAGTCCCGGTGCTTTTGCAGGGCCGGGGAATTGTAAATTAAAACGGAGAACACGATGTCGATTACCCCAGAGCGCAAAGCTGCGCTTATTACTGAATACGCCGTAAAACCCGGCGATACAGGCTCCCCCGAAGTTCAAGTCGCGATCCTTACAGAACGCATTGTGAACCTTACAGAGCATTTTAAGACGAATAAAAAAGACAACCATTCCCGCCGCGGCCTTTTGGCTATGGTGGCATTGCGTCGTCGTCTTTTGTCTTATCTCGAGAAAAAAGATGCAGCGCGCTATAAAACGCTCATCGAAAAACTGGGTCTGCGCCGCTAGGCCGCCCTCCTAAGACTTTAAAGGCTGCCCCACGGCAGCCTTTTCCGCATCATGGTGATGCAAAAAACGACGCAAAAGGCGTCAATCCGAAAGCGCAATAAGGCGCTGTAAAACGGGGCCAAAGCTGGCCTTGATATGTACGTAGAAGAAAGAAACTGTACGATATGTTTGATAAACACACTGTAGAAATAGATTGGGCCGGACGCCCACTCAAACTCGAAACCGGCGGTATGGCCCGCCAAGCCGAAGGCGCGGTTCTCGCCACTTACGGAGAAACGGTTGTCCTCGCCGCGGTTACAGCTGCCAAATCCGAAAAACCCGGTCAAAGCTTTTTCCCGCTGACCGTCAACTATATGGAAAAATTCTATGCCGCCGGTAAAGTGCCGGGCGGATATTTTAAACGCGAAGGTCGCCCGACCGAACGCGAAACACTGATTGCGCGTCTGACAGACCGTCCTATTCGTCCGCTTTTCCCTAAGGGTTTCAAAAACGAAGTTCAGGTCGTCATCACGGTTTTGCAACACGATCTTGAAAACGAGCCTGACATTATCGGCATGATCGCAGCCTCTGCGGCTTTGGCTATTTCAGGCATCCCGTTCCAAGGTCCGATTGCCGCCTCCCGCGTGGGTCTGATTGACGGTGATTATGTTCTCAACCCAACTCTTGATGAAATGACTGAGTCAGAGCTCGATCTTGTTGTGGCCGGCACAAAAGACGCCGTCATGATGGTAGAATCCGAAGCCAAAGAATTGACCGAAGAGCAAATGCTTGGCGCGGTTATGTTTGCGCATGAATCCTGCGAAGACGTTATCGAAGCCATTGAGAAATTGGCAAAGACAGCCGCAAAGCCGGCTTGGGATTATGTCCCTGCGGATATTTCTTCCGAAAAAGCCGCCGTCAAAAAGGTCGCTGAAAAAGGCATTAAAGCCGCTTACAAATTGACAGACAAAATGGAGCGTCAGGACGCTTTGCGCGAAACACGCGACGCCGCTTGGGCTTCTGTAGGTCAATCCGACGAAAATCCGGACGGTATGGCACAGAACGTATTCTCTGATGCGTTTAAATCCATCGAATCCGCCACAGTTCGCGGCACCGTTATCAAAACGAAAAAACGTATTGATGGCCGTAAACTCGACGAAGTGCGTCCTATTGTTTCCGAAGCCGGCATTTTGCCTCGTACACATGGTTCTGCCCTGTTCACGCGCGGCGAAACACAAGCGCTCTGCGTTGCCACACTCGGCACATCAGATGACGAGCAATTTGTTGATCAACTCACCGGCACGATCAAAAACAAATTCCTTCTTCACTATAACTTCCCGCCATATTCTGTCGGCGAAGCCGGCCGTATGGGCGGAACAAGCCGCCGTGAACATGGTCATGGTAAGCTCGCTTGGCGCGCCCTTCAGGCTGTTTTGCCAACACCGGAAGACTTCCCATACACAATGCGTCTCGTTTCAGAGATCATGGAATCTAACGGGTCTTCTTCTATGGCAACCGTTTGTGGGTGTTCTTTGGCACTGATGGATGCGGGCGTGCCGATTAAGCGCCCTGTTTCCGGTATCGCTATGGGCCTCATCAAAGATGACGCCGGTATTGCGGTTCTTTCCGATATTCTGGGCGACGAAGATCACCTCGGCGATATGGACTTTAAAGTGGCCGGAACCTCCGAAGGGATCACCTCCCTCCAGATGGACATTAAAATCGCAGGTATTTCAGAAGAAATCATGACCACAGCTCTGGAACAGGCCCATGCGGGTCGTCTCCACATTCTGGGCGAAATGAACAAAGCTCTGACAGAATCCCGCGAAGATGTCGGTGAATTTGCTCCGCGTATTGAAACGATGAAAATCCCGGTTGATAAAATCCGCGACGTCATCGGCTCCGGCGGTAAAGTCATCCGCGAAATCGTTGACACAACAGGCGCCCGCGTCTCTGTCGAAGATGACGGAACAATCAAAATCGCCTCCAACGATCAGAAGTCTATCGACGCCGCCAAAGAGTGGATTACAGGCCTGACCGCGGAACCGGAAGCTGGCAAGATCTACAAAGGGAAAGTTGTGAAAGTTGTCGATTTCGGCGCCTTCGTAAACTTCTTTGGCCCTAAAGACGGCCTCGTCCATGTGTCTCAGATTAAACCTGAGCGCGTGAACCACCCGTCTGATTTCCTGAAAGAAGGCCAGGAAGTGTATGTCAAACTCATGGGCTTTGATGACCGCGGTAAAGTGCGTCTCTCCATGAAATATGTCGATCAGGATTCAGGCGAAGAAATCGCACGTGATGAAAACGACAATTCCGACGATAATGACAGCAAGAGCGAAGACAAACCAAAACGCTCCCGCCGTCCACGTAAGAAAAAAGAAGACTAATCCTTCGGATTAATCTTTGAGACGAGTAGCGCCGATGCGGTAACGCATCGGTTATTGCGTCAAAGAAAAAAAGCCCGGCCAATTGGTCGGGCTTTTTCAATGAAGCGCTATTATCCCCTCTCCCAGAGGGAGAGGGTGCCCGAAGGGCGGGTGAGGGGTTGCTATATTTCTGGAAATAGACAGGCTTAAGGCTTAGCATTTTCCAGGGTCTGCCAAATATGGTCGACAGTCGAATTTAGGTCATCATAGCAATCTTCATTCCCGACACGCAAAACTTGGTAGCCCATTTGATTGAGCATTGCCGTTCGTTCCGCGTCATAATCCTCTCGACTCTCATGGGTTGGCCCGTCTAATTCCACTATTAATTTCTGCCTTTCGCAAAGAAAGTCGACGACGAATTTGTCTTTAGGAACTTGTCTGCGGAATTTATAACCTCCGCATCTACGACCTCTTAGCTCTTGCCATAATAGCTCTTCCGCCGAAGTTTGATTTCGGCGAAGCTGTCTCGCGAAGTTTGTTTTCTTTAGCTTTCGCATGAGGGCAGATTAGGGGCACACTGAGAGGTTTGGAACCCCTCATCCGACCTTCGGCCACCCTTTCACGTCGAATGATTATCAATCCTTCTTTGGTTCAAATCCCCTTGGGAGAAGGAAAGTAACTCCATCCGCGTTTATCGGTTTAAAAACCTCAACGCCTTCAACTCCTTATAAAAAATCCAAGAGAATGATCCCCACTTTGCGATTTGGGGGTATGTTTAGGATGTTCTTTTGTTCATGGACAGGTAGACGTCACCTACCGGAGTAAGAGACAGCGGGATTGAGCAGCTTGTGTGACAGCAAGCCTGTGCCGGGTCACCGAAAGTGGGTTAGCCTGCCTACCGCGCCCAGAAGCTGCAAACGGCTTCGTACCGGCGTGACTGTGGGAGACGTGTAAGAGGCCGCTTCGGTTCCAACCGCTGCCGCAGAGCTTTGGCTTTTGCGAAACACATATTTTATTCGGTCTCCGGCAGAGGCCGAAGCTCTGCGGGCTGTCCACCTTCATTTGGAAGCCGTAAGACGCTCCGCACTGGATTGCGAGCAGGAGGAAAAGCGTGGCCAATGCACATTTCCGAAAATATAGCCACATCCTCACAAACGCCTGCATTGCAGAGCCCGCCTTCGGATGTTTGCCCTTGCCTTTCGCCCGCCAACGCTTAAGTCGCGCCCCATGTTAGCAATTAATGATTTAGATTACGCGGTTCAGGGCCGTCCGCTTTTTGTCAAAGCGACGGCGTTCATTGCGGCCGGGTGGAAAGTCGGTCTTATCGGGCGAAATGGGACGGGCAAATCGACCTTGCTCCGTCTTATCCGCGAAGAAATCGAAAACCCGACTGCCGATGCCGCGATTAAGCTGAATAAGAACGCCCGCCTTGGCTGGGTAGCCCAAGAAGTGGCCGCCACCGACGATACGATTATGGATGTGGTGCTCACCGCCGATCGGGAACGCGACGCGTTGATGAAAGCCAGCGAGACGGAAACCGACCCGGATAAACTCGGCGATATATTTGAACGGCTGACTCACATGGATGCGTGGAACGCCGATACCCGCGCCGCCATCGTATTGACGGGTTTGGGATTTTCCCAAGAAGATTTTCACCGCGCGACCAAAGAGTTTTCCGGCGGCTGGCGCATGCGCGCCGCGATTGCCGGCGTCCTTGTTAGCGAACCGGATGTGCTTTTGCTTGATGAGCCGACTAACTATCTCGACCTTGAAGGGGCGGCGTGGCTCGAAGGCTATATTCAACGCTACCCTCATACCGTGATTATGGTCAGCCATGACCGGGAAATGCTTAACCGTTCTGTGACGCATACTTTGGCGCTGGAACATCAACAGCTCATGCTCACCCCCGGCGGATATGATGACTGGATGACTTTGGCGGCGGCAAAGCGCGCGCAGCTGCAAGCGCAAAAGGCCAAGCAAGACGCCGAACGCGCCCATTTGCAGGCCTTTGTTGACCGGTTCAAAGCCAAAGCGTCCAAAGCCCGCCAAGCTCAATCCCGCGTTAAAATGCTGGAAAAAATGCAAGACATCGCCATTCCGATTTCCGAACGCGCCGTGCCGTTTAATTTTCCCGAACCCAAAGGCAAACTTGCTCCGCCTATGCTTGAGTTGGAAAATGCGGATTTAGGTTATGGCGAAGGCGCGAAGATTTTGTCAGGCGTGAACCTGCGCCTCGATCCGGATGACCGCGTGGCGATTGTGGGGGCCAATGGTCAGGGCAAAACGACTTTAGTTAAATCCATTGCCCAGCGCCTCCCGCTGATGGAAGGCAAACGCAAAGCATCCGGCTCTTTGCAAATCGGCTATTTTTCCCAGGATCAACTCGACGAGCTGACTGAAGGCGAAACCGTGCTTAATCACGTTACGCAAAAGCTCCCCAAAGGGACGCCGGAGCATAAAGCCCGCGGCGCCGCGGCGCAGATGGGCTTTTCACATGAAAAGGTCGAAACAAATGTTGAAAAGCTCTCCGGCGGAGAGAAAGTGCGTTTGCTTCTCGGCCTTATGTCCATTGATAAGCCGCATGTCCTCATCCTCGACGAGCCGACATCCCATTTGGATATCGATAGCCGCGAGGCGTTAATCTATGCGCTTAATGATTTTCCGGGCGCGGTCCTGCTGATTACCCATGATGTGTATTTGGCCGAAGCCACGGCTGACAGATTATGGCTCGTCAATAACGGCAAGGCGAAACGCTATGACGGGGATCTGCGCGATTACAAAAAATTGGTGATGGCCGCCGACCGGGCTTAATTTAGCTCGGGCCCATTACGGTTTTAGGCGCGGGATCAATAACAACGAATTTGCCGTTTCGAATTTCATAAACCGCGAGCCCGCGTTGGGGTTTGCCGTCCGACTCAAACCGGATCAATCCGTCCGCGCCGTAAAATCCGTTCGGATCCTCAAGACGCTCCATGCGGCTCCGTGCATTTCCGTCTGCGACATAGGCGCCAATGGCCACAGAGTCATAGGCCAAGCTGGCAAGACGGGAATTATTTTCGCCATAAGCGCGATCATAGCTCCTCTCGAAATCGGCCTGCGCGTCAGGGTCCGGCCCGGCGAAGACGCCGCCATTCAGCGCCGGTTCGCGGACGGTAGAGCCGTTTTTCCAGAGACCGGTTCCAAGGAACTGAACCGTCATTGGGCTAATATTGTAATAGGGCAGTAAAGGCGCGAGACTGCGCAGAGCCGTCCCGCCCTCAGGAAGGATTATTGCCTGATAGCCTGCGGAGCGATATTGCGCCGCCATGCCCCGCGCGGGTTCTTGCATGACCGAAATGTCGTTGCCGCTATAGCTGGCAGAAGCCGTGACTTGGCCGCCATTTTCCTGAACGGCTTTGCGGTAGGCGTCATTGACGCGCCGCCCATATTCACTGGTCGGGCCGAGAAAGGCAAAACGGTCAACGCCTGTATCAGAGGCAAATTCGACAATACGTTCGACTTCTGCTTCAGGGGGGAAGGATAAAAGATATGTTCCATTTCCCGCTACCTCTTGATCCGTAGAAAAAGCAATAACGGGCGTCCCGCTCCGGCGCGCGACATTGCTGGACGCCGTCACAGAGCCGGACAGAATAGGGCCAAGAATGACGTCAGCGCCAGAATTAAGCGCCGCCTGCGCCGCCGATTGAGCGCCTTGCGGCGTACCGCCCGTATCAAGAGCAATTAAAAGAACGTCAGCCCTATCCCGTTCAAACACGGCGAGTTCGGCGGCTTTCATCATCGACTTGGCCTCTTGGCGAAGCCGGGCAGAAGAGGCAGAAAAGGGGAGAAGAAGAGCCAACCGTTTCGTGTCTCTGCCTTCCATATGAGGCAAGGTCAGACCCTCCCTCCGCTCAACTTCTTCAAACTCGTCTTCATTTTCCTCAGGCATCTCCGTTTGCGGAGCGTCCGGTTCGAAGTCTGGTACCGGGTCTGGCTCTACCGGCCCTTGCTCAATGGGTCGCGGCGGATATTGCGGGGGATAAGGCGAAGACGTTGAGCAGGCCGTTGTCAGCAAAGCGAGAGCCGAGACAAGCAAAAGGTTCTTTGCCGACAGAAAGCCGCTCTGAATTCCATCATGGCCAAAACGCTTAAATTTCATCATAACACTTAAACCTTAGTTCACTGCCCAGGAGGGCTCACTTGTCCATACCCAAGAATAGCCCTGCGCCGCAACTGCTATCCGGGAAAAGCTCCAACTCGGACACAGCGCCTCCGCTTTCTCCCGGCCTGTATATCGTCTCGACCCCTATCGGGAATCTTCGGGACATTACGCTTCGCGCGCTGGATGTGTTGCACGCCGCCCAACATATTCTGGCCGAAGACACACGACAAACCCGAAAACTTTGCGAGGTCTATTCTATTGCCACTCCTTTATCGGCCTATCATGACCATAATGCGGCAACGCGTGTGCCTGATTTGATTGAGCGCCTACAGGCCGGAGAAAGGATCGCGCTGGTTAGCGATGCCGGGACGCCGCTTGTGTCTGACCCCGGATTTCGTTTGGTCCGCGCGGCAGTGGAAGCCGAAATAGATGTCTGGCCCATTCCGGGCGCGTCTGCTCTCTTGGCCGGTCTTGTAAAATCGGGGCTCCCCTCGGACGCTTTTCATTTTGCCGGGTTTTTACCTCCAAAATCGGCGGCGAGACAATCCGCGCTTTCAAAACTCTCAACGGTACAGGCCACCCTCGTCTTTTTTGAAACAGGGCCACGCATAGGCAAGGTTTTGGCGGATGCCGCGAAAGTTTTGGGCAATCGCCGCTGTGTTTTGACGCGTGAGCTGACCAAACGATATGAGGAAGCCCGCCACGGGACAGCCATGGAGCTTTTGACCAGCGTAAACGAGACGCCGCCTAAGGGGGAGTTGGTTTTGTTAATCGCGCCGCCTACGGCCGATGCCCTCTGGTCAGAAGAACAGGTTCGCAGCGCTTTGGACGAGCAAATAGCCGATGTCGGTGTCAAACGCGCGAGCACGGCCATTGCGGAGTTAAGCGGATGGCAAAAGCGAGAGGTTTACGCCTTGGCCCTAAGTCTGAAATAAGTCCGGAATGCAAAATAGGCGCAAGAATGAAAGAGAAGGGCGCAAAGCGGAAGCGCGTGTCGCCGCCTATATCCGGCTTCGAGGATATAAAATTTTAGCGGAGCGATTTAAGACGCCTTACGGGGAAGTCGATCTCATCGCCCAGAAAGGCAAAACTCTTGCTTTTGTTGAGGTCAAACAAAGAGCAAGTCAAAGAGCCATAGACGAGTCCATGAATTGGCGAAGCGAACAGCGAATTATTGATTCGGCTGAAATTTGGATAGAGAAAAATTTTGCCCAATTACCGCGGAATTTTGAAATACGGTTTGATTTCGCGTCTATTATTGGGCCCGTCTCGCCTTTGTGTTATGTGACTTATCTTAAGGGCGCATTTAGACCAGATTAATAAATGTATTTGAAATCAAGACCTTGCCAAAGACTCACGGTGAAACACTTTCGCAACCATTGAACTTTCAATAATTTTAAATTTAACATTAATAACCGTGGGGGCGGTTTTAAAGGATATGATCTATTTTGGACTTGCCACACATACCGGATCGCATGGCGGCCTACCCCATCGGAGCCGCACAAATATTAGCGGATAAAGTTGCCCAAGACATGATGGTCTTCGTAAAGCGTCATGTTTTTACAGCTATGACGCTGGAGCCAAACCTAAACTGGCGGGACGTTTTTGTTCTTTCCCAGATATTACGATACCCTGAAGGGCTCACGCCTGCCGAAATTTCTGGGAATACGCGGCTTGATCCCGCAACCGTTTTGCGGGCCGATGAAAAACTTCAAAAGGCGCGTTACATTGTTATTCTTGAGCAAGCCTTTGACGCACGCTCTAACCTCATTCAAATTACGCCAGCGGGCGCAAGTTTTCTGGAGGAGCTTTTCCAAACTTACTTGTTGAAACAGGAACAGGTGTATGAGAACTTTCTGCCGCGACTTGAAAAACAAGATATTCGAAACATTTTTGAAACTTGTCTAGATATTCAGGAACATGCGGAGCAGCTTGCTTCTTTGTCAGCCACAGGTAAAATTCGAAGACAAAACCGGACCGGTTATTCCCGGGCGGCTCTTCAAGAGTCTTTTGATAACTTTCAGAAGTTTCCTGAATTCATTCTTCAGGTTTACTGTCGCCGGATCTCTAATGATTACATGAAGTTTCTTAAAATTCATGCCATGTCAAAAATGTCCGAGAAACCTCTTCGCAAGTCCCGCGAGTTACTGACTCTTATGACGCTTGAATATATGGAACATGATGCCACCGCCATGGATGTAGCTAAACTCATGCGGTTTGACCCTGCCACGACAAGCAGAGCCGTCTCTATTCTTACATCCGCTGGATGTATTAAGCCCCTTTCCGGCTATGCAGCGGATGACCGGAAAAAGCCTCTCAGCCTCTCTGAGAAAGGGATGCGGTCGGTTGCAGAATATAAAACCTTAATGTTAAAGGCTTACGAAAAGGCCAGCGACAGGCTCAATCTTCAAAGGCCAAAAACAGTTACGGTGAACCAACTCGGCATTCTTTATTTCCTTGGCAATAGGACTAAGGTATTCGCTTCAATCAAGCCCGGAAAACTGGTTTAAGCGCCCCACAGTTAATTGAAATTTCAATATATTTCTTGAAGTTTCAACCCGCTGTAATCATTGTGCTTTTTCCTATCCCCGTTAACGATTCCGTAAAGTCGCCTCCTTAGCTTAAGCTGTGTCGGAGCCTAGTTTTATTAGTCTGCCAACATAAATTCTCCCGAAATATCGGGCTTATCATCTCACGCGACGCGCTAGGATTGCGCCCTGAGTAATTTCGCCTCTCTAACGCGGCGAATGCCCTTGGTCATCGCCCCTTTTAACCTTCACGTTAAACCAGTCCGGCTTCCCAGACTGTAAAAACTGTGATATTCTTGAAGACACCAAATGAGCAGTTCTCAATCATTATCGACTAAAATGACTGTTCTTTTGGTTTTACATCAGGACGGCGTGACGTGTGATATTCGGGACACCCTGATAAGTGATGGATATAATGTTATAGGACCTGTTAGCAGTGTAACCGCCGCCTATATGGCTATTTTGGATGAAGATCCCGATATGGCAATTATCGATCAAAAAGTCTGTCAGGATCAAACGGAAATCATGTCAGATACCCTTATCCAGATCGGGATTGAACATCTGGTTATCTGTCATACCCCCCCGCATATGCTAAAGCGGGAATTAGGGCACGGAGCCATGCGCGGGCTTGTAACGGCGCCTCATAAAAATAAGGCCGAGGATATCAGTCACGAGCTTTGTTACATGCGAGCCAAGAAAATCAGGCGCAACGCGCAACCGGGCGGACAGCATAACAAGTTCCAGACCTCTTTTTCGTGACAATAATTTAGCACTTAAAGTGCGCTCTTGCTGCTTGGCATGACGATGTCTTAATAAATTTAGTAAGGTTTCGTTCACCATAAACCGTTAGTTTCATACCTATGAAACATATTATCTTACCCCTGCTCTGCGCCTCAATTTTATCTGGCTGTTCCCTCACAAGTGCGGGACTCAGCAAGCATGACGAACGTAGTTTCGCTGGCGTTCTGAATGATGTGAATGCGGGCAAAGCCATTAAAGCCCGCATGACCCGTGCTTATGATTATAATCTCAAAAATGTAGATATCGAAGTGTCCGAAGGAGTCGCGCTTCTTTCCGGTAACACGCCAAGCAAAGAGGACCGTATTGAAGCCGCCCGCATAGCCTGGTCCGCCCCTCATGTTGAACAAGTCGGGAATGAAATTATAATCGGTGATAAGCGCGGCTTTATTCGCGGGGCCAAAGACGGGGTTTTGGAAAAAGCGGTTCGAACGCGGCTTCTGGCAAATGGGTCCATCAAATCCCAAAATTTCAATGTCGAAACCCATGAAGGCGTTGTTTATCTATTAGGCGTCGCTCGAACGCCGGACGAATTAGAACAGGCAGCACAAGTCGCCGCCCAAACCCGAGGCGCCAGAGAGGTTATCTCTTATGCCAGAGTGGCTGACAGCACAGCGTCATATGCTTCTCAAACAGCTGCGCCTTTCGCCCCTCAAGGTTATCCGCCCATAAATGCTCCGGCGCAGCGCGAGCTACCTGACTATCTGACAAGTGAGCCCTCTCCCCCTGATTACGCGGCACCTGAGCAGGACACAGCTCCTATTCGCAAAGCCCCTTATGACGAACCTATTCGCCTGCACCGCAATCAGGCTGAAGACTCCTCAATAAATGAAGAGCCTTATTATATTGATCCGAATACGGGCAAACAAATCCCCGTGTCGAATATCATTCGAAGGTACAGAGACTAACCTTTAGAAACTTGTGCTGACCGCGAACCGGACATTTCGTCCGGGCAGCGGCACGACATCTTTCAGAACAGAGGTGTGCTGACGCGCATCGACATCAAATGCATTATGAAGTGAAACACTGATCCGAACGGGTTGAGTTTCAATCGGCGCCCTCCACGTCACAAAGATATTTGTTAAAGCGTAATCCTCCGTTGGCGTTTCAAATAAGCCAACATCATTTTGCTTTGACGCATAATCCAATTCAGCCCGAAGTTTTAATCTATCTGATTCAGCTTCAATTCCGCCCAAAACAGAGAGCGGCGGAATGCGCGGAAGATTCCCGCTATCTGTTTCGGCTCGAACATATTCGACAAGACCATCAACTTTTACGTCAAATTTTCCTACTTGCGCGATTGGCATGCCGCCCTGAATTTCAAACCCTTTAAACGTCGCATCTTCGCCCGTGAACTGAAAGACATCCAAGCCGTCCTCCGTCTCGCCTGTTGCCGTTTCGAAAATATAGTCTTTATAATCTGTATAAAAGGCATTTAATGTCAGGAAGCGTCCGCTTTGCCGGTAGCGGATGGCTCCTTCAATCCCTCTGGCCGTTTCAAGACCTAAGGTCGGGTTTCCCACTTCAAATTGCTCCGTCGCAAGATGCGGGCCATTGGAATACAGCTCCTCTGTAGTAGGGGCACGTTCCGTCCGGAAAGCCGTCCCGCCGAAGCGAATAGTATCGCTCAGGTGATAGTCTCCGCCAGCGGAAAAGCTTATACCTTCAAAGTTCAGGCTCTCGCCTGTAATCGCGTTTTCTTGATCTGTTGTTTCAAGTCGGGCAGCCCCTTCGAGGTGAAGGGCTCCTAGTTCTTTTTCCTGAAACGTATAAAAGCCCAGCTCTTGCGTGTTGGTTGGCGGAACAAAGGCTTCATCCCCTATTGCCGCAAAATCGCGATCCCGGAACTGAACACCATAAGCGCCGCTCCACCCGTCACGTTCTTTTTGAATGGCTTCACCGCGGATTTCATAGCCTTCATTCGTAAAGACAGTTCCCGGCTCTCCAGGGCCTTCAAATTCTATATGCTTATAATCTGCATAGCCGCCGAAAACTTGTAGGGTCTCTATAAAACCGCCGAGCTTTAACCGACCATTTACGTCCACACGCGTTTGATCGAGACCGATGGTAACTTGTTCCTCTCCATGGGCTTCATGATCTTCTGCATGCTCATGGCCTTCTTCATGCTCATGGTCTTCTGCATGGCCCTCTTCACCATGAGCGTGACCTCCGGGAATACCATAATCTGACTGGAAGTTATGAATAGAAAACCCCAAGAACCCTCGCTCGCCGACATAAGACAGTCCGCCCGTTAAAGATTGTGATTTGACGGCTGAATTATCGAGAGTTCCAAACGCTTCCGCTTCTTCCTCATGTTCGTGGCCTTCCTCTTCATGCTCTTCTTCGTGTTCCGCATCTTCGGCTGCGCGAAGAGCATCGCTCTCGGCAAAACCCGGAATATTGTAATCGTCCGTTTCTTTAAATGTCCCGTCGACATGTAAAACAAAATTCCCGAAAGATTTATCAACGGATCCGGCGACTTCGCGTCCGGCGTCCACGCTAGAGGCGCCAACTCTGAAAGCGCCGTCCAGACCGCCTTCCGGTAGGCTGTCAGGAATGCGCCCGTCTATGACATTCACCACGCCGCCTGAACCAGACGAACCATAACGCAAAAGAGCCGCGCCTCGCAGAACCTCAATGCGTTCTGCCTGGGCCGGTTCAGCCGCCACAGCATGATCCGGAGACGCAGAAGACGCATCAATTGAGCCAATCCCATTTGTCAGAACGCGTACTCGGTCTCCGCCCTGTCCCCGCAATATGGGGCGAGAGGCTCCGGCCCCGAAAAAGGTTGAGGAGACACCTGGTTCAGATTTCAAAGTTTCGCCAATCGTGGCTGCGAGGCGCTCTGAAAGCTCCTCCCCGCTTAGGACAGAAACACCAGTAATCGCTTCGTCCACAGACCGATTAAGAGGGGATCCGGTGACAATGATTTCGTCAATCTCGGAATCAAGATTTTGCGCCATAGCCGGCGCAGCAAAAATGAGTGTGGCAGAAAGTGCCGAAAAACTAAGTAAAGAAGACCGCAACATGGGTACACCTTTCAAACAATAAACAAGGGAAAGCCCGCGCGAAAACACGGACAGATAGTCATAAGTTTATTGTGGAAAGGGTGGAGCCCGCGGCGGCGGGGCGCGGAGTTGCGGCGCAAGAAGCGGGGCTGGGCGGACTGTTTCGACAAAGGTCGTTTTGACAGGAAAGGCGACATAATCGGTCTGAACAACAGCAGGCTGAGGCGCGACGCAATCATGGGAAGCGATATTCACCGCACAAAGAACGCCCTCATGTTGATGCGGGCTGTCTCCATAGGTGGCGGCGTGAGCGGCAGAGAAACTCTGGACAGCTAAAAACCACCCTGCCAGCAGCAGAAGGAGAAAACGATATGTGCGAGATGCCGTCACGTTATCTTATTACACATAGCGATGATAAGGGCGCAAGAGAGAATGCGGCCTTCGCTGCATTCCCTAAACTTGGGGGCCTGAAAACTTATGCCTTAAGCGCCGCTGTCTGGATTTTGCAAAGTTCTTCAATACCCTTTGCAGCCAAACGTGTGAGTTCCGCCATTTCAGCGGCTGTGAAAGGCACATCTTCTGCACTGGCCTGCACTTCGATAATGCCGCCAGTTTCGGTTAAAACAAAATTGGCATCCGCTTGGGCTGTGCTGTCTTCGACATATTCGAGGTCAAGGCGGCATTCGCCTTCGACTATCCCGCAAGACACGGCGGCCATTCTATCTGTGATAGGAGTTTCGGCGATTAAACCCTGTTCCACCAATTTATCGCAAGCCTGAGACAAGGCAACCCAAGCCCCGGTGATAGAGGCGGTGCGGGTACCGCCATCGGCCTGCATAACATCGCAATCGAGAATGATTTGGCGCTCCCCCAGTTTTGTCAGATCAATCGCAGCTCGAAGGGACCGGCCAATTAGGCGCTGGATCTCAACTGTGCGTCCGCCTTGTTTGCCGCGCGCGGCTTCGCGGTTGTTACGGGAATGAGTCGCTCGCGGGAGCATACCATACTCCGCAGTCACCCAGCCTTTGCCGGAACCTTTCATCCAGCGCGGAACATTTTCATCGACACTGGCGGTACAAAGGACATGAGTTTCGCCGAATTTAGCCAAACATGACCCCTCAGCGTAGCGGGACACGCCGGCCTCCAAAGTGATAGGGCGTAAATCTTCACGATTTCGATTATTTGGGCGCATAAGGGGACCTTTCTTAAATAGGCTTCCGCGTTAGACAGGCTGAGGAAGAAAGACCAGACCCAAATATGACAAAACTGAATTCAGAGACGATTTGTCAGAGGGATTAAGAGGCGGGGACACGTCGCCAGACGACCGAATAAGGTGCCTCTTCTCCGCCTCCTTTCGTCACTTGATTTTCATAAATATAAAATCCGTTTTCCGGCGCGGTGAAGCGGTTTATACCGCGTTTTGGACCGACGACTTCGGTGCTGGAAATCAAAACCGGTTCACACATCAAAGCTTCCAAAAAATAGAGGCCCTTGCAGGATTGAATATTGAGAACAGCAGAATGCCCCTCTGGAAACCTGTAGTCGACCTGTAACATCTGGCCCGCGCGAAAATAGCCGCGCTGAACATGAAACAAATCGAAAAAAGGCGAAAAAACGGTGCGGTTTTTATCATAATCAATATTTGGCAGCGTTTTATCATGCGTAGAAATCGCGAGGATAGATTTATTTGAAATGAGCGCCGGCAAATAAAAGAGCGACATATAGCAAAGGCCCAAGCCAAGAATAATAGCGCCGGCCGTTGCCAATAAGCGCCGGTCACTCATGCTTCGCCGCTTTGGCTCGACATGACCTTTCCGAAAGCGAAGGGTTTCATCTTCGCCCCGTTTGATGACTTCGTTTATTTGGACGGTTTTAAACGACATGTTTCCCTATTATTCTAAAATTCGCCTTATGCTATCGGGCAAACCTTAGAAAACCGTGAAAAGCCTTAGAGAGCGTCTGGAGGAAAATCCATTTTTCCGGTTGGGCTAGTTTTCCGCCTAGACAGGATCATCGTAAATATCGAGCTCTCCTACCGTCTTGGGAACCCCGTCCAAAGCGGAACCAGTTGTACGAAACCCCGTATTCTTTTTATGAATGAAATAGGTTCACCGGAATATTTTCACTCGCTTTCGATTTGGGAAATGGCGGCTCGATTAGGTCTGGCTTGTGCTTTAGGATTTGCCGTCGGGTTTGACCGGGAGCTGAAATCGCGGGCCGCCGGGCTCCGTACACATATGCTCACCTCACTGGCGGCCGCAATTTTTATGGTTATCGCGCTGGAATTGATTGCCAAAATCGGGTCAGATAGCGACCACACGCAAATGGACCCGCTCCGCGTTATAGAAGCCGTCACAGCCGGCGTTGCTTTTCTCGCCGCAGGAACAATTATTCAAGCCAAGGGCTCCGTTAAAGGCCTGACCACCGGCGCGAGCATGTGGCTGTCCGGCGCTGTGGGCCTCGCCTGCGGATCTGGCTTTTATCGCTTGGCGCTTCTTGGCACAGCGCTGTCTCTAATCGTTTTGATTCCCATTCGCTATTTTGAACGGCGCCTTCCTAAGAAAGATAAATCCGAAATATTAAATTCAACTGACGATGGATAGACCCGTGAAAAATACTGATGCAACTGAATTTAAACAAAAACCCAAAACTTACGAATACCGAGTTTGGGATAGCTCCATTACCCTGTCCCAATCAGAGCTGGAATCTTCTTTCGGAAAGGGACGGCAAGAAAATCGAACAGATATTTATCTCCCCCCGACAGGAAACTATCTGCCAAAATTTAGAGGCCAGTCCCGCCTTGAGCTGAAAGAGAAACTGGACATAGTTGACGGTATTGAAAGCTGGGAGCGATCTGTCAGCGCCGACTTCCCGATCTCGGAAGCTGAGCTTGCGCGTTTTCAAAAGTGCATCCCGGATTTAGGGCTTTCACCCGAATCGTTTCGCGATGCGCAATCCGCTCTGTCCTTCTTGCGGGAGAGGCTCAACCTCTTACCCATAAAAAAAAGCCGGACTCTTTATGAAATAGAGATTCGCGGAGAAATTGGCGCAGAAATTGAACTAACCGCTATCTCGGTCAATAATAAAAACTATCAAACTCTGGCCATTGAATGCTCCGACCATCAAAGCGCTTCAAATTTGGCGGCAGAACTGAATCTCCACCGCTCGGAAAATATGTCCTATGCGGATTGGATTAGAAAGCAGGCTGGATAAATTTATAAATAGTCCGGCAGTGCCTCTCATTCAGTTGCATCCGTCCTCTTGCATAAAGCGCCAAAACTGACCACATATATCCCTGATATGAGTGCACCCTTTCCAACATTTTCCCTGTCTGACCTCGACAGCCGCGCGCGCCGTATTTTCCGGGATATTGTCGAGAGCTATCTGGAAACAGGCCTGCCCGTCGGATCTAAAACACTCGCCCTTTCAAGCGGCCGTTCGCTCTCGCCCGCGACCATCAGAAATACTATGGCAGAGCTTTCCCGTTTTGGCCTGCTCGCGGCGCCGCATGTCAGTGCGGGACGAGTGCCGACGCAAGCCGGGCTTCGGCTCTTTGTTGATGGGCTATTGGAAATTGGGGATTTGGGGGGTGACGAACGGCAAAGGCTTGAAACCCGGCTCTCTGGAGTAGAGCAATCCCCGGATCATTTTCTGGAACAGACAAGCGGAATGCTCGCCGGACTGGCGGGCGGCGCGGGGCTGGTCCTAAGCCCCTCTGCCGCACCAGGCTCTCCCCCTTTGCGCCATGTCGAATTTGTCGCCTTGGATGACGGTCAGGCGCTGGTCGTACTTGTTTATACGGACGGACGAATTGAAAACCGACTAATGCCAAGGCCCGAAGGGCTTCTGCCGGCTTCTTTGGAACGTGCCGGCAACTTTTTGTCTGCCCGATTAAAGGGCCGCCGACTCGAAGAAGCGCGTGCCGATATATTGGAAGAAATGGAAACTGGTCAGGCCCAAATCGACGTCGCAGCCGAAGGCCTTATCAAACAAGGCCTCGCCGAATGGTCGGGGAGCGCTGAGGCAACTGACAATAAACGTGCCTTAATTGTGCGCGGACGGGCACAACTCCTTGACAATTTGGAAGCGCAAACCGATTTGGAGCGCATCCGTCTCTTATTCGAAGATTTGGAACGTAAGGAAGAGCTGATAGCGCTTCTGGACCGAACTGAAGAAGCAGATGGTGTGAAGATTTTTATCGGCACGGAGAATCCTTTATTCTCCTTGTCGGGATCGAGCCTTGTGATCGCGCCATACCGCGATGCGGCTCAGAATATATTAGGGGCGGTGGGCGTGATTGGTCCGACCCGCCTGAATTACGCGCGGGTTATCCCAATGGTGGATTATACCGCACAATTGGTGGGGCGCAGGCTCGACCCGAATGCAAGATAAAGAGAGATAGCTATGTCCGACCCGAAAAAACCGACTATGCCGAATGTTAAAGGTATGGATGACTTTCCCAGCGATTCCGAATTGGATGCCCTACAAGCCGAAATAGAAAAGGCTAAAAAAGGCATGGACGAGCATAAAGTCTCGCTAGGCGAAACAAGCCTCGGCGCAAATGCAGCAGCAGCGGCAAAAGCGGATTTCGCGGCGGATCGCGCGGCAGAAGGCGAGGCCTCCGCTGAATTTGACGCCGCCGCCCCCGATGCCGGCGCTGCCGCCATTGCCCGCATTCAGGAACTCGAAGCTGAAATCGCTACTATAAAAGACCAATCCCTTCGCGCTCTTGCAGACGCTGAAAACACCAAGCGCCGCGCAGAACGGGAAGTCACAGCCGCCAAGACTTTCGGCATTGAGAAATTTGCGCAAGACATGTTGTCGGTTCACGACAACCTTTCCCGCGCCTTATTGACACTTGAAGGGACAGACCAAGCCGATCTGGGCGAAAATGCCAAAAACCTTGTGGCCGGAATCGAATTGACAGAAAAAGACCTGATCATGGTGCTGTCCCGTCACGGCGTAAAACCCGTTGCAGGAGTTGGGTCCAAATTTGATCCCAATGTCCATCAGGCGGTCGCCAATATTCCCTCCTCCGAAGAAAAAGGCCATGTCGCCACGGTTATGCAAACCGGCTTTAAACTTGGCGACCGCACTTTGCGGGCCGCTATGGTCGCCGTAAGTACGGGGTCAGTCGCGTAGCGCAGCTTATGACCAAAATCATTTTACCTCAGAGGAGATTGGGACATGCCCGAACTCCCTGAGGTGGAAACTGTGCGCCGCGGTCTTGCACCCGTAATGGAGGGGGCCGTCTTTCAAACGGTTACGCTGAACCGTCCAGACTTACGTTTTCCTTTTGACCCCAACTTTATTGCCCGCATACAAGGTCAGCGCCTCATAAAACTTACCCGCCGCGCCAAATTTCTTCAGGCCGAACTGTCCAGTGGAGAACGGCTTTTTATGCATCTGGGCATGAGCGGGCGTTTCATTATTGACCATTCTTCGACAGCTCAGTTTGTAAATGAGCACAAAGCCGACCCCAAACATCATCATGTTGTTTTCACCATGGAAAATGGCGCAGTCATTACCTTTAACGACCCCCGCCGTTTCGGGTTTATGGAACTGGCGGCCAAGGACGCAGCTTACCGTCTTGACCATATCGGGCCGGAACCTCTCTCCAATAGCTTTAATGGTCCCGTCCTAAGAAAAGCCCTTCGCGGCAAAAAATCCAAAATCAAAGCTGCCTTACTGGATCAGCGAATAGTCGCCGGTCTCGGCAATATATATGTCTGTGAGGCCTTGTTCCGAACAGGCGTCTCGCCGCGCCGCGCCGCAGGGCGACTCAAAGTCGCAGAAACAGACGCTCTTGCGCGGAACATCAAGGCCGTTCTGACCGAGGCCATAGAAGCCGGAGGTAGTTCGCTGCGCGATTTCTCCAATACAGATGGCAAGCTCGGCTATTTTCAGCATAATTTCGATGTTTACGGGCGCGAAGGTCAGGCCTGCCCTATTTGCGCCGACCCGATACAACGCCTTGTCCAAAGTGGCCGGAGCAGCTTTTTTTGCCGGGTCTGTCAAACCTGAAACTAAGCGGAGAAAGGGGAACATGCCTTGCCAGCCTTGTCCTGACTGCGTTACAAGCCGTCCACATTGGCGGGCAATCCCCCCGAAAACGAGAGAGAGTTTATGGCTTATAAATTGATTGATCTGACACGTGACGGCGGAGTTGCCATCATCCAACTGGACAGACCCAAGGCGCTAAATGCCCTAAATACCGAAATGATGAGCGAAGTTGCAGACGCGCTTACGACGTTAGAGGCAGATGACGGAATTGGTTGTGTGATCTTGACGGGTTCCGAGAAAGCCTTTGCCGCCGGCGCCGACATCAAAGAAATGTCAGACAATAATTATCTGTCGATCTACAAAAATGACCCGTTTGAAGAAAATCACTGCTCCATTGAACGCTTTCGCAAGCCGATTATTGCTGCGGTCGCAGGATATGCACTGGGTGGGGGCTGCGAAATTGCCATGATGTGTGATTTCATCATCGCCGCAGATAATGCCAAATTCGGCCAACCGGAAATCAATCTCGGCGTAATGCCGGGCATTGGGGGCACGCAGCGCCTGATGCGCGCTGTCGGCAAAGCCAAAGCGATGGATATGTGCCTGACAGGCCGGATGATGCCCGCCGAAGAAGCCGAGCGCGCCGGACTGGTTAGCCGCATCGTCAAGCTCGACGATCTGATGAGCACCGCCAAAGAAGCCGCGTCAAAAATCGCCAATCAGAGTCAACCAGTCGCCATGATCACCAAAGAAACGGTCAATGCAGGATTTAACATGACGCTGGATCAGGGCATTCGCTTTGAGCGCCGCCTCTTCCAGAGCCTGTTCACAACGCAAGACCAGAAAGAAGGCATGGCCGCCTTCATTGAAAAGCGGAAACCGCATTTCAAAAACAAATAGACGTCTCAATATTGCGCTGAGTCCCGCATTCTCTGCGATTGTAGAGTTGACGGGGCGAAAATCGGCGCGTATAGGCGGCGCTTGAAATTCGGATGGATCAAAGGATCCGTCCTTTTACGATATGTATATAGAGGAATAACATGGCAAATACGTCATCTGCCAAGAAGAACGTCCGTAAAATGGCTCGTAAGACTGAGGTGAACCGCACCCGTCGTAGCCAAGTCCGGACATTTTTACGCCGCGTTGAAGACGCCATCACGGCCGGGGATAAGTCTGCCGCAAGTGACGCGCTTAAAAAGGCCGAACCGGCCTTGATGCGGGCTGTCAATCGCGGTGTCTTTCACAAAAACACTGCGGCACGAAAAATTTCTCGTTTGAACAAGCGCGTCAAAGCCATCGGCTAAAACCGTTTCGAAGCGTTGTCTTACTGACGCAGCGCTTTAGGATTAAAGTATTATCAGAGACCGGGCGTCGCCCGGTTTTTTTTGTGCCTGACTGTGTTGCCCCCGCAAATTTCTTTCTCTTATCACTACGACCTCTTTGACAGCATTGAACTCTAAAATTAGGGCGCTGAATTTTGCGGCTGAAAAAAATTTTAAGAAATATGAATTTTTTGCAACGCCACCGTTTTGAGATTCTTACGTTTTTTTGAGTCAACAGAAAAGGCATAAAGAATCAGGACTTTTCGCCGTTGACGGGAGCGAAAAGAGTCGGTTTATTAGAGAGGTCAGCAACCTAGGGGGGGAGCTGGCCGTCGAGGGAGTTCTGGACGGAGAAGGTGGATACTTTCCCGGTTGGATCCATAAAATAGTTAGAATAATCAAGGGTTTAGTCAATTTACCCTCTGGGTTCGTGCGGAGTAAATTTCAATGCAAGATGCAAAAGTCAGTCCTAAATTGTCGACTGTTTCCAGTCAGAGCACGGCGCCTGATCTTTATACGGGAGAGCCGCCATTGAAGAGCGCAAACAATACCTGGGCAAAAGTCAAAACTGACTTGGGCTATGCGCTTGGGCCCAATGTTCATCGCTCTTGGACAGGTCAGCTCCGCGTCAGTCAGGCCAATGAGCGCATTGTTACGCTTGCGGCGCCGTCGCGTTTTATTGCCTCTAAAATTGAATCAAATTACGCAGATACCGTTCGCCGGCTTTGGAAGAAATATGATATGGTCGCCCCGCCGCGCGATATCATCTTTTCCGCAGCCACTGAACGCGCGGCACAACCTCGCGAGCAGGACAAAAATCAGTCTGGACGCAAAACGGGCGGTCCCGTGCCGCCTCTCGCCCCTGTGAGTCCGGCCTCCCGGGCCAACCGGGCGGCTTCAAAGCCGAGCGGAGATGTTGTCGGTTTCGATAACCCGCAATCTGTTCGGGCTGATAACCCGCGCGATCGCTTTACCTTTGATAATTTCGTCGTCGGCGCGTCAAATGAGCTAGCTTTTGCGGTGGCGCGTCAAATCGCATCCTGCCGCGCCGCACAATATAATCCTATCGTTATTCACGGCGCGAACGGCATGGGTAAAACCCATTTGTTACATGCCATTCAAGACGCGATCACAGAATCAGAACCCAATTATCGGGTGAAGCTGATTTCTTCCGAAAACTTTGTATCCGCTTTTGTGTCTTCCGTTCGCGGCGGAGGCCGGGACGCAATCGAAGGCTTTAAGGCGAGCCTGCGTGATGTCGACCTTCTGATTATTGATGACGCCCATTTTATTGCCGATAAACCAGGCTCTCAAGAAGAGCTGCTTCACACTTTAGTCAGCCTTGTCGCCCAAGGCCGTCAGATTTTGATCGCGGCTGATCGACATCCTGATAAAATTGAAAAAGCCTCGGATCGTCTAAAGTCTTATCTTTCTTCTGGTCTGGTCTGCCGCATTGGCGCCGCTGATTACGAATTACGTCTGCGCATTTTGGACCGCCTCATTCAGCGCCGCCGCGCTTCCGGTAATCCGGGCCTTGCCATTCCGCAAAATGCCCGCGATCACCTAGCGGCCCGTATGAATGCGACGCCGCGCGACCTCGAAGGAGCATTTAACCAGATTGTCGCGCAAAGCGAATTTCTCGGAACGCCCATTACGCTCGAAACCGTGCAAGAGACGCTGTCAGATTCACGCTATATGGCCGGACAGCGCCTGACTGTGGACCGGATTCAACGTGCCGTCTGTGAAGAGTTCAATGTCACACTAACCGATATGACATCCAAACGACGCGCGCGGGTCATTGCGCGGCCTCGCCAAGTGGCAATGTATTTGTCTAAAAAGCTGACCAAACGTTCGCTTCCGGATATTGGCCGCCGCTTTGGCGGACGGGATCACACCACTGTAATGCACGCGGTCAAACGTATTGACGAGCTTCGTGCCGCGGATGCGGAGTTTAATTCTCAGATTGAAACCGTTGAAGGTGTTTTGAAGGCTTAATGGGGCATACCCCCTAGGTGGATAAGACCAACACCCCTATACTCATTACATCCTGACAGGAGAGCGCCTTCTAACTGGGCACTAAAGGGGGGACAGGGGTCAGGGTTAGGGTTATCATGAAACATCCAAAAAAAGTCCTCGCCTTTACGCTTTTATTAGGGGCGGTGCTTTTTGCGGCTTACCACACATATAAACCTTTACCGGACGGTCTTGCCTATTCCGGTCAGACGTTCCCGGCTCAGGACGTGACCTTTCTGGGAGACAATACGTGGATAGATTCAGCGGGAGTTCGGCAGCTTGATCAGGAGGTTTTTGATTCTGTCTTTGACCTCATAAGTGGGGCCCGAAACCTTGTTGTTTTGGACATGTTTTTATTCAATGACTTTCAAGGCCCCCAGCCGGAGACGCATCGGCTTTTATCTTCGGAGCTGACCTCCGCACTGATAAAGCAAAAGGCGGCCTATCCAGATATTCAGATTGTCGTCATTACCGATCCTCTCAATACAATTTACGGAGGATTGGAGTCGGAATATTTTGAAAGCATGCGGAAGGCTGGAATTGATGTCGTGGTGACGGGTCTCGCCTCATTGCGCGACAGTAATCCGGCCTATTCCTGGTATTGGCGACTTTTCGTTCAACCCTTTGGCAATAGTGAGCGAGGATTTCTTCCAAATCCGTTGGGGCAAAAAGGCCGTGTAAGCGCGCGTAGCTATCTTGAACTCGCAAACTTTAAAGCCAATCATAGAAAAACCATCCTTGCTGACACGCCGTCCGGTTATGCCGGTCTTGTGACCTCCGCCAACCCCCATGACGGCAGTAGCGCACACCGAAACACGGCTATCCGGTTTACCGGGGGCGCCGCTATTGATTTGCTGAAAACTGAAAATGCGGTCTTGGCTTTATCGGGGCATTCCCAAATTGCTTTGCCCTCAGTAAAGATCGAAGACACGTCTGATATTTACGTTCAGATTGTCACCGAGCGTGCGATCAAAACCTCGGTCCTGAGCCACATTGAAGCCGCCGGGACGGGCGACAAATTGGACTTGATGATGTTTTATCTTTCAGAAAGCGACATTATTGACGCTCTCATTGCCGCCAAAGACCGGGGCGCAGCCATACGCATATTGTTGGACCCCAATAAAGATGCGTTCGGCCACGAAAAAGATGGCGTCCCTAACCGTCCTGTTGCTGATATTCTGGACAGTCAGGGCTTAAGGGTTCGTTGGGCGAATGTAAAAGGTGAACAATCTCACACCAAAATGCTGATGGTCACGAAAGGCACTGGAGAGTCGGTAATCATTGCAGGCTCGGCCAATTATACCCGTCGAAATCTGGACAACCTTAATTTAGAAACCAATGTGGTCGTGACCGGGCCTGTCAGGGCCGAGGTGTTTAGAGATGCGCAAACCTATTTTGATATTTCTTGGAATAATACCGATGGCCGCAACTATAGCCTGCCTTACAGCGCTTATGCCGATGATAGCCTCTTCTTGCGACTGAAGTCGGAGTTTATGGAAAGCAGCGGTATCAGCACGTTTTAAAGCTCTGCTTTAGGAAAATATCAAGTGATTCACTTTGGCATGGACTGAAATAGCTTTCTCATGTGGCAAATTTCTCGCTCACTCTCACGGCTTTCCCTCTTGCCTCTGACCCAAGCATGATTATGGTTAGCTTCCACGTTTTTGGGAGGGCTTAATCACCTTTCCCATATGACAATTTGAATGCCAATAAGAATGGAACACCGCAGATGAAACTGTCCATTGAACGCAGCGCCCTGATGAAGGCCCTCGGCCATGTCCAGAATGTTGTGGAGCGCCGTAACACAATCCCCATTCTGTCCAATGTCCTGATGACCGCCGAAGGCGACAAAGTGAACATGGTCGCAACCGATCTTGATATCGAAATGTCAGAATCGACAGAGGCCGAGATCAGCCAACCCGGCCAAATCACAGCCCCCGCCCATACGCTTTATGATATTGTCCGCAAGCTGTCAGACGGAGCGCAAGTTGTTTTGCAGATCAATAGTGACGACCGGCTGGATGTCGATGCCGGGCGCGCGCATTTCACATTGCCGCTCTTGCCGTCCGGAGATTTTCCAAAAATGACGGCAGAAGGATTTACCCATGAATTCGTCTTGCCCGCCAAAGCCCTTTTGCGCTTAATTGACAAGACCAAATTTGCGATTTCGACTGAAGAGACCCGCTATTACCTCAACGGTATTTACATGCACGCCAATGCGGGCAAGTTACGCTGCGTTGCGACCGATGGACATCGGCTGGCTCTGGCCGAAGCTGACCTTCCCTCGGGCGCAGACGGCCTTCCGGGTGTCATTATCCCCCGCAAAACAGTCGCAGAAATCCGCCGCCTGATTGACGGGTCTGATGCGGATGTCGCTGTGAGCGTCTCGGAAGCCAAAATTCGCTTCACAACCGGAAATGCTGTTCTGACCTCTAAATTGATCGACGGAACCTTCCCCGATTATGAACGGGTCATTCCAAAAAATAACCCGAAAGAACTGACTATAGACAATAAAGTCTTTGCTGATGCCGTTGACCGCGTTTCCACCATCTCGGCGGAAAAATCCCGATCCATTAAAATGGGGCTTGCCGATGATAATCTCGCTCTGACAGTGAACAATCCGGAATCAGGTCACGCCCGTGAAGAGCTTCGGGTTGATTATAGCGAAGAAGCGCTTGAAATCGGCTTTAACGCGAAATACCTTCTGGATGTGACCACTCAGATCGAAGGACGTGACGCGACGTTTTTCCTCGACAGCCCCGCCAGCCCGGCGCTCGTCAAGGATAGCGAAGATCCGGACGCTCTTTTTGTACTGATGCCGCTTCGCGTTTAGGATTTGAGGGCTATTTATCTTATAGGTGACGTGTGAGCTACATCGCGTCTCTACGCCTCTCTGATTTTCGAAACTATGCCGCGCTGGATGTCGGTTTCGGGCCGGAGCCTATTGTGCTTTACGGCCCGAACGGATCCGGGAAAACCAACCTCCTCGAAGCCCTTTCTTTTTTGTCGCCCGGGCGGGGAATGCGTCGCGCCAAAGTAACGGATATTGCCCGCCGGAATGACGGCAAGCAAGCTCCGGCCTGGGGCGTAAATGTCATCTTGGAAGATGACACCCGCATTAATATCGGTCAGGTGCCGGAATATCCCGGACGTCGCCTCGTCAAGATTGATGGCAGCAGCGCTACAGGCACTCAGCTGGCAGAGCTACTTAGTTTAATGTGGTTGACCCCGGCGCAAGACCGTCTTTTTACCGGCCCCGCCGGAGACAGGCGAAAGTTTCTGGACCGATTTGTGATGGCGCATGTTCCAGATCATGGCTTGACCAGTTCCCGCTATGAAAAGGCCCGCTCGGAGCGCAATCGACTTTTATCAGATCAGATTAACGACCCGCGTTGGTTTGAGGCGTTAGAAACCGATCTGGCTCATCACGGCGCTCGAATTGCTCAGGCCAGAGCTCTGACTTTAACAGCGCTACAAGATGAAATCGCGGGGCGCGACTCTGTTTTTCCCAAAGCCGGACTGGCACTCGACGGAGACTATGAAGCGGCGATTTTAGCGGGGCAAACTCTTGAAGAAGTGGAAGAGAATCTCCGTCAAGCCCTGAGGGATGGCCGAAGCCTTGCCAAACGGTCGGGACGCACTCTGATCGGCCCGCATAGATCCGATTTGAAAGTCACCCATATCGCCAAATCCATGCCGGCTGAAGACTGCTCTACCGGAGAGCAAAAAGCGCTCCTGATAGGATTGATGCTCGCGCAAGCCCGGTCTCGACAAGGCCGAAACCCTATTCTGCTTTTGGACGAGGTCGCCGCACATCTGGACGAAGGCCGCCGAGCTGCGTTGATAGAAGAGTTACTCGCCCTAGACACGCAGCTTTTTATGACCGGCACAGACCGACATTTGTTTGAGGCGTTTCAAGGGCGCGCCCAAATGTTCGAGGTTTGTCAGGGCAAAGTGAAACAAAATTAAGTCAGAATGCCCATTTAAAATAAAAAGCCCTGACACGCGAAGCGTGACAGAGCGTGAACACCGAAACGGGGCGCTTGTTCGGTGTTATCTAACTTAAGCACCACTCTGCAAAGAGATGCCTATTCGACTGTATTTATTTTTTCAGGAGGTCTGGAAGGTCGCCTAAATCCCCGGCCGCCTCGCGCATAATCAAGTCTTTTAAGACGGCAGAGTCGTTTACGGCGCTCATGCCCAGCCGTCTGGCGTGGCCAAGTGCTTTTGATAGCGGACGGCGCATAGGAGTCTTCGGAGCGCTGAAAATATAAGACAAACCATCCGTCGCGGTCGCTAGGGAGGTGACATCAGAACGGCGCCAAGCCGCATATTCCCCCAGAACAGCCCCGCCAATATCCCGTCCGGTCAAAAAAGCCCCACTCAAAACATCATATAACGTCGCCGCATCCCGAAGGCCTAAATTAAGCCCCTGCCCGGCAAGCGGATGAATGACATGCGCCGCATCCCCCACCAGAACCAGGCGGGGGCCAATATAGTCTTGCGCGAGTTGTAGATGTAGAGGGTAGCTTTGGCGCGGTGCCTCCAAAGAAAGCTCGCCAAGATGATCCCCTATTCGTAAGGCAAGCTCTGCGATAAAATCGCCTTCGGATATCGCCATAGCGGCTTTAATGGCCGCGCTTTTATCGCTCCAAACAATTTGACTGCGCTTTCCGGGAAGAGGCAGAACTGCCAGCGGGCCTCCGGGAAGAAACCTCTGCAAGGCCAGTCCGTCATGTGGCAAGCTATGGGAAATGGTTGTGACCAGCGCGCTTTGGCCATAATGACGGCCATCCATTGCAATTCCGGCGCGATTGCGAATAGCTGACGCGGGCCCGTCAGCGGCAATTAACAGACGAGCTGAAATTTCTTTGCGTCTTATCCAGGCAGAAACGCCCGCCGCCGTGTGAGAAATATCAGAAACATTTCCGGGTCCAATAATATCAATCTGATCTGTTGATTTAAGCGCGTCTCGCAAAACCGCATAAAGATGGCGGTTTTCAATCATGTGAGCCGAGTCTGCGTCAGTGGCGTTCTCTCCGAAATGTAGTCGCCAGACCGGATCCTCGCCTATTCCGCCATCTGTAATCAGCATGTCCCGCATGGGCTGTAAGTAATCGGACAAAGCTAAGTCGAGACGGTTCAGAAACCGCAGGGAGGAGGCCGAGAGCGCGGAGGCGCGTCCGTCGCTCTTTCCGGTTTCATCAGAAAGAATATCCCGTCCATCTGCCAGCGCAACTCTAAGGCCGTCAAGTTTCGCGCAGGTCAAAGCTGTGACCTGACCCACCAAGCCGCCGCCGACAATTAAAATATCATACTCATTGTTCACAGAGTCTGATCTATCATGAAAATGATAAGGATACAGGGCTAAAAATGCGGCATTTAGGGTTACAATCCCACTGCGAACCGCCTATCCCATGTCTTATGAAAATCAAACTTGCCAGCTGGAATATTAACTCTGTCCGTCTGCGAATCGACCAAGTCATTCGTTTCTTAGAGGAACAAAACCCCGATATTCTCGGACTTCAGGAAATTAAATGTCAGGAAGAACAGTTTCCCTACGAAGCGTTTAAAGAGGCGGGGTATCCCTATATAGAAGTCTCCGGACAGAAGGGATATCACGGCACAGCGACCATTTCCCGCCTGCCTATGGAGCGTCTTCCGACGAGTTTTTGTCCTCTGGAACATGCCCGTCATGTTAGCACACGTGTGATTGCAAAAGGCAAAGACTGCGATCAGGATTTTGAATTTCATAATTTCTATATTCCGGCCGGAGGAGATGTCGCCGACCCCGAAATAAATGAGAAGTTTCAACACAAACTCGACTTTCTTGAAGTGATGCGCGTTTATTTTACAGAACGTTTCGCCAAGGGCGATAATCAGCAGGTCCTAGTCGGAGACTTCAATATTGCGCCGCACGAAAACGATGTTTGGAGCCATAAACAACTTTTGAAAGTCGTAAGCCACACACCCCTGGAGGTCGATATATTGGCCACCCTTCAAGCCACCCATGATTTTACCGATACCGCGCGATTGTTTCGCGGCGATGACGAAAAACTCTATAGCTGGTGGTCTTACCGCGCGCGGGACGTGATGAAATCAAACCGGGGCCGTCGTCTGGATCATATCTGGGTGAGTCCGGCGCTGAAATCTTGTGTCGAAGCTGCGGGCCGTGAGGGATACGAAATTCACACGCCTTGCCGAATTTGGGAAAAACCTTCTGACCATGTTCCAATCACACAGATTATGGAGCTAACGGATTAGAGCTAAAGAACGCTCAGCGCGAAAAGGGCCTGGGCTCCGAAGTAAAATGGCGTGATAATCCATGCGTTTTTCGGACTCGGCGAAACGAATCTATCCCGCGCGACAAATATATCCGAAATAGAAAATAATAGGGCCGCTGGCACGATTAAGACATGCGCCCCTATCATATCCGTCTGAAATGATCGAATGAGCATCACCGAAATTATCAGGGTATAAATTCCGACAGGCCAAATCATATCTCGCGGGAGGCTGCGTTTTAGCTTCCAAAACGTAACCGCCCCAAGACCTATACCGAAAAGAATCGTCAGGCTGGTTTGCTGATAAGACAGATCGGGGCGAAGGATTTCATTTGCCGCGAAAATATAAAAAACATGCCCACAGGCAAAAGCCAGCATACCGAATCTGAAAAATGACGGTCGATTTCGGGAGAGCAGAAAAACATCCCCGACGGCGCAGGCAATGAGACCGCCTAAAACAAAGCGGCCATATTGTGATTCAACAGCCCCAAAACAAACGGCCAAGACGAGGAATCCCGTCGCAGCACACACTTTGAAGATAATCTGCCCCCATCGACGTTCTTTTAACTCGGCAATGAGAAGGGCTATGACAAGCCCGCCATAAACCACCAAGAGCAAAAGACTATCCAAGAGCGAGGCGGTAGCCCCCCGGCTCTGTCATAAGCAACGTCGCCACGCCTTTTTCCGGCTCAATTTTCTGGCGCAAACGATAGACATGGGTTTCCAATGTATGAGTAGTGACGCCGGAGTTATACCCCCAGACCTCTTCCAACAGCTCTTCCCGGGCGACAGGCTTTCCGCCCGCCCGATAGAGATATTTTAGAATATTGGTTTCTTTTTCGGTCAGGCGAATATCGCGTACTGGACGCGCCCCTTCTTCTTGCGCAGGGGTAAGGCGTTTAAAGGCCGGCTTAAACGCATAAGGGCCAATTTGGAAAATCGCTTCTTCACTTTGCTCGAAACTGCGTAGGTGAGCCCGAAGCCGGGCCAACAGGACGGAAAAGCGAAACGGCTTGGTGACATAATCATTTGCCCCGGAATTCAAGCCAAGTATTTCGTTCATTTCGCCGACATTTCCGGTCAACATCACAATCGGCGCGGCCACTCCGGCCTTCCGCATCAATTCGCAGGCTTCAGTGCCCAGCATATCGGGAAGATCAATATCCAGAATGATCAGATCAAAGGTTTGGGCCTTGGCCGTTTTAATACCGTCTGTGGCCGTGCCGACATCAACGGTCTCAAATTCATCATAAACAGCAAATTGTTCTACCAACTCACCGCGCAAGGTTTCATCATCATCGACAAGAAGCAGTCTCTTTTTCACAGCCATAGTGGTGTCCTTTAGCGGAAATTCTCAAGTTTTGGCGTGTTTTATTGCCTTAACAGCCTTAAAGCTAATCGCAGTTCACACAAGAGGCATCACAAAAAAGAGAGGGCAATATGAGCGACTTAACTGAATTACGTATTCATTGTACCTCGAAAACCGCGTCTCTTGCAAAAATTGTCGTCCCCTGTCGTATCGGTCAAAGCGGGTTTATAGATGGCCCGGAGGGCACTGAAGGAGACGCAAAAACACCGCTTGGTCATTATCATTTACGGTGGGGGTTTTATCGGGCCGACAGGCTTCCGCCGCCGCCGCTCAACTCAGTCAGCCCACTTACTTGGCGGAAAATAGCAAAAACCGATGGCTGGAGCGATGACGATAACGATCCGGCCTATAACCGGTTTATACGCCTGCCCACATCGGCAAGTCATGAAACCCTTTGGCGCGAAGATGGCGCATATGACATCCTTCTCGTCATAAGCCATAATGACAGCCCCCCAGTGCCTGGCTTGGGCAGCGCTGTGTTTCTCCATGTCGCGCAACCCGATGACAGAAGCACTTTGGGCTGCGTGGCATTTGCGCCGGAAGATATGGCGCTCTTACTGCCGCGTCTCTATCAGGATATGCCCGTCAGAATTTACGAATAGTCCCGCTCTCCGAAAAGAGCCGACCCGACCCGGACAGAGGTTGCGCCCATTTCAATGGCTGTTTCAAAATCGGCGCTCATTCCCATGGAGAGCTTCTCCACACCAACTTCTGCCGCCAATTTTTTCAAGAGCCAAAAGTGAGGAGAGGGGGCTTCGTTCTGAGGAGGGATACACATCAACCCTTCGGGCACCAGCTTATACTCTTCTCGCATTTTTTTAATAAAGTCAGGAAGATCTTTCGGGGAGAGTCCGGATTTTTGAGGCTCTTCACCTGTATTCACCTGCACAAAAAGTCTTGGAAAGTTTTCAGCCGTTTCTTTTGCTTTGGCCAAAGTTTTGAGGAGTTTTTCCCGATCAACCGTTTCGATTACATCAAACAACGCGACGGCATCGTCTGTTTTATTGCTCTGTAACGGCCCAACAAGACGTAATTCGAGGCCGTTTCGTTGAGAGGCAAACGTGTCTGTCCAGCGCGTTTGGGCTTCCTGCACCCGGTTTTCGCCGAACACAATTTGCCCGGTTTCGAGCATAGCTGCGACCCGCGAGTCTGGCTGAACTTTACTGATTGCGACGAGGTAAATTTCATCCGGCGAACGCTCCGCCCGTTTGGCCGCCTCGGCCATTCGGCTTAAAATTTCTTCCCGCTTGGACTTAATTTTTGATGTGGTAGTATCGGGTGTGGTCGTATCTGGCATGACATCTCCTTACGAAACCTGGCCGGGTTTGCAAAGCCATCCTCTGGGTCGGCACGCGCTAAAACTTCGCGAGATGTGTGACAGGCCTTGCCGTCTTTCGCCGCTTATCGCCATGAGCGACCCTGTCAGAACACCTAATATTATAAGGTGGGCCAAATCGCTCCCGAAACATTGCGCTGTGATTTACCGCTTTGATAATTTTGATAAGAAATTAGCCCGCGAGCTGCGCAAGATAACACTCGAAAACTCTCAGCAATTTCTTATCCGCTCTAAGGCGGAACCTGATTTCGCAGATGGCCAACATTTTAAACGCGAGACGGACCTTATCTTGATTTCAAAAACAAGACAGTCAAACCCCAGCGCTCTTCTAACTTTGGCAGCTGTCAAAGAAGGGTGTTACGGCGCGTCCCTTCCAGAGATTGACGGCCTTTTAATCTCGGCCATTTTTCCGAGTGAAAGCCCCAGCGCCGGAACACCGATAGGGGTTGAGACGTTGAAAAAGCGAACCAAAGATATGAACGCCCCTGTGTTTGCCTTGGGCGGCATAAATATTAAGACAGCCCCTAAATTACGGGGCACGAACATTGCCGGAATTGCAGCCGTTGGAGCCCTAAAGGAAGAAGAATATGGCCGATAAAAAGATAGACATCACTAAGGAAGAAGGGGGAGACACAATAACATTTAAAGCAACCCTGCCTGATCATTCCGATGAAGCGGAATTGGTTTTATCCAATATTTCCGACAATCTTTTTAACGCTCATCATACCGGCGTTCCAAAATCTATGGGCGGCAAAGGCGTGGGCACAGCGCTTGTTAAATCCATGTCGGAAGACGCGCGGGATTTAGGGTATAAGGTCGTTCCCGGTTGCCCTTTTGTAGCCGCGTGGTTCAAACGCAAACCAAAATGGGCAGAAATGGCCGCCGCCGAACCGGAGCTTTTTACGAAATAATCAGCGGGGCTTAAAACTTAAAGCCGCCCTCAATAAACAGGGCCGTGGCTTTCTCTTTTTGCGGCGTTACGAACGTCCCTGTCACGCCTTGGGTTTCGCGCTCAATATATTGCGCGCCCGCGCCGAGTGTGAATGTGTCAAAGTCATATGTCAGTCCGGCGACGAATTGATCCGACTCCAGATTTACGTTTTCATCCTTTGCGTGACCATAACCCAATGTCACGCCGAGGTCAGACGGTTTCCAGGTCGCCCCTATATCCCAAGCTTTGTAATCACCGTTCAAAAGACCGTTATTTGATTTCAGGAAAGACCCGCCAAGCGTAATGTCCATCCAAGACGTTTCGGCGCCCAGATTAAAGCTCTCCAAATCATCCAACCCCGCGAAACCGCTTTTTTCTGATCCTCTGGCATAGGTGGCTGTGCCTTCGACCTTCAGGCCGTTATCAAATGTTCTATCTAGCGCGAGGCCGACTTCGAGCATATCTTCCAGATCAGGGGCCAGCGTGCCGGTCCCGTCATTGCGCTTGACGCAATAATCCACACCGCAAGCGCGGGCGTTCAAAGCGTATGAGCCGCCAAATTGCACGCCGACTCCAATACTGTCGCCCAAAAGGCGCGGACTGGTATAAGTGATTTTTTCAGAAAATCCGGAGGCGTCATTGATGGTTTTAACACTATCGAGCCCCGTATAATCCACCGAAGAATTAGACGCGCCAACCGCGAGTAAGCTCGGCGCGCCGAGACTGAAGAGATAGGCCGCCCCGTCATCGCGGCCGAGGGTTATGTCGCCATAGCTGCTACGAAGGAATAAATGCGCGCTTTCCAAGGCAATCTGCCCCTCTTTAGCGTCGTCTGGTCCAGATGTATAAAACCGGGAGGTATGTCCGCGAAGCGCGGTCGGAATACCCTCAACTAGCGCGGAAGAGCACCCGTCTATATTGGGCGGGCAATCTGTTACCCGTCCGCCAAACCCCCGGCGAAATTTATCATATTGCGCCCGACCTTCTAGGTTTAATCCGTATTCATACCCTGTGTCGGTTACGGCGCTGACTTCAAATTCTGCTTTGGCATCACCGACAAATTCCTCTTTCCAGTCAGACTTCGAGGTCACATCATCGTCGCGGGTCACGGCGGCTACGCCGCCCTTGATGAACCCCCTGAAAATCGTCGTCAAATTGCCCAAGCCCATTTTTTCCTTCCAGCTTCGAGGAGCCATCGGCCCGGATTGCGGCGGATAGGTCTGCGGCGGCGCGCTCTGAGGTTGGTTTTGAGACGGATAGTTTTGAGGCGCCGCTTGCGAGTAAGGCTGACCATAGGGCGAGCCTTGTTGCGGGGCGTACCCACGGCTCGGTAATTGTTCTGCCGGGACATAGTTAGTGGGAGCCGTCTGTTGAGCCGGAGGATATTGACCTGATCCATAGTCGGACGGTTTGGACGGAGCAAAAGGCGAAGCGGACCGCGAGCCGCTATATTGATACGGAGTTGCCGCGGCGCTTGGAGGAGAGGTGTGTGGTGTTTGCGGCTGGGGGTGCTGGTTTGCCGGAGACTGCGAATAAGGTTGAGCCTGTTGAGGCTGCGCGTTTTGCGGCGGGGACGTTCTGGAAGGACTTGATGCTTGAGAGGCCTGTCTGGGCGTCGCGTTACGGAGCGTCGGAGCGGTTTTGGGGGCCGCGTTACGCATCGTGGGCGCGCTCTGGGGGGCAGGAGAGCTTTCCCAAGCTTGAGAGCCTTGGCTATTTGCAAAAGGGGACTGAGCGCTGGCAATCGTCATGCCGCCCAAGGCCGCCACAATAACGGGGCCGAGAAAATAGGCGTAACGCGGCGCAAAAAGCCGGGATGGGTCGTTATATGACTTTGACTGGGTCAATATCTCTTGTCTTCCTGCTTTTCCTCGTCTGGGCCGAATGAATCACTTTGAGCCCGCATTATCCTTTTGTGTGGCTGATTCCCCCCTAAAAAATGGTTAACAAAGTTTAAAATCTACAGATTTATGGGGTTATTCTACTCTGACGGACAATGCTTTCCTGCAAACAGAGTCTGGCCCTGTCTAAATTTTACGCTATAAGCCGAAAAAGCTTTCTAATCTTCGGAGCCCTTAATGTCGTTTAAATTTTCCCGCCCTCTGCTTTTGAGCGCTGCCTTTTCCCTAATCGCGGCCCCGGCCCTCTCCGGCTGTGGCATTCTGGGTATCGGCAAAAGCAAAAGTGAAGCCCGTATGGCGTCACAAATGCAAGCTCCGAATATGGGTGTAAACTCTTATCTTTGGCGCGCTTCGCTTGAAACGCTGAACTTCATGCCTTTGGCCGAAGTTGATCCGTTTGGCGGCGTTATTGTCACAGACTGGTACGCTTCTGAAAAAGCGCCGAATGAGCGATTCAAAGCCAATGTCTATATTTTGGATACAGCCCTACGTGCTGATGCTCTGAAAGCCTCTATTTTCAAACAAACCCGTGGCCCGGCCGGCTGGACGGATGCAACCGTGGACGCCGATACAGCCCGTCAGATTGAAAACTCTATCCTGACACGCGCCCGTCAACTCTATATTGCGACAGTCGATAGCCAATAGGCGCCATATCAGAGCTGAGTATAATTCTCCCGGCCCCCGTGTCGGGATTTTTATTTATGGGCCGGGATTTTTGTTAGACCTCGCGGCATCACGAACATTGCGCCTGACGTCTGATGGTATAGAGACAGTTCAATAGATAAAATTTGATTGAGTTCGAGAGTTTCCATGTCCGAAAAAGACACATCCCGATATAACGCCGCCGAAGTCGAGCCGCGCTGGCAGAAGGTCTGGCAGGAGCGCGATATTTACCGCGCTGATGATGAGAGCGATAAACCGAAATTCTACGCGCTTGAGATGTTTCCCTATCCATCAGGCCGCATTCACATGGGCCATGTCCGCAATTACGCCATGGGCGATGTCGTCGCGCGGTATAAAAAGGCGCAAGGTTTTGAAGTCCTGCATCCTATGGGTTGGGACGCCTTTGGTATGCCGGCTGAAAATGCGGCCAAGGAAAATGGTGGCCATCCGAAAGACTGGACTTACGACAATATCGACGCCATGCGCGCGCCCATGCAGCGCCTCGGCTTTGCTCTGGATTGGAGCCGCGAATTCGCCACGTGCGACGAAGCCTATTATAAGCAGCAACAGGCCATTTTCCTGAAATTCTGGGATAAGGGTCTGGTCTACCGCAAGACGGCCAAAGTGAATTGGGACCCGGTTGATAATACCGTCCTCGCCAATGAACAGGTCATTGACGGCAAAGGTTGGCGCAGCGGCGCCGTCGTCGAGCAACGCGACATGGATCAGTGGTTTTTCAAAATCACCAATTACGCCGAGGAGTTGCTCGAAGGTCTCGACACGCTTGATCGCTGGCCAGAAAAAGTCCGCACCATGCAATCCAACTGGATTGGGAAGTCTGAAGGTTTGGAAATGCGGTTTGAGGGCGCTGAAGATTCGCCTGATTATGAAATTTTTACAACGCGGCCTGATACGCTTTACGGCGCAAGCTTTGTCGCCCTTTCCCCAGATCATCCAGTTGTTAAAGATTTGGCAAAAAATGATTCTAAGATTGAAAGTTTTCGGGCGGAGTGCGCGAAAATCGGGACGACTGAAGAAGCCATCGCAACCGCGCCTAAGCTAGGCTTTGATACGGGTTTGAAAGTCAAACACCCTTTTATTGAAGGCAAAACTCTTCCTGTCTGGATTGCGAATTTTGTTCTTATGGGATACGGAACCGGCGCGATTTTTGGGTGTCCCGCCCATGACCAGCGCGATCTCGATTTTGCGCGGAAATATAATCTGGATGTCACGCCAGTTGTTTTACCCGAAGGCGAGAGCGCCGAGAATTATGATGTCGGGAACGAAGCCTATACGGGCGAAGGCACATTATTTAATTCCGGCTTTCTTAACGGCCTTGCAAAAGACGAAGGCATCTCTGCTGCCATAGAAAAAATTGAAAGTATGAATCTCGGGAAAGGCGTCACCAATTATCGCCTGCGCGATTGGGGCGTCTCTCGTCAGCGTTATTGGGGCTGCCCTATTCCGGTTATTCATTGCGATGAGTGCGGCGCCCTGCCCGTGCCGGAAAAAGACCTACCGGTCGCCCTGCCCTATGATAATATTGACCTGACCATTCCGGGCAATCCGTTGGATCGCCACCCGACTTTTAAACATGTCGATTGCCCAAAATGCGGAAAAGCGGCGCGCCGCGAAACCGATACGCTCGATACATTTGCAGATAGTTCTTGGTATTTCGCACGTTTTGCAGGGGGCCAAGGAAACGGCCAGCCCGACGATAAACCGTTCGATAAAAAAGCGGCGAGCGAATGGCTCCCCGTCGATCAATATGTCGGCGGCGTGGAACATGCCGTGCTTCATCTTCTCTACGCCCGTTTCTTTACGCGCGGATTACGTGATTGCGGACTGCTCGACTTGCCAAGCGGCGAACCTTTTGACGGCCTGTTTACGCAAGGTATGGTGACACATGCGGTCTTCACGGATGAAGACGGAAATTTCATTGTCCCCGCAGATGTTGATGAAAAAGACGGGCAGCTTATCAATCTTAGTTCTGGCAAGCCTGTCACGAAGGGCGACGTCATCAAGATGTCGAAATCCAAGAAAAACGTCGTCGATCCGGATGATATTATCAAAACTTACGGCGCCGATGTGGCGCGTTGGTTCGTCCTATCAGACTCCCCGCCCGAGCGAGATGTCGAATGGACGGAATCCGGCGTTATCGGGGCTTGGCGCTTTTCCAAAAAGGTTTGGTCTTTGGTTGCAAGCCTGGAGCAAAGCAATCCAATGGTTATCGCATCTGATGCCAGTGGTGACGCATTGGAACTTCGCCGATTTGCTCATAAAGCGATGGAAAAAATCACGGATGGTATCGAAGCTTTCCGCTTTAACACCTCGGTCGCGCAGATATATGAGCTCACCAACGCTCTGTCGAAGTATAAAAGCAATGACGATGCCAAAATGGAAGCGCTCGGTATTCTTATTCGCTCTATTGCGCCTTTCATGCCGCATTTGGCCGAAGAATGTTGGCAAGCTTTAGGCGGCAAAGACCTCGTTTATCACGCGCCTTGGCCGGAGGTTGATCCGGATATGCTCGTCGAGGACACACTCACCCTGCCCGTTCAGGTCAATGGGAAGCGCCGCTCGGAAATTAATGTTCCTGCCGATATGCCAAAAGATGAAATTGAGGCGCTCGCCAGGGCGGATGAAAGCGTCATCCGGTCCATAGAGGGGCTGACTATCCGAAAAGTCATTATTGTCCCTGGCCGGATTGTGAATATAGTAGCGAATTAGGAGCCTGTTATGCGTAAATTTGCTGTTTTGACTGCTGTTTTTCTAGGCGTCGGCGCTTTAGGGCTGTCTGCTTGTGGTTTTACCCCAATGCACGCCCCTCAAACCCTGTCGGTAAATGGCGACCAACCCTTGGAAATGATCAGCATAGAGATGGGACCCGGCAAGGATGTGAATGATAAAGAAGCTGGTTTCTTTGTTTTACAACGTCTCCGGGACCGTATGGGGACAAAGGGGACAAAATATACTCTCACCATCTCACCATCTTGGCGCCGTGGCCGATTGGGGATTTCTGCCAATGACGTAGCGTCTCGCTATGACGGCACAGTTGTCGCGACTTATTCTTTAAAGGATAATAAAACAGGTAATATATTGGATACAGGCCGAGTTGTGGCCATCTCTACTTTTGCGGCCTCCAGCGATGCCTATGGCGTTATTGCCTCTAACGATACTGCCATCCAGTCAACTGCAGCCGAGGCCGCTGACCGTCTAATCGTGAAGTTGGCCGGATATTTTTCTAACGCAAAAGATACGCCCATAGACAACGTGAAAGACACGCCCGAAGACGAATGAAGACGGCGATATGAAACTGACCGGTACGCGCGCCGCGCGATTTCTTGAAACGCCCCCCTCTGATATTATCGGAGTGTTATTTTTCGGCCCGGATCGCGGACTTGTGAAATCCCGAAGCGCGGCGCTCTCTCAAAAGTTCATGCCGAATGAAGAGGATGCCTTCGGGACAACTATCCTGACTGCGGATGACCTTTCCGGTGACCCCGCCCGTCTCGCCGATGAAATGAGTGCGCTGTCCCTACTCGGCGATGACCGCTTGGTGAGGCTACGTTTGGATCACGAACGAAACGGCGCGGCGATTTCCAAGCTTATCAAGCAATTTGATACAGAACCCGAAAAAGCAGAAGCAAAACTTATCATTGAAGCCGGAGATATGACGCCGCGTTCCGCTGTTCGCAAAGCCTGTGAAGCTGCCGGACATTTTGCCTCCATTGGGTGTTACGCCGCGAGCGCCAAAGATTTGGCAGAACATGTGAAATCTACTCTGTCTGACCATAGGATAGGGATTAACCCTGACGCGCTTGAGCACTGGATACCTTTACTGGAGGGCGATTACGCTCTGGCCGCAAATGAGATTGAAAAAATGGCTCTTTATAAAGGCTATGGCAAAACGCCCGATGCGGTTGTCACGCTCAGCGATATACGAGCCGTTGCGGCGGGCGGCCAAAGCGCGTCAATCGACACTATCGTGATGCAAATGATGGGCGGTGACGTAGAAGCCGCTGACGCGAGTTACCGCCGCGCCATGAGCGGAAAAATAAACCCTGTGTCTGTACTTATCGGGCTGCAACGCCATCTTCTACGTTTAATTGAAGCCTCAATGGCCTTGGAAACTGGGGAAAATATGGGGCAAGCTCTTCGCTCGCTCCGTCCGCCTGTGTTTTCCATGCAAGAAGATTTATTCAGGCGACACCTTTCACTTTGGCCGCTGACTATGTTACGCCGCGCCTTGATACAAAGCCAAAAGGCGGAGCGAGAGATTAAAACGGCTGCCGCCCCTACTGAAGCGATTATGGGGCGATTGATACTCGCCCTTGCCTCTTACGCCGGAAAAAGGACTTAAGACCTATGGATGAATTTAGTCAAATGTGGACCAAAACAACGGAGCAGTTCCCGCTACTTATCGCCGGGGTTATGACTGTTGCCGCCGCTCTAGCGATACTTGTTATTGGGTGGTTGATCGCGAAATGGATGCGCAGCCGCGTGAACAAGATCAAACTTGGAAAACACGAAATAGATCCAACCTTACGGCCAGTTATAGCGTCAGTTGTCTTCTACGTTGTCATGGCCATGACGCTTTATGCCTTTCTTATAAAGCTAGGCGTTCCGCCGGCATCTCTATTGGCTGTTTTCGGGGCTGCGGGTCTGGCCATTGGTCTTGCTCTGAAGGACACCCTTTCTAACATCGCGGCTGGCGTTATGATGTTGATCCTTCGCCCTCTTGCGGTGGGCGATTTCGTTGAAACAGACGGCTTTGCCGGGACAGTCACCGAGCTTGGTCTTTTTGCTACTACGGTTAAATCATTTGATGGCCTGTTTATGTATGTCCCAAACTCTCAGGTTTGGACGGATAAACTTGTAAATTATGGCCGGCATCAAAATAGGAAAGCGATTATCAATATCGGCGTAGGGTATGATACAGACCTTGCAAAATGTCGGGACTTAATGTTGGAGGCGATGTCGAACTTTGAAGGCGTTATGGAAGAACCGACGCCCCCGGAAGCCTATGTCATGGGGTTTGGCGATAGCGCCATAGATATGAATTTCCGCTGCTGGATGCCAGGGGATAACTGGTTCAAACGGGCGTCAGATTTACGCATTCATATGAAAGAAACGCTCGATAAAGCGGAAATCGAAATTCCATTTCCTCAGCGTGTTGTTACGATGACGGAGTCTTCGTTGAAAGTAGATATGGAAATGCCAAAGAAGACTCAGACAAAGAAGTCTACAAAATAATAGGCTTAACCTATTGATTCGGCGGAGTTATCCGCCGAGTCTGCGGATAATTTCTTCGAGTTGGTCTCCGCTTTTATAACTTATTTTCAAGCTTCCGCCGGGGCCCTTATGGTTTAAATCGACCTGTAGGCCGAGCGCATCTGTCATTTTCCGTTCAAGCGCCTGAGTATCGGCATCTTTGTAATGTCGGGACTTTGGCGGCTTCCCATCGGAGTTTTTAATTCTACGCACCCAATCTTCAGCTTCGCGAACGCTCAGGTTTTTATCCGAGATTTCTTCCGCCAATGCTGACGGGTCGGGCGCTGAAATAATGGCACGTGCATGCCCCGTTGTAATATCTCCTTTTGCCAGCATATCCTGCGCTAATTTCGGGAGTTTCAGCAGGCGGAGCATATTAGTAACGTGAGAGCGTGATTTTCCGACAGCTTGGGCAACTTCTTCTTGCTTACGGTAAAATTGCGTTATCAGGGACTCGTAGGCTTGCGCCTCTTCAATCGGGTTGAGATCTGCGCGCTGGACATTTTCAATGACACCGATTTGAAGGACTTCTTCATCGTTCAAATCCCGGATCAGAACCGGCATAGCCGTTAATCCAGCAGCCGTCGCGGCCTGCCATCGACGTTCCCCCGCTACAATTTGGAACCGGCTGTCATTTTCCCTTGAAAGAGGGCGCACCAAAATTGGTTGCAAAACACCTTTGCTGCGGATGGATTCGGTTAACTCTGATAACTTCTCTTTATCAAAGTAGCGCCTTGGTTGTTCCGGGTTTCGTTCTAATTTATCTATGGAAAGAAATTGAACCCGGCGACTATTCAGGTCAGGACTTTCTGGGGTTTCTGTCCCAGCTTGGTTTCTCTGGGCGCTAGAGGACGACTTTTCTTCCTCATGCGGCGTGATATCGCTCATCAATGCCGAAAGACCCCGACCTAAACCTCTGGCAGAAGACTTCTTTTTGGCAGGATTTGTCTTATCGGCAGATTGGCGACTCATAGTATAAACCTTTGTAATTATTAGACTATATTTATTTCTCTAAGTCCTTGATCGACTATGACGGGAAAGAATTTCTGCGGCTAGTTCTTTATAAGCAACTGATCCCGCACAGTTTGGGTCATATGTTATGACAGGCTCTCCAAATGAGGGAGCCTCCGCAATCCTTACATTACGTGGGATTAGCGTTTTAAACACCGCCCGTCCCAGATGCTGCCTGACATCATCGGCCACTTGAGATGAAAGCCGGTTTCTTTGGTCATACATTGTAAGCATGACGCCATCTATGACAAGATTAGGGTTAAGATTGGCCTTTGCCATCTCGACGGTTTTTAATAATTGGCTTAAGCCTTCGAGGGCAAAAAACTCGCACTGGAGTGGCACGATGACAGACCGGGCTGCACAGAGAGAATTTATCGTCAAAAGATTGAGGGAAGGGGGACAGTCAACTAGAATATAATCATATTTATCGCCGCCCTCTCTCACCATATTCGCAATGGCGTCCCGTAAAAGAACCGTACGCCCTTCTTTATTTCCAATTTCCATCTCTGCGGCCGATAAATCGACATGAGATGGTACGATAGACAAACGCTCAACAGAGGTTTCCCTCACAGCGTCTCGCAAAGGCAACCCGTCTGTCAAAACGTGGTAAATTGATTTTTCTCGGTTATGGCGATCAATGCCTAGCCCGGTGGACGCATTCCCTTGAGGGTCAATATCTATCAAAAGAACAGATTGTCCTTTCAGGGCGAGGGCGGCGGCAAGGTTAATCGACGTGGTCGTTTTTCCGACTCCGCCTTTTTGGTTTACAATCGCAATAATGCGCATTTTACTAGCCTTTTCCGTCGCTTAGCGGCGATTTACATTTTTCACCTTCAAAATGCAGCCGTCTTCATCTGTAAGACTTTTTACCGTCTCAAAGTCAAATGTCCATTGTGCGCGCGCTGTTTCCAGCTCTTCGTCCACAGCCGCGCCTTTGAGTAATAGGAGTTGTGTTTGAGGGGTCAGGAAAGGTTCTGAGTAAGACAGCAAACGATCAAGCGGGGCGAAAGCCCTTGCGGTAATAACATCGGCGGAAAAAATTTTCAGATCCTCTATTCGGCCAGAATGAATTTTAGCCGGCAAAGCAAGATCTCGGCATACAGCCTTTAAGAAGCTGGCTTTTTTTCCGGCAGATTCTGTCAATGTTACTTCGGATTTGGATTTCTCAGCCAATGCGATTGCCATTGCCAGCCCCGGAAAACCGCCCCCAGACCCAAAATCTAGACATTTATTGTCTGTTTTGCGTAATAAAGGCGTGATTTGCCAGCTATCAAGCGCATGGCGTGTCCAAAATTCGGGCAAGGTGGACTTCGCGACCAAATTTATCTTAGCGTTCCACTTTATCAAAAGGAGATGCCAAGCCTTGTATTTTTCCAATGTTTCACGTGAAACATTAGTTCTGGCTTGAAATTCTTCTTCAGGCCGCACGGTTTTGTTTCTTTATAAACGCCAATACCGCCATGAGGGCCCCCGGCGTAACGCCTTCAAGTTTGGAGGCTTCTCCAAGAGTTTCAGGGCGCTGCGACATTAACTTCTGTCGAACTTCATTTGAGAGCCCGCCAATTTTAGAATAATCTAAATCACTCGGCATTCTCAACCCGGCGTCCCGCCGAAATGACTCAATATCTTTAGCCTGACGTTCCAGATACCCCGCATAAGTCGCATGCGTTTTTAAATATTGCCGCTGCTGGCCAGAAAGCGCCTTCAGCTCAGGCCAAATCGGCTCCAAATCTTCAATTTGAATGTCAGGGTAGGAAAGAAGATCGACCACATTCCGGCTAACTCCGTCTTGATTTACAGACAAGCCTTTACTTTTGAGGAGGTTAGGGGAGGCTTCTAATTTCTCTGCAAGAGTTTTAGCAGACGCATAGGCCGCATGTTTCACGTGAAACATCTCTATTCTGACCGGACTTACCATACCAAGATCAATAGCCATTGGGGTTAATCGAGTATCAGCGTTATCCGCCCGTAAAGCGAGGCGGTATTCAGCGCGGGAGGTGAACATACGATAAGGCTCTGTAACGCCTTTTGTCACGAGGTCATCAATCATCACCCCAATATAAGCCTGACTGCGATCGAGAATGAGCGGCTCGCGGTCTTGAGTCGCCAAAGCGGCATTGGACCCTGCTATCAGCCCTTGTGCAGCCGCTTCTTCATATCCTGTGGTTCCGTTGATCTGCCCCGCCAAATATAACCCGTTCAGTTTTTTCACCTCCAAGGTTCGTCGTAATTCTCTCGGGTCCACATAGTCATACTCAATCGCATAACCATAGCGTTCAACAACAACATTTTCCAAACCACGCATCGTTCGCAGGAATTTATCCTGTACTTCTTCGGGCAGAGAGGAAGATATCCCGTTTGGATAAACCACATCTCCGTCCGGATTACCCGGCAATCCTTCGGGTTCCAAGAAGACTTGGTGGCGGTCACGATCCGCAAAACGAACAACTTTATCTTCGATGGACGGGCAATAACGCGGCCCCCGGCCAGAAATTGATCCGTTATTCACGGCAGACAAAGTTAGGTTATCCTGAATGACTTTATGCGTATCCGCATTTGTATGGGTGATGCCACAGGCGATTTGAGGAACTGAAACCTTCGGGTTCAAAAAGGAAAAAGCGATAGGCTCCGCATCTGCCTCCTGCATATCGAGCGCATCCCAATCAATAGAGCTTTTGCGTAATCGGGCAGGGGTTCCTGTTTTAAGGCGCCCCATATCCAGTCCAAGGCTATAAAGGCGTTCACTTAAGCCAATCGCCGGCGCTTCACCGACCCGGCCCGCCGGAATGCGGCGATCGCCAATATGTATCATCCCCTTTAAAAAAGTGCCCGTTGTCAAAACAACCCGCTCGGCGCGTAGGGCCTGTCCGTCTTCCAGAACAACTCCGGCCACCTTTCCCTCTTCGACGATAAGATCTTCAGCCGCGCCGGCCATTAAAGTCAGATTTTCAACCTCTGATAACGCCTGCTGCATCGCGTTCCGGTATAAATAACGGTCAGATTGGGTACGCGGCCCCTGTACGGCCGGCCCTTTAGAACGATTCAGCAGACGAAATTGTATACCGGATTGGTCTGCAACAAGTCCCATGACGCCGCCCATCGCGTCAATTTCCCGGACAAGGTGGCCCTTTCCCAACCCGCCAATGGCCGGGTTGCAGGACATTTCACCTATAGTTTCAAGCTTATGCGTTAAAAGCAGAGTCTTCGCGCCTAAACGTGCAGAGGCACTCGCCGCCTCACAGCCTGCGTGTCCACCCCCAATTATAATGACGTCCCAGCTTTGGGTCATATTATTTGCTCAATGTTTCACGTGAAACAACTAGGTTTCTTAATTTACCCTGCCCCAATAAGGCTTTGTCTGTAATCTGTCGAGGGGAGGGTGACAGCTCACTTATTTACCAACGCAGAAGCGGGAAAAAATTCTGTCGAAGACGGCTTCAATATCTGTTTCTCCTGCGAGCTCGGACAGAGCCTGTAGCGCCGCCCGCAAATCATCACCGGCTAGTTCCGGTGCAATCCCTAAATGGGTCTGAGCTCGCAAAATAGACTCCTGCGCTCGCCGCACACATTCACCATGACGCGCGCGGGTCAAACCAGACTCTTGCCCAACAGAGTAATGCTCCCGAATTATCTCTTCCAATCGAGCGAGAAGCCCGCTTTCACCATTAGGGTCTAATAAGTTTCCTTTAAGGGAATTTGAAACCGCCGTAAGCTCAATTTCTCCATAACCCTTTGATATATTGTAAAATATTATATCCGTCTGAGTTAGTTTTTCAGCAATTAAACCCTCAAATTCAGTCGTTCCGGGGCGCACCACATAGATTGTAATTTCCGCTTCTTCGGCACGTTTTCGGGCGCGTCGTACCCCCTCTGCCTCAATCGCGTTTTCTGATACTCTTAATCCGGCCGTATCAGACAGCGTGACCGGAAGTCCCGCAATCACCATTTGCGCTTCCACAACATCACGTGTTGTTCCCGCCTCAGGCGACGTAATAGCGATCTCTCGACGCGTCAGAGCATTAATGAGCGTGGACTTCCCGGCATTCGGCGCGCCGATAATAGCAATGTCCAAGCCCGACCGAATAGCCGCCCCGCGTCCCATATCCTGCAAAGCCGTTCTCATTTCCGATGCTAAAATACCTAAGGGCGCATAAGCCCCATGTGAAAGACTATCTGGGATGTCGCCCTCATCCGGAAAGTCGATTTCCCCCTCTATCTGAGCCAGCGCGTCAAGCAGTCCTTCGCGCCAGCCTTCATATAATCCGCGCAGGCCGCCGCCCATCTGACGAAGCGCCTGAACGCGCTGCCCCGCACTCTGCGCGTCAATCAAATCCGCCAGACCTTCTGCTTCCGTCAAATCCATCTTTCCATTCTCAACGGCGCGGCGAGTAAATTCTCCGGGCTCCGCTTGACGGAGACCCAATGACAGCAGGGCTTCACTTAGCCCGCTCACAACCGCTGGACTTCCATGCGTATGAAATTCCACACAGTCTTCACCCGTGAAACTGGCCGGGGCCGGAAACCAGAGCGTCAGCGCTTCATCAATAGGGTCTCCCTGCTCAGACCTGAGTTTCCGTAAAGCCGCATAGCGCGGCTTCGGAGCAGATCGTCCCGTCAGGCTTTTTATACATGACGCACTGGCCGGACCGCTCAATCGAAAGACAGCTACTCCGGCCTGGCCCGGCGCTGAGCTGAGCGAGAAAATGGTCTCCCTTAATAGATTGATCGTCTCTGGATTCTGCATATTGAAGCCTATAAAGACAAAGACGTAGCGGCGCAAAGCCGTAAACTCTTTCGGATAATGTTTATGAAACCCGCCTTAATCTCCTCACTGACCCTTTCATTCGCTCTGAGCGGCGCCTTGGCCCTGTCAGCCTGTAGCCAGAAAACATCACCAACGACTTTAGAAACTGGCAATGTTGACATGAGCGCTGACAGCCAAATGGCCTCTCTAAAAACAGCCATTTCCTGCCTCCCGAAGGAGGCAGCTCTCATGGCCGCGCATCGCGGCGTATCAGAAGATTGGGATCTTCCCGAAAATAGCGCCTCTGGTCTACAGCGCCTAATTGATGAAAATTATCTTGTGGCAGAGATTGATGTCGCCTCCACCAAAGACGGGACCCTCTTTTTATTCCATGACGGTGTTTGGGAAGACACCAGCACCGGTAAAGGACCTGTTTCTGCCAGCACAAGCCAGGATCTGGATAAAATCCTGCTTAAATCCCGTCAGGGTACATTGGCCAGTGAAAGACCTCTTCGATTTGGGGACGCACTGGATATAGCGAAAGACCAACTCTATTTGGAAATCGATTTCAAATCGAGCGCTCCAAAGGACGAAGTCATTGAAATTATTAAAGAAAAAGGCATGGGAGATCAAGTCATCTTGATCGCCTACACGACAGAACAAGCCAAAGAGTTACAGGCCCTCGCGCCAAATATGGTTCTCTCAGCGCCGGGAGAAGATCAGGGCCTCGGACTAAAACCTGAAAACACCCTCCTTTGGATGGGGCGAGGCATAGATAGCGTTACGCGCCCGACGGACACGCTCGCCTATATTGGTATGGTCGGCCATTTGAGCGAAACAACGCGGCCAGGTCCGCTCCGCCAGGGAAAGATACTCGTCACAGATTTCCCAAATGAGTTTCCGCCAATCTGGGGGCTGACGCACGATAACTCCGGCACGTATGAAACTTGTCTTTCAGAAAAGAAAGCCTCCGAAAGGCAAAAATAATATCTTCGGTTTGGTTATGCAGACTCAGACCGTTCCCAATATTTTGCCCAAATCATTTCGGCGCCCATTTCACCAATAAAGGCGCGGTGGGCTGCATCTTCTTCGGCGCTAACTGTTTGATTAAGAGCCGTCGGCCTTTGACGCGCCATTTTTGTCGGAGCATTGCGGTAAGGATCGTGGATCTCTTTTGGCTTCGTGTCCAATCCAAGAGACCGGGCACGCCCGCCTTTTAGCTCCAAATAAACCGCCGCCAGTAATTCCGAGTCAACAATAGCTCCATGTTTATCCCGGGCTGACAGAGAAATATCAAACCGCTTACAAAGCGCGTCAAGCGACGCTGGAGAGCCGGGAAATTTTGCGTTCGCCATCGCCAGTGTATCTTTGAAGCGCGATGATGGCAGAGGCTCAAATCCCGCGCGTTCCAATTCGGCATTGATAAACCCCTCATCAAATCGCGCATTATGCGCAATTAAAGTTGAGTCCCCAATAAAATCCAAAAAGTCTTGCGCCCTGTCTTTGAACAGCGGTTTCCCCTTCAAAAACTCGGTCGTCAATCCGGTAATCTGAACAACTTTGTCGGGGACCTCCCTTTGCGGATCTAGATAAGCATGAAACTGCTCCCCGGTGGGAAGCCAATCTATAAGTTCAACGCACCCTAACTCGGTGATACGGTCATCGCCCTGGGCATGAAATCCGGTCGTCTCTGTATCAAAAACTATTTCCCTGACTGGTGCCATTTCAAGTCTCTTTTGCCCTTAATTTCCGGACCAAGTCTTGCACTTGTTTTCGGGTTTCGGGAATAGACTCCCCTGTGGACAGGACAAAATCAGACCGGCTGCGTTTCTCTTCATCCGACATCTGACGCCCCAAAAGCATTTCAAACAACTCCTCCGTCATACCCGGACGGGCCATAACGCGGTTTCTCTGCACCTCAAACGGCGCTGAAACAGTGACTGTGACATCTACTTTTTTGTCGCCCCCTGTTTCAAAAAGCAGAGGAATATCAAGAACCACTATATCCGCATTATCTTCTTTGGCCTGTGCAAAAAACTTTTGTCGCAATTCCTCCACCCAGGGGTGAATAAAACTCTCCAGCACTTTTAGATCAAGCGGGTCTGCTCGCATATGGCCCCCCAAAATCCCGCGATCAATGGCGCCGTCCTTTACCGCATCGGGGAAAACAGCTTTAATCAATGGCACAGCTTTCCCCCCTTTGGAATAAAGCTGGTGCACGGCTTTGTCGGCATTAAAGACTGGGCAGCCTTCATCCGCAAAAAGCCCCGCTGTCGTGGTCTTGCCCATTCCTATAGAGCCTGTCAGACCGAGAATAATCATCTAACACCTGATTTAAGCGCGGCGTAGAGCGTTTCAGTTGGGTCCAAATCTTTTGGCGGGGCCTCCCCAAAAAAGCGCTGAAAACTGGGTCTCGCTTGTTCAATTAACATAGACAAACCTCCCAGCGTTTCGCAGCCGCGGCGTTCAGCTTCTTTTAAAAGTCCGGTCTGCCGCGGGGTGTAGATCAGATCATAAACCAACGTCCCTGGCCGGACAGTGTCCAAAGGCAAATCCAAATCCGGATATCCACTCATTCCCGCCGAGCTGGCGTTAATGATCACCTGACTGGACGCAATAGCAGCGGTTCTGCTTTCCCATGGAACGGCGTAGAGACTTGGCAGATGCACGGACTCGGCAAGGTTTTCCGCTTTACTATCGGTTCGGTTGGTTATTTTTACCTCTGGCACATTCAAGGATAATAACGCGCCGATAACAGCGCGGGAGGCTCCGCCCGCTCCGATTAGAAGCACCGAACTTTGGGAGAGCTTGGAAGCGGCAATTTTTGACAAAAGCGGCGTCGCGAACCCTTCCATATCTGTGTTATGACCTATCAGCTTACCACCCCGTTTAAACAGGCAATTCGCAACTCCCAGCTTTAAGGCATCAGGCGTATGATCATCGGCTGCGAGAAAAGCCTGTCTTTTAAGGGGTAATGTGACATTTACGCCGGAGATGGATGTGCGTTTTAAAGATTGAAACGCGGCTACTGCCGTATCAGGTCGGACGGCAAAAGGAATATATGCGCCGGATATTCCGGCCGCCTTTAGCCAATAATTATGCAGAACCGGAGATAAAGAGTGGTGAATGGGCCATCCACACACACCCGCAAGTTTCGGGATTGGAACCTCGGATTGACCAGACGTCATGACGGAACAACTCCTCGCGTTCGAAGATAGTCAAGCAAAGGCAGAAGCGGTAAGCCCAAAATAGAAAAGAAATCGCCCTCCACATTTGAAAATAAATGTGCCCCGGGCCCTTCAAAACGATAGGCCCCGACAGAACGCGTCAAGCTCTCGCCTTCCATCTCGATATACTTGTCCAAGAATGAATCACTAAAATCACGAACCGTAAGTTTCGTCACCGATAAATGCCGCCAAACCGCTTGGCCGTTCTCGCATACAACAACGGCGCCCATCAATTTGTGAGTTTTGCCGCGCATTTCCTTCAATCGCTCTCGTGCGGCCTTAATCGTCGGCGGTTTATCGAATAATGTTTCATCCATTACCATGATTTGGTCAGCCCCAATTACAAATCCAGGCTCTGTCCGGCTCACGCGTAAAGCTTTTGCCTCGGCCAAGGCATCTGCAATATCTCGAAGACGTGACCCTTCGGCCAGCATTGACTCCTTTATTGCCGCCTCGTCCACAGGCTTGCTGATAACTTCATAGGTTAATCCCGCCTCCGTCAGGATTTGCGCCCGAATGGCCGAACCGCTTGCCAAAATGAGCCGCTGGGAACTTTCAAAGCGTGTCATGATGCGCCTTATAAAGATTAATGATTTGAGCCGCCGTTTCTTCAATGGATTTGCGGGTGACATCAATCACCTTATAACCCTTTTTTAAAAACATTCGTTTCGCCTGACGCATTTCGTCCCGTACGCGGTCTTGATCGATATAGTCCGTCTGCTCTGTTTGCTTCAATCCCATAAGGCGTTGCTGTCTAATCTGCACGATGCGATCAGGAGAGGCAACTAAGCCGATAATGAAGGGATTTTTAAATTGATCCAGAATTATGGGCAAAGGCGCCCCCGGAACCAGCGGGATATTTCCTGACTTATATCCTCTATTCGCCAAATATATACAAGTTGGTGTTTTCGAGGTGCGGCTGACTCCCAGTAAAACGATATCCGCTTCTTCTAGGCCCTGCACATTCTGCCCGTCATCATGGGCCATGGCGTAATCCAACGCCTCGATCCGGTTATAATATTCCGCATCCAGATTCCGCTGCGCGCCGACTTCTGAAATAATAGACGCCCCCAAATAACGACCCAACATGGCCAATGTGGGATCCAGAACAGAAATTGCCGGAATCCGACGCTCCGCACAAAAACTCTCAAGCCTCTTCCGGCGCTCAGGATTTACTACAGTATATAAAACAACCCCCGGTTTGCTTCCGATCAAATCCAACGCTTGTTCCATTTGGGCTTCACTGCGAACCAAAGCGTGTATGTGCTCCAACGCTGTCGCATTGCGAAATTGGGCGGTAGACGCTTTCATAAGTCCCACCAATGTCTCGCCTGTCGAATCCGAGACGAGATGCACATGAAAGTAAATCGATATATTGGGGTTTTTCTCCGACATAGGACTCTCATAGACGTGCCAAGAAAAAACCACAACCAAGGTTAGAAGACTGTAAATATCGACAGCTATCCACATGCCAAGGGCTCAAAGCGCTCTCGCTGTGAATCCAGTGAGTGACTTTGGACGTTAATGCTCTTTTACCCATAGTGATTTTCAGCCCGTATTAACAATCTGAATCCAGGGGATAAGATTCGGTTCTCATCATAGTCAGTAAGTTATCCCTGAAAATTTCTTACTATCTGTCGCATGGCATGAGCGTAAAAACATGTTATCCCCGTTTTTCAACTTATCCATAGACTGATATTACGGCTGTGACTTATACCACTTTATCCTGTGACCATTAAGATTGGTTACTAAAACGTTAATATTGTCCACATATCCCGCTTTCTACAACTATCACTTCTTTTTAATAAAAATTTAGAGGAGTTTAGAGAGGTCGGATAACTACCGGGCATAACTAAAAGGCTTTCAAAATGGCATCCCTTCTCGATGTGCTTAGCGGTCAAAAAAACGAAATCCCGCCTATCTGGTTTATGCGGCAAGCCGGAAGACATCTTCCAGAATATTTGGAGGTAAGATCAAGCGCGAAGAACTTTATCGATTTCTGCTTTAGTCCTGAAAAAGCGGCTCGGGTAACGCTCCAACCTGTCCACCGTTACGACATGGACGCCGCTATCCTGTTTGCCGATATTTTGCTCATCCCAATCGGCCTGGGCCGAGAAGTAAAGTTCATTAAAGGCACAGGCCCTGTTCTTAGCCCAATAGATGTTGAGGGCATTAAAGCTCTAACCATAGACGGGGCAGCGGATAGGATATCATCAGTTTTCGAAACCGTCTCCCGCGTCAGAGCAGAGCTTCCAACAGATAAAGCGCTTATCGGCTTTTGCGGCGGCCCGTGGACGGTCGCAACCTATATGATCGAAGGTAAAGGCAGCCCGAATAAAGAAATCGCGAAACGGTTTGCCTATGAAAACCCCGAAGCTATGGCGGATTTGCTAGAGGCACTGGTCATCTCCAGCGCTGATTATCTAATCGGACAAGCCAGAGCCGGAGCCGACGTCTTGAAGATTTTCGAGAGCTGGGCCGAAGGATTATCGCCGCACATGTTTGAACGTCTGGTTCTCAATCCAACGCGCGATATTATCTCGCGTATAAGAAACGCTGGAATTGAGGTTCCGATTATCGGGTTTCCACGCGGCGCTGGACTGAACGCCATTAGATATGCGCATGAAACCGGAATTTCGGCGATTGCCGCCGGAACTCAAATGCCGCTAGATGATTTCCGCTGCGCCATTCCTGAGAACATGCCAGTTCAAGGCAATTTAGATCCACTTGCGCTCAGAATAGGAGGGGATGTCTTACGAAAGGCTGTGGATCGGGTTCTGAATGATGGAAAGAACGGCCCTCACATTTTTAATTTGGGTCACGGCGTGACGCCGGATGTAAAAATTGATAATGTAGAGGCGGTCGTCAACCATATTCGCGGCAAGGAAGCCCATTATGTCTAGTCCCTATCTCTGGCTGAAAGCTTTTCATCTCTGTGCCGTAATTTTCTGGATGGCGGGCATGCTCTATCTACCTCGGCTCTTTGTTTACCACTCTAGCGCTAAATCCGGTGGAGAGCTGGAAGCCAAGATGGAGGAGGCCGAAGCGAAACTTCTGCGGATCATCATGAATCCGGCCATGATTATCGCTTTAATTCTCGGCATAGCTATCATTGCCATCAATGCACCGGCCTATGCCGGCGCGGGATGGCTACATGTGAAAATCTTATTGGCTTTAGGATTGATTGGATATCACGGTTATTTGGCGAAAACTCGGAAAAGCTTTTTAAATGGCGGTCGCCCGCGGTCTGAAAAATTCTTTCGCCGGATCAATGAAATTCCGGCCATCGTTACGGTTTTGATTGTTATATTAGTGATCGTTAAGCCATTTTGAGGGTTTCAAGTCTTGAAAATAATTTAAATTGACATTTTAAAAACAAACTCTATTTTCTCTTTTAACGCCACTCGCGCGTATTCTTTTCAAACATATCCCGCTCTTGCGGTCAGAAGAGACAACCCCCCACCAAAGAAACGACTATGACAGAACCCCATAAAATAGAGCTGGAGGGCATGACCTCCATCAGTCTTGATGACCTCAAGAAATTTAAACCCGCCGAGTTGATTAAATTTGCCGAAGAAGTCGGTATTGAAAACGCGGCATCCATGCGCAAGCAGGATATCTTTTTCGCAATTTTGAAAGACTTGGCCGAGGAAGATATTAAAATTAACGGAAGCGGTGTTTTGGAAGTCCTTCAGGATGGCTTCGGCTTTCTCCGATCCCCTGAAGCGAATTATCTTGCCGGGCCGGATGATATCTATGTTAGCCCGAACCAAATCCGAAAAATGGGCCTTCGGACTGGCGATACAGTATCCGGCGAAATTCGCAGCCCACAGGATAATGAGCGTTATTTCGCGCTAACCCGCGTTACGTCTATGAACTTTGGCGCGCCGGAGCAGGCCCGCAATAAAGTACATTTTGACAATTTGACGCCGCTTTATCCCGATCAACGCTTCCAACTGGAAATCGAAGACCCGACTCTGAAAGATAATTCAGGACGCGTCATTGATATTGTGTCCCCTATCGGGAAGGGCCAGCGTGCTCTGATTGTGGCCCCGCCACGCACAGGTAAAACTGTTCTCTTGCAAAACATTGCCCACTCTATCGAACGCAATCATCCTGAATGTTATGTTCTGGTACTTCTGATTGATGAACGTCCGGAAGAAGTAACGGATATGCAGCGCTCGGTGAAAGGCGAAGTTGTGTCTTCAACTTTTGACGAACCTGCGACACGGCATGTCCAAGTTGCCGAAATGGTCATTCAAAAAGCCAAACGCCTAACCGAACACGGCAAAGACGTGGTCATTCTGCTCGATTCCATCACCCGTCTTGGCCGCGCCTATAACACGGTTGTCCCGAGTTCCGGGAAAGTCTTGACCGGCGGTGTCGACGCCAATGCTCTGCAACGTCCAAAACGCTTTTTCGGCGCGGCCCGGAATATTGAGGAAGGCGGGTCCCTGACTATTATTGCGACGGCCCTCATTGATACCGGCTCTCGGATGGACGAGGTTATCTTTGAAGAATTTAAAGGAACAGGTAACTCGGAAATCGTGCTTGACCGCAAAGTCGCGGATAAGCGTATCTTCCCGGCTATTGATGTGACGAAATCCGGCACGCGAAAGGAAGAATTGCTTATCGGTCCGGCTGAATTGCAAAAGACTTATGTCCTGCGCCGTATTTTGAACCCGATGGGCACTATGGACGCGATTGAGTTCCTTCTGTCTAAACTCAAGGACAGCAAGACCAATTCAGACTTCTTTGAGAGTATGAATACTTAAATATCTCTTGGCGGTTTTTGGCGCGTCAAGATCGCAAAGGCCAAACCGCCAATAATGCCTGCGAGTATTTGTAGGAATAACCCTGTCCCGTCGCGGGCCCCTGCGACGAGTTGCGTGCCGAAAAAGACGTTTTTCATCGCCCAGAGCATAACGCCCATAGAGACGGCTCCGGCTACTCCAAACACAATAATTCTGAAAAACAATTTCATTCGGAGCTTTAAAACAAGGAGCAAAAGTGACCCGGCTCCAAAAGCTATCAGCAACCCTAAACTGACAAAACCCAAATAGAGCATTTTGGCAAAATAAAAGAGGTCGTAAAAAACCATAGACAGACCTTGTCCAAAGCTCACAGACCCCCCGATATTTTCCAATAAGGCGATAACTCTTAGGCTAGAAAAAACAGATCCTAAAAGGGCCGTCAGGACTGCCGCCCCTAACCAAGCGAGAATCCATTTTGTAATTGCTCTAAGCATGGCTACAGTCGTGCTGAACAAAAGTCAGGTCGTCAAGTATGAAACATCAAGCCGCGTTTTTCTCTTTTCTGCTCACTTTGTGTTTATCAGCCTGTATGGAGCCTCAGCCGGCTCCGAATATTACCGAACGGCCCTCTACCGAGTTCAGCCTAGAGACGATTGCTGACGGATTAGTCACGCCTTGGGCGGTGGAAGAACTTTCTGAAGATGAGTATCTGATTACGGAAAAGCCGGGTCGACTTATCCGTCTGGTAAAGGGAAACCGGGCTGTTGTTCAAGGATTGCCCGAGGATATACTTGCCGAAGGTCAAGGCGGACTTTTGGATGTGAAATTGGCGCCTGATTTTGCCGAGACGAAAGAAATTTATCTCTCTTATGCTTATGGCACAACGGAGGCGAACGGCACCGCCTTATTGCGGGCAACTTTAAACGGAACAGAGCTGACGGAGGTGACAACTATTTTCCGCGCTAGTCCACCAAAATCCGGATCACAGCATTTCGGATCGCGGATTGCCTTTTTACCGGATGATACTCTTATTCTAACCTTAGGCGAAGGATTTGCCTATCGGGAGGATGCACAAAAACCTGACACCCATTTAGGCAAAATAATTCGTCTCACACGGGATGGCGGCGTGCCGCAAGACAACCCTTTTTTAGGTCAGGATAATTACAAACCCCAGATTTATTCTATGGGCCATAGAAATGTACAAGGCCTCGCCTATGACGCCGAGACGAATACACTTTGGGAACATGAACATGGCCCGCGCGGCGGAGACGAATTAAATATCATCACCGGCGGAGAAAACCACGGCTGGCCGCTTGTAACAAAGGGCGTTGATTATAACGGCGCGAGAGTTTCGCCTTTCGAAGAAAAAAAAGGTTATGTAGAACCTATCTATTCTTGGGTTCCTTCTATCGCGCCCAGCGGGCTGGTAATTTATCGCGGAGAGATGTTCCCCGATTGGAATGGAGATGCCTTAATCGGAGGATTGGCATCTCGTGACCTCCGGCGGGTGGATTTGGAAAATAGAGAGGTCGTCAGCGAAACAGACCTTTTAAGCGATCTGGACGCGCGCATTCGTGATGTGCGGGTGTCTGCGGACGGATCTGTTTTAATTCTCACAGACGACCCTGACAATGGGCAGCTTCTGCGCCTGCGAGCTAAATAGAATATCTCAAAAGAAAACCCGCCTCAAAGGACGGGTTTAAAAATCTCATGTCAGCTTTTAATTTGTTGGCTGATCCGCGGCGCGGCGCATCATTTCCTCACGAAACATGGCAGCAAAATCCGGTGGCTCAAGCATGATAGGCGGGAAGCCGCCATTCTGCGTCATCTCGGCCATAATCTGGCGCGCAAACGGGAAGAGGAGGCGCGGACATTCGATCAAAATCATCGGCTGGATCTGCTCAACATTGATGCCTTGGAAAGCAAACAAGCCAGCATATTCAAGCTCGGCAATAAAGGCGACATTTTCACCGCGACGGGCTTCGGCGCGGAGCATTAAAGTCACTTCGACATTATCATCGTCCATCATTTGACGACCGATTTCGATATTGATGTTTATTGCCGGAGCTTCCAGACCGGAGCGAAGACTTTCCGGCGCGTGCGGATTCTCAAAACTCTGATCTTTGGTATATTGCGCTAATATGCTCAGCATTGGTCCAGAGGCAGCCTCGCCATTAGCCTGTGCGTCTGTCGCCTGATTAGCTTCAGGTGATGAAGTAGGAGAGACTTCGCCGTCAATAGACAGGCTATCTTCTTCCTTGGTTTTCTTGGGTTTTTTAGCCATATAAATTCCCTGACGGGCTCCCTTTGGCGGGTTATCGAAATGGCCCGCCTGCTATCATGGCGCGCCAATAGCCGCAATTCCTTATTGCGACGACTGTTCAGAGACCCTATCTGGTAAAGGACGTGCCTTGTTTCAACAGGGCCATTTAAATTTAGCCACAAAAGACGCTCTTATGTATGAAGTCATTCTTTACGCCGCCATCGCGACAGTCGTTTGTGTCATGTTCTACAGCGTTTTGGGGAAAACAGTTGGCAAAGGCCCCGAAGACGCGATTAACCCCCGATCTATGATGGAAGATGAAAAATCTGCCTCAGTTGTAGAGCCTTTATCAAAAGATTTGGAAAGAAGAGGTCTTGGCGCGATATCGGCTGGCGATCCAGAATTTTCACCCAGTCATTTTATAGATGGAGCCAAGCAGGCCTATTCCATGATTTTAGAAGCCTTTGCGGCGGGCGATCACGACACACTCGCAAATCTACTGACAAAGGACACGCTGGCCGTCTATAACAAAGCCATCAAAGATCGTGAGAAGTCCGGTTATACTCAAGTCACGGATTTGGGCCGTTTAAGGAAAACCTCAATCGATTCTGCTGAGTTGACCGGATCGATCGCCCGTATCTCTGTTTTATATGAATCTGATTTGACGTCTGCGCTACTGGATGACGAAGGAAATGTGGTTCAGGGCGATCCTGATGTTCTATCGTCTATCGCGGAAATTTGGACGTTTGAACGAAATCTAAAACAGTCCGACCCGACTTGGAGACTTGCGGATGTTGCGCCGTCCGAAGGCGATGACTTGGAAGCTGATCCGTCTCCTGATACAAAAGATGCTGATCCAAAACCTTCAGGCGACGAATAAACAAAATGCAAAAATTTTCTCTTGGGGCTCTCTTTTTTGTCTTAATGATTGTCACCGGCCTGACGGGTTGCATGACTACGGCCGGGGAGGAGAATAATCCCTGGTCGGAAACCCCTTATATGGAAGGCGAAGTAACAGAGGGCTCGTATGAGGCGGCGCCTTTGACGGCTCCGCCGAGCGCCCCTGAAATTCCTGCGCCCCGTTCTCCACAGCCTGATCCCCCGGAAGAGGTTATCGTCAACACGCCGCTTTGGTATGATAATCTGGCCGATTGGGCAGAGGCCGACACCCGCCCCGCCCTTACCTCTTTTCGCCGTTCCTGCAAAAGTTGGGTCAAAGCAAAGCCTGACGCCGCCTTGAACAAAAATCTTCCCGACTATGGAACTTATAGGGATTGGCTACCCGCTTGTGCTAAGGCGAAATTTGCCAGCCAAACGAAAGACGGGGCGCGCGCCTTTTTTGAAAATGAATTTGCGCCTCTTTCCCTCAAAACGCTGACGGAAGACTCCGGAACATTGACCGGCTATTATGAGCCTGAAATCGATGTTCGCCTGACGCCGGACAAGACGTTCCGCGAACCTATATTGGCGAAACCGACAAATTCTGCCGTGTTGAAAAAACCCCGATCCCAAATCAACGCCAATTCATCGCGGGTCATCGCCTATGGCCGCCCCATTGATGTATTCTTTATGCAAATACAAGGATCGGGCCGATTGAAATATCAAGACGGCAGAAGTCTGCGCGCCGCCTATGCTGCTAATAATGGAAAACCCTATACGTCTATCGGGCGTGTCTTGGTGGAGCGCGGTGAAATGAAACTTTCAAGCGCCTCAAAACAATCCATCGAGTCGTGGATGGAAAAAAATGGTCCGGAAAAAACCCGCGCCCTGATGAATGAAAATCCGCGCTATATCTTCTTTGCCGAACAGGCTGTTACGATTGATGAATTAGGCGTCGAGGAAGGCCCTCGCGGCGCGATGGAAGTCCCTCTTACTGAAATGGGCTCTATCGCGGTTGACCCCCGCTATCATCCTTACGGAACTCTGATGTGGCTGGAAACGACCCTCCCGCAAGAGGGCGGTGATTACCAAGGAAAAGAAACCGGCCTTTTGGTTTCAGCCCAAGATACGGGGAAAGCCATTCGCGGCGCGCTCAGAGGCGATCTCTTTTTCGGATCTGGAGACGAAGCCGGCGCGCGCGCCGGCGTGATGAAACATGATGTACGCTGGAGGGTGCTTGTGCCAAAATCTATTGCGCCGTCTCAACCCGTTAGTTGATGGGTTTTGGGGGATGAAAAAGAAACCGGACAGACCGCTGAAAGACGAAGAGCGCGATGTCTGGGGCCGCGTCGCGCGAACGGTGGCGCCGCGCCGGTATCCGAAGGGGAAGGGAAGCGCTAAACCCCTCCCCAGTCGTGAAGATTTTGCCAATATGCTGAGGGTGGCGCCCAGTATCTCTCAAGACATTCAACGCTCCCCTGGACGGTTAGAGCTAAATAACGACAAAAAGACCCGGCGAGGACGTGTCGAGGTGGATGCCAAAATAGATTTACATGATATGACCCAAAACGAAGCCCGCCCGGCGCTGGCCAGAGCCATCATCAGAGCGGCAAAACATAATAAAAAATGTTTGTTGGTCGTCACAGGGAAAGGGGCGCGCCTTAACGGCGTATTGCGCCAGAATTTCCCAAATTGGATCAAAGACCCGGCGCTACGTCCGCATATTGCAACCTATGCCCAAGCCCATCTGAAACATGGCGGGTCGGGCGCCTGGTATATTTTTCTGAAACAAAGTTTGTAAGGGCTCAAGCTCGTCTCAACCTGTCTAAAACATTAACTTCGACGTGATCTCGCAACTCTGACGCCTAATGGGCGTAGTATCTTCAAGAAAGCGGACATTTAAACCCTGTCCCTTGGAGATTAGAATGACTTTAAAAACTATTTTGACACTGAGCGCGACTTTTGCAGCGTCTGCGGTTCTCCTGCCCTATACGGCGACCGCCCAAATTAGTGGACAAGACAGCGACACTGCACAGCTTCAAAAAATCTCCTATCAACCTATCAGCGACGCCTCTATTGAAGCAGAGATTGAAAGCTCTGTTATAAAGGGCGAGCATGATGCCATGTTAAACGAAACCTATGGCGACGGCGTGGCGCAGGCCTTTCGCGCCGCCTATGCGATCAATGTGATGTCTCCTTTATGGTCAGAAAGTTCCGCAAAGCAGCTGGTAAAGGCTGTTTCCATCATGGAAGATCAAGGGACAGTTAACTCAACTGTGGAATCAGAGGCGAAAGACGCGCTGGAAAGCCGTTTTGAAGGCAAGACCGCGCAGCAACGCGCGCAAGGCGATATGGCTCTCTCCATGACTTATATCCATCTTGAAGATCTTCGACATGCCCCGGACGCGCAAACATCCGAAATGGCCACGCCAAGGCTCGCCAATTTGGATGAGCATCTATTTTCTACCGCTCAATCCGGTAAAGGGGATGAATCCTCGGAGTTTAACTCGTTTTAGTTAGAACTCTCGAGGCAGACTTAAATTAATCAGAATTGGCCTAAAGAATGAATTTCGATAGGTCTTGGTCGGCAGCCAGTTTGCCGACATGTTCACGAACATATTCCGCGTCAATTTTGACGGTTTCGCCGTTTTTATCGGTCGCTGTATAGCTGACTTCATCGAGGAGACGCTCCATGACGGTGTGTAACCGTCTTGCGCCAATATTTTCTACGCTTGCATTTACCTCGGCTGAAATTTTAGCAAGTTCGTCAATTCCATCTTCTGTGAAATCCAGTTCGACATTTTCTGTTTTCATCAAAGCTTTATATTGCTTAATCAAACTTGCTTCCGGCTCCGTCAAAATGCGGACAAAGTCTTTTTCGGTCAAAGCCCGTAACTCAACGCGTATCGGCAAACGCCCTTGTAATTCGGGCAAAAGATCAGACGGTTTGGCGACATGAAAAGCGCCGCTGGCAATAAAAAGAATATGATCGGTTTTCACGGGTCCGTATTTTGTCGAGACCGTTGTGCCTTCGATCAGGGGAAGCAGGTCGCGCTGAACGCCTTCTCGGGAAACATCCCCCCCGCGCGCATCAGACCGGGCTGTGATTTTGTCAATTTCATCGAGAAAGACAATACCGTCTTGCTCTGTCAAGTCGACAGCTTCGCGTTTAATAGAATCATCATCAAGCAATTTATCGGCTTCTTCGGACAAGAGCGGCCCGTGGGCGTCGCCAATACGAAGTTTCACCGTTTTCGTACGGCCGCCTTTGTTAAACAAGGCTCCTAAATCCATCATACCCATAGACGCGCCGGGTTGTCCGGGTATATCAAAACCCTGAAACGGCGATCCTGTATCCGTTAGTTCGATCTCGACTTCTTTATCGTCCAGTTCGCCTGAAGTGAGTTTCTGGCGGAATTTTTCTCGCGTCGCTTCTCCGGCATTTTCGCCGACAAGGGCGTCAATGATTCGGCTTTCCGCCGCCTTTTCCGCCTGGGCTTTAACCTGAGAGCGCTTCTGGTCCCGTAAAAGCGTAATTGCGGATTCAACCAAATCCCGAATAATCTGTTCGACATCCCGGCCAACATATCCGACCTCGGTAAATTTTGTCGCCTCAATTTTAATAAAGGGGGCTTGGGCGAGCTTGGCCAGACGCCTGGAGATTTCGGTTTTCCCGACACCTGTGGGGCCGATCATCAGAATGTTTTTAGGCGTAATTTCTGAACGAAGTTCGCTGGAAACCTGTTTCCGACGCCAGCGATTACGCAGCGCAATGGCCACGGCACGTTTGGCATCTTTCTGCGCCACAATATGGCGGTCCAGTTCGGAAACAATTTCGCGGGGGGTAAAGCTATCTGTCATGCGTTAAAAGTGGGGGCAGGGTTTACGATTTCAAGACTCATATAACATTGAAATCATGTGAAGATTTTCAGGGGCGGGCTTTAAGCCTGCTCCTTCGTCTTTTTGCCGCCTATTGTCACTAGGTTTCAGAATCGAGGCTCTCAAGGGTCAGCTGATCATTAGTGTAAATGCAGATTTTATCGGCAATCTCCATCGCTTTCCGGGCGAGCGTTTCCGCGTCGTCTTCATATTCATTCATAGCCAGCGCGGCGGAGAGCGCGAAATTTCCGCCCGACCCGATCGCGGTGATACCGCCATCCGGTTGCACCACATCACCGTTCCCCGTCAGGACAAAGGTTTCGGATTTATCGGCCACAATCAACATGGCCTGAAGCTGTCTGAGATATTTATCGGTTCGCCAATCTTTGGCGAGCTCGACGCAGGCGCGTGCGAGCTGGGTGGGATATTGTTCAACCTTGGTTTCCAGCCTTTCCAATAAAGCAAAAGCGTCTGCCGTTGCTCCGGCAAAGCCTGTCAGGATTTTCCCGCCGGCCAAAGTACGTACTTTTCGGGCGGTCGCCTTCATCACCGTATTACCGGCGCTCACTTGACCGTCCCCGACGATAACGACCTTGCCGTTCTTGCGCACCGTCAAAATCGTCGTACCGCGCCATTGTGAGGCGTCGGCATAATCATAATTGGAAGGGGAATGTGTCATAAGGCGTCCTTTTCTCACTTCCACCACAAATGGGAAGGAGGGGCCAGAACGTCAAGCGGGGCGAGGCGGCGAAAGCCTAACGTCCCCACCGCGCAACATGTCCGCGGCCATCCACATGCACAAACGGTCCGTGCACGGCGTTGGCTTTATAAGACCCTATTCCACCCGGTTGCACCTTGTCGCTTTTGGCAAATAACTTTGCCGCATAATCATATAAATAATTTGCATCCGTTTTATTGACGGCCCCATCGCGGTTTATATCGTCCATATTTCCGTCGCGAGGTTTGACATCAATATAAATATCTGCGGCGTCACCATACATATGGCGCGATAATTTTGCGGAGCCAATGGCGGTATTATAAAAAGGGGTTCTAAAGCCGCTCATAACAAAAAAGGTTTGGGCGTCGGTAATGTCGTCTTTCACCAGACTTTCCCGCAGCGTCTCAAGGCGTTTAAGGTTTGACTGCGTCACCAGAACATATTTCGGCCAAGCGTCGGGTTGCTGTTTACACAGAAATTGTCCGAGCTTGAAATGCGGCGCGACATCAATGCCTTTATCGGCCTCACTATCCAAACGGATAAATCCCCTTGGCGGATCTTTGGGATATTCTCCGATGCGATAGCCGTTCAGCCAGCCTTTCTCGTCCACTTCGCTTATGGGTTCGAGAGTAAAGACACTGATTTGGCTTAGGCGGGAGCCGTCCGGTTTTTTAACCGTAAGGGATTGCGACCCGGCTTTGTTTAAAACTCGCGTGTCGAGGGTGACAGGCGTGCCGTCGAGCTCGGCTGTAAATCCCGTTGGCAGTTTTAAATTCAGCTTCTCTCCGGGCAATCGGGTTGTATGCCATGTGGCATAGGGAATTGCTTGTTTATCCAGAGTAGGAACTGAAACAGCCGCCATTTCGGCTTGGGCCTGAGCAAAGGGGGCTTGTGCAAAAGGGGTAAAAAACAACGCCCCGAAAAAGGGCGCTGCGCATAACAAATTTTTAAAAGACATATATGTCCTATGGCAGGGCGCTGACACTTCCTGGTGCAGCAGCGGTTTGCTTCACATTATCATCTTCATTGTCTAATTCAACAATGGGAGTCCCTTGATACCTGGGATATTGCTCTTCAACAAATGAAGGTTCAGCAAGCTTTCTATAAATATCACGGTGGAAAGTCGGGACGCCGTCGTCATTGGCCGTCACTCCGACATAGGTAATATGTACCGGAATTTGATCATCGACATAAAAATGTTTGCGCTGACGTGACTCCAAAACCTTGTTAAATTCTTTTGTCTCAACAGCTTTATCGTGATCCGTGATCCAGTTTGCCATAGCGACAGGGTCGTCCAATCGAATACACCCAGAGCTAAAGGCGCGGACTTCTTTTTCAAACAAATGTTTATCCGGCGTAGAGTGTAGATAGATAGAGTTTTTGTTCGGGAAAATGATTTTCAATTCACCCAAAGCGTTATGCGGGCCAGGCGACTGTACCATTTGAATCTGGCTAGAAATGCCAGGGGTGTTCCAGTCGACATTATACGCACTCAATTCTTGCCCGGAAGACCGATCATAGATTTTATATTTATGCGAGGCTGCATATCCGGGGTTGGCTTGAAGTTTACGAAGCTTTTGACGTTTAAACAAACCAACCGGCAGATACCATTTCGGGTTGGCGACAATATATTCAACTTGGTCTGAAAAATCCGGTGTTGGCGTTCGGGGTTTCCCGACAACTGTTTTCATCGAAATTTCCATTTTCCCGTCATTCCAGCCTTCAGCCTGAAAGGAGGGAATGTTGACCCAGATATAGCGATCTGATGTCTGTTGATTAAAGGCCTTTAGGTGACGCCAATAATCCAGAGCGGCTTTAATCTTGGTGATTTTAGACTCCGGGCTTTCATTCATAGCGTCCAGAGTCGCCGGGCCGATAACGCCGTCGACTTCCATCGTATGGGCTGCCTGAAAACTTTTAACGGCCTCTTCCAACTTTTCATCATAAAGAGTTTCGTTAACCGGCTCTTGGATGTCATCCAAAACAACGTCAAAGAAACTGGGATAGGATAAATAGCCTTCCGCTCTCAGACGCTCTCGTAAGGCCGGGACGCGGTCATCTTCCATACCGGGCTCAATTAAATCGCCTTCTCTAGGGATGGATAACCAGTCGATGAGGGCGACGTCTTTTTTATAATTTTTCAGGGCTTTCCGCAAATTATCATATTGCGGTGCATGAGAGGTAAAACCTTCCATTTCCTCAAGAGGCGCGCCCTCAGCGGCGCGGCGCAAAGAGGTCACCAGTTCAGAACGAACAGGACTATCAACGCGCGACGTTTTTGCTTCACCTTCATCAGATAAACCCCCCGAAATTTGTGACGTTGATTTTAACCATAAGGCCGTCAAAGCGAGTTCGGCGCTGGCTTGTTCTTCTGGAACATCAGAATTGAATCTCTGATCAATTAAATCATCAAGGCTGGCTTCGGTAATACCGCTTTCCAGTCCATGACTTTCAAAAAGCGGCGAAATGCCATAAAGGTCTTCCGCTGCATCTTTGTCCCAAAGAGGCTTGAAAACAGATTGGGCATAAGCCTGTCTGGCCGCAGAGATGGCTCCGGGCGATACTTTACCGTTTAGGATGCGGGCAAAAGCGTCATTTTCGATCTGAGCTTCCAATTCTTTGGAAAAATCAGTCCCTTTATTCTTCCCCATAAACCCGGCGATGATATCCAACGGGCCATCAGAGGCCGCAAGAGGCGGGTGTCCAGCATTTGAAACTCCGGCCAAGCTACTGGCAACGGGGTTCGTCGCAAGCGCAGACGGCGCAAGAGAGACAATCATTGCCCCGGCAAAGACCGCCGACAATAATTTCGATTTATAATTCTGTTTCAATAAGTTCGTCATCATTCCATTCCCTGTCATTCAAATAAATAACGGGGGGGAGATAGGAATTGTTCCCTTTCAGGGACGAAAAACAACGGCTTGGCGTTAACCTTTAGAGGGGGCGGGCCTCATCCAATAGCAGGATCGGCACGCCTTCGCGGACGGGAAAGGCTAGTTTTGCCGACTTACTGACAAGTTCCCTTTTATCAGAATCATAGCTTAAGGGCCCGCCAGTTTTCGGGCAGACCAGAACACTTAACATTTTGGGGTCCATCATGACGCTATCATTCATAAGACGCTTTCAAGCTTTAGGTTCACTGTGTTTGTGTCGGGTTGGAGGGGCTGTCGCTCCCGGCATATAAATGCATTAAGCCGATCAAGAGACGCCGCCTCTCATCCGTACTGATGGCTTCAATTAAAGACTGTTTATCTTCAGGTTGAAAGGGCGAAATCATTGCCGCTTGATTGACCAAAACCGGCAGAGGAATTTCAGATAAAGCGTCCCAATCTACTGCGACACCAATTTTTTTTGCCAGCGCTTTCATCGCCACTGTTAAAGTCGACCGATCCGTTCGACCGCTTTCGGACAGCGCCTCGGAAGTCTGTTTCGCGGCGTGGATATCCGCGTCATTTGCAAACAACTCATAATCCACTTTGGCTTGTCTATAGGGGCTGCTGGTTTCCACCTCTTCCGTGATTTTAAACCGTTTAAGGCCTTTGAGGACAATAAGATATCGCCCATCTTCTGTCTCGGAAAACTGAATTATGCGGCCCAACCCGCCGATGGAGACAAGTCCGGCTTTCCGGCTTTGAACCATGCCGATGAGACGGTCAGATTTAAGCGCGTCATCAATCATATTCAGATAGCGCGGCTCAAAAATATTCAGCGGAAGATCACAAGCCGGCAAAAGCACAGCTCCGTTTAAGGGAAATAGCGGAATAACTTCTGGAGAAGTCCTCCGCGCCAAGGCTTTATAGTGAGTACTCATCTGACTCTAAGCGAATAAGATAGAAGAAAGCTCCCGCCGGCCCCGAATAGAGACGTCGGACTGGGGGCCTTCTGCTTCAAAAACGGTTAAGAGGAAAAGGCGCGCGGCTTCATTATTATAAGTCCGGTTTTTTCGAACAGAATACAACAAATGCTCTACTGCCTCGTCGTTACGGCCCGTAGAGGCGAGCGCTTTGGCAAGCTCCAAGCGCGCATCCAAATCGTCGGGATTATCATTTACTTTTTGCGAAAGCTCAAGCGCGGGATCCTCTTCATCCGGTTCCGGCGCTTGATCCTCAAGCGCCATTTTTGACCGAACGGAGGCAATTTCGGGATGATCCATTACGGCTTCGGGGGTTTGGCGAAGCAATGTACCGGCCTCTTCTTCATTCCCGCTGTCCAAGTAAATTCGAACCAATCCCGCCCGCGCCGGAGCATTATTTTCATCCAGACTCAGGGCGCTCGCGAAATCCTGTGCCGCCCCGCCCACGTCTCCGGCGGCAAGACTGTCTTTTGCCCGGTCAACCAAGGCGTTGGCTTCCTCCGCCGGGTCAGAATCGCCTGATAAACGATCAACAAATTTTTGAAGTTCGGATTCAGGCTGGCCGCCCATAAATCCATCCACGGGCTTTCCGTCTTTGAAGGCGTAAACGGCCGGGATGCTACGCACGCCGAGTTGTCCGGCAACACCGGGATTCTCGTCAATATTGATCTTCACCATTTTAACTTTACCGGAGGCGCCTTTCACAACGCGTTCCAAGGCCGGCATAAGCTGTTTACACGGGCCGCACCAAGGCGCCCAGAAATCCACTATAACGGGCGTCTCCTTAGAAGGCTCAACAACATCCGCCATAAAGGCCATATCGCTGGAATCTTTAATCAAATCAGCCGCGTTGGGGCTTTGTGTCGGGGAGGGCTCAGAAGAGTTCATAATTATATCAGTCATGCCCTTCATATGGGCGGGATATCCTCTGCCTTCAAGACGTAAGGGGAATTCAAATTCTTACGTCAAAAGCGTTAGGAGGCCGCGTCTTGATTTTCGGCCAAAAGGGTAAAGTCTATGACCGCCGGGCTATGGTCAGCCGCCTCGCAAAACCTTAGAATATCTTTGCTGGCAATCGCCGTGCTTGCCGTATTTCGCAGAGGATGAAACCAGACGCGCTCCGGCCCGAACAGGGCTTTATCCAGCACAAGCCTCACTTTACCTTCTGTGTCATTCAAGATCGAAAAGAGGGTCACCGATCCCGGACGCACGCCCAAATGCTCCCACAGCGCGTCTTCAGCTCCAAAAGAGAGACGTTTTGTCTCCAATATCTTGTGCAATTTGTTTAACCGTACGGAGGTGTGGCCCAAAGCACAGATCAAAACAAATTGCCCGGCTTTATCTTTCAGAAAAAGGTTTTTCGTATGCCCGCCCGGCCAGTCAGCTTTGAAACCCTTGCTCTGCTCGACCGTAAAGATGGGGGGATGCTCCCGCGTTTCATGCAAAATGCCCAGCGCGTCGAGCTTCTCAAATAGATTAGCTTCATCAGGGCGTAGCGTGGGCGTCGTCATAAAACATCAATAACGCCGGGGTGATGTCATATCGAGTGAAAAAACTGCATCAAACCGCTTGAAAAGGATATGAAAGGCGGTATATAGCGCACCTTCTGCCGCACAGAGGCTTCACCGCTTCTGATACGCAAAATATGAGCGGGCGTAGCTCAGTGGTAGAGCATCACCTTGCCAAGGTGAGGGTCGAGGGTTCGAATCTCTTCGCCCGCTCCATTTTGCAGAAGACTGCAATACCACCAATTTTTCAGATGTCTAAAATTTTGCCGACGTTTCGGTAAAACCAGGCCGCCTATTAAAAAAGCCCGCTATTTTTAGCGGGCTTTTTTAATGAATAGCTTAGGACCAATAAGGGTCAACACCATAATAATTATAGGAGCTGTCCCGGGCCGCAAGACCATCATCTTTGGTCAGGTCGTGCAAAGACGAGACAGGTCCGTCTTTTAACTTTTCCTTGGAGAAGGGGACAACATAGCCTTTCGCCTCTTTTGAATAATCCAGAGAGGCCCAAGGGATAGAATGGTATTTTTCACCCATGCCTAAAAATCCGCCAAAGCTGACAACGGCGAACATGATGGCATTATCCATCTTATCGAGCATTATATCCTCGATTTCGCCAATCTTTTCTTGGGAAGAATTGTAAACACTGGTTCCGATAGCGCGTGAGGCACGTATAGCGCGGGTATGACCGGTTGGGGTAGGCATAATAATCTCCTTTCAGATTAGGTAGGTCTCATGCAACCAGCAAATCTATATTCGGTTCCGATCCCAGAAGGAAAAAACGACAATGCCTTAACTCACGTTATGAAAACGCCTGATTTTACTTTAAGTCAGCTAAATTTTCTGCCTAAAGAGCACTATGTCAGATATAGAAACCCTCATTCGCGCGCTCCCTAAAACGGAACTTCATCTTCATATAGAAGGGAGCTTGGAGCCTGAGCAAATGTTCAAGTTTGCCGAACGAAACGGCGTTGACCTTGCCTTTGACAGCGTCGAAGATATCCGGGCCGCTTATGAATTTAATAATCTTCAAGAGTTTCTTGATCTCTATTATCAAGGCATGTCGGTCCTGCAAACAAAACAGGACTTTCATGATCTCACAGTCGCCTATCTGGAGCGGGTGAAAGTTGATAATTGCCGCCATGTTGAAATATTTTTCGACCCGCAGGGCCATACAGAACGCGGCATTTCTTTTAATGACGTTATAGAAGGTATCTTGAGCGGGCTTGAACAGGGCGAAAAAGCCTTTGGAATTTCTTCGCACCTTATTTTGTCTTTCCTTCGACATTTATCCGAAGAAGACGCGTTTAAAACTCTGGAGCAGGCCGAGCCTTATCTCGATAAAATTCTCGGTGTGGGCCTCGATTCGTCTGAAGTCGGTCATCCACCGTCCAAATTTGAACGCGTTTTTGCAAAGGCGCGAGAGAAGGGACTCAAATCCTTTGCCCATGCCGGCGAGGAGGGCCCACCTGATTATGTGCGCGAAGCCCTCGATCTTTTAAAAATTAATCGTCTGGACCATGGCAATCGCGCCCTCGAAGATGAGGGTTTGGTTAAACGGTTAAGGGAAGAAAAAATGGTCTTGACCAGTTGCCCTCTTTCAAATCTGAAACTCTGCGTCATTGATGATTTAAAAGACTCCCCGCTGAAAACCATGCTGGAGGCAGGATTAAAAGTGACAGTAAATTCTGACGATCCATCCTATTTTGGCGGCTATCTGAATGATAACTATATTAGGGCCGCTGAGGCGCTGAACCTTTCTAAGGACGATATTCTGACCTTGGTGCGAAATGGAATAGAGGGAGCCTATCTCTCGCAGGATAAGAAAGACCATATTCTGGCGGAATTTCATGCGGTGGTCGAGCGCCATAGCTGATTAGGCCAGAAGAGCCTGTTTCCGAAACATAAAAATTCCTCGTTTCTCAATGAGGTTTTTCCTCTGATATATGCAAGGCGGAGATACCCTTCTATAAAACAGCTCGCCTTGAGAAAAGCGCGTGCAATAATGGCCAAGGTGACAAACATATTTCTCCGCCCCGGACGGTATATTAATTAATAGCGCCGCTTCGGTTAAGAAAATGGTCTGCCAAAGAACTGCGCCGTAATAAAAACTGGTATGAATGACGCTGACTAATGCCGATATGAAATGCTCTGATGAAAAATCAGACCCGGTCCAAAAGTTTTCGCCTGAGGAGGGCTTTCCTTTGTGTAAACGCGGCGTGCCCCCTATCAAGAGAAAAACAAAAGGACGTTGCTATGCGACTTAAATCTTTTCTCACTCTCCTTGGGGCAGCCACATTTCTTAGCCCATTGGCTCAGGCTGATGATCACGCCGAGGGCGCGTCAAAATTAGAAACGGTCTTGATCGAGGCCGGAAATTTGGTTGATACGATTTCCGGACGGGTTTTAGAAAATCAGATGATTCTTGTCGAAGACGGAAAGATTGCGGCCATTGGGGCCAAATCAGAAATTGAGGGAATGACTTTGTCCGACGCGGTCAAACGGGTCGACCTTTCCGGCTATACCGTCCTTCCCGGCTTGATGGACAGCCATGTTCATCTAATCGGCAACTCTGATTTACACGGCTATAAAAGTCTGGCTCAATCCACGCCAAGCGCCGCTATTTACGGCACCGTTAATGCAAAGAAAACGCTCATGGCAGGATTTACAACGGTTCGGAATGTCGGCGCGCCCGGCTTTGCCGATATAGATTTAATGAACGCGATTGAGGAAGGGGTCATAACCGGCCCGCGTATGATACCTGCCGGGCGGTCTATCGGTATTACGGGCGGCCATTGCGACAATAATTTATTGCCCTTTGAAGATCAAAAAACAAGCGGCGGCGTCGCAGACGGCCCTTGGGCAGTGCGGGCCAAAGTGCGCGAAAACAATAAATACGGTGCCAAAGTCATAAAGTTTTGCGGAACGGGCGGGGTCTTATCCAAAGGCACAAAAATCGGGGCGCAACAATTTTCGTTTGAGGAAATGAAAGCCATCGTAGATGAAGCGCATCTGCTTGGCCTCAAAGTGGCGGTGCACGCACACGGCGAAGACGGCATAAACACCGCTATCCGCGCCGGAGTGGATTCCGTCGAACATGCGAGCTTTATCTCTGACGAGGGCATTGCCGAAGCCAAGAAGAACGGAACATATCTCTCAATGGATATCTATGTCTCTGACTATATTCTCTCAGAAGGCGAAGACGCCGGAATTTTGGAAGAAAGCCTCGCGAAAGAACGCACTGTCGGCAAGAAACAACGCGAACGCTTTCAAGCCGCCGTGAAGGCGGGCGCAAATATTGCCTATGGTACAGATGCCGGGGTCTATCCTCACGGTGATAATGGCCGCCAAATGAAATATATGGTGAAATGGGGTCTGACCCCTATGCAAGCGCTTCAGGCGGCGACGATTAATAATGCGACCTTATTCGGCGTTGAGGATATGTCAGGTTCGCTTGAGGCCGGAAAATATGCCGACATAATAGCCGTGGACGGAGACCCTCTCACGGATGTGAGCGAGTTGGAAGACGTGGACTTCGTGATGAAAGGCGGCGTGATTTATAAAGCGGCGGATTAAAAGATATTCGCCAAGCTATTTACCAGATTTATATCTGATAGGACGGATCTGTAATGGCATGGAAAGCAGGTTTCGGTTCGCCTTCCCGATTAAATAGGAGCGGATAATTATATCTTTCGGCAGGGTTGGTGTTTAACCAGCTATCCCCGTCGCGCACCCCCCAAAAGGTCACAGACTCTACGCTGGGCTTTGTGACCAGCTGATTAAAAATGTCTCGAAGAAGTCTGGCTTGATCGGCAAGTAGGTCCGCTGGCGGAGTCGGGCCTAGATCAGCCTGACAATTCGTTCCGGTTTCATAGCAGCTTCCGGGGTCTTGATAGAAACTAACATCCAGCTCTGTGATATGATTAATTAAACCGGCAAATTCATTGTCCACCGCTTCAATAGCAGAAATGGCCGCATCGGCGGGGGTATTTAATCGCAAGTGGAATTGATGCCCAACGCCGTCAATCGGAATATTTCGGGTGCGGAAACGCCTCAGAATTTCTACCAGCCAATCCTGTTTAATCGGATTTTCAGTATTATAATCGCTCAGGAAAAGTTGAGCCGCCGGGTCTGCCGCGCGGGCGGCGAGAAAAGCCCAATCAAGGTAATCCCCATTGCCGACGGCGTCAAACCAAGCCGTTCGCCGATCCGGGCCAACGCCATTATTCCCGTTATAAATATCGGTGGACGTCACCTCGTTCGCAACGTCCCAGACTTTTATACGGTCTTTAAAATGGGTAACGACTGTGTTGATATAGGTTTCAAGGCGCGCGCGGATATCGTCTCTTGAACCTTGTAGGAAATAATCCGGCGTAGCCTCATGCCAAAGAAGGGCATGCCCCCTTACGCTCATATTATTTTCGAGCGCCCAATCGATAACGCGGTCGGCCCCGTCAAAATTGTATCTGTCTCTTATACACATCTCCGAGCCCACGAGACCTCTCTACATCTCG
>CAJXPX010000009.1 GCA_913058335.1 uncultured Hyphomonadaceae bacterium
AGGTTTAATGGGGGAAAGATGTCCACCCCTGACTTCGCTTGACCTGTTGTGAATTTCCAAATGGTGCGGCTGAGAAGACTCGAACTTCCACCCATGTTACTGGACAGCGACCTCAACGCTGCGCGTCTACCAATTCCGCCACAGCCGCACTTCGAGGAAGGCGCCGTATAGCGTTGCATCTCAGAAAAGAAAAGCCCTATCGACAGGCAAATTCAATTTTTCATTGATACGTTGTAGGCTGATTTTTAACCGCGCAAAACCATGCATTTTGTGCCATATGCCGTTAATGAACTCAAAAATTTACAGCCCCGACCCTGTCATTTGGCGCGTCAGCAATGGCCTTACGGCTTACCCTGATGCCCATGAGTATATGAAAAACACAGCGCTAGGCATCGCTACAAAAAACACGCAAGAAGAAGTTTGGCTATTGCAACATCCTCCGCTTTATACGGCCGGAACAAGCGCCAATCCTAATGACTTAGTGGACGCCAGTCGATTTGAAGTTTTTGAGACTGGCCGCGGAGGGCAATATACCTATCACGGACCGGGGCAGCGGGTGGCATATGTCATGTTAGATTTGCGCAAACGTGGCCGCGATGTCTCTCTCTTTGTCCGCACCCTAGAGCAGTGGATTATAGAAACGCTCGGGGAGTTTGGCATCAAGGCCGAACGGCGGTGTGGGAGGGTGGGCGTCTGGGTCGTTCAGGAAGACGGCCGGGAAGAAAAAATCGCGGCCATTGGGATTCGACTTAAAAAATGGGTGAGCTTTCACGGCATCTCTATTAACTTGAACCCAGATTTGTCCCATTTCGGCGGAATTGTGCCTTGCGGGATTAGCGAACATGGCGTCACGAGCGTCGAGAGGTTAACAAAATCTGTCACATTTGCCGATTTGGATGAGGCGCTTGAGAGATGTTTCACGAGCCTATTTAGTCCCGTTGAGAAAAAGACATAAAAAAACCGCCCAGATGAAAGGGCGGTTTAAAGTCTAATTTTCAACTAACTTACATTGCGGGCGTAGCCGGGCCGAATTGATTGTCGTGCGGATCACTTTTGATCATATTATTAAAGATGAACGCAACCAAATAAGCTACGACTGCATTTACTACAGACAGAATAAGTATCCCCATTTTAGAAACGCCGCCGCCTGACATGGCCGCCTCCATAATCGCACCAAAGTCACCGGAGGCCGCAGCTTCTTCAGTTCTAGCCGTAAATTCCGGATCTATAAACATCGGCTGCAAAACCATACTGATCACAATTGAAGCGATGATAAAGACAATAATCGGAACCAAACACATCCAACCGGATTTGCCGCCATCATGATAGCGTTTTATCCATAAGACGATCCAGCACCACCATAAAACAATGCTAATAATGCCAATAGCGGCCAGTGCAGGACTGAGTGCCGGCAAAATCGAAAGAATAAATCCGATCACGATCAAAATGGTTGCGCCGCGCATGAACTCAGATGGCCCAACGCGTCCAGATGGTGAAAACAATAAATTACCCATTAAAACTCTCCCTTTTGTTGTTTAACAATAAGAGATTGCCAGACTAAGGAAAATAATCAAGTCATTTTGGAATTTATTCGGAAATCATAGCGCCATATTTGTTTGCACTGGGTTCTGGTTTTGCAAGACCAAGCCAGAGTGAGAACATTGCCCATATCCCATATAAGGCGGGCTGCATGACCTGTCCGGCATTTGCTAATTTATCTTGATAACCCGTTTTGATTCTCTCGATTTCAGCGGGATCGATATCTTCCTTTCGGTCATATTGAGCAAATTCAGTGAAGTATTCTGCACCGCCAAAGGCCAGCATAACGGCTATCACAATTAAAATCGTAAGCGTAATCATGCCTGTCAGCGCCCAAAAGCTTCGCCCGACATCGTGGAGCCGTTTTCCATAAACGCTATAAAGAATCTGGAAGACGAGAACGATATAGATTAGAGAAAGAAAAAATTGAAAAAGCGTCGGCCCCATGAAACGCAAAATAGTTTTCATGACAACGACAAATACAATAAAGCCGATTACGCCAATCCAGAAATTGCGGCGCCCCATACGGCCAGCAGGAGAAAGAAATAATTTAATCATGTGCGTCTCCTGATGGGCGTAGCGTCATATTTCAAGCGCAAAACTGTCGCGGCTTACATGTCTTTTTCGATCTCATCTGTTTTGGCAGTATAAAGAGCGTCACCGGACAAGGTTTCTTTCAATAACTCCTGACCCCTTTTGGCCCTCGAAATTAAGGCATCAATATCTGCCCGGTGTTCGAAAGCTTCCATGGCCAATTTGAAGTCCATTTCCAAAAATTTATCCGACAGGGTCATGGCCTTCTCTTCGGAAAAGCCAAGATAGGTAAGAGCTTTACGTCCCATCGCCAAACTCGCGCGCGCTGTTTCACGTTCTGCGAAATCCACGTCTTCCGCGAGAAGATCAAACAGGTGCGTACGGTTTCTCGCCCGGGCAATAATTTTTGCATCGGGGAAATGCTCTTTGATCTCATAAACAGCTTTCGTTACTTTGTCGCGATCATCCATAGCCACCACAATGACCTTAGCCTCAGACGCGCCGGCGGTGCGGAGCAGATCAACATCAGAAGCGTCCCCGTAATAAACCCGATGACCAAACTGTTTTAAAAACTCAATATGATCGCCATCATTATCTATAATCGTCGTTCCGATATTTTGAGTCTGCAACAACCGTCCTGCGAGTTGACCGACTCGCCCAAATCCTAAAATCAGGACAGGGTTATGGTCGTTCTGAGGCGGTTCTCCGGTGAGGGATTGAGTTGCGAATTTTGGAGAGAGGATTTTATCATAAAATAGAATTATGAGCGGCGTCAAAGCCATGGTAATCGCGATGACAGCTGTCAGTATCTCTCCCATTTCCGACGAAAGCGCGCCTTCTTGGGCGGCGAACTGGAATAATACAAAGCCAAACTCTCCGGCCTGACAAAGAAGGGCTGCGAACAAGATCCGACTTGACTGGACTAACATGAAAACGGCTCCAATCAGATAAATAACAACAAATTTCAGACAAAGAAGCCCCACAACGATTGCTGCGATGATTATCGGTTGCTCCCCAAGCGTGATAAAATTTAGTGACATGCCAACTGAGATAAAGAACAGGCCAAGCAGTAAAGCTTTAAATGGCTCAATATCTCGTTCCAGTTGATGACGATATTCGGAATCCGCCAACACCACACCCGCGATAAAAGCGCCGAGGGCAGCAGACAGACCGAGCCATTCCATTAACAACGCCGCTCCAATAACAAGCAGGAGGGCCATCGCCGTAAAGGTTTCCCGAACTTTGCTTTTGGCAATAATTCGAAATATTGGGCGAAGAAAAAGCCGGCCTACTGCAATCATTCCCGCAAAAACGCTTATAATTGAAGCCGCAAGCCAAATGCCTTCCGGTTTGTAGGACTCACCGCCATGAGTCCCGACGGTTTCAGAACTAAGACCGCTCGAAAGAGCTAGAAACGGTAAAGCAGCAATCATCACAATGACGATCACGTCTTGAAACAAAAGCACAGAAAATCCGGATTGACCGACCGTCTCCCCCATCATTCGGCGGTCTTGCATGATCTGAAGTGAAATAGCAGTAGAAGACAGTGACAATGCCATCCCGATAACGATCGCTTCTCCAAGGGGGCGGCCCAAATAATAAGCGGCTCCTGTGACTAAAAGAGTTGTTAAAGCAACTTGTAAACCGCCCAGACCCATTAGCCGCATACGCATATTCCAAAGCTGTCGGGGCTTTAGCTCTAGCCCGATCAGAAAGAGCATCATAACAACGCCGAATTCGGAAAAATGAAGTATGGTTTCCGGATCATTTATTGCCCCTAAAACATGAGGACCAATAATCACTCCAGCGATAAGGTACCCGATAACGGAGCCTAATCCGGAAAGTTTTGAAATCGGCACCAAAATACAAGCTGCAGCGAGAAAAATGAATACGGAGAGGAGAAGATTGCCATCCATATTTACAATAATTCCAAAATTGATCCAAGACGACGGGTTTCATCTCTGAGGTCTTTGGCAATATGTGCTGCCTCTTCGTCTTCGCCCCAAAGTTCATTTTGATAATGAACATCAAGTCGAGACAGGTCAAAAGCGTCTTCGGCGCTAAGGGCTTTTTCTATTACCGCCATAGCTAAGATAACTGACCCAAAAATAGCCGTGAAATGCATGAAAAGTGTCAGGCGAATATCCTCTAAACTTTCTACATAGTCTGAAATAGTTTCATATGCGCTCTCCGGCTGGACGATTGCGATCAGGGACTGGGTTGAGACGAGGTCGACACCTCTAGATTTTGCCCAAGCAAGCCATTTATCCCACTCTTCTGATTGTCTTTCCCTCAATATGCGGGGCTCAGGTGCCCGGTAGCATAGCAAATCCGTGCTGGTATAGCGCCTTGCTTCGTCCAGCAAATCCGGACGCCGCGAGGGAGTTTGTTCCAATGCCACATTAAGCAAGCGCGTGAGAGGCATTTTTGAGGGCTCGATTTTCTCTCTTTGCGCATCCCATTCTTCTGCAACGGTTTTGGCAAGCGCCTCTGTCGGAAGGCTAAAGGCCATTTTTCCGGGCGTCTTTAATACTCGTTCATCAAGAAGCACATTATAGCGCCCCTCGCTGTGCCGCGTCGAAACGGATTTATAAAACCGCTTGGCCATTAGCTTAAAGCATCCCAATCGACATCATCATTATCCGTATTAAATCCGAGCATTTTAAACGCATCTTCCATGTGTTGAGGCAGGGGCGCTTGAAAGGTCAGATCGGATTTACCCTCACGCGGAAGTGTCAATGACCTTGCATGTAAGTGAAGGGTCATTTCTATTCCCCCGGGCAATGGTCTGTCCGTCATATATTTGGGATCGCCTGCTATAGGTGCACCGAGTAATTGCATATGGAGACGGAGTTGGTGTGTCCGCCCTGTGAGGGGCATCATGATCACCCAACCCGCTTTTTGCCCGGCCTGAGCTTTGACATCGTAAAGCGTTTTGGCGTGTTTGCCGCCCTCTGCCCCATGACGTACCGGGACCATCAATTCTTTGCCTTCGTGAATATTGCCAAACCGGTTGTCCAAACGGCCTTTGGCCATGTAGCCTTTAATTTCTCCGGATTTGGGTTGCGGAACACCATTGGTAATACCCCAATATATTTTTTGCGCCCTTCGGCTCTGAAAGGCACGCCCAGCCCATTTCGCGCTTTTAACAGATTTTGCAATTAGCAAGACGCCGGATGTATCGCGGTCTAGACGATGCACCAATCGGCACCCTTCGCCCAAAGCCGGCAACATGCCGTCAATATGACGGGTTGTTTTCGATCCGCCCTGTACGGCAAGACCTGTCGGTTTATTTAAGGCGATTAAATCGTCATCTTCGTAGATAACAAGACTGCGAATGAGCTTCGTATCGGAGTCATTGACGGGGGGCGTCTCGCTCATGTCGGAGGGATCAGGCAAAGGGGGAACGCGGATTGTCTGACCGGATTCGAGCCGCAAATTACCTTTAGCGCGTTTGGCGTCCACCCGGATCTGGCCTGTTCGCAGTAATTTCTCTACACGCCCGTGTGGAACATGTGGAAACTGCTTTTTAAACCAACGATCCAGGCGCGAGCCCTCATCGGTTTCGGGAACAGTTAAATTATGAACACCACTCATGACGAAAACACCATACGAGAAACCCAAAGTCCTAAAGCCAAAGCGGCAAGGGAAACAAAAAAAGAGGCCCCGATATAACCGAAAAAAGCTCCAAAAGCTTTCTTCTCGAGCATTAAATAAGATTCGAGAGAAAAAGCGCTGAAGGTTGTAAATCCGCCAAGCAGACCAACTCCTAAAAATAATCGGAGGCTTTGAGCATTTTCCGCTCCGCGAAAGGCCAACCATCCAACCAGAAGACCCATAGCGGCGCTACCGATGATATTGGCCGCCAAGGTACCCACTGGAAAGCCCGGTCCGAATTGGCGTAAGCTCAGCGCAGATAAACCGTATCGACCACTTGCGCCCAGCGCCCCGCCGAGCGCGACTAAGATTACATTATACATGATAAACCCTCATGGCTTTGACATAGACGCCTGAGGTCTGAATGGCAAAGAAAAGGAATTTTTGTTCTCAGCGAATTAGCTTAACTATTCTGATTTCATTTTTCGAATATCCTGCCATTTGGTCAGGCGGCTTTTAATCTCTTGCTCATCTCCGTCGCCCTTAGGCTTGTAAAGATTGATACGTGATATTTCATCGGGAAAATAATCTTGGCCAGAAAAACCTTCCGGTGTGTCAGGATCATATTGATATCCGTCGCCATATCCCAAATCTTTCATCAGCGACGTCGGCGCATTTAGTATATGAGCGGGCGGTGAAAGAGACCCCGTCTCATTGGCCAGTTTTTGCGCGGCCTTAAAAGCCGAATATACCGCATTGGATTTTGGCGCAGAGGCAAGGTGCACAACGGTTTGGGCTAAAGCCAACTCCCCTTCCGGCGTGCCGAGAAGTTGATAAGCGGACAGCGACGCCATCGCAGCGGGCAGCGCCGAGGCATCGGCCAGCCCAATATCCTCACTCGCCATTCTTACGAGGCGCCTGGCAATATAAATTGGGTCTTCCCCGCCGGAAAGCATTCGCGCCAACCAATAAAGCGCGGCATCTGGGTCAGATCCCCGTACGGATTTGTGCAGGGCTGAGATCAGGTTGTAATGTTGCTCTCCGCCTTTGTCATAATGGGCGCGGCGTTTTTGCAAAATTTGGGCAACACCTCTTCCATCAAATTCGGTTTGACCGGAGTAATCAAACAGGATTTCAGCAAGACTCAAGGCGTAGCGTCCATCTCCATCCGCCATATCCTTCAAAGCCTGTCGTCCGTCACCCGTTACGGGCAAGGGTTTGCCTAAATGCAATTCCGCCCGTTTCAACAAACCGTCAATCGCAAGTTCGTCAAGACGTTTAAGAACATAAACCTGCGCCCTGGAAAGCAAGGCGCTATTAAGTTCAAAACTCGGGTTTTCAGTCGTTGCGCCTATAAGTGTAATTGTACCGTTTTCCACGTAAGGCAGAAACCCATCCTGCTGGGCCTTATTAAAACGGTGAATTTCATCAACAAAGAGGAGCGTACCTCTCCCTGTGCTTCGGCGAGCTTTTGCCGCTTCAAATACTTTACGCAAATCCGCAACACCGGAAAAAACAGCAGAAAGCTGAACAAATTCCATATCGGCATGATCGGCAATAATGCGCGCCAGTGTTGTTTTACCGACCCCAGGCGGCCCCCATAATATAAGAGAGCTAAGCCGGCCGCTGGCCAGCATACGGGCGAGCGGCGCGTCTTTAGCTAACAGGTGATCTTGCCCTATGACTTCAGACAAAGTTGTCGGACGTAATTGATCCGCGAGCGGGCGAGGCGCTGCTTTTTCTAATCCTGCCGATGAAAATAAGTCGGAAATGACTTATTGCTCACGCGGAAGGTATCGCGTCGGAAGAACACCAATCCGGCCATTGCGATCAATGGAGAGTTTCCAGCCTTCGTCGGACTCTACCGTCTCCAGTAATGATTCGAGTTGGCGGGTGGAGGTAATATCCTCGTCATTCAATCCAATCAAAAAATCTCCGGGCCGCAATCGGTTATAATTAGCTGCACTGCCACGCTCGATCTTCAGAACCATAACGCCAGAGATAAAGGGATCAAAACCAAGTTCTTCCCCTAAGGCAGGGCTCATATTCACAAGGGTCGCTCCGTCAAATGGATTCATACCTTCAATTTTACGTTCGTCTCTTTCTGGCGTTTCCTGCGGAATATCAGTTTCGACATTCACCGTTCGCTCTTTACCTTCCCGGAAATACCGAATGGCGACCTCTTGGCCTTTACGCAATGTCGCAAGTTTAAAGCGAAGTCCGCTGTCATCGTTAATCGGGGTGCCGTCCACAGAAAGAATAACGTCGCCTTTTTCAAGTCCAACCTTATCAGCGGGCCCCTTTGGTAATATTTCGTTTATGACCGCCCCTTTGGATCGGTCCAACCCCAAAGCAGAGGCCATAGTCGCGTCCACAGCATTTGTTCGTGCGCCAATCCAAGGCCGCACAATTCGGCCTTCAGAAATTGCGCTATCTACAGCGCGGCTCACCAGTTCTGAAGGAATAGCGAATCCGATCCCATTGGACCCCCCTGAACGTGAGAAAATTGCCGTATTCACACCTATAAGCTCACCGGAAAGGTCAACCAAAGCCCCGCCTGAATTTCCCGGGTTTACCGCAGCGTCGGTTTGAATAAAGGAAGATAAGTCAGTTACATTTGTACGCCCTAAAGCCGAGACAATGCCGCTCGTTACAGTTTGCCCGACACCAAAGGGATTTCCGATGGCTAAAACAATATCTCCAATTTCAAGGTCATCACTTTGACTTTGAATAGCCAGGGCGGGAAGTCTCTCTCCATTCGTTTCAATTTTTAGAACAGCGACATCAATCTCTTCATCTTGCGCGACGATCTCGGCCGGAAACTCCCGACGGTCATTCAAAACAACTTTCAATTCGTCAGCGCCTTTGACCACATGAGCATTTGTGACGATAATCCCATTAGACCGTACAATTACGCCTGATCCGAGAGAGCTCTCAACTCTTTCCTGGGGCGCGCGCTGCATCCCAAACATCCGTTCAAAAAAATCAGCCCCGCTACGGGCTCTGACAGTCCGCGAAGTGTAAACATTAACAACAGCCGGTGCCGTTTGCTTGACCACAGGGGCGTAAGAAAGTTGCACCTGCATTTGTGAGTCCGGAACAATTCGTTCCGGCGGGCCGTCCAGGAACTGAGCCTGCGCCGCGCCGCTAAATAATCCGGGTGCTACGACGCAAGCACTTGCGAGAAGAGAGAGAAATGTTTTTTTCATGATCGTATAAATAGGACGGAACTCGGTAAGAACCAAGCCCCACCCTCAATAATGAGGAATTATTTAAGGTTCAGGTGCAGATTTCAGTTTATCTCTGACGCCCGAATTTCTACTTCACTCACTCGCGCTCTCTTTATTTTTTATCCGCAATTCAGCGTCTTCCAACGCTTTTCGAGCATTCGTAAGCTCTCTACGAGCTTGTTTTAGCTCTTGCTCTGACTCTTGTGTACCGTCGACATCTTTGAGCATAGACTCTATAGTTTCCAGCATAGTTCTAGCTGCGGCCAGTTTCGCTTCTGCCTTATGGCTCTCATGAAACATGACATAGCCATCCTTCTCTCCCATTTTAAAGCGAAGAGGGGTTTTGCCATAAAACTCTTTATCCTTGGAAACAACAAAATGTCGATCTGCCGAGACTTCGCCCTTTTCGTTCTTATATCCAGGCGGGAGGGGAGGCTCAGGTGGTTCTGTTATATCGCCTTTCCACACAAACACGTTTGAGAGCTCAGTCTCTAGGTTTTCGAGATCTTCTAGGCCCTCTACATTCTTAAGCGCATCTAGAACTTTGAGCCTTTCAATCTCTCCCAATCCTTCCAATTCAGAAAGTTTTTTTAGGTCTTCCAGATTTGAGAGCTCTTTCAATCTTTCCAATCGGTATCGCTTCTTCTCTCCGCTTTCGTCCACAAAGCGTAGCGTCCTGACCTTGCCCATTGTGTCCAAAGCAAGTTGTTCTCCAGAATCAAATTTCAGCTGATTATCTTCCCCGACGGAAAAAGCCCAAGACTTGGATTTTTTAGCTGTTTCAAGATTAAAGCCCTCGATCTCGGAGGTTTCGACCTTTCGCTTATTCCCCTCTTCGTCAAATTCGTAAGCTTCGAATTCGTCCCCGTCGATTTCGATTTCATAGTGTTTTTTGATTTCATTTCCATCATCATCAGTTTTATGAAGCTTAATCACGGATTTTTGGCTGCTGGTTGTGACCACTGTGTCTTTCAGTGCCCCCTCCGGATGACTTTCCGCAACGGTCATAGGAGCGGATAAGGTCGCAACGCCAAGGACAAAACTAGCTGTTGCGCCCTTCGCCCAAGTTTTATTGACCTTTGGGCTCGCCAAGATTTCTAATCGGTCCGCTAGCGGGTGGGCCATGCCCAACGCCAAGGGGTGGGACATGCCCAAATCAAACCATTTCGTCATTTTCGTCTCCTATTGAAAATTTCTCCGTCAGATTTGGCTCGCTCAAAGCTAAACCGAGGGGGGATTGATGACCGGACTGTAGTGAAGTTTTTGCCGCGTGGACGAGTGTCTGCGCGTAGGAATGCGCGATTTCGCCTCCGCCGGTTTTTGCGACAACAGCAGCGTCGCAGGCGGCCTCTTGATCGATGCGCATTTTATGGGCTGCGTAATGCACCAAAGGATTAGGCCAGAACAGCGCCCGAAAGCCGAGCATGGCGAGAGCTACCCAGAGATCCCCGCGTTTTATGTGAGACATTTCATGCACCAGAGCAAAAATTTGTTGTTCTCGATTAAACCGGACGTCAAAGTCCTGCGGGAGCAATATTAGAGGACAGGCCAAGCCTGTCACCATCGGGCTGGTAACGGCATGGCTTAACCGAATAGTCGGAACGGGGCGCAGGCCTGTAATCTTTCGAGCTCTATCAATGCTCGGTAAGAGAGGATCGGAAACAGGCGTCGAAGTGGCCTTCATTCGCGCCATAAAAGCACCTTGCCGGACGAGCTGAAATCCAAACCAAAACATGGCGATACTTAGCCAGATAAGAGCAATACTCGCCCAGATCGCAGGCATAGAAATGTAAGACGATGTCTCGGCGAAAGCGTTCGGATCTACCGTGAAACTCTGCAAATTTTCAATCGGTAAATTAGATATTATCGGGTCTAATTTAGAGCTTTGCGACTCTAAACTTTCCGGCGCGGGGCGGCGCAAAAAAGGAACAGTAAGAGTCGGCATAAAGAGGCGCAGGGCGGGCAATAGCCAGAGAGCATAGGCTGCCCCCGCCCCAAAATAGCGCGCAAACGGACGCCGGATAATCAGCACCAGTCCGATCAAGAAACTGACCATCAGCCCCGTCTGCAACCCCCAATCTGCCGCCTCTACCAAGGTCATTTCTTTAACCTCGCCAGAAGGGCTTCAAGCTCTTCAATATCCGTTTCACTTAGGCCCTCCCCTTTGGCCAAATGTGCCACGAGCGGCGCGGCGCGGCCTCCAAATAAACGTTCCGATAGGCTTTTGGCGGCGTGGGAGGCGTATGTGTCTTTGGCGATGAGCGGCGTATATAAATAACGGCGACCATCGGCTTCGGTGGACAGAGCGCCTTTCTCTACCAATCGCGAAAGGAGCGTTTTGACCGTCCGGCTGCTCCAGTCTTTGTTATTATCGAGCCGCTCCACAACCTCACTGGCGGCCATTGGGCTTTTTTCCCAAAGGACGTTCATGATGTCGAGTTCAGATTGTGAAATGCGCTGAGCCATGTCTTCCCTATCAATTACATCTGTAATCTATAAGATTGATTACAGATGTAGTCAATAGAAAATTTGCCGCCTTAGATTAATTTCCAGACAGGGTTTTGGATTCAGTTTTCAAAACGGCCGCGTAGGGAAGCCCAAGAAAAATCGGATCAAGATATTTATCCCGCCCGGCCGTTTCCCAGTTGGAGACGTTTTTAATACAAAACCTTGTGATCGCCGGGGGCTTAGCTTGCGCTTTTCGCTTGGCTTCAATTTCTTGGAACTCTTTGATTTCAGTCAAAGTCGCCGCCGCGCCGCTCTGGCAAGCCGAGATGACTTCTGGGGGCGTTTCATCCTTAATTTGCGCAAATTCTGATCTTGTATAAGCTTTATAAGCCACACTCACCTGCGGCCCCGAAAGATATTTTACCAAAATCATGCGGCGGTAATCGGGGTTATCCGAGGGAAGAGACTCTATGAGCAAGACAGGGCTGCTATTAGGAGACTGCGCCGCCGCCTCGCCCGCACCAAACAGAGCAGCGCTGATAAAGGCAGATAAGAAAATAGCTTTCATCTTGATCACGCCTCCTTGTTCCTTTCCGCGATAATAGCAAAAGCCCGGCCCATTCCTAGACACTCAATACAGTTGGGCACGTGAAGGGGTTTCACTCTATTCCTGCCATTTCGTACCTGCCAAGCGAAGAGGCGTGCGCTCTGCAGCCTGTCCGGCCTTGTGCGGACTGACAGGACAAATTCAAATTGTGCATCACCCACACCTTTCGTCCAACTCGCCATCAAGTGCTGAGCCTTTCTCACGGATTCCAAAATAAAATGGACAGCCCGCGGGGTCGGCCTCCTCACCGGAAACCGAAAAATATTAAATTGTTTCGTAAGGCGGCAAACCCCACGGCAGCGATTTTATACTATGGCGGCCTCTTGTTTTTCCGACAGTCGCGCTCACCGGGTTTATTTCAGCCCGACACTGCACGGTACGGCAGGCAAACACACCATAACAGGCCCGGCACAGTCGGATGTGTCAACACCCGATGCTCAACCTCGCTGTCTCTTGAACCAGAACCTGACGCGTTCCTGTCCGTGCCCAAGAGAACGAGCTTAGAATATCATGGGTTTTGAAGGCGGGGACGGAGTTTTTAATTTGAGTTATGAAACAGAGGGATAGCAAGAAATAAACATGGAGGGTTTTCACCTCCGATTTCCACTCCCGTCATTACAAGACTTGACCGGCAAATCCATGCGATGATGATTCCACACGTTTGAGTTCGCCGGTTTTATGTTTCAGCTTCGCATTGGAAAACGTTAATATGTTTTAGGTGGCTAAACCTACCAAATGTATTCCCCGGCCCCGCCGGGGAATGACGAAAATGTAGTTTACCGCTTATCAAACAACGCAACAGCGGCGGCGTCTCTTGGCGTAATCTCGCCTTCGCCTTGGAAATATTTCCAGCTGCGTTCGCATTTTTTATAGCCTTCAGCCTCTTTCAGGTCGGAAACAGACAGACTGCCTTCGTCTTGACTTGCGCTAAGCTCGCAATGGCTGACAATTAAATAGTCCGCCAAGCAATCTCGTGGGTCGCTTGGATTTGCATATAAATTATCACCCGTAATTCCGAGCGCTTTCATTGGGCCTGAAAGGCTGGCTTCAGTTGCCTTTACGGAGGCGTCGAGTGAGGACTTGATAACGCCCTCTCGCCGCAATGGCTCAATCGCTTCTTGCGCCTTCACCCTGAAATTGCGAACAGCTTGAATATTCGACGCCAAATCCTCATTCTTCCACTCATCCGGACAGCTTCGGAACAACTCCAAATGCACAGAGCCGTCTTCGGACGGATGCCTTGCCTGCCAAACCTCTTCCATGGTGAAGCTCATGATCGGCGCAAGCCAGGTGGTCAGGCGTTGGAAAATCTCGTTCATGACCGTGCGGCATGCGCGGCGGCGTGTGCTGTCCAGAGGATCGCAATAAAGCGCGTCCTTCCGGATATCGAAATAAAAGGCTGATAAATCCACTGTGCAGAAATTAAATAAAGTGCTGAAGATTTTTTTGTGATCGTGATTACGAACCCAGCCTTCATGCTCTTCTGTGATTTCAGACAGGCGGTGCAGCACCCATTTTTCCAGCGCCGGCATGTCCGCATATTCCACTGTTTCAGAGCCGTCAAATCCGTCCAGCGCGCCAATCATGTAACGCAAAGTATTTCGAAGTTTGCGGTAAGCATCCGCGCTTGTCTGGATAATTTCCTTGCCAATTTTCAGATCATTTGCCCAATCGGAACTGGCCGTCCAGATGCGCATGATTTCCGCACCATATTGTTTGGAAATATCTTCCGGGCTCATCGTATTGCCGAGGGATTTCGACATTTTTAGGCCTTTTTCATCCACGACAAAGCCGTGGGTCAGAACGCCTTTATAAGGAGCTTCGCCGTAGATGGCGCAGCTTTCCATCAGAGAGCTCTGGAACCAGCCGCGATGTTGGTCTGACCCTTCGAGATAAAGATCGGCGCGGTCAGGCAAGTCGTCGCGGCGTTTCAGACAAAACGCGTGAGTGGATCCGGAATCAAACCAGACATCCAGGATGTCCGTGACCTTTTCCCAGCCGTCATTGCCTTCCGGCATAAACTCTTCAACCGGCGTATCGAACCAGCCATCCACGCCCTGATCTTCGACCTTGGCCAGAATACGGGAATTGATTTCGTCGGCATCATCCCGTTCTGTATGAAGCTTTCCATCTTTATCGACAATGAGCGTAATCGGAACGCCCCAGTTTCTCTGTCGGGAAATCAGCCAGTCCGGACGGTCAGCAACCATGGTGCCAATACGGTTGCGTCCGCGATCCGGCCAAAAGGCCGTATCGTCAATCGCCTTCAATGCCTTGTCGCGCAGGCCATCTTTGGACATGGAGATAAACCATTGCGGCGTGGCGCGGCGGATTACGGGGGCTTTAGAGCGCCAGCTATGGGCGTCGCGGAGCATCATGATACCTCGCGCCATGATATTGCCCGTCTCCATCAGCGCCTTGATGACTTCTGCGTTCGCCTTGCCGTCTTGGCCGCGTTTCTTGCCGGAGGTGCGGATAACGTCGAGGCCTTGCAGACGGGCCGGCATAACATCGGTGTAGCAGCCGGCATCGTCCAAAGTCATTGGAACGATAGGATCGACACCTAATCCTTCGAGCATTTTTTGATTCGAGATCCAGATACCGTAATCGTCTTCACCATGGCTCGGGGCTGTATGGACAAAACCCGTACCAGCATCAGCGGTTACATGAGAGCCTTCGAGAAGTGGCACAGGATAATCAAACTTTCCTTCCGCGCCATCCATATTTTTTAAAGGGTGGTCAAGAACCAAAGTGGAGGCATCCACATCTTCCAAGCGATTGGCCGATTTAATTAAACCCGCTTTCGCAACGGAAGGCCACAAATCATCGGCAACAGCAAGCCTGTCACCGGGTTTTGACCAAGGTTTAAATTCGCTCTCTTCCATCTCCGTAACTTCATAAAGGCCATATTTGATCGCGCCGGAATAACTTACCGCGCGGTTTGCCGGAATTGTCCAAGGTGTAGTTGTCCAGATAACGACTGAGGCGTTTTCCAAACCTTCTTGCACAGGAAACTTCACATAAATCTGTGTCGCCTTCTTATCCTGATATTCGACCTCGGCTTCGGCCAGCGCGGTTTGTTCCACGGGCGACCACATGATCGGTTTGGAACCGCGATAAAGCTGACCTGTTCCCGCGATTTTCAAAAGCTCTCCGCAGATGACGGACTCGCTGTCAAAATTCATCGTCTTATAGGGGTTGTCCCAATCGCCAATGACGCCGAGACGTTTAAATTCTTCGCGTTGGACGTCGAGCCATTCGGCCGCGTATTCGCGGCAGCGCGTGCGGAATTCTGATCCCGGGACGTCTTCCTTGGGGCGGCCTTTACCGCGAAATTCTTCTTCGACTTTCCACTCAATCGGCAGGCCGTGGCAATCCCAGCCCGGAACATAATTCGCATCATGGCCGAGCATTTGGTGAGAGCGGTTGACGATATCTTTGAGGATTTTGTTAAGCGCCGTGCCCATATGGATATGACCATTGGCATAGGGCGGGCCATCATGGAGCGTATAGGGCCCCTTGGCATTTTCCGCCTTGCGTTGCTTTTCATAGAGTCCAATTTCGTTCCAGCGCGCTATCCAATCGGGTTCGCGTTTGGGCAGGCTCGCCCGCATTGGAAAATCGGTTTTTGGCAGGAATAACGTCTCGCGGTAATCGCGGGTCGTCTCAGATGAATCAGTCATGGATGTCTCGGATAAAATAGGACGTTAAAAAGCGGGTAGAAATTCCCGGCACGCCTTTAGCGTACCGGGCTAATAATTCGTATTGTTATGGCCCGTCTAAACATGGTTTTCGCGTATCACACCGGAGTTCAACCGTCTAGGTGAGACTTAACTCCTCCATGTTTTCCAACCCAAAATAAATACCGCGTTTAGCAGCATGTAAATCAATGAGGCGGCGAATGTCCCGCGCCTAGCTAAAATGTGCCAGCGCAAATGAAGTCAAGCGCGGGGACATGCTTTCAACCGAGCCGTTTAGACTTTTTCTTTTGCTCTTCCAGCATGAGTTCGCGTTTGATACGGGCCAAAGTAAACCCGAGATTGCGGCGTTTGATTTGCCCGCGCGGGATATATCCGAGTTTTTCGGCGTAGCCTTCGGGGTATTTCTTGAGCAGTTCGGCATGCAGGCTACGGATCATTAAAAGATGCCCGCCTCGGACAAAAACAAAATATAGAGAGAAAAAGCCGACGATGAGGGCGTTTTGATTCAGATCTGCCGGATTATCTGTCAGCCCCCGAAACAGGAGCAATATCCCAACCAGAATGGAAGCACTCGGTAGCACGCAGCGCGTCAACCAAAAGCGCAGCGACAGCCAATCTCGCAGGAGAAGCTCTGGGGTCATAGGCAGAGTATAGCTTAAATTAGGCGTTCGTGCGACGGGGCATTACAGCCCGGGCGTTTAGTCTATTTAAATGCCGCCATCAATAATGCGGAGAAATTCCATACGTTGTTCAGATTGATGGAATTTACCGGACAAAGCCGTGCTGATCATCCGATGCGGTGTCTTGATTCCGCGCATCGTCATGCAGAGATGTTCGCCCTTGGCCATGACGGCAACATTTTCAGTTTCCAAAATCTCTTTCAATTCATTGGCGACGTCCGAGACTAACTGCTCTTGAAGGGTGAGTTTGTGCGCATGTTTATGCGCAATACGAGCAAATTTTGATAGACCCAAAACTTTCTCCTCTGCAATATAGGCAATGGAGAGATCGCACCAAAATGGCAGCATATGGTGTTCGCACATGGACCAAACTTTGACACCGGTCACGGCCACCATTTGGTTGTGTTTGACGGCAGAAAATGTGGTGTCCAGTTTTCCAGCGTCATATTCGATAAATTCACGCCAGAAATTTGCTATACGTCGCGGCGTTTCTATCAGCCCTTCACGGGTCGGGTCTTCGCCGATGGCTTCCAACAACTCGGTCACCAACGCTTTCACTCGTGCGTGGTCAATTTTTTTTACTTGGTCAGAATCGGACATGAATATTCCTTTGTGCGCTTATGGCGCAATGTATATGGGCATCGCCCGTTTTTTTAAAGCGCGGCTCTAATGGCGGCAACCCGCTTTCTGTTTGCGCCGCGATCTGAGTATCCAACACGGGACGCTGACCGAATGTGACAGACCGCCCCATCGGTTCGTACTTCAACATCGTCGACAAATTTAAATACTGAACTCATATAAGTTGCCGAAAGATAATCATCTCTGTGTGATGTAATCACTCCGCCAGTCTTTTTTATGGCGGCCATGACCTCTTCCAGTCCGGCCTGAAGCGGTTTCACCACCTTTTCGGGCTGTGTACCAGGTTCGGAGCTTACGGCATTGGGCGAGTCCGGACATTCGGCCAAACGGCCATTCACAAGACCCTTGGGTTTTCCTTTTTGCGACCACAGGCCTAAAAGAAAGAACAAAATCGACCCTCCAAACGTTAAAAGAAGAGCGAGCTTTATAATCATACCAAACATGAGAGCTGATTTAAGGGGTTCATCCCCAAAGCGCAATCAGAATAGGAGACGAAGAGAATGCCGATGAATATAAAATTAAAAACCTCCCTCCTGCTTTTCTCAAGCGTTCTGGTTTCCTGCGGGGACGGAGGCTCTTCGACATCTACTCCAACGCCCCCTCCTCCGCCGCAGAACGCCGCCCCGAATTTCACAAGTGACATCGACATTACGATTGAAGAAAATAATGACTTAACCTACTCGCCCGAAGCCACTGACCCCGATAATGATACGGTCACAATCACTTTGCTTGACCAAACAGATGCGGGGCTTTTCACCTTTGACGCCAATGCCAGCGGAAGTGATCAGCTAAACTTTAATACTCCCCCAAATTTTGAAACCCCTCAGGACGACAATCAGGATAATGTCTATGAGCTGACTTTCCGTCTCGATGATGGACAGGGCAACACGGTCGATCAGGATGTGACGATAACCGTCACTGACATCGCGGAACCGTTTTCAGCAAAAGTTTTATCTTCCAACTTTACTCAGCCCGTTTATTTCACAAACTTACCGGGGGTTGAGGACCGATCCATAGTCCTTGAAAAAGGCGGACGAGCCAGATTGGTTCGTTCGGACGGTATCATTGACTCCACAGATTTTCTGGATGTTTCCGGCTCAATTTCTACAAATGGCGAGCGCGGACTTTTGGGTATTGCTTTTGCACCCGATTTTGAAACCAGCGGCGAATTTTATATCAATGTGAGCAATCCTGCTGGCGATACGGAAATCCGCCGATATTCAACTGTTTCAAATCAACTTAGCCAAGGGGATGCAATGACGGCAGATGTTATTTTAACTATTGAACAACCTGCCAGTAATCACAATGCGGGCTGGATTGGTTTTGATGAGAACGGGTTCCTGCTTATCCCCACAGGGGACGGCGGTGGCGCAGGAGATCCTAATGATCTGGCGCAAGACACATCTTCTCTCTTAGGGAAAGTACTCCGCGTGGATGTCACTTCTGATGATTTTCCAGCAGATGATAAGCGCGATTACGCCATTCCGCCTGGCAACAGGTTTGCAGGCGATCCGTCGAGTGGCCGCGAAGAAATATTTGCTATTGGCCTTCGCAATCCTTACCGCGCGACCTTTGATCCTGACAATGGCGATTTAATTATTGCCGATGTAGGACAATCTTCCCGCGAGGAAGTTAACCGGCTCCCTGTCCACGACTCGATGCGAAATTTCGGCTGGAATCTCGTGGAAGGCACATTAGATTATGACGGCACCTCTAATGCCAGCCTTACCCCGCCTGTGACAGAGTATTCACACGGAAGCGGTCCCCAGCAAGGCGGCTCTATTACGGGGGGCGTTGTTTATACAGGCCCGATCGACAGTCTTTCAAAGCAGTATGTTTTCGGAGACTTTGTGTCCGGAAACCTCTGGTCTGTCCCAACCGATTTGCTCATCGACGGGGAAACGCTGAAATCTGACGCCTTTGAGCGTCTTAATGACGATTTTGGATTGGAAGGCAGCGGGTTTGGACAAATTACCAGTTTTGGCATCAGAGTGGACGACCAAGCCCTGATAATGACGACCATTAGCGGTAATCTTTATGAGGTCACTCCGGACTGAAACGGCGATTAAGAGTCGCCGCCGAAAACCATTTCGCTGATATAATCATCATACCAGGTCGGCCCCATTAGGCTCTGAAAAAATCCATTATGACCGCCGTGGTCGTGAATGATGCGGCGGGCATTTTTATTCAGAACGAGCTTTTCAATATCTTCTTCCGGGATCATGCCGTCATCGGCCGCTGTAATAATAGAAATTGGTAGCGGACAATATTCAAGATCATGCGGGTCAACGCGGTAAGCATTGAAATAGCTCTCCATATCCGGGTAATCAGAATAAGCCGGGAGCAATTTCTGAGTAATATCCAAAACCCGATTTTCTGATAAAATAGTGCTAAAGTCATAGATGTGCGGATATAGCTCTTGTTTTTTACGAAGTGACTTGGTCCATTTTTTCATAAAATACCGGCGATAAAGCCAGTTTTGATCCACCAGAGGGGACGCGCCCCAAGGATCAACAACCGGGCTGATCGCGACGATATGTTTAAGATTGCGAATGGTCAAATCACGGAGGGAACGCGCAATACGTAGCGCGAAATTTCCGCCCAAAGAGAAACCGACGACATAGACGGGCGCGCCGTCAGCAAGTAAAGCCGCTTGTTTTACAGCGTCAAATACCTCGTTAAACAAGGTCGAATAAAACACACCTTCATTTAAATGATGGCTATTTCCGTGATCGCGGTAATTGAGACGGAAAACGGACGCGCCCTGTTCATACATATGACGCCCGCTAGAGACGACGTATGTGGATTCCTGTGACCCTTCCCATCCGTGAAGGAAAATGACGAGCGCTTTGTTTTCCGGATTAGGCGAAAAACTTCCTAAAAGGCGGACGCCGTCATCACATTCTAAGATACGTTCTTCTGCCGCATCCAGCATAGGGTTTGGTCCGCGTTTACGAAATTTCATACTGGCAATGGCCGTTTGCACAAAAGAGCTGCGCATCCACGCAGGCGGATCGAAAGACGTAATTTCAGGGAATAAGTCGGGTTTTGCCTGCGGGTTTTCCGCTTGTAAGATTTCGGACTGGGGCTGTTGAACAGTAGCTGACATAGTCATGACTCAATAAGTGCACACCGTGCGACCTGCAAGTTTCATACCATGCCTAAACACAGTTCGTATCGAAACACTTAAGACGGATGCATGTATATGGATAAGGACGAGCCAATAAAAAAGCCCGCTGGAAAAGCGGGCTCTCTATATATTGGAATTAGCCGCTAAACTAAAGGCTTTGAGACCGGAATTGGGTCAAAAAAGCACCGTAATTCTGGTTTGCCCGGGGTTTAAAACCAAAGCGATTTAAAGCCGCTAAGACTTTGTCGGACGATTCAGAAGAAACCGCGATTGTTGTGAAGTCTTTGTCTTCCAACGTCATAGTGGACACTTCGACGCGTAGTTCATCGCTTTCAAAAATGCGGCGATTTAACTCGGTCCGGTAAAACTTACTCTTTTTGGATAAAGCGTCTGTCAGGCTCTCGGCATCTGCCACTGAGGAACAACATCCCCGGAAACGGGGAATATAAGTGCCGATCATGGAAGACGTGGTGCGTTTTAGCGGAAAAGCCGTTTTAATAGACCGCTCCCACTGCTCTAACGGGCCGTCCGTGCTTATCATGGAGCGGATTTCGAGCATGTCTGAATCTGTCATACGCGTGATCATATTGCTTCGGCCCGGAACGATAAAATATTTATCGTGACGTGTGTCTTCGCTTTGAAGATCAAATTCTTCTTCGATGAGATCTAGAGCATCCGGGCGGTCTTCAAAGAAATTCCGCCATTGGTAAAACCGGTCAGGACGGTTGGCATAGCGGTGGGCAGCCGTATTGGAAGAAATCGGGCGGGAGTTATGATAAAGCATGGGAACCTTTTATATTTTTTTAGGGGCGGGTCACAATAGGCGCAAAACTCAACCGGGTCAGGGCGGGGTCAGATTTTGCAAATAAAGAGGTGTTAAAAAACGATGGCGCGATATGGGGTGAGCGTCGAACGTGTTTTCAGATTTAACATAACCCCTTACATATCACAGCGTTAAGAAAATTGCAAGTTTTCTCCACCTTCAGGCGCGTCAAAGTTAAGGAATCGTCAAATCTGGGTGATTTCTAAAAAATATATTTAAATAGTTTAAACCGCTGACCCCCTTTTGGGGAGTAAATACTCAAATGAGGCCAGACCGATATTGCGCCACACCGGGCAGGCTTTGCCTGCGCTGATGTGGCGATAAAAGCTTACTCGACTTCAAATTCCATAATCACTTCGTCCACGGCAAGATTATCGCCGGGGGCGGCATTGATTTTGAGGATTTTCGTCTTTTTCTCGGCGCGGAGTGTATTTTCCATTTTCATGGCTTCGACCACAGCGAGGGCCTGTCCGTCCTGAACTTCCTGTCCCTCTTCCACGAGGATAGAGACGATAACGCCCGGCATAGGACAGAGGAGCAAGTTGGATGTGTCCGTCTCTTCTTTAACCGGCATGACGGCGGACAGTTCAGCGGCGCGTGGCGTACGAACAGCAACTTTAAACTCGACTCCGCGATGACGCACGCGATAGCCTTCGGGAATGGGGTCCGCCTTGAAATTAAACGGCTTATTATCAACGAGCGCAATCACAAGCGGCTGTCCCGGTGTCCATCCGGTCAGGACTTCCATTTCTATGGAGGCCTTTTCGCCGTCACCAACCACGATCGTGCGAAGTCCTTTTTCGCCGTTAATATCGGCCGTATAATTCAGATCGCCGACCTGCACCGCCCATTCATCCGGAATATGGCGGCGATGGTTTGGCAGACTACCGGAGATACTAGCGGCGCGGTGCTCGGTGATGTCATGCATCAAGGCGCAAATGGCGCCAATTTTGCGGGCATGACCCGGATTGACATTTCCGCCTTCAAATCCATCCGGATATTCATCGGCGATAAACGCCGTTGAAATATCGCCGCGTTCGAACCGGTCATGGTCGTAAACAGCCTGAAGAAAGGGGATATTATGGCCAATGCCTTCGAGCTCGAATAGATCCAGCGCGTGTTGCATCGCATTTAGCGCGACACCGCGATCCTCGCCCCAGGTGCAGAGCTTGGCGATCATCGGATCGTAATACATAGAGATTTCGCCGCCTTCAAAGACGCCGGTGTCATTACGAAGGATAGCGCCGTCGTCCTTTTTGCCTTCAAATGGCGGACGATAGCGGGTTAAGCGGCCAATAGAGGGTAGGAAATTGCGGAACGGGTCTTCGGCATAAATCCGGGACTCAATCGCCCAGCCCTTCAGCTTCACATCATCCTGCGTCATGTTGAGTTCTTCGCCCTGCGCCGAGCGGATCATTTGCTCCACCAGATCAACGCCGGTAATTAATTCCGTGACGGGATGTTCCACCTGCAAGCGCGTGTTCATTTCGAGGAAGTAGAAGTTCTTGTCCTTATCCACGATAAATTCGACTGTGCCGGCGGAATCGTAATCCACCGCTTTGGCCAGCGCGACAGACTCGGCGCCCATGGCGGCGCGGGTTTTTTCGTCCAGAAAGGGCGACGGCGCTTCTTCGATAACTTTCTGGTTGCGGCGCTGAATAGAGCATTCGCGTTCACCGAGATAAATGACATTGCCGTGTTTATCGCCCAGCACCTGAATTTCGATATGGCGGGGCTGTTCAACAAATTTTTCGATAAAGATACGGTCATCGCCAAAGCTGCTTGCGGCTTCGTTCTTGGAGGACTGGAATCCTTCGCGCGCTTCTTCGTCATTATAGGCGATGCGCATACCTTTCCCGCCGCCGCCGGCCGACGCCTTGATCATGACAGGATAGCCAACCTTTTGCGAGATTTTGACGGCTTCTTCGGCGTCCTCAATCAAACCCATATGGCCTGGTACGCAAGAGACGCCCGCCTCTTTCGCCAGTTTCTTGGAGGTAATTTTGTCGCCCATTGACACAATAGCGTGCGGGTTCGGCCCGATAAAGGTAATCTTTTTCTTGGCCAGTAATTTGGCAAATTCAGGATTTTCCGACAAGAAGCCATAGCCCGGATGGACAGCATCCGCGCCGCTCTCCTCAATCGCGGCAATGATCTTATCCATGACCAGATAGGACTGATTGGCCTGCGGCGGACCGATATGAATGGCTTCATCCGCCATCGACACATGCAGGCCGTTTTTATCAGCATCAGAATAAACCGCCACCGTTTTAATGCCGAGCTTCTTGGCTGTTTTGATAACCCGGCAAGCAATCTCGCCCCGGTTCGCTATAAGTATTTTTTTGATCATAATGGCAAATTCCCGTGCTTCTTCCACGGATTTTCGAGCTTTTTATCCTTGAGCAGTGCTAACCCTCTCGCGACGCGTTTTCTAGTGCTGCGTGGCTGGATGACTTCGTCAATATAGCCGCGTTCGGCGGCGCGGAACGGCGAGAGAAACATTTCTTCGTAATCGCCTGTATGTTTGGCGATTTTCATATCATCGCCGAGGTCTTTGCGGTGGAGGATTTCAACAGCGCCTTTCGCGCCCATAACTGCGATTTGCGCCGTTGGCCACGCATAGTTCAGATCGCCGCGCAAATGTTTCGGGGCCATGACGCAGTAAGCGCCGCCATAGGCTTTACGCGTAATAACGGTGACTTTTGGTACAGTCGCTTCGCCATAAGCGTAAAGCAATTTGGCGCCGTGTTTGATAACGCCGCCAAATTCCTGGCTCGTGCCCGGGAGGAAGCCCGGCACATCAACAAGCGTCAGGATCGGGATTTCAAAACAATCGCAGAAACGGATAAAGCGCGCGGCTTTGCGCGACGCGTCCGAATCAAGACATCCCGCCAGAACCATAGGTTGGTTGGCCACCACGCCGACCGTTTGGCCTTCGATGCGGATGAACCCACAGAGAATGTTTTTCGCGAAGTCACGCTGAATTTCGTAGAAATCGCCTTCATCCGCCACTTTGCGCACCAGCTCATGCATATCATAAGGCAGGTTTGGATTAGCCGGAATGAGCGTATCCAGGCTCTCGTCAATGCGGTCATGCTTATCAAAGAAAGGCCGCACCGGAGAACGATCCTGATTATTGAGCGGAAGGAAGTCGAACAGGCGGCGAATTTCTGCCAGCGCCTCCATATCATTATCAAACGCGCCGTCCGCCACTGAGGATTTAGTCGTGTGGGTTTTCGCGCCGCCAAGTTCTTCGGAGGTGACAACTTCATTGGTCACGGTTTTCAAAACGTCTGGCCCAGTCAGGAACATATAAGAGCTATCGCGCACCATGAAAATAAAATCTGTCAACGCTGGAGAGTAAACCGCCCCGCCCGCGCTAGGCCCCATAATAACAGAAATTTGCGGAACAACGCCGCTGGCAAGAATATTGTTTTGGAAAACATTCGTATAGCCCGTCAGCGCGGCAACACCTTCTTGGATACGCGCGCCGCCGGAATCTTGTAGCCCGATAATCGGGGCGCCCTGCTTCATCGCCATTTCCTGCACTTTGCAGATTTTCTGAGCGTGGGTTTCGGACAGAGAGCCGCCGAAAACGGTAAAATCCTGAGCAAAGACGAAGACCTTTCGGCCATTGATTGTGCCCCATCCGGTGACGACACCGTCGCCCGGAATGTGCTTTTTCTCCATGCCGAAATCAATGGAGCGGTGTTTGACGAACATGTCAAACTCTTCAAAACTTTCAGGGTCTAATAAAAGCTCCAGCCGCTCTCTCGCGGTCAGCTTGCCTTTGGCGTGCTGCGCGTCAATGCGGGCCTGTCCCCCGCCCATTTTGGCTTCAGCGCGTCTCGCCGTCAGCTGTTGTAGAATATCGCTCAAACCTATAACCCCCGGTCAGTCAAAATTTCTAGAACAGTTACGTTACTAAGGAGGACAGCAAAGGCAAGCCTGTTTTGTCGTAAAAATGAAAAGATATTGCGTCAAATTGAAACACATGCAAGTTCGTTCCCTACCCTTGCAAATATATCGTTAGAAAACGATATTTTTATGTCCTATGCAACGCCGCATAGGAACAGGCCAAACTGCCACACCCTTAAAGGCGAAAACAGAGTCATGAAGTTTAACAAATCATTTCTTATCGCCGGTGTCCTGTTGGGCTTAATCATCATTTGGTTTATCGTAAACAACCTCAATGAAGGACCGCCGGCCGTCGGCAAAACTCAAGCTGAAATCCAGAACGAAGCCCAGACAAAAATTCCGTCCGTACAAATAAAGTTTGTTCGGGCCGAAACACATGAAAACGTGCTAAAGCTTTATGGACAAACCGAGAGCGCGCGGGAAGTTACCGTCAAAGCACAGACGTCGGGCCTCGTTGTTTCTGTACCTGCCGCAGAAGGCCGCATCGTCAATAAAGGCGCGCTCGTCTGTCGTCAGGATGTTGATGCCCGCTCGGCCATGGTCGATCAGGCTCGGGCAAATATGAAATCAATTGAAAATGATTTGCGCGGAGCGCGTGTGCTTGCGGAAAAAGGATTTCAATCTGAAACGCGGGTCATTGGATTTGAGGCTCAAATGGACGGGGCGCGAGCCACACTTAAACAAGCTGAAATTGAGCTGGATAATGTTAATATCCGTGCGCCGTTCCGAGGCGTTTGGGAAGAGCAATTGGCGCAAGTCGGAGACTATTTATCTCCCGGGCAAGCCTGCGGACTAATTGTTGATTTATCACCGCTCAAAGTGATCGCGCAACTCACGGAAAAACAGGTTGGTTTGGTTGCAGCCGGCGAGTCGGCCCTTATCGAGTTGGCCACAGGAGAATCGGTGGAAGGAAAAATTGATTTTATCGAAGCCAAATCTGATACGTCGACACGCACATTTCGCGCTGAAATTCTGGTTCCGAATGAAGATTATAAACTCAAAGCGGGCGTTACGGCGACAGTACACATAACCGCCGGGAAAACATCCGCGCAACATATCCCGTCCAATATTCTGACGCTGAACGATTCGGGCGCTGTCGGGGTGCGCTATCTTGACCGCAATGACATTGTCCGTTTTGCTCAGGTAAATGTAATTGATGAAACGCCTGACGGATCTTGGGTGACGGGCCTGCCCGATGAGACACGCGTTATTATCGAAGGACAAGATTATGTAGCGGTCGGTCAAACGGTTGAGCCCACCGCGAATTATAATCAGGCGGCCTCGCAATGAGCGATCCTGACGATCTTGGCCCTGTCGAGCGGGCTGACGGCATGTCTCCCAACGCTAAAGGGTTTCCCGGCATTGTAGGATTTTCCATTCGCAACTGGCGCATGACGATTGGCATAATGCTATTTGCCATATTTGGCGGGTTTTTCGCCATGAATAATCTGCCGAAAGAAGCCGAGCCGGACATTCCGGTTCCTTTTATCAATGTGCAAGTCGTTCTGCCAGGTATTTCACCAGAGGACGCTGAGCGTCTCCTTATCCGGCCAATGGAGACCGAACTAAAATCTATTGACGGGTTAAAAGAAATGAACGGTATCGCGGCGACCAATGTCGCCTATGTCGTCATGGAATTTGAAGCCAGTTTTGATCAAGATCAGGCGATGTCTGATGTCTTGGAAAAAGTGGACCGAGCCCGCGCAGAGTTTCCGCAAGAAGCGCAAGAGCCCATTGTGGAAGAAGTGAGCACATCTTCCTTACCGATTATTACGGTGAACCTTTGGGGGAACGCCCCGGAGCGCGAGCTTCAAAAACGTGCAAAAGATTTACAAAGGCGGCTTGAAAGCCTGCCTTCCGTTCTGGAAGCTAAAATTTCCGGTGAAAGAATAGATGTTTTGGAGGCCGTTCTGGATCCGCCCCGTATTGAAAGCCTTGGAATTACCTATGACGAAATTTCTGCCGCCGTCGGCCGCAATAATGCTCTTGTTCCGGCCGGGGCTTTGGAAACCGAAAGCGGTAAATTCAATGTCAAAGTTCCGGGACTGATCGAAAACCCGAAAGATATGAGCGAATTGGTGATACGGCGCAGCGAGGGCGGCGCCATTGTCAAACTGGGCGATATCGCCGAAGTTCGCCGCAGATATAAGGATGTCTCGACCTTCGCCCGCTTTAATGGCCGGACGTCCGTGTCTTTGGAAGTCTCAAAACGGCAAGGCGAAAATATTCTGGATACGTCTGATCGCGTTCAAGACTTGGTCGATGACGTGATCAGCGCCCCCGAATGGCCCAAAACAATTAACGTATCCTACAGTCAGTCTCGCTCGACCTATATAAATGATATGATGAGCGAACTTTCCGCCTCTATTATAAATGCGGTCATTTTAGTCTTTATCGTGTGCATAGCGGCCTTAGGTTGGCGCTCGGCCATCTTCGTCGGTTGGGCTATTCCCGCCAGTTTTTTGATTTCCTTTGCCCTGTTCTATATTCAAGGCGAGACGATCAATATGATGATCCTCTTTGGCCTCATTCTTTCTGTCGGTGTTTTGGTTGATAGTGCTATTGTTATTGTCGAATTTGCAGATCGAAAAATGGATGAAGGAGTGGAGAGACTCGAAGCCTTTAAAATGGCGGGGGAGAGAATGTTCTGGCCGATTATGTCCTCCACCGCGACGACCTTGGCGGCATTTCTCCCGCTAATGTTCTGGGATACGCTTACCGGTAAATTCATGGCCTATTTCCCGCGCACCATGATTTACGTTCTATCCGCCTCTACGCTGATGGCGCTAATATTTCTGCCGACTCTAGGCGCTAAAATCGGCTTCAGGGGGAAAAAGAAAAAAAATGACAATGCCGCGCTTTTGGCGGCAGACCAAGGCGATCCGGGCAAACTGAGTGGGATCACAGGCATTTATGTTCGTCTCATCCAAAGACTTATTCGTGTGCCGCTTTTGGTTATAGCGGGCATGGGCGCGACAATGGCTATCATCGTTTTCGCCTTCGGGGCCAATTTAAAAGGTCCGCCGCCCAAGCCCGTCGAATTTTTCACTCAAACACCTTCTGACCAGCTTTTTGTTTTGGCGCGGGCACGGGGAAATACCACACCTCAGCAAGTGCTGACCATTGGGAAGGATATTGAAAGCCGCATTAAAGACATTCCCGGGATTGAATCTGTATACACTGTGGCCGGGGACGGCGCGATAGGACAAGGGGGCGGCAGCGCTATGACAGGGCCTGCCAATGTGCCATCGGACACGGTCGTGAAAGTCTATACCGAATTATTACCTTTCGCAGAACGCCGTAGCGTCTCAGACATTGTCACCGACTTGGAACTTGCAACCCGCGGAATTCCAGGCGTCATCACCGAAGTGACGGGCATTGATCAGGGCCCCCCCATCGGAAAGGATATCGGAATACAAATTTCAACTGAAGATAAAGAATCCTTGGTGAAAGTTACAAAACAAGTTCGCGAAAAATTAGAAACTTTAGATGGAGTTATTGATATTGAGGACACGCTTCCCCTACCTGGGGTGGACTGGGAGATAGTCGTAGATCGAGCTGAGGCCGGGCGTCTCGGTCTGGATATAGGGCGGATTGGGGCTGCCGTGCAATTTGTCACAGAAGGGGCTCTAGTGGGTCAGTACCGCCCACTCGACGCAGAGGAAGAAGTCGATATTCGCGTGCGCTACCCAGCTTCTGCCAGAGACTTGGCGGCACTCGACAGTCTGAGAATTCAAACCCCGTCTGGCGCCCTTCCCCTTTCCGCTGTTGTGACCCGTATCGCCAAGCCGAGGCAGGATCAAATTGAGCGTCGGGATCTTCTCCCCTTTTATGTTGTTCAGGGAAACACGCAAAAAGGCTATGCAACAAATATTCAAGTGGATGAACTGACACGTTGGTTCAATGAAGACGCCGACATACCTTCCAATGTGAAATGGAAATTCCTCGGCCAACAGGAAGAAAATGCAGAGGCAGGGCAATTTGCGGTGACCGCCATGCTGGCTATTCTTTTTATGATGAGTGTGATTTTGCTTTTACAGTTTAACAGTTTTTATCATGTTTTTTTGACTTTAATGGCCGTTATCTTGTCTGTCTTTGGAGTGATTTTAGGTCTGATATTCTACCCCTATATTTCGATGATCCTCACCCTGACAGGGGTAATTGCTCTGGCCGGAATTGTGGTGAATAATAATATCGTTTTGATCGATGCTTATCAGCGCTTTCGCGAACATGGCTACGAGCCGATGGATGCCGCTGTCCGTACGGCCGCCCAGCGTCTGCGCCCCGTTTTCCTCACGACGCTGACGACTGTAGTCGGATTAATGCCACTCATCTTGGGGTGGGGCGCAAATATTTTTACCGGAGAACTCGACACGCGCGGGACGAGCACCTCTGAAATCTGGGCGCCGATCTCTTTCGTTGTCGCCAGCGGGCTTGGTTTTGCGACCATTTTGACGCTAATTGTCACCCCTGTTCTATTGGCAGCTCCCACGGTTCTGGGCGAAAGGGCCAAGCGGTTCTATGAGCATTTCAACACCGGAAACATCAAGAAACGCCGGGGTAAACCGGTAGAGTAGATAAATCCTCAGCCTTTTGGCGGAATAAGGGCATCGGCGTCCCGGGGCGCAAATATCACTGTATTCTGGGCGCCTCCGCCTAGCAAAGCCCGGCGGACTTGCCACCGATAAGGCTCAAACTGAACGGTTGGAATATTAGCTTCTAAAGATCCGACCGGGGGAAGTCGTTCAAACGGGACTGTAACTTGTACACGTTCTGCATCCGACCTAATCAGCTCAGCCCTGACTTCATACTCCCCCATGGGCAGCATACGGCCTGCAATAAAATTCCACCTACCACCCGCGCCGACCCGGGTTTCGCCAATGGCGGCTTCGCCGGCATAGAGACGCACCCGGCCTTCTGCGCTGGTAGTGCCAGAAAAAATCACGCCTCCCGCATCATCATATTCAATCGGCCCCATAGTAAGCGGGCCTTCGGTAGGGCTGCCGCCAAAAGGGGATCTAACAATGCGGGTTGGCCCTCCGGGAACGCTGACCATGATGAGGGTTGGTCTGTTGTCAGGCAGAGACACAGGCAAAAAATCGGTCTCCCCCGTTATATCTGGAGTAATATCTTGCGGCGCAATCTCTTGGGCCGTTCCCGGCAAAACTATCCGGTAGACAGTTTCATCGCCGCGAATAGTAACGCCGCTTTCGGTAAAAAGAACGGCTTCAATAACCATGGGCTGCTCATCGCTGGCGTCAATCGAGACGACCCAATTGCCGTTAGAGTCCGATTTAATTTGTCGTACTCTTTGTCCGCGATTTGAAATTATGACGACTGTGTCCGGTTGAGCCGTACCAGAAAGACGCAGTTTTTTGATATTATTTTCCTGATATTCAATGACGTCCTGAAACAGAGTAGGGGCCAGACCGATCGGATCGGCAGTCTCCGCGATAACAGGAGGGGGACTTTGTGTTTCCGAGCTGTCCAACCGGGATAGAACATCCAGCATTTGCAGAACCACGATAAGAGCAACCGCCAAAAACAGCCCTCCGATAATGATCCATATGATGCGGGCCCTGAACATTTTGAGGCTTCCTTCTTCACAGACGCTTGATTGCCGTCGCCATCAAGGCATAAGGGTCGATGATGACAAATAAAACTGAAAAATCCGATAGCCCCCAGAAAACAAGCGGGATGACCCTTTGTGTGTTCTGCGGCGCTAGCCCCGGCAAAGATCCAAAACATATGGCTTTAGCCGAAAAATTAGGGATAGGAATTGCGCTGGGCGGACACAAACTTGTTTATGGCGGCGGTGGCCTCGGCTTGATGGGCGCGGTTGCCAGATCTGCCCATAAAGGCGGAGCGCATGTCACAGGCGTCATGCCAAATTTCTTGAGGGAAGCCGAGAAAACGGTCGCGGGCATTGAGCACGAATTTGTCGAGACCATGCACGAACGTAAAATTTCTATGTTCGATAGAGCGGATGCTTTTATTGTCCTGCCCGGCGGAATTGGCACTTTGGAAGAAGCTGTGGAAATTCTCTCATGGTTACGCCTTAACCTACATGTGAAGCCCGTCATTTTCTTAAGCGATACAGGATACTGGGAAACGCTTTTGGCGACGTTTCATCATGTGGTCGATTCCGGCTTTGCCGCTAAATCAACGCGGGATGACCTCCTCTCAGCTTCCAGCGTAGAGGAAGCTTTTGCTATCGCGCAAAGTGAGATTGCGCAGCCACGCAAACGCGAACCCCTCAAGCTGAAGGACGATAAAGAGGAGTTGAAAAAGCGCGTCTAAATAGGCTTTACGCGTGCAAAATAGCCGCAATCGCTTCGAGACCTTTCTGATCTTCGGTGTCGAAGGAGTTTAGAGAGATGCTGTCTACATCTAATACGGCCATAAGCTCTCCTTGCGCATTTACCACGGGCACGACGATTTCAGAATTTGTCTGACTGTCACAGGCGATATGTCCGGGAAAGGCATGAACATCGTCTACGATGAGGGTCTTTTTCTGCGTTGCACAGGCTCCGCAAACGCCGCGTGAAAATGGAATACGAAGACAGCCAAGCGTACCCTGATAGGGCCCGACAACAAGCTCGTTCTCCTTGAGCGGATCCACCTCATAAAACCCGGTCCAAAAGAAATAATCGAACTTCTGCGCCAAAAGACACGATGCCGTGGCGTAACGGGCCGTTATCGAAGTTTCCCCCTTAATCACAGCTTGAATTTCTTCGAGTGTCTCTTGGTATTTTTTGGTTTTGGTCATGGGAGGCAAGTAAGGCGGAGGTGTCTTTCTGGCAAGGTAGGACTTACGCGTTTTGAAGGATATAGTCAGCGACGGCAAAGCCTGACATCGCGGCCCCTTCAACCCGACCGCCTTGGCACCAGTCACCGATTGCAAATAGATTTTGCTCCGGATCGCAAAGAAAAGGTGTCTCAGGAGAGTTTTCAACACTCGCGTAAAGCCAACGGTGCAAGGTGACATGTTCTGGCTGGGTTAAGTCAAGTCGTGTCAAAGCCGCCGTAACCTCCATCATGATGGATTGCACTTCATTGCTATCTTTTTCTAAATTGGCATTAGACCACTCCGGCGCGGCGTGAACTACCAATGTTCCCAAATTATTGACCCGGCCCGGCTTGGCACTATTGACCGCCAGCCAGGAGACGGGCAAATCATTTATCCGCAAGCTCTCCCATCCGGGGTCAATTAGGCTCTTCAATCCTACCATCAAAGCGAAACAGGCATTCATTTTGGCCGATTTCAAATAATCTCTCTGTTTAAAGTCGTCGGGCAGGATATTTATGGCTTGTTCAGGTGGAGCGGTACAGATCACGATGTCGAAACCACTCCGATCCTGATCTGCTCCGCCCTCTGAACATTCGAAACCAATTGTCCATAGCCCGTCTTGACCTCGGCGGAGGGAAGACACTTTATGCTCTTTAATGATGTCGAGTCCGTCAGCCACATATTTTGCAAAGCTATTCATTCTCGGCGTTCCGACCCATCGATCCCGTCCCTTATCTGTCGTCAATAATCCTTTTTTTAAGAATAAGAATCGCCCTTCCCACCGGGCAGCAGCACCCTTACTTTCTGCCTTTAAGACCAAGCTGCGAAATCTGTTTTCTGTCACCGTGAAATATTGCGCGCCGTGATCATACTCGTATGGCCCAGCATACCGGCTCGACAAACGACCCCCAACCCCGCGAGATTTTTCGAATACTGTAACACTATGCCCGGCCTCTCTAAGCTCTTTGGCAGCACACAGGCCTGAAACACCGGCTCCAATTATTGCAATTCTCATCCTTATCCCTCTTCTGCCTATTATTTCAGGTCAGATTTTGTTGTTTTCTGGCTCTTCTGACGAAAGCAGCGCCCTGTTCAGGGCAATATCAAGAAATATCCATCCAAGTCTCTATTATGCGCTTCCCTGAACTTTTCCAAAGCCTCTGTAATGAGTCTATCCTTGACTTAAATGGCTTCATATAGTGGAAGTTAATGAGGTCACGATCATGAATTAATGCATGTAATGACAGCGATGTCATGACGTTTTATTGCATGTAATGTTAAACTAGAAAAGTTTATACGACTTAGGACCTATAAAGGATAATTGTATGACCACTCGCCTCGCCATTAACGGATTTGGACGCATTGGCCGCAATGTGCTGCGCGCCCTGTATGAGCAAGGCCGGGACGATCTTCAAGTCGTCGCGATTAACGATTTATGGTCGACAGATAATTTGGCGCATCTGCTGAAATATGATTCCGTTCATGGACGGTTCCCCGGTACGATTAAAGCCACGGAAAACAGTCTGGATATCGGCCAAGGCCTAATACAAGTCACCTCCGTACGGAATCTGGAAGACCAGAATTGGGCGGACAATCAAGTTGATATTGTCTTGGAATGTACAGGCATCTTTACGGCTCGTGAGGCGGCAGCAAAGCATCTCGACGCCGGCGCGAAACGTGTTCTAATTTCTGCGCCCGGAGACAATGCAGATAAAACTATTGTTTATGGCGTAAATCATGACAAATTGACCAAAGATGACCACGTTGTATCAAACGGTTCCTGCACAACAAATGCCCTCGCCCCTCTGGCAAAAGTTTTAAATGATGCGTTTGGAATTGACTCAGGATTTATGACGACCGTTCATTCCTATACAGGCGACCAGCCCACGCTAGATACAATCCACCGCAAGGATTTCAACCGAGGAAGGGCCGCCGCGCTTTCTATGATTCCGACATCTACTGGTGCTGCCAAAGCCATCGGTCTGGTGATGCCGGAACTAGAAGGAAAGCTCGACGGGAAAGCTATCCGCGTTCCGACTCCTAATGTTTCGGTTGTTGATTTAGTCGTAAATACAAAAAACGCCGCCACACTCGAAAATGTCAACGCCGCCTTTGCCAAGGCCGCAAACGGGGAGCTGAAAGGTGTTTTGCAAATTATCGAAGATAAAACCGTCTCTATCGACTTAAATCACGACCCACACTCCTCAAGCTTTATGACAGGAGAAACCGTTATCATAAATAACAAGATGATTCGTGTCCTCAGCTGGTATGATAATGAATGGGGCTTCTCGAACCGTATGCTGGACACAGCTGCTGAAATAGCAAAATTTTTATAAGGTATTAAGAACATTACACGCCCAATTAAATCTGACGAACTTCTGACGCGGCTGCAAGCCCGGCTTGCTGAGCACAAAAAAGACATGAATGAGGATCCGCAAGCTAACGCTGTAAAAGTCCTCGCTTACGACATTTCCAAAGATGTGGAAGAGCGTAAAATCGCTTTTCGGCATATCGAAGAACTTGTCAAACAGCTCTCAGACAGAGGCGCAATAGAACGTATCCGGCGCCTGCGCCGCCGTTCAGGCCTGGATCAAATAGAAACCTTGGAAGCGCGCATCACGGATATTGCCAAAGCGCAAGCGGCCAAAGGATGGGACAGTTACAAGGTTTGGGCAGAAAAGCCGGGCTTGGGAATCGTTCTGACAGCTCATCCTACCTTCTCGCTTTCCCGCGATATACGCAATTGTCTTGGGGCTCTCGCCTCGAAGAAAGATGGTGAGTTTGAAGATGAGATCGAAGCCTTAAAATCTTACCCTTATCTTCCAAAGCGGGCTCCAACGCTGATTGAAGAACATGAAGACACCCAAACCACTCTGGAGCGCATTCAAAGATCATTGAACCGGATCAATCGAAAAGTCCTTGATATCGCCCGAGAAAACTTCCCCGAAAGCTGGTCATATCTGACCCCTCATTTGGCGGACGCTTATAGCTGGGTCGGATATGATATTGATGGCCGCACAGATATTTCGTGGGGGGATGCCCTTCGTTTAAGGCTGTCAGAAAAGCATACACAGCTAGGTCGTTATTTGAAAACAGCGCAAGACCTTCAATCCAAAGGCAAACTCGAAGCCAAAAGTGAAGCCGCGCTGGATACCCTCATCGACAAATTATCAGATGCCCAGACGAGCGCAAAACGTGATCTGGCACTTTTTGAGAAAGATATTACTCAACCCGAAAATCTGGTTGCAGCGGCGAATAACCTTACTCGCAGCTCGACCCGGCGGTTTACCAATCTTGATCTGGCGATTGAACTAATCGACAAAGCCATTTCCGGTGCAAATGAAGAATTGGCCTCCAGCCTAATCATTTTACGTTCCCAAATGGTTGCTTTTGGTTTGGGAACGGCCCGGATTCATTTCCGACTGAATGCGCGTCACGTTATTTCGGCGATCCGCCCCATTTTCGGAATGGATCAGCAATCCTCCGACAATCGGACTTTGCTGAATAAAGCCACAAAACTAACAAAATCTGTTAAAGCGCAACCCGTTAATTTCGCCTCTCTTGCCCTTGAGAAAAGTACTGCACATGAGAAAATGATCCTCTCTGCGCAAATGCATAAATATATCGATGACAAGACGCCTATCCGGTTATTGATTGCGGAAACCGAAGACAGCCTTGTGCCATTGGGCGTTTTATATCTGGCGCGTCTTTACGGCTTGGAAAACCATTTAGACATTTCTCCACTGTTTGAGACAGCGGACGCCCTCAATAATGGCGGACGTATCATTGGCAAAATGCTGAATAATCCGGTGTACAAGGATTACGTTAAATCCCGCGGGGTCTTTGCCATTCAAACCGGTTTTTCGGATGCCGGGCGGTTCATGGGGCAAATTCCGGCCACCCTCGCGATTGAGCGGCTTCACTCTCATTTTGCGCATCAAATGGCCAAGAATGAAATGAAGGACGTTACCGCACTTGTCTTTAACACCCACGGCGAAGGTCTGGGACGGGGCGGACATCCCGGCAAAATTCACGAGCGCGTCGACTACGCCATGAGCCCTTGGGCAATACGTCAGTTTGAAAAACGTGACGTCCATCTTTGCCATGAAGTGAGTTTTCAAGGCGGGGACGGATTTCTCTGGTTTCAAACCCCAACACTTTCTGACGCCACAGCGCAGTCTCTTCTGGCCGCGCGATACGCTGATCGAAGCGCCGCCGAAGAGGATAGCTTCTATACGGAAAATGATTTTTCTTGGGACGTATTCCGAACTATCGGGTCAGAACAGGATAGTCTGTATCGGGATCCGAATTACATAACGATTCTCGGTGGGTTTGGGCAGAACCTCCTTATCCCAACAGGCTCACGGGCGGTGAAAAGGGCAGCCCCGGGCAGCGGGGCAGATATGTTTAATCCGCGCCAGTTGCGAGCTATTCCGCATAACGCCATTTTGCAGCAATTCGGAGCCCCCGCAAATATCATCTTTGGGATTGGCCGAGCCGCCGCAATTGATAGCGAAAAATTTGAAAGCCTGTTGGAAACCTCTGCGAGAGCGAGGTCTATTTTCGGGCTTGCAGCGATTTCTATGAGCCGGACGCAGCTCTCCGCTCTAACAGCTTATGGCCGTTTGTTTGATCCGGGATTTTGGATTAGCCGCGCGCTCTCTGGAAATGAACCCATCTTGGCCGAACGCTCATTGATCGTAGCCGAAACGCTGAGCCAGTCTGCCTGGCGCTCACAGATTATGGATTTGGCCAACCGCCTTCGTATGGATCAATTTAATGCCCTCGCCGCATTCAATAAAAGCGATTTGGCCTGTACCGATTGTGACCCTGAAACGCTTAAAATCCTCCACGCACTCCGGCTTGCCGTGGTAATGAAGATGATGATTATCGCGACAGATCTGCCGGCCATCGGGGATGAAAATACATCACAGATGAACGTCTTGCAAAGGCTCCAGACCTTTCAAATCAACTCGATTCTGGAAGACCTTCGTCAACGCTATCCTGAAAAACGTGATGCCTTGAGCTGGACCGAAGATTTGGTCGAAAAATCAGGTGTTAAATTGGGCGGCTCTGGTGGATACCCACATATCTCGGAAACAATTATTCGCCCACTTGAAAGGGCGTCAGAACTGGTGCGGCAAATCACCATTGCCATTACGCACCATTATGACGCTTATGGATAGTCCCTTTAAAAGGTAGGTTATTCTAAAATTGGTCTTTCCGAGCGTTTGATTTGCTTGCAAAGGCGTGGCAGATATTTACGTGTCCTAAATTAAGTAAAGGCCTTATATGTCTGTTTCCCGCCGAACCGTCCTCCAAACGTCTGCGGCGGCAGCCGCAACCTCCGCTCTCGCCTTTAACGGGTGCGCTACGCAATCCGTTGGAACAGGGCCGCAGTCCAATATGGATTTGATGAGTCAGGCAACAGACCTCCTCCTCAATGCCTATCCTGAAAGCGCCTCGAGCGCCGGAATTGACACAGGCAAATACCGTCACCTTAAATCTCAATTGACCGATAGATCACCTACCGGACAAATGGCGATCGAAAACGATGTGCGGGCAATGCTCGCTAAATTAAATCAGGTCGATACCTCAGCCCTCCAGGAGGAGGAAGCACTGACATTTGATGTCGTTCAGTCTGTTTTTGAAACAACTGTCGAGGGGTTTGACCTGCCCTATGGCGATGTAGCCTTGCTCAATTCTAATTGGTCTTACCGAAACAGCCCCTATGTTGTGGCGCAAAACACCGGAGCCTTTGTTGAGATTCCGAGCTTTCTCGACTCGTCTCACACTATAGAAGAGCACTCTGATGCCGACAGCTATCTTTTGCGGATGGAAGCATATGCCCAGCAACTTGACGGCGAAACAGAGCGCGTGCGGAAGAACGGCGATAGAGGCGTTATCCTACCTGACTTCCTGATGGAGAAAACACTTGGTCAGTTGAGAGGCGCCGACTCTAAACCGGCCGAAGAGTGGGGTATTGTGAAAACCCTCGCGGCGAAGACCGCAGAATTTGGCACTCCTTTTGGGGAAAGAGCGGCCCTCTTGGCAGAAGAAAAAATCCGGCCTGCTATTAAACGCCAAATCACAGCGCTGGAAACTTTTGCGCCCCGCGCTACGCCGAATGCCGGCGTTTGGGCTCTTCCGGAGGGGGGCGCCTATTATGATTGGGCTTTAAAAGCTGGAACGACGACAAATATGTCTCCGGATGAAGTGCATCAAATGGGACTGGACGAACTTGCAAGCCTTCACGCACAAATGGATCCAATTCTTCGTTCTGCCGGATATACGACAGGGACGGTTGGCGACCGGATGACGGCTCTGTCAAAAGACCCGCGCTATCAATTTTCCAAAGGCGATAAAGGGCGCGCCGAAATTATGGCTTTTATTGAGGAGACCTTGGTCGATATTCGTGGCCGCCTTCCCCAAGCATTTGAAACTATGGTTCCGGGTTTCATGGAAGTCACTCGGATTGCGCCGGAAGTCGAGGCCGGCGCCCCGGGCGCATATGGCGGAGCTGGATCGATTGATGGCAAAAGCCCTGGCCATTTCTGGATAAACCTGCGCACGACCGATCTGCACAGCAAATTCAGCCTGCCTGATTTGACGTATCACGAAGCCATTCCCGGTCATGTCTGGCAAGGCGAATATACGTTCAAACAACCCCTCATCCGCTCTCTTTTGGCGTTTAATGCCTATTCCGAAGGCTGGGCTCTCTATGCTGAACAAATCGCGGATGAACTCGGCGTCTATGAAGACTTTCCAATAGGGCGACTAGGGTATCTCCAGTCATTGGCCTTCCGTGCTTGCCGTCTGGTCGTTGATACGGGGCTACATGCCAAACGCTGGACGCGAGAAGAGGCGATTGATTGGTTTGTTACGAATAACGGATCAAATCCGGAGGAAGTCCGTAGCGAAGTTGACCGTTACTGCGCCTGGCCGGGCCAAGCCTGCGGTTATAAAGTCGGCCATAGCGCGATTGTCGGGCTCCGGGAAAAAGCTAAAGCCGAATTAGGCAATAAATTTGATTATAGAGGATTCAATGATGCCGTCGTGCTGGGGGGCAGTGTCCCAATGACCGTCCTTGGTGAAGTCATTGATAAATATATTGAGCGGGAAATGCGCGCTTAATTATAGGAGTTAAATTCCGACGATCCTTTGCACGATCTTGGGTATCCAACTTTTCATCAATAAAGGGCCTTGCGTCATCACCAGACAGATACAGTCCTCGCCTTTATCAATATGAGGGGCATGAGTGACTGTATCATCTTCAATGTGGAGATCACCGCGGCGGTAAGTTGTCTCGCCGACCCTGTAACTACCGGTCAGGATCAAAGACCATTCTTCACCTTTATGGGAATGATCCGGCATTTTCATGCCACCCTTTGCTTTTAAAAGATAAAGCCTTTCGCCCTCTTCATATCGGCGATTGCCCAAAACGTCATGCACAGCCACACCTGGAACCATAGACCGCCATTTCAAATCTTTAAGTCCATGCCCCAAGACAGAGCGAAGTGTTTTAGGCGCCAAGCCCCGGCCAAAGGCCTGTGTCTCTTCATCGCTGTCACCTTCTGGCAGTTTCGCTAGCACCTCCTCTAGAAAATCAGGGGATAATGAAACAGATTGTGTTTCGCCCAAAAAGCTTGTCGCGATCTCTTCTTGAAAAGAAATCTCTTCGGCCACCGTGTCGGAAATCTCACTTTGGCAGGCCATTATGAAATGTTTAGCCGGGCTAAGATTGCCCAAGGCGTAATCCATTATGGACGTCTCTGAGGTCACGACATTATTTTTTGAGAGCAAGCTCATCGTATATTCTCTATTTCTCGAGCCATGTTCGATTTTAAAACCTGAATAGCGCTTCGAATACGCGTTTTAACAGTGCCAAGCGGAACACCAACTTCAGAGGCAATTTCCTTATGTGTCTTAAATTCCATATAGGCCAAACGAATGGCCGTTTGTTGCGGCGCGGATAATCGTGCAATTTGTTTTTTTAAAATGTCTGAATTTTCCTGCGACATGAAGTTATGTTCCGCCGAGGGGACTTCGTCATCTGCGATGACCTTCATCAGTTCAGGGTCACGAACATCCATGCGACCATGTTTGCGTTTATAATCTATCCACCGGTTCCGGGTCATACGGTAAACCCAAGTGGCAAAGCTGGCTTTGGACGGATCGAATTTATGGGCCTTCGTCCATACCTTTATCATTATGTCCTGAACTATGTCTTCTGCTGTGTCCGCGCCCACACCTCTTGCCATAAGCCAGCCTTTTAGCTTGGGGCCATAAATTTCGAACAAATCTGAAAGAGCTTTCGCGTCTTTTCTCTCAGCAATATTATGCAGCCACTGTGCATCCCGGCGCGCCGCACCCACACTCTTTTTAGACGCTGTCCGGCCAAAATTCTGGCCGGGTTTAGGGCTGGGCATGCTTTTCCCTTCTGCCTGCGGTGACTTTGAAATCTTATCTTCCACAATCGACAAAGTCATGACAAATCCAAGCTGAAAAAATAAAACACTCGATTTGACTACGTTTCTCTTTGACTGTTGGATTTACTTCCCCCTTTTTTAAATCTTATGATTTTAAGCTACATATAGCGACCTTGCCAAACTCCTCATGATAGCCATATTGGAGCCATGGCGAATGTCACCCAGCTTCATCCGGAACAGAACCTGTCCATGTGGCAGCCTCACCGTCCTGACAGACCGCATAAATCCGAAGGTGGGAAACGGTTTCGGCTTGTTTCGGAATATGAGCCTAAGGGCGATCAGCCGAAAGCGATTGAAGAGCTTTGCGACGGCTTAAATTCAATTGAGCGGGATCAGGTTCTGCTAGGTGTCACAGGGTCGGGCAAAACCTTCACTATGGCGAAAATTATCGAAGCGACCCAACGCCCTGCCCTGATAATGGCCCCGAATAAAACCCTCGCCGCGCAGCTTTATTCAGAATTTAAAAGCTTTTTCCCGGATAATGCGGTCGAGTATTTTGTTTCATATTATGATTACTACCAGCCCGAAGCATACGTCCCGCGAACAGACACATTTATTGAGAAAGACAGTTCCGTAAACGAACAGATTGACCGGATGCGCCATGCGGCAACACGGGCCATTCTAGAGCGGGATGACTGTATAATTGTCGCCTCGGTTTCCTGTATCTACGGTATTGGGTCGGTCGAAACCTATACGGCGATGACGGTGGATTTGAAAAAGGGGGATGAAATGGATCCCCGCTCCCTCATGGCGCAATTTGTCGAACTTCAATATCAGCGCAATGATCTGGCGTTTCAGCGCGGTTCGTTCCGCGTTCGGGGCGATACGATTGAACTCTTCCCGGCTCATTATGATGATACAGCCTGGCGGTTTGATTTCTTTGGAGACGAGATAGATTCGATCACCGAATTTGACCCTTTGACGGGGAAAACCAAGCGCGACATTAATAATGTTCGCGTTTATGCCAACTCGCATTATGTGACGCCCCGCCCGACCGTGCAAAGCGCGATGAAGGGTATCAAAAAAGAACTCGGCGAGACGCTTACGAGGTTTGAAGCCGAGGGAAAATTACTCGAAGCTCAACGCATTGCCCAGCGCACCGAATTTGATCTGGAGATGATGGCGGCCAGCGGGTTTTGCAACGGCATCGAAAACTACTCCCGTTATCTCACGGGCCGCGCGCCAGGGGAGCCGCCGCCTACCTTGTTTGAATATCTCCCGGAAGACGCCCTCCTGTTTATGGATGAGAGCCATGTTTCAGTGCCGCAGATCGGCGCGATGAGTAAGGGCGACTTTAGCCGGAAATCCACCTTGGCCGAGCACGGTTTCCGTCTGCCGAGCTGTATTGATAACCGTCCGCTGAAATTCGAAGAATGGGACGCAATGCGCCCTCAGACCGTGCATGTATCTGCGACTCCAAGCGATTGGGAAATGGAACGGACTGGCGGGGTGTTTGTCGAGCAGGTTATTCGCCCGACCGGATTGATTGACCCGCCCGTCGAAATTCGCCCCGTCGCCAAAGATGGCGCCAATCAGGTCGATGACGTTATTGACGAAGTCCAGAAGGTTGCCGCCCGCGGCTATCGCTCTTTGGTCACGACCCTGACGAAGAAAATGGCAGAGGACCTGACCGAATATATGAACGATCAGGGCATCCGCGTCCGCTATATGCATAGCGATGTCGATACGCTAGAGCGGATTGAGATTATCCGCGATCTACGTCTCGGCAAGTTTGATGTACTCATCGGGATTAACCTCCTCCGCGAAGGGCTCGACATTCCCGAATGCGCCTTTGTCGGGATTTTGGATGCGGATAAAGAAGGCTTCCTTCGGTCTGAGACGGCTCTCATCCAGACAATCGGACGGGCCGCGCGTAATAGTGAAGCCAAAGTCGTTCTCTACGCGGATAGGATAACGGGCTCCATGGAGCGCGCGATGAATGAAACGGATCGCCGCCGAGAGATTCAAATTGCTCATAATGAAAAACACGGCATTGTTCCGCAAACCGTTCTGCGCGGGGTTGCCGATATGGTGGGCGATAGTCAGGCGGCTGGAAAAATCAAAGACGATGCTAATAAATACACGCCAAGCGGTCAGATTAAAAAGAAATACCTTGAAGCGGCCGAAGGCGAGCAAGAGGCCTATATGGGCGGCAACATGACGGCCGTCATGGCCGATCTTGAAAAGCGCATGTTCGAAGCTGCCGAGAATTTGGAATTTGAAGAAGCCGCTAGACTGCGAGATGAAATGGCACAATTAAAAAAAGCTGTGGACGCCGCGGAATAATGTTCAGATTCATAACGTCAATACTCTTTGGGTTCTTCCTGTCTTCTTTTTCTGACTTCGCGGTCACAGAAGAGAAAGAAAATAAAGCGCTTCACAAAGCTCATATATCAGTCGTGAAAGATCACCGTACCGTCCGTCATATTGGCGTAGAGTCGGCTAGAAAATTAGCTTCAAATGACACTTTGTTTTTTGATGTCCGGGATAAAAAAGAATTTGATATCAGCCATATCGGCAATAGCGAACACGTTGATCCTGACTTAACGGCATCGGATTTCATGGCGCAATTTGATCGGGATTGGACAGGTAAAACACTAATTTTCTATTGCTCTGTAGGTCGCCGCTCCTCCATCTTGGCGGAAAAGGTTCAGGCTGAACTGAAAGCGGCTGGCGCGAAAGAAGTTTATAATCTGAAAGAAGGAATCTTCGCTTGGCATAATAAAGGTTTACCCTTGGAAAATTCCGTCGGGCCAACGGAATATGTGCACCCTTATAATGCTTTTTGGAGACGTATGGTGAACCGTAAGCATTTGATAGCTTACAAAGCAATAGGCTAAACCAACCCCTTATCCGTCCCGCAAACCTTATCCCAAAAGCGGAAATAGAGGCCGTAATTCCCTTTGAATTTCGTATGGTGCAGATTGTGATGGCTGGCCGTAATTATGTGACGGCCCCACCAGCCCTTGACCCATTTATCAGGATAGACTTCCCATCCCGCGTGATTAAACACGGCGTTGATAGTCATCACCATGAGCAGCGCAAGCGCAACACCTATATGGAGCGGGATGAACAGCGCCATGACCGGGAGGAGCCAAGCCGCGCTGACCGCCTCTATCGGGTCGAAAGAAAAGCTCGCCCAAGGCGTTGGCTGAACCGAGCGGTGGTGCCCTTCATGAGTATATTTAAATAATTTCCGATGATGCATGAGGCGGTGCGTGAAATAAAACCATGTGTCTTGCGCGAAGAGGTAAATCGCGGCGGAGAGAAAGAAATAGCTCCATCCCCAAACACTATCGGGCATAGCGCTATAGAGCGCGGTGCCGCCGGCTTTCCACATCTCAAGAACGATTGCGGCTGGGAGCGCATAGATGAAGGCGCTGATTATAGAGAGCCGAATTTCATTGCGGATCGTCGCGCGGGTTGGCTCTTGTTTTGATAGGCGGCGTGCCTTTCTCGGCGCGCGTTTCCAGAGCGCCCAGTGGATTGGTCCGACAATGATGAAATACCGCGCAATAATAATCGCCGTGAACGCCAAATAGGTCACGAGCGTTTGCCCCAAAGGTATCGACCAGCCATCCATAAACAAGATATAGACTATGAACGGTCTCAAGCCAGCGGGAAAGTTAGGTGATTGACGGCGCTGTGCTTGGCCTTAGATTGATAATATGAGCACAGTTATTCTTTCTATTGACCAAGGCACCACATCTTCCCGGACACTGGTCTTTTCTCCCCGCGGGCGCATCCTGTTCACTGCGCAAGAGGAATTTCCGCAAATCTACCCGCAAGACGGATGGGTGGAACATGACCCTGAGACGATTTGGAAAACGGTTTTAAAAACGCTTAAACAAGCTTGGAACTTTGCGGAAGAAAACGATCATGACGTGGCGGGCATCGGGATTACAAATCAGCGTGAAACGACGCTGGTCTGGAATAGAGAAACCGGAAAATGTCTTTACAAAGCGATCGTCTGGCAGGACCGACGGACGGCGCAGGCCTGCCGGGAAATGGCGAAGAAAATGCCGGTTGAGGAACTCAACGCCAAATCCGGCCTCATTCATGACCCTTATTTCAGTGGCAGTAAAATCGCTTGGATTTTAGATAATATTGACGGGGCGCGCGACCTTGCAGAACAAGATAAACTCGCCTTCGGGACAGTGGATTGCTTCCTTATCTGGCGTCTGACCGAAGGGAGGATCCACGCCACGGACGCCACCAATGCGAGCCGCACCAATCTTTTTAATATCCATACACAAGAGTGGGATGAAGAGCTTTTGAATCTGTTTGACGTTCCCCTTTCTGGTCTGCCGAAGGTTAAAGATTGTGTTGATGACTTCGGGACATGTTGCCTCTTGGGCAAAGACATCCCCATTTTAGGAGTCGCGGGCGACCAACAGGCCGCCGCAATTGGGCAAGCTTGTTTCCAAGAAGGCGATATAAAATCCACTTACGGAACCGGGTGTTTTGTGATCCTAAATACGGGAGAAAAATGTATCGCCTCAGAAAATCGATTATTGTCTACTATTTGCTACCGTTTGGACGGGAAAACGACTTATGCGTTGGAAGGATCCATTTTCATTGCCGGAGCCGCGGTGCAATGGCTTCGTGATGAAGTGAAAATTATTGATCACGCCAAAGACACAGAAAGCCTCTGCAAGAGTTTGGACAGCAATAAAGGGGTTTACCTTGTGCCAGCCTTTACCGGGTTGGGCGCGCCGTATTGGGACCCCGAGGCGCGCGGAGGTCTGTTTGGCCTGACGCGAGATACGGGCCGCGCAGAAATCGTGCGCGCCACTATCGAGAGCGTTTGCTACCAGACTTACGATTTATTCTCTGCAATGGCGCAGGACGGCGTAGAGCCAAAAATGCTCCGTGTCGATGGCGGTATGGTCGCCAATGACTGGATGGTGCAATATCTCGCGGGCGTTTTAGACATTCCGGTAGAACGGCCAAAAGTCCTTGAAACCACGGCTTTCGGCGCTGCCGCCTTGGCCGCTGTGGGGGCGGGGTTATTCCCCTCTTTGGAAGCTATTAAAGATGTTTGGACACTGGATAAAAACTTTGACCCGCAAATGGACGCGGATACACGTCAATCTGTCTTGGCCGGATGGAAATCTTCCGTGCAAAAAGTCCTGACAGATTGAGCAAAGAGGGTTTGCAGGACGGCTCTTGAGCGTTATAGAACCGTGCACCCAGAGATGGGGGGATAGCTCAGTTGGTTAGAGCCACCCGCTCATAACGGGTTGGTCGGGGGTTCAAGTCCCTCTCCCCCTACCATTTCTTACTCAATTCGTTTCGTGATGTTCAATTCCCAGTTATAGTCGTAATCTTCGATCTGCTTGGCATTTTGCAGCGCGGTCTTTTTTTCATTTTCTGCAAATTTGACGAGATAGGATATAACGTCTGCTTCGCTGGCCCCAAAGTCTTCCTTATACCATTTAAAAATACTCGAAGCGGTGATATTACCGTTCTTGTCAATCCGAACACCTCGGGGACTAGAGATGAAAGCCTTCGCGGCTTCGGTCAGATCAGCATCCAACGTGGCCGCTTCCCAAGCTGTTTTTTTGAGGTTTGGACACCCAATAGACGCACAATTAAAAGCGAAATGGACCCGTGGTTCGTCATATAGTTCCCGTACGGTATCATGCTCGATATTATTGAGGCTTATCTTCTGCCCACGGACGGTCAATATTTTGTTATCCCAAGGACCCGTTAAAAAGCCGATTTTTTTTATAGATTTCACCGGATATTTATCCAGTATCAGCTCGACCGTTTTGGCGTTATAAAGATTAAACCAATACGCCATTGCCTGTTCGTCTGAATATGACGAAATATCGATGCCTGAGAGGCTCTCTATGTAGCGTTCCAGTCCCCTCTCATCAGCGTCTGTCACCTTATCATAGGCGACAAGGTTTAACCCGTTTTCCGATGTAACATATTTAGCGAGAAACGCATTATAGGGTTGATTGATATCTGAACCTGTCTCGGTTTGTGTCACGTCCTGTGCTGTGGTCGTTAAAGGCCCCAAAAGCCCGCCCATGAGAAGAAGCGTGAGTTTGGTAAACTTCGTCACAGTTGGCCCCTAATTTGAAATTCAATCTAAACACAGCTTACAGAAAACAGTCGAAGACAGGCTCAAATTTTAGACACGAAAGAGTGAACGTCAATATGCAGAAAATCCCTCTGCCAAAAGCGGGATTTTCCTTACCTTATTTCGCGATATTAAGGGACCAATCATATTCATAATCCTTAATTTCGTTTGCATTTTGCATGGCGGTCTTTTTCGCGCCCTCCGCAAACTGAGACAGATAAGTCAGGACGTCTTCTTCAGTCTCCCCAAAGTCTTCTTTGTACCAATCGAAAATTTTTGAAGCTCTTATATCTTCATTATTGACCATTATCCCGCGGGGGCTGGAAACATAGTCCTTTGCTGCTTGTTGTAAGTCTGCCTCCAGCGTTTCGGCCTCCCAAGCGGTTGTTTTTAAGTTTGGGCATCCTATCGACGCGCAATTCACCGCAAAATGTATTCGGGGCTCGTCATAATTTTCGCGTAATGTGTCATGCTCGATTTCATCTAAAGTCATAGTCGCGCCCCTGACATTGACGAGCTTTTGACTCCATGGGTCACTAATATCTTTAATGGAATCGACCGGATAATTATCAAGAATTAAATCCAAAGTGACAGCGTTATAGAGATTGAACCAATAAGCCATCATTTCAGTGTCGGAAAAATCTGAAACCTCCATATTCGCAAGATTTTCGATATAGCTTTCCAAGGCGGCGGCATCCGTGTCCGTAACATCCTGATACGCCAAAAGGTTTATACCCTCAGTAGGTTTTACATAGGTTTTGAGGAAGGCATTATAGGGCGCGTTCACTTCGGAAAGTTTGACTGTCTGAGAGGTGTTGTCACGCGTTTCAGTCCTTCGTGTGTCGGCGACGACCTTCACCGTCTCGCTCATCTCTACGCTCTTCTCATTAGAAGCCTCAGGGGTAGGCTGAAGCTTGTCCTGTCCGCCGCAGGCGGAGAGAGATAAAGTTACCGTTGCGGTCAATAAAACCATTTTCAACGCTTTTGTCATGGAGGGTCCTTCGGGCATATCGTTTATTATATATAATTCATAAACGGAAACGTCGCCTCATTCGTTCCCTTTCTGGAAAGCGCACTCTCTTTTTCTGAGTTGAATTAAATATTGTTCCGCCAACAAAAAACCCGCCTCAAAGGCGGGTTCTTCGTATAAATTTTTTCTGAGATTCTTTATGCGTTCTCAACCTCGGCCATACGCTCTCGGTCGCCTTTACCTTTCGCATCAACATCGCGATCTACAAATTCAATAACAGCCATAGGCGCATTATCACCATAGCGGAAACCGGCTTTCATCACGCGAATATAACCGCCTTGGCGATCTGCATAACGAGGACCGATAACGTCAAAGAGCTTTTTAGACTGCTCTTTGTTCCGTGTGCGGGCAATCGCGATGCGACGGCTGTTCAGATCACCTTTTTTAGCAAGCGTTACAAGCTTCTCAACGAAAGGACGAAGTTCTTTCGCTTTCGGAAGCGTTGTCACGATTTGCTCATGCTCAATGAGACTGGATGACATATTAGCGAACATAGCTTTGCGATGGCTCGCAGTGCGGTTCAGTTTACGATGGGCCATTTTATGACGCATGGCTTAATCCTCTTAATGTTCAGGGCGACCTAAATGTGGTCGTCGTATTTCTTTGCGAGATCTTCAATATTTTCCGGTGGCCAATTAGGGGCGTCCATACCGAGGTGTAGACCCATTGCGGCCAGAACTTCTTTAATCTCGTTCAGCGACTTGCGACCAAAGTTAGGAGTGCGAAGCATTTCAGCCTCGGACTTCTGAATTAGATCACCGATATATACAATATTATCGTTCTTCAGGCAGTTTGCAGACCGGACTGATAATTCTAACTCGTCCACTTTACGAAGCAGAGCCGGGTTGAAATCGAGTTCGGGTTTCTCTTCACCGCGCGACATATCTTCCGGATCGTCAAAGTTCACGAAGACTTGGAATTGGTCCTGAAGGATACGCGCCGCAACAGCAACAGCATCTTCGGGCGTAACAGCCGCGTTGGTTTCGATATCTATAATCAACTTATCATAATCAAGAACTTGGCCTTCGCGCGTATCTTCGACGCGGTAGGCAACGCGTTTTACCGGAGAGTAAAGGGCGTCAATTGAAATCAAACCAATTGGGGCATCTTCAGGACGACTGTCAGCAGCAGGGACATACCCCTTACCAGTCGTGACTGTTAGCTCCATACGGATATCTGCGCCTTCGTCGGCTGTACAAATAATGTGATCTTTGTTCAGAACTTCAACGTCGGCGGTTTCTTCAATGTCAGCACCAGTCACAGGTCCTGCGCCCGTTTTACGAAGCAAAAGCTTTTTGGGGCCTTCGACATGCATACGAACGGCCAAACCTTTAAGGTTCAGGACAACATTTGTCACATCTTCGCGGACACCGGGAATAGAGGTGAATTCATGAACGATACCATCGATTTGAACTGCCGAAACAGCAGCGCCTTGCAGTGAAGACAGCAAAACACGACGTAGCGCGTTTCCGAGTGTCATACCAAAACCGCGCTCTAGCGGTTCAGCGGTGACGATTGCTTTACGCTCAGGATCACGACCGGGTTCAATCTCTGGATTGATCGGGCGGATGAGTTCTTGCCAGTTTTTCTCAATCACAATCTTTGCCTTTTCTTATCAGTGTCGGCGCGTCGGTGTCTGCTCTGAATGAGCGGACGTCGTGCCGGAAATAGCCTGCCTTTTGTAAAGGCAGGCCGGCTTGGTCTACTAACTAAACGCGGCGACGTTTAGGTGGACGGCAGCCATTATGCGGAATAGGGGTCACGTCACGAATAGTCGTGATCGTAAAACCAGCGGCTTGCAAAGCGCGGACAGCACTTTCACGACCAGAGCCGGGCCCGTTTACATTAACTTCCAATGTTGTCATGCCGTGATCGGCGGCTTTACGGCCAGCTTCTTCCGCAGCGACCTGAGCCGCGTAAGGAGTGGATTTACGTGAGCCTTTAAAGCCCATGCCACCCGCAGAACACCATGCCACGGTATTGCCTTGGGCATCCGTGATGGTAATCATTGTATTGTTAAAAGTCGAATTCACATGCGCAACGCCGGAAGTAATATTTTTCCGGGCGGCACGGCGAATACGTGTGGGTTCTTTAGCCATCTGAGCTTACCTACTTCTTCTTGCCGGCAATGGCCTTTGCAGGGCCTTTGCGTGTACGAGCATTAGTGTGTGTGCGCTGACCGCGAACCGGCAGACCACGACGGTGACGGAGGCCGCGATAATTACCCATATCCATCAAGCGCTTAATATTCTGAGAGCGCTCACGACGCAAATCACCTTCAACCTGATAGGTTGAGTCAATTGTTTCACGAATTTGCAGGATCTCTTGATCCGTCAAATCGTGCACGCGACGGTCGTGCGCAATGCCGACTTTTTCGCAGATCTCAGCCGCCGTAGAGGGACCGATACCATGAATATAACGCAGAGCAATTTCTACGCGCTTATTAGTCGGGATGTTTACCCCAGCAATACGAGCCACTTTTGGCCTCCTAATCAATCCTGCTTGCGGTCGGTCCTGAACGCTTAGCTCACCCCATAGCAAAAGGGGCGAGCGATAATCGAACCGTCCGCGAAAGCGGGTTACTTAGTCTTAACCCCTCCTGCCGTCAAGCAGGAGCAGCCATAGATTCATGAGATTCTTCAGCCTTTTCTCTTTAAGAGAAGAGACGCGCGAAAAATCCTTTCTTTTTTGGGGCTTTTGCCCCGTCATCCGCGACTAAAACGCGGTTAACATTTGACGACACAGTTTCAATGTCTGCCATTCCGTCCACTTCGCTCAATTTTCCTTGAGCCGCATAATAAGGGAGCAGCGGAGCCGTCTGTTTATTATAATTTTCTAAGCGAATCGCAAATGTCTCCGGATTATCATCCTTACGACCTTCCTCTTCGAATCGCTTTGTGATTCTTTTCATCAAGGCGTCATCATCAACACGAAGACGAACAACCCGATCAACAGTCTGTCCACGCTTTTCAAGGGCGGCGTCCAAGGCTTTGGCCTGAGCAACTGTTCTTGGAAAGCCGTCAAAAATAAATCCGTTAGAATTGGGGTGTGTGTCCAACTGTTCTTCGATTAAGGCGATGACAATCTCATCAGAGACCAAATCACCGCGATCCATAATACCCGCGACAGTCTTACCTAGCTCTGTTCCCGACGCCCGTGCAGCACGAAGCATATCACCAGTCGAAAGCTGTATCAAACCACGCTCTTGAACAAGCCGTTTCGCCTGTGTGCCTTTGCCAGCAGCGGGGGGACCAAAGAGAATAAGATTCATCATAGTTAACTGCCTATCGGTTCCTTCGGCGCATCCGGGATTTCTTGATCAATCCCTCATATTGGTGAGCCACCAGATGTGATTGGATTTGCGCCACTGTATCAAGTGTTACAGACACGATAATCAAAAGGCTCATCCCGCCGATTAACATCGCAACAGACGGAGGGATAGCTCCACCTTGGCGCGCAATGATCAATTCGGGAAGAACGCAGACAAAAGCCACATATACTGCGCCTATAAAAGTCAGACGAGAAAGAACATAGGACAAGTAGTCCGCTGTCCGTTTTCCGGGCCGGATACCGGGAAGGAAGCCACCATTCTTGCGAAGGTTGTCGGCTACATCGTCGGGTTTGAAAACATATGGGACATAGAAATAACAGAAGAAAATAATCAGTATGGCATAAAGCGTTAAATAAAGCGGCGAACCATAAGAAATAAAGGCCAAAATTGTTCCAACAATACCGGTACCTTCTTCGGCACTGTTATTCATTAGAATTGGGCCAAGTGTTGCCGGCAAGAGCAATAGAGAACTTGCGAAAATTGGGGGAATAACACCAGCCGTATTCAGTTTTAACGGCATGAAAGAGCTTTCGCCGCCAAAGGTTTTTCCCCCTGCCATCTGCCGTTTAGGATATTGCACCAGTAATCGTCGCTGGGCCCTTTCCACATAGACAATCAACATTGAGAGTCCGACAAACAGGACAATCAGAAAGAGGAGTAACAATTCAGAGACGGTGCCTTGCTGATTCAATTCAAAGGCTTGAAAAATCGCTTTTGGTAATTCCGCAACAATCCCGGCGAAAATGATCAAAGAAACCCCGTTGCCCACACCTCGCGCCGTTACTTGTTCCCCCATCCACATGAGGAACATAGTGCCTCCAACCAGAGTAATAACTGTGGAAGCTTGGAAGAATAAACCCGGGTTGATAACTGCACCAGGTGTACCTTGTAGAGCTCGGGCAATCCCGAAGGCTTGGAAGGCCGCCAAAAAAACAGTCAGGTAACGTGTATATTGATTGATTTGCTTTCGGCCCTGTTCGCCGTCCTTGTCCAATTCCTTGAGAGACGGAATCGAGCCTTTCATCAAGGTCATAATGATCGAGGCTGAAATATAAGGCATGACGTTTAATGCGAAAATCGCCATACGCTCAACAGCGCCGCCGGCAAACATATTCAAACGTGTCAGAAGGCCGCCTCCCCCAGAGGAAAATGCGGTCTGGAATGCCGCCATGTCCATGCCTGGAATCGGAACAAATGTCCCGAGACGGTAAATAATTAGAATTCCGAGGGTGAAGAGAAGTCTGTGCTGCAACTCTTTCGCCTTGGCAAAAACGCCAAGGTTCATATTTGCTGCTAATTGTTCTGACGCTGATGCCATTAAACGTCTCCCGCCTTCTTAAGAAAGTTAAACCCTATCCGATAAAGATAGGGTCTTGATGAAGGCGTTTAAAGGTCGCCGAGCTTGCCTTCGTTTTTGGCCAGCAAGTAATAGAAAGTTACACGGTTTTTCATGCGTGTCGGCTTCATTGTTTCGCAAACGGCTTTGACTTTTTCCATTGCCGCGTCTTTGTCGTCAACGCCGAGCTTCTTCTTCATGAAGCCTTTGACAATTGTATCAAGCTCAGTTTCGTCGGAACAAGATACATATTTGCTGTCACGGTTTGATAAAGAAGCCCCAAGATATTTTTCAATCTTGGTCACAATAGCGTTGTCTGCCTTGGCGTCATATTCTTGCGTTGGCTCTAAATAATCAGAAACGTCTTCGGATTTTTCAGCTTTCTTCGCAGGCGCTTTTTTAGCCGCGGCTTTTTTAGCCGGTTTTTTCTCTTCTTTCGCCGGAGCAGCAGAAGCTTTAGCAGCTTTTTTATCCGCTTTAGAGACTTTATTAGTCCTGTCAGCTTTTACGCCTTTTTCGCGGCGCTCCATCTTGTCTTCTACGACGGTGACAGTGCCTTTGGCGTCTTCGACTGCTTTCGTCGCGGCGGGTGTAGCCCCGGAAACGGTCAATTTGACAGCTTTTGACAGCTTGCCGTTACCGATCAGACGCACGCCGTCGAATGAGCGGCGAAGAACGCCGGCTTCCACGAGTGCGGCAGCATCCACATCGGATTTACCGTCAATTTTACCGGACTCAATGGCGCGGTTAAGATTGGCAATAGACAATTCAGCGAAACGCTTACGATTTGGCTTGTTAAAGCCACGTTTTGGCAGGCGCATGTGAATTGGCATCTGGCCACCTTCAAAGCCCTTAATCGCCACACCGGAGCGTGACTTTTGACCTTTGACACCACGGCCGCCTGTTTTGCCGGTACCAGAACCGATACCACGGCCAACCCGCTTACGCTCTTTAGTGGCGCCGGGATTATCTGAGAGTTCGTTCAAACGCATTTGTTTTCTCCAAGAGGTTTCATCTACCCATTTAGGCAGAAGACTACTCTTCTACAATTTTCACCATGTGAGCGACTTTGGCAATCATGCCGCGAACGCTAGGTGTATCTTCCAATGTACGGCTTTTGCCGATACGGCCGAGGCCGAGACCGACAAGGGTCGCACGCTGATCCGGCTTACGGCGTGTGGCCGAACCGGTCTGACGGACAGTCAATGTTGTTTTCTTCGCCATGATCTTTGTCCTTAAGCTTCAAGCGCTTCAGGTGCAGAGGCACCGTCTTTGCGACGCTCGACAATTTCGGCGACTTTTTTGCCGCGCTTATTGGCGATTGTCCGCGGGCTTTCCATCCGTTTCAGCGCATCAAAAGTCGCACGCACCATATTATATGGATTAGACGTGCCAACAGATTTACCAACAACGTCCTGAACGCCAAGACATTCCAAGACAGCCCGCATGGGACCACCAGCAATCACACCGGTTCCGGGAGGGGCCGAGCGCATAACGATCTTGCCGGCGCCATGGCGACCACGAACGTCATGATGCAAAGTACGGCCTTCACGAAGAGGAACGCGGATCATAGTTTTTTTAGCCTCTTCGGACGCTTTGCGGATTGCTTCAGGAACCTCACGGGCTTTACCTTTACCAAATCCAACACGGCCTTTTTCATCGCCAACAATGACGAGAGCGGCGAATGACATGTTACGGCCACCTTTTACGGTTTTAGCAACACGGTTAATGTGAACCAAGCGGTCGACGAATTCATTGTCCTGATCGTCATCGCGGCCACGGCGATTATCGTTATTACGTGCCATCATCGACCCCTTAGAATTTCAGTCCGGCTTCGCGAGCCGCATCTGCCAGAGCTTTCACCCGGCCATGGTAAAGATATGCACCCCGGTCGAAAACAACTTCACCAACTTTGGCTTTTTCAGCCCGTTCAGCGATTAGCTTTCCGATGCGGCCTGCGGCCTCAACATTAGAGCCTTTTTTCGACTTGTCTTCGAGTGTGGAAGCAGAGGCGAGAGTTGTGCCTGTCACATCGTCAATAATCTGAACAGAGATGTTCTTGTCAGACCGGAAAACAGACAGACGCGGACGCCCTTGAGCGTGTTTTTTGAGGCGGCGACGAACACGTTCGGCGCGGCGTATCATGGATTTGCGAGCAGATTTCATGGCTACTTCTTCTTACCTTCCTTGCTGCGTACAAATTCGCCCAGATAACGAACACCCTTGCCTTTGTAAGGCTCCGGGGTCCGGAATGAGCGGATCTTTGCGGCAACTTGACCGACTTGCTGCTTATCGATGCCAGACACAATAACCTGTGTCGGCTTCGGCGCTTCGATTTTGATACCTTCAGGCGGTGTAAAATCAACGTCATGAGAGAAACCGAGCTGCATAGACAAATCATTGCCTTTCATCGACGCTCTGTAACCCACGCCGCGAAGCTCAAGCTCTTTCGTGAAACCGTTCGTAACACCTTGAATCATATTTTCAACCATAGTGCGGCTCATGCCCCACATGGCACTGGCGTTTTTCGCGCCTTCAATAGGTGTAAGTGTGAACTCACCGTCCTTCAAAGAGCCTTTAACAGCCTCTGGAAGTGTGAAACTCAACTCACCTTTTGGTCCTTTGACGGAAACGAGCTGACCGGTAGAGGTCAGCGTAACACCGTCAGTAACAGGAACTGGTCTTTTACCAATACGTGACATCAAACTCTCCTATGACACCTGGCAAAGAACTTCGCCGCCGACATTGTTTTCACGTGCCGCCGCGTCGCTCATGACGCCTTTAGGGGTGGACAGGATGGCAATCCCAAGACCGTTACGGACTTGAGGAAGTGTTTTCACGGAAGAATAAACGCGACGTCCGGGCTTGGAGATACGTTTGATTTCCCGAATAACAGCTTCGCCTTCGAAATATTTTAATTCAACATTAAACGCCCGAAAACCGGCTTCATCTTTTGTTTCTTCGTAACCACGGATAAAACCTTCATCCGCAAGAACATCGAGAACACGACCCCGGAGGTTTGACGCAGGCGTCATGACCGAGGAACGATTCCGGAGAATAGCGTTACGGATACGTGTGAGCATATCCCCAAGAGGATCTGAAAATGACATGATGTCTCCTCCCTACCAGCTTGATTTCACGAGGCCAGGAATAAGGCCCATGGATCCCAATTCGCGCAAAGCGATACGGGACATTTTCATTTTGCGATAATAACCACGCGGGCGACCGGTGACTTGGCAACGGTTACGAATACGGGTTTCAGCAGAATTACGGGGAAGAGCCGCAAGTTTCAGTTGCGCTTGAAAGCGCTCCTCAACTGGCAGATCCTTATCGCGAGCAATATCTTTCAGCAGAGCGCGCTTAGCGGCATATTTTGCCACTAGACGCTGACGCTTTAGATTACGCTCGACTGAGCTTACTTTAGCCATTTACTTGTCTCCTGTTTGCAAGACCGTCAGCTTGATTGCCATCCGATCCGCTTAGCTTGTTGCGTTCGCTCTAATACCTGTCAGATTAATTTCTGAACGGGAATGAGAACGCGGCCAACAATGCCTTGGCTTCTTCATCTGTTGGGGCACTGGTTTGCACCACAATGTCCATACCGCGAACGGAATCGACTTTATCATAATCAATTTCAGGGAAAACGATGTGTTCTTTAAGGCCCATAGCGTAATTACCATGGCCGTCAAAGCTTTTACCGCTTAAACCCCGGAAGTCACGAACGCGAGGCAACGCAATGTTGACCAGACGATCAAGAAATTCATACATTTTATCACGGCGTAAAGTCACCTTGGTGCCGATAACCATACCGTCTCGAAGCTTAAAGCTGGCGATAGATTTTTTTGCAATACAAGGCACAGGCTTTTGACCCGCAATTAACTCAAGCTCTTCCATAGCGGCCTGAACTTTTTTCTTGTCGCCGACACCTTCACCGATGCCCATGTTCAACACGATCTTTTCGATACGCGGAACCTGCATCTCGGACGTATAGCCGAATTGTTCTTTCATCTTCGCACGGACTTCATCACGATAGACCGCCGCGAGGCGTGGTTCATACGGTTTAGCCATCTATGACTTCCCCTGATTTTTTGGCGACGCGAACTTTTTTGCCGTCTTTCAACGTTTTAAAGCCCACGCGCGTGGGTGTATTTTCTTTTGGATCAAGATGCGCCACGTTGGAAACGTGAATAGGCGCTTCAAATTCCTTAATGCCGCCATCCGGATCCATTTGGCTTGGGCGCACATGACGCTTGACCATACGGACGCCTTTGACAACGACGCGCTCTTCTTTTGGTGACACTTTCAGGACTTCGCCCTTACGGCCTTTATCCTTACCGGAGATAATAACGACATAGTCGCCTTTTTTAATCTTCGCAGCCATGGTTAGAGTACCTCTGGAGCCAGAGAGACGATCTTCATGTGGTTTTTAGCACGGAGCTCACGAGGAACTGGGCCAAAAATCCGTGTGCCGATCGGCTCACCATTATTATTGATGATAACGGCCGCATTGCCGTCAAAGCGGATAACTGATCCGTCGCGGCGCTGTATATCTTTCCGCACACGAACAACAATAGCTTTCCGCACATCGCCTTTTTTTACTTTGCCGCGCGGGATGGCTTCTTTGACTGAAACCACGATTGTATCCCCGACATGGGCATAACGACGCTTGGACCCGCCAAGCACTTTGATGCACTGCACGCGGCGGGCGCCGGAATTATCGGCCACTTCTAGGTTTGTCTGCATTTGAATCATGAGACGTCTCCTTGTTTATATGAGAAGGTTCAACGAAAGGCGAAATGCCTTACGCTGAGACTACTTCCCACCGCTTTAATTTTGACTTTGGCGCACATTCGCTAATACGAACAATATCGCCAACCTTATGGGCACTCTTTTCGTCATGCGCATGATAGCGCTTTGAACGACGAATCGTCTTTTTTAACAAAGGATGCAGATAGGCGCGCTCAACTCTGACCACAACCGTCTTTTCACCTTTATCTGACACGACTGTGCCCTGAAGTATGCGTTTTGGCATCTCGACCTACCTTAAGCCTTCTTAGCGGGTTTATTTTCCGCCATGATTGTTTTGACACGCGCAATATCGCGACGCACCTGGCGTACGCGGGCGGTCTTTTCTAACTGGCCGGTCGCATCCTGAAAACGCAGATTGAACTGCTCTTTCTTCAGCTTCAGCAACTCGTCATTGAGTTGATCGGCACTCATGGCTCTGACGTCAGTAGCTTTCATCATCGCCTCCTATTGCTCGCCTGGGCGTGTGACGATTTTCGTCTTCACAGGCAATTTGGCAGCTCCAAGACGAAGCGCTTCACGCGCAACATCATCCGGCACACCATCAATTTCAAACATGATCCGACCTGGACGCACTTTCGCAGCCCAGAATTCCACGGAACCTTTACCCTTACCCATCCGAACTTCGGTTGGTTTTTTCGTAACAGGTACATCCGGGAAGATGCGGATCCATACACGACCGGCCCGTTTCATGTGACGGGTAATCGCCCGGCGAGTCGCCTCGATCTGACGCGCGGTTACGCGCTCTGGTTCCATGGCTTTCAGTCCGTAAGACCCGAAATTCAAAGCCGAACCACCTTTGGCAAGACCTTTAATCCGGCCCTTATGGGCTTTCCGGAATTTTGTACGTTTTGGCTGTAACATTGTGTTTCGCCTCTATCTTAATTGGCGCGTGCCGGACGACGTCCGCCACGATCACCACGATCATTACCGCCGCGTGAGCGTGTATCGCCCTGCTGCGTCATGCGCTTTTCATGTGCATATGGGTCATGCTCCATGATCTCGCCTTTGTTGATCCAAACTTTAATACCGATAATACCCATAGCCGTCATCGCACGCGCAACACCGTAATCGATGTCAGCCCGCATTGTATGAAGCGGAACGGAACCTTCTTGGTACTGTTCAACCCGGGCAATCTCGGCTCCGCCAAGACGACCGCCTACTTTAATCTTACAGCCTTCAGCGCCCATGCGCATTGCAGACTGCATAGACCGTTTCATGGCGCGGCGGAATGAAACGCGGCGCTCAAGCTGTTGGGCGATCCCGTCAGCTACGAGGTTTGCGTCGACCTCCGGCTTGCGGACTTCAACCAAGTTGATGAAGACTTCGCCGTCGACCATTGAGGCAACTTTCTTACGAAGCACTTCAATGTCGGCGCCTTTTTTACCAATCACAACACCCGGACGCGCCGTGTAAATTGTGATGCGGCAAGTTTTGTGCGGACGCTCAATAACAACGCGGGAGACAGAAGCGTTTTTCAGCTCTGATGCCAAGAAAGCACGAATAGAGAGATCTTGATGTAAAAGATCACCATATTCAGCGGTGTTCGCGTACCAACGTGATGACCAAGTCCGGTTAATACCAAGACGAAGGCCAATTGGATTAATCTTCTGACCCATTACGCAGCCTTCTCTTTTTTCTTCTCGGCCTTTTTCGGCGCGTCTTTCTTCTCAGCTTTCTTTGCAGACTTCTCTGGAGCTGGAGCGACGTCTTCGTCTTGCTCGCGCACAACGATTGTCAACTCGGAAAACGGCTTCAAGATACGAGCGCCGCGACCGCGAGCCCGAGCCCGGAAACGCTTCATAACAAAGTTTTTCCCGACATAAGCTTCAGACACGATCAAGGAGTCGATATCAAGACCGTGATTGTTTTCAGCATTGGCAATGGCGCTTTCGAGAACCTTTTTCACTTCACCGGAAATCCGCTTATGCGAAAATTCCAGATCGGCGAGCGCTTTCTCGACCTTTTTACCGCGAATAAGCTGAGCCACTAGATTCAGCTTAATTGGGCTGATCCGGATCATGCGCAGCTTGGCGCGTGCCTCTTTGTCGCCAACGCGACGTGGATTTTTTTCTTTTGCCATGGCTATCTACTTCCGTTTGGCTTTTTTGTCGGCCGCATGACCGTAATAAGTGCGTGTCGGCGCAAATTCGCCGAGTTTGTGGCCCACCATGTCCTCGTCAACAAGAACAGGAATAAACTTTTGGCCGTTGTGAACCTGAAAGGTCAAACCCACAAAGTTCGGCATAATCGTAGACCGACGCGACCAAGTTTTGATCGGCTTGTGACGACCCTCAGCACGAGTGGCTTCGGCTTTTTTGAGCAGATACCCGTCAACAAACGGGCCTTTCCAGACTGAACGTGGCATACTCCGCGCTCCCTAACGTTTTTTCTTCGCGTGGCGCGAACGAATGATGAATTTGTCAGTCGCTTTATTAGAGCGTGTGCGGGCACCTTTAGTTGGCTTACCCCAAGGTGTCACTGGGTGACGACCACCAGAGGTCCGGCCTTCACCACCACCATGCGGGTGATCTACAGGGTTCATGGCAACGCCGCGAACCGAAGGGCGCTTACCAAGCCAACGCTTACGGCCGGCTTTACCAAGATTTATGTTCATGTGATCCGGATTAGAAACCGCGCCAACAGTTGCCATGCAAGACTGATGAACCATACGCATTTCACCGGATTTCAAACGAACCTGAGCATAACCTTCGGAGCGACCTACGAGCTGAGCATAAGCTCCGGCTGAACGAGCCATTTGACCGCCTTTGCCAGGCTTCAATTCCACATTGTGAATAATTGTGCCGATAGGCATAGCGCGCAGAGGCATTGCATTGCCAGGTTTTACGTCACCTTTAGCGGAGGATAAAACTTTATCGCCCTCTGACAAACGCTGCGGCGCCAGGATGTAAGCTTTTTCACCGTCTTTATATTCGATCAAAGCAATAAAAGCTGTCCGGTTTGGATCATACTCCATACGAAGGACAGTCGCCTCCATATCCATCTTGTTCCGTTTAAAATCGATAACACGATAGAGACGTTTATGACCACCGCCTTGACGACGGGATGTGATACGACCGGTATTGTTACGACCACCTGTTTTTGTCAGACCTTCGGTCAGTGACTTTTCAGGGCGACCTTTATGCAATTCGTCGCGATCAACCTGTACAAGGTGACGGCGCGAAGGGCTGGTCGGATTAAATGTCTTTAAAGCCATTTTCTTTTCCTACAGTCCGGTTGCGATGTCGATGCTGTCGCCGTCTTTCAACGTCACAACAGCTTTCTTGACATCATTGCGTCGACCAGGACGACCCCGGAAGCGCTTGGTTTTACCTTTGACGCGAAGCGTGTTTACAGCCGTAACAGAAACCTTGAACAATTGCTCAATAGCCTCTTTGATTTCCGGCTTGGATGCGCTCAACGGCACTTCGAAAACAACTTGGTTGTTCTCGGAAATGATTGTCGTCTTTTCCGTGATGATCGGAGAGACCACCGTATCATAATGGCGGGCAGCTACACTCATTTTAGACGAGCCTCCAAATCTGCGACAGCCTGTTTTGTCAAGATAAGTTTGTGACGTTTCAGAATGTCATATACGTTTGCACCTTGGCTTGGCAGAACATCCAAATTCGGGATGTTTTTCGCCGCCTTGGCAAAATTTTCTTCAACAGCGTTCCCGCTAACGATTAAGCCGTTTGTTATACCCAACCCAGCCAATTGCTTGCGGAGCTCAGCCGTCTTAGCGGATTTCAAAACAGCATCATCAATGATGATAAGCTCTTTCGCACCGGCTTTTGCAGACAAAGCATGACGTAAAGCTAAAGCCCGTAATTTCTTAGGCAAGCCGTGGGCATGAGAGCGAACACGTGGTCCGTGCGCTTTAGCACCACCGCGAAACTGAGAAACAGATCCGTTACCGTGACGCGCTGTACCGCCGCCTTTTTGCTTCCCAATACGCTTTTTTCGTTTGGAAACGTCGCCGCGCTCTTGAACTTCGTGAGTTCCAGCCTGACGGCGCGCTAATTGATAACGCACCATACGGTGTAAAATGTCTTTTCGGGGCTCATTGGCAAAAATGGCGTCGTCGAGATCGACGGAACCGGAAGCCTTACCCGCAAGTGTTTGGACGTCGAGTTTCATTTTAGCCTTCTCCGCCATCTTCATCTGTTGTGGCTGCCATAGCTGCCGCTTGCTCTTCTGCAACGCGCTTGGCTTCGGCTTCCGCTTCGGCGAGCGCCGCAGCTTCAGCCTCATCCGCTGCTTTCAGAGCCTCTTTACGATCTGTCATTGTCGCGGCTGGGAAGATAAGACCTTCTGGCTGCGGCTTTTTCACAGCATCGCGAACCTCAAGCCAAGTCCCTTTTGCACCCGGCGTTGCGCCCTTAATAAGGAGCAAACCATCCTCGATTTCGATACGCGCTATTTCCAAGTTCTGGTTTGTCCGGCGAACGGCGCCCATGTGACCCGCCATTTTCTTGCCTTTGAAAACCTTACCCGGATCTTGACATTGACCGGTAGAGCCGTGCGACCGGTGAGAGATAGATACACCATGTGTTGCGCGGAGACCGCCAAAGTTATGGCGCTTCATCGCACCCGCGAACCCTTTACCGACCGTAATGCCGGAGACGTCAACAAGCTGACCAGGCAAGAAATGCCCAGCAATCAATTCTTCGCCAACTGCCACAAGGTTTTCTTCGTCTACACGAAACTCAACGAGCTTTTTCTTCGGCGTAACTGACGCTTTGGCAAAACGCTCGCGCTCAGCCTTAGAGACGCGCTTTGGTTTGGCTTCACCAGACCCCAGTTGAACTGCTGTATAGCCGTCCCGCTCTTGTGTTTTTTGAGCCACGACCTGACAGCCCTCTAATGCGAGAACCGTGACAGGCACATGATTTCCCAATTCGTCATAGACGCGGGTCATGCCCAGTTTTTTTGCTAATAGACCTGTACGTAACATGTCTATGCTCCCAATTTGATTTCGACGTCAACGCCGGCAGCGAGGTCGAGCTTCATAAGCGCGTCCACGGTTTGCGGTGTTGGGTCCACGATATCGAGCATACGCTTATGCGTACGGATCTCGAATTGCTCGCGAGATTTCTTATTAACATGTGGTGAGCGGTTTACAGTAAAACGCTCAATCCGAGTTGGCAGCGGAATGGGCCCGCGCACGGTTGCACCAGTGCGCTTAGCCGTAGAGACGATCTCCTTGGTAGAAGTATCGAGAATACGGTGGTCGAAGGCTTTCAACCGGATGCGAATATTTTGACGATCCATAACAGGGCCTAATCTTTACGCTTCAAACAACGACCCGACGCCGCCTATGTGGCGCCGGACAAATGAGTTACTTAAACTGACTTAGTCAGTAATTTTTGACACAACACCGGCGCCGACCGTACGTCCACCTTCACGGATAGCGAAGCGAAGCTTCTCTTCCATGGCGATTGGCACGATAAGCTCGACATCAATGTTCACATTGTCGCCCGGCATAACCATTTCTGTACCAGACTTCAAAGTCACAACACCCGTCACATCCGTTGTCCGGAAGTAAAATTGCGGGCGGTAATTATCAAAGAACGGCGTATGACGGCCACCCTCTTCCTTGGTCAGGATATAAGCTTCCGCTTCGAACTTCTTATGCGGCGTAACAGAACCCGGCTTACAAAGAACCTGGCCACGCTCAACACCCTCGCGGTCAACACCCCGAAGAAGCGCGCCGATATTGTCGCCGGCCTCGCCTCGGTCAAGAAGCTTACGGAACATTTCAACACCGGTACAAGTCGTTTTCTTTGTATCTTTAATACCAACGATTTCAATCTCGTCGCCAACATTGACCGCACCGCGCTCAACACGGCCCGTGACAACAGTCCCCCGGCCAGAGATAGAGAACACGTCCTCAATAGGCATCAAGAAAGGCTGATCAATCGCGCGCTCAGGCTGCGGAATGTAGGAATCAACCGCTTCCATCAACTTCTTGATAGACTCTTCACCGATCTCAGGAGATTCGCCGTTCATCGCGGCCAGAGCAGAGCCTGCAATCACAGGAATGTCATCGCCCGGGAAGTCATAAGAGCTGAGAAGCTCACGGATTTCCATTTCAACAAGCTCAAGAAGCTCTTCGTCGTCAACCTGGTCAACTTTGTTCATGTAAACAACCAGAGCCGGAACACCGACCTGACGCGCAAGCAGGATGTGCTCACGTGTTTGCGGCATCGGGCCGTCTGCTGCGTTCACAACCAAAATGCCGCCATCCATTTGAGCCGCACCCGTGATCATGTTCTTAACATAGTCAGCATGGCCCGGGCAGTCGACGTGGGCATAGTGACGGTTTTCTGTCTCATACTCAACGTGAGCTGTAGAAATGGTGATACCACGCGCTTTTTCTTCAGGCGCGCCGTCAATCTGATCATACGCACGGAAGTCACCGAAATACTTCGTGATCGCCGCCGTTAGCGTCGTCTTGCCGTGGTCAACGTGACCAATCGTGCCAATATTGGCATGCGGCTTATTACGCTCGAATTTCTCTTTTGCCATGTTTACTCTCACATGTTGTGGGACCAGATGATTACCTGAACCCGGTTTGAATGCCTGCCCCCTAAGTGGGGCCACGTTACCCCGTTTCAAGGGCCCCTGCTCTAGGGATTATTTGGAGCGGGCGGCGGGAATCGAACCCGCGTCATCAGCTTGGAAGGCTGAGGTCTTACCACTACACAACGCCCGCGGTAAAATATTTTACCTTCTTGCTGAAGGTGGTGGAGAGGGTTGGATTCGAACCAACGTACACATAGTGATCAGATTTACAGTCTGACGCCTTTAACCACTCGGCCACCTCTCCTACCGAAGATTTTGTTCTGGCCGTAGAACAAAATCGAAGTTTCGTTGCCTCCAACAAAAAAATACTCTGTCAGTTGGGCGGTAAGCATGTTAGCCGCTTCGTGCACAGAGACCTGTTTAATATCAGCGGACGTATAAAGACCATGACATCATCACGCAATAGCGGATTTCAAAGAAAAACAGGCAAGAAAACACGTCAGGGTCCGGATTCATCTGACTCAGACGGCGGGCCCCGCAAAAAAGCTTACGGGATGCGCTCTCATGGAGCCACTTCCAAGCCGCGATCCCCGAAATCCAGAAGGAAAGATGACTCATCGCGGTCGGATCATAAGCCGCGTCGGTCCGGATCGGGACGTGAAGGCGGCGCCGGATGGATTTGGGGCACTCATGCGGCCCTAGCGGCCCTGTCCAACCCCAGCCGAACAATTCACGAAGTTCTGATTACAGAAGGCGCCCAAGGCCGCATCCGACTCCCGCAAGGTTCCCCCCCGCCAAAAGTGGTGATTCCCTCCGCGCTAAGCAAAATTCTTGGATCAGAAACTGCACATCAAGGAATCGCCGTGAAAGCTGCGCCTTTGGAATGGCCAAGTTTGGAAATGCTAGCGGAAAGCGACTTTGAAGAGACTGGTGGAAACGGCCTGATTCTTGTTCTCGATCAGATAACTGATCCTCACAATGTCGGAGCAATGTTGCGTTTAGCGTCTGCCTTTGGGGTTACGGCGCTTGTCATGCAAACCCGTAAGTCCCCGCCTTTGTCAGGCGCTCTGGCAAAAGTGGCGGTCGGATGCCTTGAAACCGTCCCGGTCTGTCAAGAAACAAATATCAGCAGCGCCCTACAATCCCTACAACGAATCGGTTGGATCGTAACGGGTCTGACCGGGGAAACGGACCTTACCTTATCTCAGGCACTTTCAGGCGGCGGGCGGCAAGTGATTGTCATGGGGGCGGAAGGACCGGGCCTTCGAGATCGTGTTAAAAAGAACTGCGATCAGCTCGCCAAAATTCCCATGATGAGCGAAGACATTCCAGGCCAAGCCGAGAGCTTGAATGTCGCTACCGCCGCCGGGATTGCTTTATACGAAGCGCGAAGAGGCAAGCCTTAGTCAAATGTGTCCGAAAAGGGAGGCTCTTTTGGATTTTCTCCAAACCGGTTTACTCCAGCCCCTCCATCTCGGACAAAATAAAACAATATCCAAATCAGATAAATGCACATTAAAACCGCGAGCAATCTTTCAGCTCCGCCCTTTTCAAACCCGTCAAAAATGAACCCTTCATAGCCCGGCACATATTCAATATATAATATGAAGGCCGGCAATTGTGCCCACCCTGTCAAACCGACATCGTGCAAACGCCGCGCCGTCAGGGAGGTAAGAGGAATCAAAAAGGCGATTTCAACCAGTAATATAGCAGGGGTCGCAATTTGCGTTTCAGGGTAGCCAAGAATGGCCGTATCAATATTGGCCGCAACGAGGCCAACTAAGAAATACACAAGCTGCACCCACCAAAACTCTGATCGGCGGGCGCGAGACTCAAAATCAAAACGCTTTCGAAAGAAAGCCTGTATCGCTTGCGCCGGAGTGATCGGTTGAGTTGAAACCATTCTCTTATAACGACTTAAACAAAGCAGTCCGTCAAGATCGAACCAAGCAATAAAAAACCCGCCTCAAGGGCGGGTCAATCCTGAAAAAATCAGTTTTGAATTAAGCGGCTTCGATTTCAGCGCGGCTTTTCAGAACAGCTTTTTTAATTCGCTTCGCTTTTTCAGTCAGCTTGTGGTTTTTTGTACCGATAAGGAAGGCATCAAGACCGCCCTTTGTATCGACAGTGCGAAGCGTTTTAGCCGCAATACGCACTTTAAACTTTTGGCCGAGAGAGTCAGACAAAAGTGTAACATTACATAGATTGACTTCAAAACGGCGACGCGTGTGAATCTTTGAGTGAGACACGGTGTTTCCGGACATAGGGCCGGTATCTAACAAATCGCAACGACGGGACATAGTGCACCTAAAAACAATAAAGGCCCGCGCAACCACGAAATTATCGTGCAGCGGGCGGAATTGGAGGCGAATTAGAGCCATGTTCGCACAAGGTCAACCCCCCATTCGCCAAGATATATGCAATATGTATCAGTTATCCAGTCCTCTTAACATAAAGTGTGACTGAATTGTCACGCAGATGAACTGAATACACGCTATCTTGCTCAGCTTATAGCTAAGCGGAATATGTCATGGCAATAGCGAACGGACGAACGGAGAACCTGACATGCCTGCGATAAGATTTGCGAAATTTGTTTTGACGAGTCTGTTAGCTAGCGCCGCTCTTTCTTTTTCTGCGGGCGCCGTTAATCTCATGGATCAGGAACGTAATATTGAAGGCTTAAATGATGGAAATATCAATGATACTTTCTATCAAGTGCCTAGTCCGGGTCGAGACGCCACACAATTTAGATTTGAGCTAAAGGGCTACATCTTTGGGCTGCGGATGATCCGCTCCAACTATTCAGGCTGGTACAATCAAACAGATTACGCTGTCTATTCCGACATTAAAACTTCAGGCTTGGGCGCCTTATTGAAAAAGCTCGAAATATGGGCCGTTTCAAAAGGCACTCATAATTCGGAGGGCTTACGTCCAGATTATCATGTTCAACAAAACCTTGATAAGAAAAGCCGCCGTGTCGAGATGATATATAATGACGAGGCGCAACAGGTCGATGTAAGCATAGAGCCGCCTTTGGGAAGTCAGGGCGTCCCACCGGCAACCCCAGATGAGCGCTATTCAGCCGACGACACGCTTTCCGCTATTTTAAATATGATGATGCGCGGTTGGGCAGATAAAGGAGAGGTTTGCCAAGGGACAGTTCGCGTTTTCGATTCCAAACAGCATTATGGCCTAAGAATGGAACGCGACGGCACACGGCGCCTCAAATTTGATGATTACAAGTCCGAGACGATAAGTTGTGACGTGTATTACGAGCCAATCTCAGGGTTTGATCCTGAAGACCTTCCGGAAGACGAGGAAAGTAGCGAGCCCGTCAATGTCTATTTCAAACATTATCCAGAGCTTGGTCTCTACATCCCAATTCGCTTCACTTATAAAATCAGTGCGATTACCGCCGTCCTTAAAGTGGATGAAATGGAATATGTTCTGCCGGATGATGACACTATATATTACGCGAGTGAGTAATATATTACGCGAGTGAGTAACTTTACTTTAATTTAGCCTTGCCTGTGTCAGCCTCAGGCGTTGTCATTTCTTTTTGAATGAGTCAGACAAAGACTATGGCCTCCCCTCTAAATCCTGCAACCGTCACAGCGGTGCTTGGCCCGACTAATACGGGTAAAACTCACTACGCTGTAGAACGAATGCTTGGACGCTCGAGCGGCGTTATTGGATTACCCCTCCGTCTTTTAGCCCGGGAAATATATGACCGCGTTATTGCCCAGAAAGGCGCGGCTCAGGTTGCCTTACTCACTGGCGAAGAAAAGATTGTGCCACCCCGGGCGCGCTTTTTCATCTGTACGGTTGAAGCCATGCCCGTTGACCGTCGGTTTGCCTTTTTAGCCGTCGATGAAGTGCAGTTAATTGCCAATCACGAAAGAGGGCATATTTTTACTGACCGTGTCCTCAACGCGAGAGGTCAGGAAGAAACGCTATTTCTGGGGGCTGAAACGGCGCGACCGGTTTTAAAAACACTTGTCCCGAAAATCAGATTTGAACACCGCGAGCGGTTCTCGACATTGCACTATGACGGGGCAAAAAAATTGACGCGTTTGCCAAAACGATCAGTCATTGTCGCCTTCTCTGCTGCGGAAGTTTACGCAATTGCCGAATTGATCCGCCGCTATCGCGGCGGTGCGGCGGTTGTAATGGGCGGCCTGTCTCCCCGAACCAGAAATGCTCAGGCCGAGATGTTCCAAAATGGAGATGTGGACTTTCTTGTTGCCACCGACGCGGTTGGCATGGGCCTAAATCTGGATACGGATCATGTCGCCTTTGCCGGACTCACAAAGTATGATGGACGGCGCAGACGTTACTTGACCCCGATGGAAGCCGGACAAATTGCTGGTCGCGCAGGCCGTTTTCGAAATGATGGGACTTTCGGCACGACAGGGGACTGCCCGGTAATGGAAGATGATCTCGTCAAACGAATAGAGGATCACAACTTTGAACCGCTTGACTACGCAGAGTGGAGAAATTCTAATCTCGATTTTTCTTCATTGGGCTCATTGGTAGAGACTCTGCACGCTCCCCGTCCAACCAAGCGTCTTCGCCGAATCAAAGGCGCAGAGGATGAAGCGGCGCTTGAGCGGCTTATGGCCATAGATGAAATTTCTCAGCGAATAAAAGTCCCCGCGCAAGTTAGACAGCTCTGGGAGATATGCCAGATTCCGGATTTTAGGAATCTTACAATCGACGCACATGTCCGCCTTCTCCAAGATATTTACAGAATACTTATTAAAGGAGGAGGAAAGCTGTCCTCAGACTTTATGATTCAAAGAATAGACCGCTTGGACGATATATCAGGGGGCGTTCATGAACTCTCTGCCCGTCTTGCGAATATCCGAACATGGGCATATTGTGCGTCAAAACCTAACTGGATGCCAAAAAATAACCTTGATTACGGAAAAACATTAGCAAATCACGCTCGCGAGGTTGAAGACCGCCTATCGGATGCGCTACATGCGAGCTTGATTGCGCGATTTGTAGATAAGCGTACTAGCAAGCTGTTAAAAGGCATAGGAGCCGACGCCTATATGAGCGCAACAATTAAAGATAACGGGGATGTGTTCGTAGATGACCACCTCATTGGTCAATTATATGGGCTAACGTTCAAACCGGACGTCAGTGGATCCGGCCTTGAAGCAAAAGCTTTAGACGCCGCCGCCGCCAAAGCTGTTGCGCCTGAAATCGATAGGCGCCTGACAAGCCTCTGTGGCGGCGCCCACAACATTTTCACACTTTCAGAAAGCGGAGAAATTCTTTGGGGCGGCATGATCGTGGGACGTATCGCTCCTAGTGGGTCTGTTTTTACCCCGGATGCGGAAGTCATTGCGAGCGATTTCGCCAATTCCAATCTCCGAAATTTGGCCTCGGACCGGATGCGGGAATATTTGCGCGCAGAAGTCACGGCGCATTTAGGCCCCTTGAAAGCACTTCGGGATTTCAAGGATCAAGAAGGCGCTCTGGCAGAAGCCAAAGGCTTTGCTTACACCCTTCTGGAAAATAATGGCTCGGTTGAACGCCGCGATCACCTTAAAACCATTCAAAACCTCAATCAGGATGCGCGGCGTCAGCTACGCGAATTAGGGGTCCAGTTTGGATTCTATAATGTGTATATGCCGGAGATGCTAAAGCCTAAACCGGCTCGCCTGCTAAGCCTCCTTAACGCCTATGGTGCAGGCGGCGATAAAACACCTTTCATTCCTTTTGCTGGAGTTACCTCGATTCCAAATGAAGGCGACCTCCAAAGTGACAAGTTTAGCGAAAACGCCTTGGCTTTAGCGGGCTATCGCGCCGTTGGCTCCCGTATTGTCCGACTAGACATTCTCAACCGCCTCAGTCTCATGATCCGCCAAGCACAAGATCAATTTGGAAAAATTCCTGGGACAGATACGAAAGGTCGCCCATTTCAGATCATGCAGGAAATGCTTTCACTTCTTGGCGGAACTTACGAAGACACCCAAAAAATATTGGTTGCCTTAGGTTATCAATCCGAAATTCGGGAAAGTCTTCCGGATTTGCAGACGACCGAGGAAACAGCCCCCGAAGAAAAGACACCTCATACGGAAGCTGACGCTCAAACGACTGATAGTCCAAAAGAGACTGCCACAGAGAGCCGTTCCGAAGACGAGAAAACGGCAGGGACGCCGCCTACTAAATCGCCTAAGCCTACCCCGAAGAAAAGTTCAGGGCGGAATGATCTGAACCTTTATAACAACCGTGTTCATGCAGAAGATGGCTCAACAACAGAAATTGCCAATAAAGAAGTCTGGTTGACCGCAGCCCGAGGGCCAAAAGGGGGCAAGCCAAAGGGCGCCCCTCAACATGGGAAGACGCGTTATCAAAAAGGTTCCAAAGGGAAACCGAAACCTAATTATCGGAGCGGACGAAGTGGCGGTTCTGAGCATAAAGGTAAAGCCTCTCTCAAAAACTCTCCTTTTGCAGCTTTAGCTGCACTGAATATCAACGATAGCTCTGAAAAGGAAAAAAAATCGTCCGAAAAAAAATCAGAAAAGAAGAAGGACGATAAAAAAAGTTGAGCTGTCTGAAGGACGACCGATCCATGGCTTTATGCCCAACAGAGACTGCCTGTCGTCTTGATATTTGGTTATTTAGAACCCGACTGCTAAAAACTCGCAGTCTCGCAGCCCGTATGATAATAGGCCGCAAGATTAGAGTCTTAAAAAACGGTGAAACGAAAAAAGCGGAAAAGCCTCATACTCTTATTCGGCCGGGTGATCATGTCACCTTCATGCGGGGGAAAGAGCTTGTTTCAGTCGAAATGCTGGCTGCAGGCACGCGTCGCGGCCCTGCCCAAGAGGCTCAAGGACTTTACAAACGTCTTAGTGAGGCCCAAATCTCATCCTAGACATTAGTCGATATTGACAAATCGGCCTCGCATCGGCATTGGCCTGTCAAACCTTAAACGGAGAGCTCTCGCGTGACTTATATCGTCAAAGACGAATGCGTAAAATGTAAATTTATGGACTGCGTCGAAGTCTGTCCCGTCGACTGCTTCTACGAAGGTGAAAACATGCTCGTCATTCACCCGGATGAGTGTATTGATTGCGGCGTCTGTGAACCTGAATGTCCTGTCGACGCTATCGTACCTGATACAGAAGACGACCCAGACGGGAAGTGGCTCGAGATTAATTCGAAATATGCAGAGCTTTGGCCTGTCATCACCGTCAAAAAAGAGCCTCCGGCAGACCGCGAGACTTACGAATCGGAAACAGGAAAATTTGAGAAATATTTCTCCGAAAAGCCCGGAACCGGCGACGAATAAGCTTCTTCTGCGCTTTTGAGCGTTAATTCTGGCTTGGCTAGTAGTTTTTCTGATAAAATTGTGTTATAGTTTTTTTACATAAGCGGTGCGGCTTTGAGAAAAGCCGCACCGTTTGTTTGTATTTCAAAAGGGTCTTCGCATGAGTGGGGTGCGACACCCATAAAAAAAGGCTCAGCATTCATGGCTACTGAGAAAAAATCGACCGGCAAGAAATCCGGGGCGAAAAAGTCGACTAAAAAGAAGTCCAAATCATCTTTCCGCGTTGGTCAACACGTGGTCTACCCGGCACATGGCGTCGGCGAGGTTACAGGCATTGAACAGGAAGTCATCGCCGGTTTTGACATAGAAGTGTATGTTGTAAAATTTGAGCAAGACAAGATGACCCTGCGCGTCCCCACAGACAAAGCGGCTAACTCCGGTATGCGCGCGCTCTCAAATGAGTTGATATTGAAAGACGCCTTCACAACGCTGAAAGGCCGCGCTCGTATTAAGCGCACAATGTGGTCTCGTCGCGCTCAGGAATATGAAGCCAAGATCAATTCGGGTGATCTTATCCTTGTCTCTGAGGTTGTGCGTGACCTTCACCGCACAGATGAGCAACCCGAGCAAAGTTATTCTGAGCGTCAGCTTTATGAATCCGCCATTGATCGGATGGTTCGCGAAGTCGCTGCCATTAACAAAACTTCCCGCGATGTCGCCCTTAGCGACGTCTTGGAAACATTAACCACAGCTCGAAACCGTCAAGCCGCAAAAGCAGCGAAAGAGGCAGAAGCCAAAGCCGCTGAAGAAGGTGAAGAAGACGAAGCCGCTTAACCTACGTTAGAAGGGTGTGTTTCGAGGGTCAAACCTTCTCGGTTTGGCCCATTTTTATGTATAATTTCCTGGCTTCTATGTTAAAGTGACTTGCAACCTTCGCGTTTCATTCTGATATTATTTTTAATAATAATTAAGGGTGAAACGTTCCATGCACACAAAAATATTCCTCATTTCAATGGTCAGCGCTTCAGCACTTGCGCTCGCCTCCTGCGGAGGTGGTGGAGGCGGCGGTGGAAATGTCGTCGTAACGCCTCCCCCTCCCCCGCCAACGCCCGAAAGTACAGGGCCGACATATATGGCCGGAACATTCGAGGATTCGAGCGCATTTAAAAATCAATGCGAAGTTGTCCGTACCGGAACGGATTCCGACGGGAACCCCTTCCCTGATCAATCAGGCTCTACATTGGAAGAAAATTTTTGGCTTCGGTCCTGGTCAAATGAAACTTATCTTTGGAACCGTGAGATTGAAGATCAAGACCCGGGCAATTTCAATTCCCCCGTAAGCTATTTTCCTGAGCTGAAAACATTTGAAAGAACAGCGTCTGGAGAGTTCAAAGATGATTTTCATTTTAGCCAGCCCACATCAGAGTTTTTAGAACAACGTAACAATGCCCCAAGCTCAGGGTATGGCGCTCGGTTTATTGCTGTAAACGGACAAAACACGCCGCCCCGAGACTTCCGTGTTTTATACACTGAAAGCGACTCTCCCGCTTCGGACATCGTAAACGGCCAAGTGAATTTACCCCGCGGTACAAAAATTATCGAAATTGATGGCGTGAGTGTCGTTAACAGTAATGATGTCGACGCTCTTAATAACGGGCTGTTTCCAAACACAGCCGGTGAAACGCATACATTTGTGGTTCAAGATGTCGGCTCGACCTCCACTCGTACAATAATGCTGACCTCAGAAGATATCGCCCCTGAACCGGTCAATCGAACAAAAGTTCTAAACCTGCAAAATGGCGACAAAGTCGGTTACATATTGTTTAATACTTTCAGCCCGCTCGCCTCTGAAAAGTCATTGGCAGATGCCTTTACGAATTTGAGTACACAAGGCATTGATGATCTGATCCTTGATATGCGGTATAATGGCGGAGGGCTTCTCGCCGTTGCATCGCAGCTTAGCTATATGGTTGCCGGCGACGCTCGAACGGACGGTAAGACCTTTGAACTTCTTCAATACAATGATGATGCCATGGGGACGAATCCCACAAATGAAAGTAACAATCAGGTCGAACCTATTCCTTTTATTGATGAAGGGGTCGGATTCTCTTTGCCCGAAGGCCAAAAACTTAGCACAGTAAACCTGCCTCGTATATTCATCTTGTCTACAGGAAACACATGTTCGGCGAGTGAAGCGGTCATTAACGGTCTTCGCGGCATTGATGTCGAAATTATCCTGATTGGCGACATAACTTGCGGCAAACCTTATGGCTTCCTGCCGACCGACAATTGCGGTGAAACTTATTACACGATCCAGTTCCGCGGAGTTAATGATAAAGGTTTCGGAGATTATTCGGACGGATTTGTTCCGGAAGATAATAATTTCAATTTCGGGGAACGCGTCAAAGGCTGCACCATTGGAGATGATATCGAAAATGAGTTGGGCAACCAAAATGAGGCCTTATTGAATGCGGCGCTCTTTTATCGTGAAAATAATAATTGCCCGACAACCTCCGGCGCAAAGATTTCTCAAACGATAAGTTCAAAGGCGCAATACAATTCAGAATTTGCCCTCATACCGCCGCAGGAGAGGCCCGAACGAAGCGTTCTGCTTAATAATCGGGATTTAACCTTGCCAGAAGGATATGTATTTAAAGAATAAATTTCAGGGGGCTTAGGCCCCTTTTTCTTACCCAAACTCAACTTAAGTCACGGTGGGTAAACTCCAAAGCTTGTGGATGATCTAGCCACATAACCGGGCCGTTATAAAGCTCCACCCACCCCCTAACGCGTATGCGGCGCCCTTCCATATCCTCAAGGTCAATTTCGGCTTTTTCAAATTTTCGGCGATCCCGCCTTGCAATAGAGACAGTAAAATCGGTTTTATAGTCAGACCCGAAATTTAGAAAGGTCATATCTCTCACCTGCGCCGCAGATATAATCAATCCTTCTACTATTTGAAAGCTATCGACATATTGCGCGAGCGGATTGGGGGCCGGCGCTCTGACCTTAAAATCATTGCTCTGCCAAAGTCCGCGGCCGGCCTGTCGCGCCACATCTTCGCTTTCTAAAAGAGTCTCTATTTGCCAAGCTGTGTCGGCGTAAGACCTGACCCGGCCATATCCTAACCTTATCATTTCCAATTGAACCCATTGATCTGGTGAACCATCGGGCTTTAAAGTATAAACCTGCGCTAAGGCCCGCCCATAACGATCTCGTTTCGGGCCTGTATAACTCAATCCGATATGTCGCCCTTCAAGCAGTGCCGCGAGAGCCAAGGTCGCGGCCTTTGCATAATCCTGTTCTTTTTCGGGAGCGAAAATATTGGCTAAACGCACTTTGAGGCCAGAGCCGAGGACGAAACTATCTCCATCGATAATCCGGGCTAATTTCCCAAAGTCTTCTAATTCCACAGTAGGCGTAGCCAGTACGCGGCCCGCCAAACAAAAAGAACCACTGCCCAGAAGGACAGCTCGACGGTTAAACAAATTTGGTACTTGCGCCAACACCGGAGAAATAAAGCGTATTTTCTTAGAAGAGTCGACTCTGCCATTGGCGAGTCTAAATGATATTGGTATGAACCGCTGTGCAGTCCCCGTAGCTCAGTCGGATAGAGCGCAGGATTCCTAATCCTGAGGCCACTGGTTCGAATCCAGTCGGGGACGCACGCAACCGACTAAACTTATTGTAGAACACGTGTACCGAAGCGAGTAAGGTCGCAAGAGAACACAGAAAGGCTAGCCCCTTTTTTTTACCCAAGGCATCATTCGGACGAACACATTATCTTTATTCACAAAATGATGTTTCATCGCTGCTCCAAAATGAAGCAAAATAAGCCCGATAGTCAGCTTGCCGATATTGCCGTGCAGAAACTCAAATGTTTCTTCCAGGTCTTTACTCTCGGGAATAAAAGGCAAATCCGGCCAAGCTATGGTCCAGAAAAGCTCGGTCGGAATTGGCAAAGGCGAAGCGCTCACCATAGCCCAGCCCAGCAACGGCATCCCGATCATAATCACGTAAAACGCGATATGCGTAAACTTAGCCGCTAAGATTTCCCACTTTTCCATATCCTTTGGCAAAGCTGGCGGCCTATGGAGCAATCGCCAAACAAGCCGAAAGATCGACAATAAAAGCACCATAATTCCAAAACTTTTATGAAGCTGATAAAGGACGAAGCGGTTTGGCGTATTCGGGTTGGTCATCAACAACCCGAAAATAATCAAACCTATAATTAAAACCGCAATCGTCCAGTGAAGAACAATTGCGATTTTGGAGTAGCGGGTTTGGGCCGCCATGGTTTTTATTGCTCGGAATCGGTTTCTGTTTGAGTATCTGTCTCTGCATCAGCTTCCATCTCTGCTGAGCCTTCTTTCGCAAATTCCATCTCAATCATGATTTTGACGTCATCGCCAACATTTGGCGTATAAGCATCCACACCGAAATCGGATCGTTTAATGTATCCTGAAGCGGAGATACCGAACATATCTACCCCTGATTGGAAATTCTGACCAACCTTGGTGACTTTCCCTTTAAATGTCACCGGTTTGGTAACGCCTTTAATCGTCAAATCACCAGTTACGGATCCAGATCCCATGAGGGCCTGTTCCACATCAGTACTGATGAATGTAATTGTTGGAAAAGTTTCAGCTTCAAAGAAATCCGCGCTTAGTAAATGCTCGTCAAACTTTTCGACGCCGCTATCGATTGAATTAACAGGAATTGTCACATTCAAAGTCGACGCTTCCGGATTTTCATTGTCGAAGACAATTGTCGCGTCGGTTTCGCCCCATCGCAGAATAGGATTAGAGTAACCTTGGTGGGAATAGCTAAAGGCAATATAGGCATGACCTTGATCTTCCGTATAGGTGCCTGATGGGAGTTCGGACAAATCCGCTCCAGGCTTATCCATCTTACCTTTAACGTCAGAAACAACTTTATCTGTCGCATTTTTTGTCTTCTCAGTCGCGGATGCAACAGCCGTTTTAGATTCTTGGGCCGCCGCCGCAGTTGATTCCTTAACTTGATCAGCAGTCGAATTGGCGTCTGCACATCCGGTAAAAGCTGTCGCTGCGATTAACGCCGTCGTCGTATAAAAATATTTCATAGTCGTCATAATGTCTCTCCTGATTGACTTGTTGGCGGCTAAACTGCTCTATCCGATTAAACTCATTTGTTTCCTAAAATGATGCCCGTTTAAAGCTCTTCAACTTACCCTCCAATAAACTCCAATCGTCATGCGTTGCAATTGGTTCCCATAATTCTCCGATTTCTTCGTAAATAAGGGTAGCCGGCGCTTCTCCTTTCGGGCGCTCTGACACAGTTTCGTATTGGCTATACTCCGCCCGCCAATTGCTAAAGGCCGCGCCGTAAACTTCTTTTTCCGAGGCGCCTCCCTGCCAATCATGCCAGAAATGCGGCCAGTTTACTTGGCTTTCTTCCAAGAGACGAAAAGTTGAGAGAACGAACTCTGTATCCACCTCCAAATTCTTAGGTTGAAGTGCCAAGCGGCGAAAAACATGATCTCGAAGGGCTGTTTGGTAGGCGGGGGCAAAGCTTTCAAGAGATTTCAAAAGAGTCTGATCCTCTGTTACCAATGACAAGCTTTGCGCCAATTGCGCTAAATTCCAATACATGGTCTCAGGCTGCCGGGAAAAGGCGTAGAGCCCATTATGATCGAAATAGGCTGCCGTCATACCTGATTTCAACGTGGGTAGAAAACGGTAGGGACCGTAATCAAAACTTTCTCCCGTAATATTCATATTGTCGGTGTTCATAACGCCGTGAACAAAGCCGGCGGCCATCCACCCCGCCACCATATCTGCACTGCTTAGGCAAACCTGTTCCAGCAGCTCTGCCGCGTCATTGGCGTCTGGATAGAAATGTTTAAGGCAGTATTGAACGAGGCTCTCTATCGCCTCTCGGTCGGTGAAAAAGGCATGACGCTGAAACGTGCCAAATCGAATATGGCTGTGATTACACCGTACTAAAACCGCAGATCGTGTCGGAGAGGGTTCATCCCCTCGGATAAGGTCTTCGCCTGTTTCTATCAGGCTCAGACTGCGAGACGTATTGACCCCTAAATGCTCAAGGTAACGGGTGGCGAGCACTTCGCGAACGCCCCCCAAAAGCGTGAGCCTTCCATCACCGCGGCGGGAATAAGGAGTCTGGCCGGACCCTTTCGTCCCAAGGTCCAAAAGCCTCCCCTGCGAATCATAAAGTTGCGCATATAAAAAGCCCCGCCCGTCTCCGAGATCGGAATTATAATGCCGGAATTGATGGCCATGATACCGCATCGCCAAGGGCTTGTTCAAATTTCCGGGCAAAGGCTCAAATCGTCCGAAATGAGCAATCCAGTCTGCCTCTTTCTTCGGCAGTCCGAGGCTTGTCGCTAAATCAGTATCTGCGTAGCGCAACAGGGTTTTTGGAAACTCGGCAGGCTCTACGGGGTCGTAAAACTCCCCCCCTAATTCATAAATCGCTTTGGCAGGTCGATAGGCTATACGGCTTCTCCTGCCATTTCAGTGATAGATTTTACAGGTTCATCAAGGGCGTAAGTCCGAATAAACTCGGCCACATCCAGAGGAATTGTTCGGCCCTTCGGAAAGACGCGGGAAAAGTTCAAAAATCCATGGGGCATTGCCTTCTCATGGTGATATTTAACCTTTACCCCGTGACAGGACATATTGTCGGCATACAGCTTACCCTCATCCCGCAGCGGGTCGAGCCCGCAAGTCAGCACATAAGCCGGAGGAAGGCCGCGCAAGTTTTTCTCGAACAGCGGAGACAACCGTGTCTCGTTCGCATTGGCTCCGGCGACATAATGTTCATTGATGAATTTCAGCGCCATAAATCCGAATTGCAGCCAATCCTGCGGGCCGGGCTTAGGCGGCTTAAAGTTCGTCAGTTGCATCAGAGGATATAGCAGAATCTGGGCATGAATATCATTGCGGTATTTCTGCGCGAGATAAGCGCTCATGTTTCCGCCCGCACTATCGCCGCCAATCGAAAGGGACGATGGATCAATACCGTAGGCATCTTTCCCCTCGCCGGATAAAGCCCATTTCAGAACAGTTTCACAATCAATCGGTCCGGCCGGATAGGGATATTCAGGGGCAAGACGGTAATCCACCGATAACACCCGCATATTTGCGCCATTGGCTATCCGCAGAGTGATCGCTTCATGACTTTCAATAGAACAGGTCACAAACCCGCCGCCGTGGAAATAAATTAGGGTTGGCCCCGCCACGTCGTCTGCGCCAAACGGGATATATAGCCGAACAGGAACATCGCAGCTCTCCCCCGGCACGTTAAAATCCAGAACATCCTGCATTTTCGGACCGGGATGGTCGAATTGATTGGTTAACCGGCGGATATTATTGTGAATAGAATATATCTTATCAGGATCGAATTTTAAGCGTTCGAACCTCTCGCGGAAGTTATCAGCAAATTCTCTGGGACTGAACATAGGCTAGTTATACCGAAGGGAAGACGAGAGGCCTAGCGGCGTTTCGCATAGATTGTGAAATTGTAAGAGATCACAATTTGGCGCGTTTTTGTCAGTCATCAAGGTGAGTATCCGCCGTTGTCCAAAAATTGTTTCTCTTCGGCTGTGTTTTCCCGTTTCAAAATGGAATTCCGGTGCGGAAAACGGCCGAACCGCTCTATAAGTTTGCGGTGCTCTTTCGCATGATGCAGCGTATTCCCATCCTCCAAACGAGAGTCACATAGCTCAACGCATTTATTTTGGGCTATTATATCCTCAGCATGCATGAAGGGCATATAAATAAAGGCACGGCGAGTTTGATCAATTTTCAAATCCCATCCCTTTTCGACGACGCGGGCAGAAATCCCTAAGGCGAAACCGTCCCAAGCAAACGCCCCTGGCGTGTCACGATACATATTGCGAGGGAACTGATCGAGGGCGATAATGAGGGCAAGGGTGCTATCAACATCGTTCTCCCAATCATGTGTATTCTGCTTAGAAAAGGAGGCCGCCAAATTTGTCGCCGTGGTTTCAAATCGCTGCCGAATTTCTGAATCAAAGGCAGATGTTGCCTGAAACCAATATTTTTTTGGGGTCTCTTCAAACCAAAAAGAAAGAATATTTGCCGGTGTCTTCATGACCTAAAGACGTATATCGCCGGAATTAATTTTCTTGAAAGCGGCCTTGTCCAGTTTTTTAAACTGCCCGCTGCTTGAATCCGCATAATATAGGGGCTCAGAAATATTAGCCGGGTTATATCCAGCTTTCACCAGATTGGTTTTCTTGAATTTAAACGTGCTTGTCGTATCGGATTCTTTGGACAGACGCAGAAAAACCGGCTGTGCAAAAGCAGGAAGTTCCGCCTTCAGAAGCTCCATAAGCTTTTTCAAATCAGGTTCTTTCTCCGAAACAATCGCCGCCATACCGGCGCGGCCGTCATAGCCCGGCACTTCGACGCCATATACATTTGCTTGGGTAACGCCCTCATATTTCGACAGGATAGACGCCACTTCGCCGGTCGCCACATTCTCCGCTTTCCAGCGATAGGTGTCACCAACGCGGTCCATGAAGTAATAATAGCCGAGCTTATCACGTTTCATCAGGTCGCCCGTTCGGAACCAAGCATCATCTTTTTTAAAGACATTGCGCAAAATCTTTTTCTTGGTCGCGCTTTCATTCTGATATCCGTCGAAACGGAAACGGGGATCATCGTTTCTTATTTCGCCAATCACCTCTCCGATTTCCTCGTCATCGGCACGAATACAAAACCCGTCTGCGCCGCGAGGGTTCTCCTCTGTGTCCACGTCAAAACGAATTATATCGACATTGAATTTGAATTTCAGATAATCCGGAACACGTCCGACCGCGCCGGGCGGTCCGTCCACATTTATCAGGCTGACATTCCCTTCGGTTGCGCCGTAAAACTCGATAATGTGAGGGATATTAAAACGCTGGGTAAAGCCCTCCCATACCTCTTTGCGTAGGCCGTTTCCTATAGCCCAACGGATATTGTGCTGGCGCTCCAAGGGATGCGCGGGCGTAGAGAGCAAAAATCGGCAGAGCTCCCCCACATAAGTAAATTGGGTTGCGCCATGCCGAATAGCTTCGTCCCAAAATTTGGTCGCGGAGAATTTAGGCTGAACAATGACAGCGCCGCCATGAGTTAAGACACACCCCACACCGACGAGGCCGCCCGTTGCATGGTATAAAGGGAGAACCATCATCATCCGGTCTTTCGGACCTGATTTCGCTCCCGTCCCAATGCCGCGAAGGTAGTTTTGTGCACGGACATGCGTGACTTTTGCGGCTTTCGGCATCCCGGTCGTGCCCGATGTAAACATTTTAATGGCTTGCCCGCCGGCTTTCAGGCCTTTGCGTCCGGATTTTGGGGGACGATTCGGGATAATATCGGTCAATGCCTCGTCAAAAGTCCGGTACTCTGCCACCTCACCAAAAGCAGCCCAAACCGTGATGTCTACCGTGACCTCTGTTTTGGCGGCGGCCCATTGCTCCGCCATTTCATAATCTAAAATCATATGCTGGGCGTCGGAAATATTTACGCAATGGGCGAGAGCCGCGCCGGAAAGCTGAAAATTTAAAAGTGCAGGTACAACCCCAAGCTTTGACAAGCCAAACCAGAGCGCAACATATTCTAAACGGTTTCGGACAAAAACAGCAACGGTATCATCCGCTTTCAATCCTTGAGCCTTCGCCCAACCCGCAACTTTGTTGGCGTAGTCTTCAAATTCATCATATGTCCATTCGCGATCATCTTCTATAAAAGCCGTATTTGGGCCAAATTGATCGACTCGTTTTTCAAGCTCGTCGGCTATCAGATGGTTGCTTTCGGCATCAACATCTTTCACGGATCGCAACATACGCAGTAACCCGCTCAAATAGTCGACTTCTCGTTTGATTGTAGAGATAAATCCCATGACGATTCCCGTAATTCAGGCGGAATGAATTGCCTGTTTATTTCTTAATTTTGTAGAACAATAAAGACAGGCTCAATGGGGTCAAGCAGCCGTTCTAGGCGAGTGCCATATTCACGAAAGAAAAACCCGATTATCAAAAGATAACCGGGTCAAATTCATGACTAACATCAAAAACCCGCGTGGGAGCGACAAGTTTTTACGTGGGAACCCCGGACAAATTCTCCGGCATTCAATTGAAAGTTTTGCAAGAGTTATGCCAGATTTAAAAGCGAATTTTTAGTGACATTTACACGCAATGCTAGACCTGACGCAAAATCGAATTGTCCTAACTAAGCAAAACTATGTGCCGAATTGAAACGGTTATTGCGGGTAACGGTTAGTCTCGTCGATCAGGCAAGTCCCATCTGACTGCGCCGCGGTTCCCCTCGGGCAATTTTGAGGTTCTAGATCTCTTAGCTGACGGTTTTCCCGTAAAGGTTCCGTTGACCTATACACTGGTTGCGGATTTGTGACCGTCACAGTCGAGCCAGTATTGTATCGTCCGCCAACTGCCTGTTTGAAACCCTCTATATAGTTGGGCGGAACAAAAATGGGATATTCTTGACCTTCCACGTCGAGAGCCAGAATTGTCAACCCGTCATAGCTGGCAGCCTCTAAACGATTAGCTGGAATGAAGACGCTTAGTGTCTCTTCCCGCGCGCAATCAACACTCACATTCCGCACGACATCGCGGGAATAGCTTTCTCCCAGCTGGAAGAAATTCAAGACAGCTCTACTTTTGCCTGTATGTCCGCCTTTTATCGTTTGCGGAACAACTCTTTTAGGCGAGGCACGATTTGGCGTTCTCGTACGCTTGGGCGGCGCCGAACGGGTGGGAGTCGCCCGTCTAGGCGCGCTACGGGTCGGATTGGCGCGTATCGCAGGGGTGGGCGCAGAACGTGTCTGTTGACGGCGGGTCGATATGACATCCCGCCGAGATGTTGGACTTTTTACACGACCAACATTCGAAGAAATCGCACGCGCTCGGGTTTCGGGTTGCTTCTCCCGTCTTTGCGAAAGACGAGGTGTAGCTCGTATAACCGTGTTTTCGGTTGTCGTCTGACGGCGATTGCCGCGGTCTCTATTTCGATCTGCTCGGTCCTCCCTATCTGATCGCCCAGAGGCATTCCTGCGGTTGCTGTCAACATGGGTGCCGCGGCGATCAGATCTGTCACGTCGGTTTTCTGCCCTTAAAGGCCCCTGTCCCACCGTGACACGACTACGGCCAGACTGATCAGACTGGATAACTTGTCCGGCGATTATGGAGCTGTCATCTTGCCTTTGGCCGCGACGATCATCTCGATTGCGATTACGATCCTGGTTTCTGCTGCCATCGCGTCCTCGGTCTCTGTCTCGATTGCGGCCTCTATCATCCCGTCGGAAATCATTCCCTCTGTGCCGATAGCCGTCATAATGTCCCCGGCTCCATCCGCCAAACCGTCCTGCGGAACCACGCCCTCGGCTGCGCCAGTATGGCCGATCAAACCGTCCATAGCGGTGATACCCGCCATAATACCGAGTAGGTCTAAAAAGATTAAAACTAAAGGTCGGAGCGTAATAATAAGTGTGGTCATAAACAACATCTTGAACATTACGAGAGCATTCAAGCACGCGGTTATCACGGAGAATCGCCGGTGCGAGAGATCCCGAGAGAAACGCTGCGTCAGTAAAACCGCGTACATCAAAAGGGTCATCACTGTGGGAATTGTAATAAAACGCCATGTCCAGAATTACGCCATTTGACAAGACGTCTCCATCAATGGCTGTGACTGGCCCCGATACAGACCTCAAACTGACAGACCCCGCCATAGCTCGGTCTTCCTCAAAAGGGTCATAAGTTGGGGCGATAAATTCCGTTTGCCCGGTTCTGTTGTTATATTCCTGCTCTACATCCAGTGCAATTTCATCAGGGCTAAGGTCTGGAAGAGATTGATATTCTTCCGCTAATCCAGAAACGGCAAGTGACGTTGTAAACAGAAGCGCCGAAACGAATAGTCCGGCCCGAAGGTGTGTTTTTCTATCCATATATCCCCATATCATAGAGGAGATAGGCACAGGCTGAAAGTCACGTTCACATTCTGTTCATAAATAAAGACTGTTTTTATTGAAAATTATCTTTAGCTGACCGGATATTTCCCAGCGCCTCATCACTATCTGCCCGCATGAAAGGATTAGTCGCCAATTCCCTTTCAATCGTGCCAGGGACTGTAGGCTCACCTTTTTCGCGTTTCAGTGTGGCCGATTTAATGGCCTCCAACAAAGCGTCATTTTCCGGCTCTACCGTCAAAGCGAAAGCGGCATTGGAAAGGGTATATTCATGCGCGCAATACACTTTGGTTTTGGGCGGAAGCGCCGCTAGTTTTTGCAAACTTGAACGCATTTGAGCCGGTGTGCCTTCGAATAATCGGCCACAGCCCATGATGAACAATGTATCTCCAACAAAGACAGCATTTGCATCAGGGACATAGAAAACAATATGGTCTTTAGTGTGTCCGGGGGTGTGCCAGACAAAGACTTTATGGCCCGCAAACTCGAATTCATCCCCGTCGCCAACACCTTTATCCAGTCCCGGAATCCGCCCCTCTATCATATCCGGTCCCGTAATGGTCAGATCGTATTTTTCTTTTAGGAAAACATTGCCCCCCGTGTGGTCCCAATGATGATGAGTGTTCCATATCTCTGTCAGGGTCCACCCCCGTTTTTCGCATTGCGCGGCAATAACTTCACCGTCAGGACTATCCACGGAAGTCGTTTCACCCGTCGATTTATCATGGAGTAAAATGCCGTAATTATCCGACAAACACGGGAAAATTTTAATTTCTAGATTGGGGGAAACATCTGTCATAGGCCCCTAATATGAAAAAGAATAACGGCAAGAACAAGGTCGCAAAGCGGAATATGTCACGTTAAACTACAGGAGAAGGCAATTGACTCTCTTTCCCACTCACTCCAAATTAGTCCCGCTTAAACTAAATTTCGTCTCCTTTCGAATGGGGTTTGGGCATAGGCGACAGGGTGGCACCCCTGTCGCCATTCTTTTTATTCCTAAAACCTATTTTTCTAATCTTGACGCATTACAGGAGTAATACGTTCCTCGCATCAGAGGGGACGTCGAAATTCTTGACAAAGCAAAAAAGGATACCATCTATTTAGCTTCATGCGGTTCGGCCAGCGATTGCTTTAGCGATTTGGTCTTGACCCAACGCCGCAAGACCTTATGGGTCTTTGCTACATTTTTTTGCGAACTGGACGAAATATTATGCAAAAATATCCTATGACCGTAAATGGCCATGACGCTCTTGAGACCGAGCTGAAACATTTGAAAACCACCGAACGCCCTGAAGTTATTCAGGCGATTTCTGTTGCGCGTGAACACGGCGATCTTTCCGAAAATGCGGAATACCATGCGGCTAAAGAAAAGCAGGGCTTCATTGAGGGTCGGATTCAGGAACTCGAATCCAAACTGTCTTTGGCTCAGGTCATTGATCCCACAACCATGTCAGGCGAGACAGTTCGGTTTGGCGCAACGGTTAAAATCGTCAATGAAGACACAGACGAAGAGAGCACATACCAAATTGTAGGCGAGGATGAAGCCAGCATTAAAGAAGGCAAAGTCTCTGTGACGTCGCCGATTGCCCGCGCTATGATTTCCAAAGTTGTAGGCGACGTATTTGAAGTTATCGCGCCCGGCGGATCAAAGGGATATGAGATTCTGGAAGTCTCCTACGTTTAAACTTTGAATTTCCTTAAATTATGAGCTCCTCTGCCAATACAGCCTCCTTTAATGAAGAGGAGGCGTTGAATGGCTGGGTGATAAGTGATGGTCGCCGGGGCATTGAGAATCAGGCTTTAGGCCTTATTGAAGCTGCCGCTCGGCTTCGCCCAATCAATTTTACGCGACATGTTCTACAGCCGGGACACGCCTTCAGGGCCGCAACGCCCTTGATTCAGTTTGCCCTCAAAAATCGTCCGCCGGATTATGGTCTTCCGCGTGAATCTCCGGATATTGCTATTGGCTGCGGCCGGCAATCGATTGCCGCTTTATTGGCGATTAAACGAACCCTTCCCTCATGTTTTACTGTTTACATTCAAGACCCCAAAATAGATCCGGATCGTTTTGATCTCGTCGTAGTCCCAGAGCATGACACTTTATCAGGCCGCAATATCGAAACCATGATTGGCTCTCCGAACCGGGTGACAAGAGACAGGATCGTCAAAGAAACTCTGGCCTTTGAGACAGAGTTGAACCGCTTTCCCATGCCGCGGGCCGCGCTTCTGATTGGCGGGCCGAATAAACGCTTTAAATTTACCGATTCCGATCACCGAACCCACCTATCCTCCGCTAAGGAAATTTTGGATAAGGGCTATACCCTTCTTATTACGACCTCGCGCCGAACCCCAGAATGGGCCGTTGAAGAGTATAAAGCACTGGCTGAAAGGAATGACCGCATCTGGCTTCATACGGGCGAAGGCGAAAACCCTTATTTCGCATTTTTGGGGGGCGCCGACGTCTTTCTTATTACCGAGGAAAGCACCAATATGCTCACAGAGGCAGCGACCACAGGAAAGCCCGTCTTTACTTTACCTTTGACGGGCGAAGCCGGTAAGTTTCAGATTCTGCACGCGGCGTTGTCGAGAGTATCTCACCTTCGCCCCTATAGCGCAGATCTTTTTTCAAAAGACTTTTTACCGTATGACCATCCGCCTTTAAATGAGACAGACCGCATAGCGGAAAGACTGTGGGCCCATTATGATCGCCGAGACGCTAGATTGAATTAGCCTGTTCTCCTGCAACCTTCGACTAAGGTTAGCGAAAAATCTCATTTTTGTATCTTGGTTTTTTTCTGTTTCCGGAATCAAGTTCTATGAACTTTGCGTCAAGGCAGGCGCTAAAATGTCAGCTACTTTTAAAGAAGCGTGAAGAGATTATCCCCTGTTAATAAAGGGCGCCGCTTGCGAATCTGGGCATCCCCCCTTACCTATGTCAGGATATTTTATTAGAGGCATACCTATGAGCGATACCGTTCACCATAAAGTCATGATTATCGGTTCTGGCCCTGCTGGCTATACGGCAGCTGTTTACGCGGCCCGCGCTATGCTGGAGCCGGGTATGGTCGCTGGACTTCAACCCGGCGGTCAGTTGACGATTACAACAGATGTTGAAAATTATCCGGGATTTCCAGAAATTCTGGGTCCGGAACTGATGGATAAATTCAAAGAACACGCTTTGAAATTCGGCACAGCATTTTACGAAGATACAATCACGACCGTGGATTTCTCCAAACGCCCTTTTGTGATGAACGGGGACGGCGGAACTGTTTACACGGCAGATTCGGTCATTATCGCGACGGGCGCCCAAGCCAAATGGCTCGGCCTCCCCTCGGAAGATAAATTTCAAGGCTTCGGCGTCTCCGCATGCGCAACATGCGATGGCTTTTTCTACAGAGGCAAGGAAGTTGTCGTCGTAGGAGGCGGAAACACCGCCGTCGAAGAAGCGCTTTTCCTGACGAATTTTGCCTCAAAAGTTACTCTCATCCATCGCCGTGACAGTTTGCGAGCAGAAAAGATTTTGCAAGAGCGTCTTTTCAATAATGAGAAAGTCGAAATCCTCTGGGATACACAACTTGAAGAAATCTTGGGGGACGAGGATCCGCTTGGCGTGACAGGGGTCCGTTTAAAAAGTACAAAATCCGAGGAAGAGTTTACCTTGGAGACGCACGGAGTCTTTATTGCCATCGGCCACAAGCCTTCCACCGATATTTTCAAAGGTCATGTCGACATGAATAAGGGCGGTTACATCACTACTGCTCCGGACAGTACGGCGACTAACATTCCAGGCGTATTCGCAACCGGCGATGTTTCGGATGAGATTTACCGACAAGCCGTCACGGCCGCAGGGCTCGGATGTATGGGCGCTTTGGAGGCCGAGCGCTTCCTCGCAGAACATCACGAGGCTGAACCAGTTCAGGAAGCGGCGGAATAGATGCCGGACTCCCTCGATTGGGATAAACTTAAAACCTTCCACGCCGCAGCGGAATATGGCTCTTTGACGGCTGCGGCGGACTCTCTCAAAATTTCGCAATCGGCCGTATCACGCCAAATCACCGCTCTTGAACAAGATTTGGATGTGTCCTTGTTCCACCGCCACGCGAGGGGACTAACCCTCACAGAACAGGGTCACATCCTATTCAAAGCTTCCAGAGATATGGCTTTGAAAGTCTCTCTGGCTCAATCGTCTCTGCGCGACAGCCGGGAAAAGCCTCAAGGCCTCTTGCGGGTATCAACCCCCATCTCCCTTGGATCGAACTGGCTGACTTCAGTTTTGCCGGAATTTATGGCGACCTATCCCGATATCGAAGTACAGCTTATCTTGGAAGATGATGAGCATGATCTCTCGGCTTTTGATGTTGATTGTGCGCTACGGCCCTGGCCCACAACCCAAGGCGATGTGATTGAACGAAAACTAGGTCAAATCACCCAAAGTATTTATGCCAGCCACGCCTACCTCGCCTCCTACGGCGCGCCCAATTCAGCGCAGGATCTGGACAATCATAAAATTGTTGCCTTTGGGACGCTCATTCCCAAAAATCTCAATAGTTCTAACTGGGTTTTAACCGCCGGAGCCTCCGTCCCGCGCAAACCCGCCCTGAGTGTTAATAATCTACACGGAATTATGCGGGCGACCGAAGCAGGAATCGGTGTGGCCGGAATTCCCGATTACATGACCGTCCTCTCACGACGCTTGGTAAAAGTATTACCTGGGGTTTCAGGGGAGCCAATTGACCTCTTTTTCGTCTATCCGACTCAGTTACGAGGGTCTGTAAGAGCCAAGGTTTTCCGGGAATTTCTCCAGCGGGTCACCAGAAGTTGGATTGCCGCTCCGCCTCGCCCTGTAACAGCGTGAGTTTTGAAGGAACTTCGCCCTAATCGTCAATTTTGGAGAGCATTTCCTTTAGCTATGCGTAAAAGCATAGGTCCTTTGCGAAGCTGTGTGTTCTCTCAATAAAATAAATCTCTATATACACTCAAGAAACACGGCGACGTCCTCCCCTTTTGTGGCCATGTTTTTACCGCATACAGTTCTCCCCGATTTGTATTGCGAAGACTTCACCGGGTTTTGAGTTTTTACTCAAACCCGGTTTTTTTTTCGCCTTTTCTTAACTTTAAACCGTCACAAAGTGCGCGGGGTTAAGGTCTATTGATTTTAGAATTAGGGTAGGACATGGTAGATAATACGGGGAAAAGCGTAACAAATCGGGATATGAGCCATCAAATCGCTCCTGAACACCGCGATTTGATCCTGGATTACCTCTGTGATAAATTAGAGCTTAGCGTTTCCATCCTAGACGAACATTTGAATTACCAGTTTATTTCGTCAAAATCCTACGAAATGCTAAAAATCGACCGTAAAGATCTGAAAGTAGGAGATCCTCTGTCTGCTTGCCATGACGCGATGTTCGCAAACGGCATGCTAACCGAAGAAATCTTAGTGAAAGACAACCTTTCGCCGGAAGCGCAAAAAAAATCAAACCAATTGCAAACACGCATGAAGCGGAAACTTCTTCGAATGGGAGATGGCAGTACGCAAAGTTTTGTCCGGAAAAAGCTCCCGAATGGCTTCACCCTCTCAATGGCCGAAGACATTACTGAACTCGTCGAAATGGATGCGATGTTTGAAGAGTCTCTGATGCTCGGTAAAGCAGGCTACTGGAAGTACGATTTAAAAACAAAAACTTATCATTTGAGTGAATCGTTAAAACAATACTTTGGGGCAGAAGGCATTAAGAAAGTTGAGACGAATGGCATAGCCGCTGTCATGTTACCGGAAGATAGAAAATATCTGAAAGAAATGATCAACAGCCTGTCAAGCGGTAAGAACCAAGCCATGGCTAAAATCAGAGCGATTACTTATGATGGGCGCATTCGGTGGAGCCACACAACGGCCAAACTCGTCAGGGATCCATCTGGCCGCCCAATTTCTCTGTGGGCCTTCGTCCGAGACGTTCATCACGAGCATAGGCAAGAAAAAGCGCTTGAAGAAGCGAAGGACAATGCGATTGCCGCCAGCAAAGCAAAGTCCGAATTTCTTGCCAATATGAGTCACGAAATCCGGACACCTATGAATGGTATTCTGGGCATGGCGGAATTGCTCGGAAACACAAAAATCGATACGCGACAAAAAGAATTCGTCGATGTGATCAATAACAGCGCTTCGGCCCTTTTAACGATTATAAACGACATTCTCGATTTTTCAAAAATCGAAGCCGGGGCGTTGGAACTTGATCCGATCTCTTTCGATTTGAAATCGGCCGTGAATGATGTGACTTCCCTCCTCGTCGCCAAAGCGCAGGAAAAAGGCCTAGAGTTGGTGATTAATTACCCGTCTGTTATGCCGTCACGCTTTATCGGAGACGGTGGTCGTATTCGTCAGGTCATGACCAACCTTATCGGAAATGCTATTAAATTTACGAAAGAAGGGCATATTACGGTTACAGTATCCGTTTCCGAACCTCGGGACGGGCTGAGCTGTATTCGGATGGATGTCTCTGACACAGGCATAGGTATTCCAGCAGATAAGCTTGATAGTATTTTTGATAAATTTACCCAAGCTGATGGCTCAACAACTCGTGTTTACGGGGGAACCGGTTTGGGGCTCGCCATTTCGAAGAGCATCGTTGAAATGATGGATGGACGGGTTTCTGTTACCTCGGAAATCGGTCATGGCTCGCAGTTTTCAATTCAGATTCCTTTGCCCCTCGACCCTGAAGCCGAGGCCGTTAAGTTTGATATTTCCTCACTTGAGAATAAAAAAGCCCTTATCGTCGATGACATCGCGGTAAACAGGCAGGTTTTGAAAGAGCAGTTGGAGAGCTGGGGCGTATCGTCTGATAGCGTCGAAGACGGAGTCGAGGGTTTAAAGACCCTGAAAAAAGCTCAAGCGATGAAAGAACCCTACGATTTCATCCTATTGGATTATCTCATGCCGGGTCTGAACGGGCAGGAATGGGCTGAAATGGTTCACAATAACCAAGCCGTGACCGCTCCTCCGATTGTAATGCTTTCGTCTTGTGATCAATCTGTTTCGACAACTTCTTTGCGTGAAATCGGTATTACGAACTATCTTGTAAAACCCGTACGGGAAAGACGATTACACGAAGCCGTAGTCGAGGCTGTCAGTCTTGCAGAGTCGAGGCAAGCGATTGATGTGCAAGAGGCACCGGCGCCCACTCCTGTGCTGGATTTTGATACAGAGCTTGAAACGGAACTCGAAGCGGCATTGCAATCAGAATTTGCGTCAAACAATAATCCTGTCCCTGACAATATGAAGACAAGACAGATGGAAACCCCCAAAGTCGCACCGCAAAGTATCCCCTCCGAGGGTAATCAGCCGTCGAACGGAAATGATCCAAAGACAGGTAAAACCCAAATACTCGTTGCGGAGGATTTCCCTCTCAATCAGGATGTTGTCCGTTTAATGCTATCGGATTCGCAGTTTGAGCCCATTTTCACCAATAACGGGAAAGAAGGCCTCGACCGTTACATTGAAGAAAACGGAAATTTTCCTGTCATTTTGATGGATATCTCCATGCCCGTCATGGACGGATATGAAGCCGCCCAGCAGATAAATAAATATGAAAAAGCTAATGGCTTGCCTCACACACCCATCATTGCATTGACTGGCCATGCTCTAAAAAATGATCGCCAAGAGTGCCTGGATGCCGGGATGGATGATTATTTAACCAAACCTGTCAAACAGTCAGAACTTCTGGAGAAATTAGAATATTACGCATTTGGGGCAGCGACGAAAGCAATTGCGGTTTAAAGCGTTTGGCAAAACCCATTTAGCCGCCTGCAAGCTTCGTCTAGCAAAGCCGGATCAGCGGCATAGGACAGCCGTACAAAACCGGGAGAGTAAAAGGCTGAGCCCGGCACGAGCGCGACACCCGTTTCTTCCAATAAGGCTGTGGTAAAATCCGTATCGCAGCTAAGCCGCCCCCCCAAAACATCCCGGCAATCAAAAAAAGCGTAAAAAGCGCCTTCCGGCTCACGACAACTGAGCCCTTCGATAGAATTAATTGCCTTCACTACATCCTTGCGACGGGCGTCATAAGCTTTCCGGGCTTCAACAATAAAGTCTTGCGGTCCGTTCAGAGCTTCCAGCGCAGCCCATTGGGAGATGGATGCCGGATTTGACGTGGTTTGCCCCATATATTTCGCCATTGCTTTGATAAGCCAATCTGGCCCGCCCGCATAGCCAATGCGCCACCCCGTCATCGCATAGGCTTTGGATACCCCGTTCATCGTCAAAACCCGGTCTTTTAAATCCGGAGCAACCGACGCCAATGTCGCAAATTGAAATCCATCATAAACAAGATGCTCATAAATATCGTCACACAGAATAAGAATGTCCGGGTGACGCCGGAGCGTCTCTGCCAGGGCCGCCAAATCATCCCCACTATAAGCCGACCCGGTCGGGTTAGACGGCGAATTCAGCATCAGCCATTTTGTTTTAGGTGTAATGGCAGCCTCCAAAGCCTCCTTTGTCAGTCGAAATCCAGTCGTTACATCGCACGGAACAATAACAGGCTTTGCCCCGAGCAAGCTGACCATGCCGGGATAGGACACCCAACAAGGTGCCGGGATAATTACCTCGTCGCCGGGGTTTAGGGTCACGGCCAGAGCATTGAAAATAACGGGCTTACCGCCGGGAGAGACATTTATTTCTGAAGGGGAATAATTTAGTCCGTTTTCACTCTGGAATTTATTAGCAATAGCTTTTTTCAATTCCGGAATTCCGTCCACCGCCGTATAGCGCGTCCTCCCCTCAGCGATTGCCCGGGCCGCGGCCTCTCCAATATGGGCTGGTGTGTCGAAATCCGACTCACCAGCGGACAATCCGATAATATCACGCCCTTGAGCTTTTAAATCGCGCGCCAATTGCGTCATGGCCATGGTGGCAGACGGCGCGACAGAGAGGATAGATTGAGAAAGTGATTTTTCAGACACAGTAAAGGACCTTTTTTCGGGTTCCCGGTAACTCTAGTCCTAATGAGGCGGTGAGGCTATGGATTACCCCCTCTAGGCCTGAAAGAATCTAGATTTTTTGTAAATCACACGAATTTAACTCTGTTAGCGAAATAGGCCGGTGTTTATATATAGGTTCTAAACAAGATTTAATCCCTTCCCCGCTTTCCACTGCCCTCTGCCCCTTGGCGCGCGCCGTGCTTCGTCTTATGGCTAAAGATCAAGGGACTCCGTAATCGGAAGTAGAATCGAGGATTTCAGCGCGGGTGAATCACTCCATCACATATGACGCGCGGAGGTGGGGCGGAGACTTTTCGCCTTATCACGATGACAATGCGATTAGTGACTTCATAGATGATGATGCGTCGCGCCTTACCTCTATTATTGCAACGGTTATCGCCGTTCATCTGGCGATGTTTTTTATGCTGTCGCCAAATTTCATTATGCCTGACCTTAAACCGGAAGAACCTGAAGTTCTCCCCGTACAGATTGTTGCTTTCGATCCGACGCCGCAGCCTGATCCTGAACCCGTGACGGAACCAGACGTCATACAACCTGCTATCCCTGCTCCAGCTGTCGCGCCGCGCACAAAACCTACCCCTCCACCGCCCGAGCCAGAACCGGAGCCACAACCCGTGATCGCTCCCCCTCCCCCAGAACCCGAGCCTGAGCCAGAACCAGAGCCTGTGCCGGAACCAGAGCCTGTGCCGGAACCAGAACCCGAACCGGAAATAGAGCCCGACCCCCAAATCATACCGCCTCCACCGGAAATAATTTCAGAACCCGTCATTGAGCCGGAACCGGAGACCGAGCCTGAGCCTTTGCCCGTTCCTGAACCTACCCCGGAGCCGGAGCCGGAGCCGGAGCCTGAGCCTGAGCCTGAGCCTGAGCCAATCCCGGAGCTCCCTGTTTTAGAACCTGAAATTACACCTGAGCCTGTTATAGAGCCAGATCCCGCAATTCAGCCTGACCCTGTCATTGAACCGGAACCGGAGCCGGAGCCGGAGCCAGATCCCATCCCCGAGCCGGATCCTGTTATCGAGCCGGAACCCCAACCAGAGCCCATAATAGAATCGGAGCCTATACTCCAACCTGAGCCCGAATTGGAATCTCAACCCTTCCAAACACCGGAGCCGGAAGAGCAGCCCGCCGCGCCCGGCGCAATTATCGAAGAGCCTTTGGAAGACATTCCCCCAACGGAAGAGCTCCCCCCTATTGAGACCGAGCCTTTAACTGAGCCGCCTCAAACGCCGCCAACTCCTGACAGTATTGACCCCCCCGATGTGAGCGAACCCGCGCCAACCAATCCCGATGTCATTTCCACGGCACCATCAGTTCTCGCCTCTCCTGACGCCCCGACAACGCAGAGCGAGGCCGACAGAGCTGTCCCGCAATCACAATCCGACCCGCTGGGCGATTTGTTAAGGCGTCCTGTTGGTCTGCCCCCTTCCACGCCAGGCGCAGGCGGTTCAACGATATCCGGACCGCAAACAGGCGGCGGAAATGAAGGGGTTCCAAGCGGCGGCACGCGGCGCGCAAACACACGCGGCGCAAACGGCTGGACTCTGTCACCAAGCCGGAGTCCGGGCACAGGTTATGATGGTATCAATTTGGATATTCGCTGTCGCGAAGCAAATCGCACTCATGAAAACTGTCCGGAATATTTAAAAAAGTTTCAAGGCAGAGATGCTTCCGGCTGGGAAAGCTTTAACGGAAGAGCCGGAACGGGAACGGACAGCCGTCAACGTCAGCAAGCTCCTGCCTCCCGGCGTTCTTTGGGACTGCCTATTGGAGATAATTCGGTGAATGCGGGCGGGCCGTCTTCTACAATTTTCACGGATGCCCCCGAAGTCAGCTTTGACCGAGAGTTTCTGAATAAGCCAATCGTTATTGAAGAAGACAAGGGGCGGTTGCGCGACTTACTGAAACAACCTGATGACACTCCGGATCTGCCGGACTGGATGCAACCGGAAACGCTGCCACAACCTGAACCGGAACCAGAGTGAGTCCTGTATATTCCTTGTTTGCTTAGACTTGAGTTTTCAGACGGTCTAAAGCGTCTTCAAGACTTCTCCCGATCTGCGGCTTCATAATGCTGCCTCTTAACCTGTGAATGTAAGGGAAACCGGGCTGGGGAATTTCCCTTTTAGAAAGCACTGTCACGGTTTGATCTGGATTTCTAAAGATTGCATGAGTGGTGGTTGATTCCTCGCCATTAACGGTCACTTTAAGCTGCACAAATTCGGGAGCCGCTTCTTGGACAATTTCGCGGCTTCCCAGCTCAAACCCTTCTGGGCCGTCTTGCCAGGCTTGGTTCTGGCCCAATCCGGATTCGGCCCCGCCCGTCAAAACCGGAGTCTCTTCCAACTCAGCATCGAGGGCTGCCCAGGGTCGATACTGTCTTAAATCATTTAAATATGGGAAAATATCCTCTTCATGCGCTCTGATAATGGTAGACCGCTCGATTTCGAGCGTTGCTGGCATGTAAAATCCCACCGCGCAGGCGGCAATGAATAGGCCGAATACACAGAAAATTAATCCCAAAAATAGTTTCACAATAATCCCTTTGAATATGAAGAGTGTAATTGAACCGTCCCTGACAATCCAGCCCTACAAATTTCAGTGAGACATCTGTCTCGTCCTTGCAGAGGTTAGTTTACAAGCGCATAGTTGAGACCATTCACCAGGAGCGAACCATGTCGTTTTTCATTCCGCAATTATTTGCGCAAATAGGCCCTGATGGGACAACAATGGAAGAAGTGACGACCTTCGCTTCGAGAGGACTTAACCTTTTAGGTTCCCTCTTCCTTTTTGTCATTGGCGTAATCGTGATCGCTGTGGTGGTAATGTTCATCATAGATATTACCCAAACCTCCAATGCAGTTCGTCGGAATTACCCCGTCATGGGACGGTTCAGAAAAGTTTTTTCACGCCTCGGAGAGTTTTTCAGGCAGTACTTTTTTGCTCAGGACCGCGAAGAAATGCCATTTAACCGCGCTGAACGGGATTGGGTAAATGAAGTATGCGACGTCGGCAAGGATGTGGTTCCATTTGGCTCGACCAAGGTTCTAACTCCCGGCACACCAATTTTTGCCAATGGTTTATTCCCGCGTCTTGATGATGAACACGAAACCCTGCCGCCTTTCATCATCGGGCAAAACACTCCTCACCCATACGCCCCTAAAAGCTATTTCAACATTTCCGGAATGAGTTATGGGAGCCTTTCAAAACCGGCTATCCAAGCGCTTTCACACGGGGCCAGCATGGCCGGTTGCTGGCTTAATACAGGTGAAGGCGGTATCTCCCGATTCCACTTGGAAGGAGAATGCGATATAGTCTATCAGCTCGGCACGGCGAAATTCGGGGCCCGCAATGACGATGCTACCCTTAACGAAGACAAACTTCGCAGGATTTGTGAAAACCATCATGTTCGGATGATAGAAATAAAATTATCCCAAGGCGCGAAGCCTGGGAAAGGCGGAATTTTGCCTGCCGAAAAAGTAACGCAGGAAATCGCAGAAATACGCGGCATTCCCGAAGGCGTTGCCGCTATCTCACCCAATCGCCATGTCGATGCCTCTAACTCTGAAGAACTGCTCGACTTAATAGATCAAGTCAGGCGCGTCTCTGAAAGGCCTACAGGCCTTAAATTATGCATAGGGAATCCGGCACCTATCATAGACTTTCTTGAGGCCATTAAGGCACGCGGAAAAGAAAGCGCCCCCGACTATATTGCGGTAGATGGCGGCGACGGCGGAACAGGCGCAGCTCCCCTTCCTCTCATTGACAATACAGGTTTGACAGTTCGTGAATCCTTACCGCTAATGGATGATCTTTTACGCGAATATGGTCTCCGGGACCGGGTTGCCCTCATCGCCAGCGGTAAGTTAATTACATCCGCGGATGTGGCATGGGCTTTTTGTGCCGGAGCCGACTTAGTCAATGCAGCTCGAGGCTTTATGTTTTCACTTGGCTGTATTCAAGCGCTGAAATGCGACAAAAATACCTGCCCCACAGGCGTCACCACGCATAACCACCGCCTCCAACGCGGACTAAATCCCACCAATAAAGCGGTGCGCGTAAAGAACTATGTTCAGAGCATTCAGAAAGAAGTCGAAATGATTGCCCATGCCTGCGGGGTCGAAGGACCGCGTGAACTGACCCGGGAGCACTTGATGATTATTCAATCTTCGGGACGCAGCAAACCTTTCAAACAAGTCTGGGATCGATCTAGGTATAATTGATTTCAGCCTAACGTCAGATTTGAAGGCGAGTTTCAACTTATTGTGAAGCCCTTTTCCTTCTGATGGTGTCTTCCCATATTGGACAGGTATTTAAATGAGAGAAATTTTATGACTGACAGCACAGAATATACCCCTCCAAAAGTCTGGAATTGGGACAAAGAGTCTGGCGGAAAATTTGCGAATATCAATCGCCCCATTGCCGGGCCGACCCATGAAAAAACGCTGGAAATCGGAGAACACCCTTTTCAGCTTTACTCTCTCGCGACCCCTAACGGACAAAAAGTCACAATCATGCTGGAGGAGCTTTTAGCAGCCGGCCATAAAGGCGCAGAATATGACGCTTGGTTGATAGATATTCGTGAAGGAGATCAATTCGGCAGCGGCTTTGTGGATATAAATCCAAACTCCAAAATCCCGGCTTTGATGGATCACAGCGTTTCCCCGCCTCAGCGCTTATTTGAATCCGGCTCTATGCTCCTTTATTTGGCTGAAAAGTTTGGCGCCTTTCTTTCCAAAGACCCTGCGGCGCGGACCGAAGCCATTTCATGGCTTTTCTGGCAGATGGGGAGCGCGCCTTATCTTGGCGGCGGATTTGGGCATTTCTATACTTATGCACCGGTTAAAATTGAATACGCCATCGACCGTTTCACTATGGAAGCAAAGCGCCAGTTGGACGTTTTAAACCGTCGTCTGGCCGACAATGAATATTTGGCAGGAGATGAATACTCCATAGCGGATATGGCCGTCTGGCCTTGGTATGGCGGTGTAGCCGTAGGAAATGTGTATGACGCGGAAGAGTTTCTCCAGACTCATGAGTACGAACATGTCCTTCGCTGGGCTAAACAGATTGCTAAGCGAGACGCCGTGCAACGGGGCCGGCGCGTGAATCGCACATGGGGTGAAGAATCAGACCAAGTCAAAGAACGCCACAGCGCATCCGATCTCGACTAACCTCTATAGTTAGAAAAAAGGCGGCTCTGGGAGCCGCCTTTATAATTCTTGATTTACGGAAATTTATTCTTCGTCCGGAATAGTCGCCATAGCTTCTTCGGTCATATCAAAACTGTGAAAGACGGATGAAACATCATCCACGTCTTCAAGGGCGTCATTCAGGCGCATAACGGCTGCAGCCTGCTCTGGATTATCAATTTCGTTTTGGGCTTTCCAGACTAGGTTGACAGATTTAGCTTCACCGAATTTCTTTTCCAGCTCTCCTGCGACGGGGCCAAGATCATCCCGCGCTGTCCAGATCGTGTGAACTGGCTCATACTCGTCCCACTGATCATTGGCTTCATCATCCGTTTCGACATCCTCAGCGCCGGCCTCAATCGCTGCTTCCATCATCTCGTCTTCGCTTGTGACAGCAAGGGGGTATTCAATTTTGCCCCACTGATCGAACATGAAAGTCACCGAACCGGTTTCGCCTAATGCGCCGCCATTTTTGGAAAACGCCGTCCGCACAGCCATTGCGGCGCGGTTTTTATTGTCCGTGCTCGCTTCGACAATAAATCCAATTCCCCCAGGACCAAAGCCTTCATAGCGAATTTCCTCGTAATCGTCGCCCTCTCCTCCGGCACCTTTTTGAACGGCCCGGGTAATGTTGTCTTTTGGCATAGACTGGCCTTTGGCGTTGGCAATTGCCAAACGAAGGCGCGGGTTCATATCGGGGTCTTCACCGCCCATTTTTGCCGCAATGGTGATGTCTTTTGATAATTTTGAGAAAAGCTTGGAGCGCAATTTATCCTGACGACCTTTGCGGTGCTGGATATTGGCCCATTTGGAATGACCTGCCATGGCGAGTCCTTATAGTAGTAAATCGAAAATTTGAGGCGTTCTAAGGGATAGGAGGAAGGGGAGCAAGAGCGATAAGCCGTATTGCACTCCGCGGCTCCGTCAAAACCGATCAAGATTGGCTATGGACAGATGATGAAAAAGACTTCGCGCCGCCTTATTTTTCATCGTTTTTGCTAAACAGGGCCGTCAGATCAACTCGCCTTATGTGATTAACCGATTGGCTTGTTCGCCGTCTTTCGATTGAAACCAATTGCTGATAGTAAGTGTTTTGCATTTATCGTCTTCGAACTGTCGGAACACATCTTGACCCAGCCGGACCCTGCCAAAAGCAGATTGATCGCCATTTCTAACCGCACCGCTTTTGGATCAGAATCTAAAGCTGGGGGGTTAGCTGTGGCCGTATGGGACGCCCTGAATTCTTCTAATGGGCTATGGATGGGGTGGAGCGGAAAAATTTATGATTTCCCAAGTAACCGCTTTGCAGAAACTGAACAGGACGGCGTCAGTTTTGCGCTGTGTAATTACACTAAAACAGAATATGAAGATTTTTATCTCGGCTATTCTAACAGTGTCTTATGGCCGGTTTTTCATGGCCGCGTCGATTTGGCGAAGTTTGACGATAATAACTTCAAAACCTATGTCGATATAAATAAACGTTTCGCTGAAAACACTGTGGAGATGGCCGCAGCCAACGACATTGTCTGGGTGCATGATTATCATTTCCTCTTGGTCGCAAAATTTTTGCGAGAAATGGGCTCCTCCTTACCTTGCGGATTTTTTCTACATATCCCTTTCCCTAGTCCGGATGCGTTTCGCTCCATCCCCGATCACAAACACCTTATAGAAGGTCTGATTTCCTATGATGTTATCGGACTTCAGGGGAAACGCGACGTTTCAAATCTAAAAATGTATTTGCAACAGGAAATGGATGCCAAGGAGGTGAGCGACACCGTGATGCGGGTAAATGGGCGCGAGGTAAGTCTTCTTCACTGTCCTATAGGTATAGACGTTACCTCTTTTGCGAAGGCGGCAAAGAATGAAACCGCTCGAAAAGCTTTAACCCGTCTCTCAAGTTTTCAACGCAATCGAAGCCTGGTTCTGGGCGTTGACCGTATGGATTATTCTAAGGGCCTGCCGCAACGGTTTGAGGGGATGGCAAAATTCTTTGATGATTATCCTGAACAACATGGCAAGGTTTCTTTCACTCAGGTCGCGCCGCCGTCTCGGGAAATGGTGGATGAATATATGCATTTGCGGGAAAGGCTCGACGCGCTGGCCGGACGTATTAACGGCGATTACGGTGACCTTGACTGGATTCCCATTCGTTATCTGGCGCGGGGATATACCCGCGAAGAAGTGGCCGGACTTTTTCGTCTCGCCGAAGTGTGCTTGGTCACGCCTTTGCAAGACGGGATGAACCTTGTCGCCAAAGAATTTATCGCCACTCAGGATCCGGAAGATCCCGGCGTTTTGGTTCTGTCGAAATTTGCCGGCGCGGCAGAACAGATGAAAGATGCCTTATTAGTTAATCCCCACAGCCCGACAGAAATCTCAAATGCCGTTGCCAAAGCCCTCGCCATGCCCCTGGAAGAACGTAAGAAACGCTGGCGATCCCTTTTTGACGGAATAATGTCCGAAGATATTGTCTGGTGGCGCGAGCGATTCCTAGCCGCCTTAAACGCTGTTTCTGCTAAATAGTTGGATGCCGCCTTTTATGACATTCCCTGCTCCGCTCTCTTTAAAAGACGCCTTGTTTCTCGATTTTGATGGAACGCTTGCGCCAATTCAGGAAGACGCCAGTAAGGTCGTCCTGCCCGAAGGCGGCGGAGATTTGATCCTAGAGTTGTCAAAAAAACTGGACGGCGCCGTCGCTCTGATCTCCGGCAGGGGATTACAAGATCTTTCCATGCGTGTCCCCAACGCGATCTGGAGATACGGTAATCATGGTCTTTTCTCTGCCGGGCCTGGGGAAACCGCCCAAGCCCCCGCCACCTTTTTGGCGGATGATTTCAGACGCAGCCTCGCCGCGCTGACGGTTCCTCTCAAAGGCGTTGAATTAGAAGAAAAAGGCCCGGTCGTTGCTATCCATTACAGAAAAGCCCCCGATGCCGAGACAGTTTTAAGAGAACATCTTCCGTCTCTCACCGCAAAGTTTCCCAACTATAATCTGCAAGAAGGAAAATGTATCTTTGAGATTAAACCCAAAGACGCCAATAAAGGCGAATGTGTCAGGCGGGTTATGGACGAGACGCCGTTTAAAGGACGCCGTCCAGTCATGATCGGAGATGATACGACCGATGAGGACGCTTTCAGGGTTGTAAACAATCTGGGCGGACTATCAATAAAAGTCGGGGAAGAAAAATCCATAGCGCAATACCGACTGCCGGATGTGGCCGCCGTCCATAAATATTTGAAAGAGTTTCATGACAAACACAACTAGACAGGAACAGGGACTGGACCTTGGCATTGTCGGCAATGGGACAGTTGCGGGACTCATCGACAGGCGCGGAGCCTATCGCTGGCTCTGTCTCCCGCGGCTGGACGGAGAACCCGTTTTTAATAGCCTGATGAATGGCGGCGGTACATTTGGGGTCTGGATGGAAAATCTGGAGAAACACAGCCAGACCTACGAAAAAAATACAGCCATTCTCCGGACGCGTCTCGAAGCCAAAGATGGCAGCATATTGGAAATCGTCGATTTCTCTCCGCGCTTTGACAAAAACGGGCGGACCTTTCGACCTGCTGCCATTGTGCGGCAGTTCCATGTGATTGCAGGCGAGCCTAAAATCGCCATCACCCTGTCCGTCGAAGCTGAGTGGGGGAAAACGAAAATTAAACCCAAGCGCGGAGTTAATCATATCCGATATGAATCCGAAGACACCCGCTTTCGAATTACAACAGACGCACCTGTTTCTTATGTCATGAACGGGACACAGTTCCTACTCGATAACGATGTAACCTTTATCCTAAACACTGACGAAGCTTTGGCCGATAGCGTCCACGCCGTGGCGGATGATTGGTATCGCCGCACAGCAAGTTACTGGTACCGCTGGTCGCGCAGCCTTGCCATTCCGATTGAATGGCAAGACGCCGTTATCCGCGCCGCGATTACACTCAAGCTCTGCGTCTTCGAGGAAACAGGCGGAATTGTTGCGGCGCTGACCACATCTATTCCTGAACATTCCGGCTCACAGCGAAACTGGGACTATCGCTATTGCTGGATTCGGGACGCTTATTTCTCGGTCACAGCCCTTAACCGACTGTCCGAAATGGAAACGCTTGAGCACTATATGCGCTGGGTCCGCAATATTGTGTCCCATTCCAAAGGCGGCCATATCCAGCCCGTCTACGGCATTAGCCTTGAGGAAAATATTACCGAAACCATCGCCGAAGCCCTGCCCGGTTATGGCGATATGGGACCGGTGCGTGTGGGAAATCAGGCGGCGGAACATATCCAGCATGACGTTTACGGCCAAATCGTGCTCGGCGTGGCGCAAAGCTTTTTCGATAAACGTCTTCTCAATAATCCCGGCCTCGCCGAGTTTAAAGCCCTAGAGCCTGTGGGCGAGCGGGCCTATGCCATGCACGACCAACCGGATGCGGGGATATGGGAATTTCGCACTATCGCACAGGTTCACACGTCTTCGGCAATAATGTGCTGGGCCGCCTGTGACCGCCTCTCTCGTATTGCCGCACATCTTGGGCAGACTGACCGCGAAACCTATTGGGAAGAACGCGCCGGGCTCATCCACCAGAAAATCCTTGCCGAAGCTTGGAACGAAGAACGCAACGCCTTCACTGCGGCTTTTGGCGGAGAGGCACTCGACGCCTCCGTTCTTCTCATGGCCGAGATCGGGTTTCTCACCGCGCAAGACCCCCGCTATGTCAGCACAGTAGAAGCGATAGAGGCGGAGCTGCGCGAAGGCGACCATATTTATCGCTATAAGGTCGAGGACGATTTTGGCCGGCCCCAAACTGCCTTCACCGCCTGTACCTTCTGGTATATCGACGCCCTGTCGCGCATCGGACGCAAAGACGAAGCTCGGCGCCTGTTCGAAAATATCCTTTCGACCCGCAATCATCTTGGCCTGCTCTCCGAAGATGTCGACACAGAAACGGGAGAGCTTTGGGGCAATTTCCCGCAAACCTATTGCATGGTCGGAATAATCAATTCCGCCGCGCTATTAAGTAGAAAATGGACGGAGACAATTTAAGCATTCCGATCCCTGAATAATCCCTCAATAGGGATTTTGCCGTGTCCGCCGAGATTTATTTCACTCTTCCTCCTCGGGAAGAATCTGAATTATTTTGGCGGTCGAGGACAGTGCCTCTTCTGATTTTATAAACGGTTTTGCCTAGCGTATCGAACTCTTGCTCTACCCAAATATCAGGCGCAGATATTGGACCTCATTACAAGTGACCACTCGAAACTTATTAGCGTCAACCCAATGGGAAACCAATAAATCAACCTGGCCCTCCCTTCATATTCTCCAATCCTACTCTAGTAAATTCAGCTAACTTGTTTTCCTTTGCAAACAGAGTATTCCGTAACGAGAGAAATATTCCGCCAAATCCTCATTTTTTTGGAACTATCCTTATTGCCAGGGCATTTAAAAATAGCCACTGGTTGTTTTACACTTTCGTACAAAGATATATTTCATGATAAAAATCGAAGAACATCATTTTTCACGCCGAACAGTATTGTTATGCGGGACCGCCACGTCCGTTCTTGTGTTCGCCGGGGGTTGGTCTGGTTTTGCAGTCGCAAAAGAGCAAATTTCCAACACGACAAAAATACCGGTTTCGTTCAAGGTGAATGGAGCTGAGAAAAATCTGGTTCTAGATACCCGCGTCACCTTATTGGATGCTCTACGCGAGCATCTTGACCTGACGGGGACGAAAAAAGGTTGTGATCAAGGCCAGTGCGGCGCTTGTACCGTTATTGTAAATGGCGAACGCATTAATTCCTGTCTGACATTGGCAGCCATGCATGAGGGCGACGAGATTACAACAATTGAAGGCCTCGGCACGCCGGATGACCTTCATGAAATGCAAGCCGCCTTTGTCAAACATGACGGTTATCAATGCGGATATTGTACACCCGGACAAATTTGCTCCGCTGTGTCTGTTCTTAAAGAGATCGAAGCAGGCATTCCAAGCCATGTTACCGCGGATATCACGGGGGGTATGAGCGTAAGTAATGATGAAATGCGTGAGCGCATGAGCGGGAATATTTGTCGCTGCGGGGCTTATTCCAATATTTTAGATGCCATGACAGAAGTCGCGGAGGCAAGCGCATGAGACCTTTCACCTTTGAACGCGCCACTTCTGTTGAAGACGCCGTAACTAAAGCGGCGGCGAAACCGAATTCGAAATTCATCGCAGGGGGAACGAATTTACTGGATTTGATGAAACTCCAGATCGAAACCCCGCCTCACCTCATTGATGTTAATCACATTGGCTTGGACGAAATTGAAGAGACAGAGGAAGGTGGTCTGCGGATTGGAGCCCTGGTTTCTAATACCGCCTTGGCCGCCGATAGCCGAATTAGACAGAATTACGGTGTTTTGAGTCGCGCTCTGGTCGCAGGGGCGTCTGGTCAGCTTCGTAATAAAGCGACGACAGGCGGCAATCTCTTGCAGCGCACACGCTGTCCTTATTTTTACGATACCAACATGCCTTGTAATAAACGCGAACCCGACTCCGGTTGCTCCGCCATGGGCGGCTTTTCCCGTCAGCTCGGTGTTGTGGGCACGAGTGAAAATTGCATCGCAACCTATCCCGGCGATATGGCCGTTGCCCTGCGTGTTCTGGATGCGACAATCGAGACGCAGCGTCCAGCCGAGAAAGCGCCTCGCATGTTAACTCTCGACGATTTTTACCGCTTGCCCGGGGATAGTCCAAACATTGAGACTGTGTTGGAGCCTGGCGAGCTCATTACCGCTGTCCACCTCCCTGCTCCCGTCACAGGTAAACATATTTATAAGAAAGTCCGCGACCGCGCCTCTTATGCGTTTGCGGTTGTATCTATTGCAGCCATTTTAAAAGAAGACGGCACAGGGCGTTTTGCCTGTGGCGGCTTGGCTCCTAGGCCATGGCGAGACGCTAAAGCCGAGGCACTATTGCCTGACGCCAAAGCCGCAACGGCGCAACTCCTCGCTGAGGCAAGTCCAACAGACCAAAATCAGTTTAAGATTAAACTCACCGAACGCGCACTCTCGAGTGTGATTGCTGAGGCCAGCTCATGAAATTTACTAAACCCGCCCCTAAGAATCCCATCGACAACCAGACTGTCATGGGCAAGCCAACACCCCGAATAGATGGCCCATTAAAAACTACGGGTCAGGCCACTTACGCGTATGAATGGAAGGACGTTGTTGAAAACCCCGCTTATGGCTGGATTATCGGCAGTTCCATTGCCAATGGGCGAATAAAATCTATGAAATTGGATGCAGCAAAATCTGCGCCCGGGGTTATTGATATTCTCACCTATAAAAATGCTGGAATTAAGCATAAGGGTGACAATAGTTCTGCGCAGCAAATTGCTGGCCCTAAAGTTGAGCACTATCACCAAGCTGTTGCTATGGTTATTGCGGAATCCTTTGAGGAAGCCCGGGCTGCAGCAGAGTTGGTTGAGATCAGCTATACCAAATCCAAAGGCAAATATGTGCTCGAAGACACGCTTTCGAGCGCGAAGAAAACGGATCAACAAAAAGATGTTTCTGTCGGAGATTTTGCTTCTGCCTATGAAAGTGCGCCTGTAAAGCTCGATGTTACTTACAAAACCTCGCGTCATTCACATGCCATGATGGAACCACACGCCACCATTGCTAATTGGGAAGACAACAAAGTGACTGTTTGGACCGCCAATCAGATGATTAACTGGAGCAAGACCAGTTTAGCCAAAGTCTTAGGCGTCTCAAAAGAAGATGTCCGGCTTGTCTCGCCTTTCATCGGCGGGGGATTTGGCGGCAAACTCTTTATACTCTCCGACGCATCCCTTGCAGCTGCTGGCGCGCGCCTGACAAAACGCCCCGTCAAAGTCACTCTTCAAAGAGCGCTGATATTTAATAATACAGCCCATCGCGCCTCAACAATTCAAAATATGCGATTAGGCGCAAATGAAAACGGCGAACTTACGGCTGTGGCTCATAAAAATTGGTCCTCTGCTTTGCCTGAAGGGGGTCCGGAAAGCGGTGTTTTAACCACTGGGCCGTCTTATAAAACGCCTAATATGCTGCTGGAAACTCGGCTATCGGTCACAAACCTTCCGCCTGTAAGTGCTATGCGGGCGCCCGGAGATATGCCTGGCTCCATCGCTATCGAAGTTGCTATGGATGAAATGGCCGAAAAGCTCAAATTAGACCCGATTGAGTTTCGTCTTTTGAATGACACACAAACTAATCCTGAAACAGGTAAGCCTTTCTCACGCCGTAAACTCGCGGAATGCCTGCAACAAGGCGCTGAAAAATTTGGTTGGAGTGATCGAAGCTCTGTCCCGGCCCAAAAACGGGAAGGGTCAAAATTAATTGGGATGGGCGTGGCCTCTGCCGTTCGCGGCGGACCGGCTAGCAAATCTGCCGCGCGTGTTCAGCTTACCACTGACAATAAGCTGATTGTTGAGACTGATATGACAGATATCGGCACAGGAAGTTACACAATTCTGGCGCAAACAGCCGCAGAGATGATGGGCTTACCCCTGAGCGATGTTGATGTGCGCTTGGGAGATTCTAATTTCCCCGCAGCTGCCGGGTCTGGCGGACAGTGGGGCGCAACAAGTTCAACATCTGGCGTGTATGTTGCCTGTGTAAACTTACGAAAAAAGATTACGGATCAACTTGGTCTTAATGCGGATACTGCGACATTTGAAAATGGAAATGTAACGGAATCGGGCAAAAGTACGTCTTTGTCGAGCATCGTTAAATCAGGTCCTATAGAAGCCGAAGGAGAAATTGATTTCTCCGGACGCGGAGATGATCATTCATATTATACATTCGGCGCCCATTTCGTTGAAGTTGAAGTTGATATTTACACGGCCGAAACACGGATACGGCGCATGCTCGCCGTGTGTGATTCTGGCCGCATTTTCAACCCTGTCTCGGCTCGCAGCCAGGTCATTGGCGGTATGACGATGGGCGCCGGTGCAGCTCTTATGGAAGAGCTGCATGTTGACCCGCGTTACGGCCATTTGGCCAATCACGATTTGGCACAATATGAAGTGCCCGTGCACATGGATATTCCTCACCAAGAGGTTTTCTTTTTAGAAGGTGAAGACCCCCTTGCTTCCCCCACCAAAGGAAGCGGTGTCGGCGAACTCGGCATTTGCGGCGTAAGCGCCGCAATTGGGAACGCAATTTATAATGCGACAGGTGTCAGGGTTCGGGAATTTCCAATCACAATGGAAAAACTCTTAAATGAAATGCCGGTTGAAGTTTAAAGCTTTTACTCAAAATTTGAGCCTATTATATAAAAACGCTGCTATCATATAGCGGCGTTTTTATATTCATTTAGTTGCAATATAAGGGGTGCTAAAGATAAATAACCTCTAATTTATCTCCGCTTTGAACTTTATCGCTTCCAGCTCTCCGCCGCACAAGCGCATTCGCTCTGGCCAATGGTCTGATTAAGCCGCTATCTTGTTTGGGCAGTATTTCAGCGCCGTCAGAACGAATAATCGCTCTTAAATATTCCTCACGGCCGCCTCCGGCTGGTATGTCTATATACGCTGTTTCAACACCCGTTTTTAGCGTTTTTCCAATTAAAGCGGGAAGGAATATATGCGTACAAACCCAAGCTGAACTCGGATTGCCCGGCAACCCGAGAACATATGTTTTCCCTTTTTTAGAAAACCAAGTCGGTTTTCCGGGTTTAACGGCAACTTTTGAAAATATTGGCTTGAAATCCAAAGCCTCAAAAGCCGATTGCATGTAATCGTAATCTCCAACGGACGCGCCCCCTATTGGAATTATAATGTCGAGCTTGTCCAGTTCCGGCTCAATCCGGGCCAATATATCATCCAAATCATCTTTGGCGATACCGAGGTCGATAGTTTCGACGCCCCAGCTTTGTAACAGCGCTATTAAACCGGGGCCATTCGCATCCATGATTTGGCCCTCCGCAGGATCCGTTCCCGGCGGGACGAGTTCATCTCCGCCGCGCAAAATTCCAATACGGGGGCAGGACTTTACTTCCAAACGCGAAACGCCGGCAGCAGCCATAAGCATTATATGAGATGGCTCAATCTTGGTGTCTTTTTCAATTAAAATGTCACCTTTTGAAAAATCCAAGCCTCTGGCCCGAATAAAGTTTGGGCCGGAAATATCTTTCAAGCTAATCCCCTGACCGTCTCTATTTACATTTTCCTGCATAATGACGCGATCAGCTCCGGCCGGTAAGTAAGCTCCCGTAAATATTCGAATGGCTTCGCCTGCCCCTATCTCGCCGGTAAAAGGTTCGCCGGCTCGGGATTCTCCGACGATCTCATATTGCTCATCAAGCTTAGCATTTCTAAGGGCGTAACCATCCATAACGGACACATCCGCTGGCGGTTGGGTCAGTCGCGACGAAACATCTTTAGCGAGTGTCCGTCCCAAAGCCTCTTGCAGGACTATTTCTTCTTGGCCGAGCGTAAGCTTATGCTCCGCGATTAAACCAAGCGCCTCATCAACAGAAATCATGACGGCGCCAAGGTCTTATAATCACCACCGGCCCCGCCTGTTTTTTCAATCAGCCTGACCTCTTCAATCACCATGTCTTTCTGCGCCGCTTTGAGCATATCATAGAGCGTTAAAAGTGCGATCGTGGCAGCCGTCAGTGCTTCCATTTCCACCCCCGTTCGGCCTGTCGTCCGGGCTTCGGACGTGACAACCAAAGCCCCATCTCTTGCCGTAATGTCTACGCCGATTTTAGAAAGAGGGAGCGGATGACATAGCGGGATGAGTTCAGAGGTTTTTTTGGCCCCCATTATACCGGCAAGTTCGGCAACCGGAATGACGGCGCCTTTCTTGCTTTGACCGGATATTGCCAAGGACAATGTTTCAGGTGAAACACGAAGTAGCCCTTCTGCTACCGCCCGTCGGGAGGAAATATCTTTTTCTGAAATATCGACCATTGTGGCCCGACCATCATCGCCGATATGGCTCAGCCGACTCATGTTTCAGACAATCGCGGCATAAGCTCCACAAGATTACAGGGCTTGTGGCGACTATCGAGTTGGTCACGAATAACCCCATCCCAACCGTCTTTGACAGCTCCGTTAGAGCCTGGCAGACAAAATATGAAAGTATTATTGGCTAGGCCTGCACAAGCGCGGGACTGCAAAGTTGAAAGCCCAACAGTGCCGTGACTAACCATATGAAAGATAATCGAAAATCCATCTATTTCTTTTTCAAACAATGGCCGGATGGATTCAACTGTCACATCCCGACCTGTCAGCCCCGTTCCCCCGGTGGTAATGACAACATCAATTTCCGGATCAGCAATCCAGTGAGTAACAACGGCGCGTATTTGAAATTTATCATCCGGAACGATTTGTCGTTCTGCTACTATATGGCCAGCGTCTTCCGCGCGGCGTTGAAGCGTCAAACCGGATGTATCCGTTTCTTTGGTTCGTGAATCTGAAACCGTCAGCACGGCAATACGAACCGGTATGAAAGTCAGGCTTTCGTTAATTCCAAAACTCATAAAGGGCTCCAGCGTTGGCTATCTTTGTAATCCTGTTCGCGTGGTTCTATCCATTTGGATCCGTCAAGGCCATCTTCACGTTTCCAAAAAATCGCATTCGTCTTAAGATAATCCATGAGGAAATCACAGGCGTCAAAAGCAGCGCGCCGATGCGCCGCCGCCGCCGCGCAGAATACGATGGTTTCCCCGGCAGACATTAGCCCTACGCGGTGTCGAACGCAGACTCCGTGTAAATCAAAACGACGGATAGTCCGATCTACGGCATCCTCAATATGGCGAGTTGTCAGCGGTTCATATCGGCTTAGAAATAGAGTTTTAACTTGCCCGTTTTCTCCCCGCACTTGACCCGAAAAGTTTACAATGCCTCCCGCGGCGGGGAAATTATTTGTGAACTCAGAAAGCAAAGCTCCCGCATCCAATGGATCCTCATTGATAAGGACTTGTTCCATTACCCCCCTCCGACGGGAGGAAGAAAGGCGATACGATCCCCATCAAATACTTCGTGAATATCAGTAACAATCGACTCATTCACTACGGCTCTGATCGTTATATGAGTCAACGCATCGGTCTGAAATTTTCTTTCAAAATGACTCCGCAAATCAGATACAGTTTTTACGCCCTCGGGCAAATCAATCATCTGCACACCGTTAAAGGGAGTTGATAAACGCCCGCAAAATTCAACCTCAATCACCGATTATCCTCCCGTAACGGACATATGTCGCGATACGCTGGGTTGATCATTTATCTGAAAGTCGTGCCGCTCGGGTTTGTTTCCGGTTGCCTCTAAAATAGCGGCGTCCAAATCGCCGCCCTCTCGCAAAATAGCTCGTAAATCCAGAAATTCATCCCGTCCCAGACATTGATAAATCCGGCCCGTACAGGTCAGTCTGACCCGATTACATCCAGCGCAAAAATTATTTGTCAAAGGCGAGATAAAACCGACACGTCGCCCCGTTTCTTTAACGCGCCAAAATCTCGCGGGCCCGGCATTAGAATCAGTTCCCACCATAGGAATAAGTGAAAATCGCGAATCCAAGCGATCTTTCGCTTCCCCCATAGGGACAAATTGGGTGCGCCGGTCTTCGCCCGTATCGCCCATAGGCATAATTTCAATCAGGGAGTGATCAAAGCCTTGTCCATGTATCCAGGCTGTCATGTCTGCGATGGTTTCAATATTTTGGGGCAGCAGAACCGTGTTGATTTTAACGGCTAAACCGGCGCGCTTTGCCGCTTCTAAACCCTCTAGGACACTGTTAAGCTGATCCCTACGGCACAATTTTGTAAAAATGTCCCGATCCAAAGTATCAAGGGACACATTAATCCGTTTTACCCCTAATGCCGCGAGGTCATCCGCATATTTTGCTAAGCGAGTCGCATTGGTTGTCACAGTCAATTCTTCAAGATCCGTTCCAAGACGCCTCGAAACATCTTTCATTAAATCTAAAATGTCACGTCGCACTAGAGGCTCCCCTCCGGAAATCCGGACTTTCCTCACACCACGGTCAATAAACGCATGGGTCAGGCGAGAAAGCTCTTCTAAGTTTAACACATCCTTTTTCGGCAAGAACGTCATCCGTTCAGACATGCAATACTTACATCGCAAGTCGCACCTATCCGTGACTGAAACGCGCAGATAACTTACGCGGCGTCCAAAAGGATCGATTAACGTCTTTTCGGCGGTCATGATGTAAAACCGGCATTTAAATGTGTCGGATTATCAATATCCCGACGTTGATCAGAAGAAAGCGGCACAGTGGCGCGATTTTTTATTTTCAGGAACACAGATTTCGCGCCCGTATCTCCCTTTAGGGCCAAGAGAGAGTCACGGTGCTCTTCGGAAAACGCAGCAGGCGGTAGTAAAATATCCCCAGACAAGCTCATGATGGCGCTGGAAGTTTTAATCGCCTCACTGACGGACAAAATATGGCTTGCTGAAACATCCGGCATATCTGCCAGAGCGATCACAATATCTCCTTGAGCTTCTTCTACCCCCAAAACTAAAGAGCTTGCCTGCCCCCGCTGAGGGTCAGGATTATCGACGCAATGCCACCCCATCTGGCTCAATAACTGCTTTATATCGGCATTAGAAGTTACAGCGATTTTATGCCCTTGCCAGCCCTCTGAAATCCGGGAAGCCGTATGACAGACAAGTGGTTGGCCATGATAATTGGCCAAAAGCTTGTTATTGGGTCCAAACCGTTCTGATTGGCCTGCGGCAAGAAGAATAAGTGACGTCATGCGGCGGCCTTAAGGTGATGTGTCTGAAGCTCAGACAGAAGCTCTGCTAATGTCGAAATTGCCAAACCGGATGCATTTCGCATCGAGGGAACTAGACCTATCGGACCATGAATACGATCTGTGTTTTTGACTCCGGCAAGCTGTAGAGCTTCCAAGCGAGACGATTGCGCCCGCGACGATCCCACGGCTCCGATATAATAGGCATCCCCTTCCAAGGCTTGGCGTAAAAGCGGCACTTCCCAATCAAGGTCGTGGAACATTAAAACAAACGCCGTATAAGGGTCATCTTCTATCTCCGGCAGGTCATTTGAGGTTGTAAGATGCTCTACACATAAGCCGGCCCGTTGTAAGTCTGCAGCACTTTCAGCGTCAGGGGTTTGAGCTCGGACACGATAACCTGCAACTTGTGCAAGGCGTGATAGGGCCAAAAGATCGGCCCCTTTCCCGGCAATCCGCATTGCAAGTTTTGGTTCGACTCTTAACCGCCCTGACCCTATGAGAATGTCATTTTCAATTTCGAATGAGACCGCTCGTCTGGCCCGTAATTCGCAAAGAAACTGACTAATCTTTTTCGTTTCTATGAGAGGAATAAAAGTAACCTCTATAGCGCCGCCGCAAGGAAGGGCGAGGTCCTTGATTTCTGATCCTGCTCCATATCGCTGTTTTGCTATTTTTTCAGATTTTAAAGCCTGCGTCGCTGCCAGAGCGGCATCCGCATCAATACATCCACCGGAAAGATAGCCAAAACGACGCCCATCACGGGCCACCGCCATCATGGCGCCCGGCGATCTAACAGCCCCGCCCTGAGTATCGCTAACCACGGCAAGCGTACAGCCCCCATCCAAAGTGATTAACTCAAGGGCGGCGGCCAAGACGTCTTCCGCATATTCATAAGTGGGTTGAATTTCCATTATTTCGCTATTACCACGCAGTTATAACGGGAGCAAGTTTCCCAGTGCCAATCGCTTACTTTCAGTTGCCTGGAGCGAAGTTTGCAAAATAGTTTCATAAGTCTGCAGCAATGCCTGCCCTGTCTCGCTCAATTTGGCGCCCCCCCGTTGCGCACCTCCGGCCTCCGTCAGGATAGCCGCTTCGCTCAGAGCAGAGTTTATTTCTGCGACAAGGCGGGAGGCTTTAGGATAGCTCAGATCCATTTTACGCGCCGCCGCCGAAATCGATCCTGTCTCAGCAATACCTTTCATCAGCTTCGCTTTCCCCGGCCCAAAACGGGATCCATCCGGAAAATCAAGTCGAAGATTAAGCATTACAGTTTTCATGACTGGCAGATCACCACATGAAGCTCGGACTCGCAATTGCCTTTTTCATCACCGCGCTGCTTTACGCTTCCGTCGGCTTTGGAGGCGGATCGACTTATACCGCCTTACTTGCGGTCACGGGGACGCCTTACACCCTCATTCCTGTTGTCAGCTTAGCCTGCAACATAGCCGTCGTCAGCGGCAATAGCTGGCGTTATTCACGCGCCGGTCTGGTTCGTTGGCGCAGATTAGTCCCCATATTAGCTTTGAGTATTCCGGCCGCTTGGCTAGGAGGCAGAACAAGCGTCTCTGAAACCCTCTTTATCGGCATGCTCTGGATTGCGCTATTGATTGCTGGGCTGCGCCTTATATTTGCGAAAAAGGCGGAGGACCAAGATGTCAGGGCAACAAATAAATGGGTCAATAGTGGCTTAGGCGCCGGAATCGGATTTTATTCGGGCCTGATTGGTATTGGAGGCGGAATATTTCTTGCGCCTATTTTGCACGGATTGCGTTGGGGACGCGCAAGAGAAATAGCAGCAGCGTCTTCAGTCTTTATCTTGGTGAACTCTCTTGCAGGGTTAGGGGGTCAGCTTCAAAAAATAGAGAGCTCTGATATTCAGTCTGACCTTCTTCCCTATCTGCCTTTGCTTCTCTCCGTCATTATCGGGGGATGGATTGGAAACAGATTAAGCCTGAATTGGTTAAGCCCGAATATGCTGCGGCGTCTAACAGGTGTTCTGGTGTTAGCCGTTTCCATCCGTTTGGCTATAAGATGGGTTGGCATGATTTAAAGTGGTTGAAAAGTTATCATTGAGTTTAATTCCCTGAGACAGGCCCTTGCTGAGAAAATAGATCTGTTATTGTTGACGGCTAAATAAAGGGGAATTTTTTTTAAAATTCATTCATAAGCTCCCTCATTATAGGGCTAAACAGCTCCATACGCATTAAACTCAACATTCCCTCGCCGCCCAGAACGGTCCAATTATTAAATGAAACCGGACATTCTGGAACAAATCGCGGCGCGGGGGTTTGAATTTTCTTATCACTCGCTAGCCGCCTATTCTTATTAGTCCGAAAGTAATTTTTATGACGTCCTTGAAATGTTTTTTATTTACTGGAACTTTTGTGTTGGCATCTGTCCTCTCCGCCGACCTATCGGCTCAGGAAAAAGATACACCGCCTGTCACCGGTATCAATCTAGAGTCAATTAATTATACCTATCCCAGTCAGGGCCTAGAACTGAAGGGGACGGATGATACGGGGCGGCCGCTTGTGATGTCATATCAGGACATTGCCCCCACGGCGGAGGCAAGCGGGCGCACGATTGTGCTCTTACATGGCAAAAACTTTACCGGCGATTACTGGGGACAAACGGCGGGCGATCTCTCGGCCTCGGGCCACCGCGTGATTATCCCTGACCAAATAGGTTGGGGCAAAAGCAGCAAGCCTATGGGACCATTTAGTTTTCAACGCCTCGGCGCGCAGACTTTGGAATTGATGGATCATTTAGGGGTCAAAGAGGCCACTATGTTGGGCCATTCCACAGGCGGCGTATTAGCCACTCGCATGGCGCTGAGTTTTCCGGAGCGCGTAAACACCCTGATCCTACTCAATCCTTTAGGATTGGAAGATTATCAAGCGCTTACGCCCTATCGCCCTGTCGAAGAGTGGGAGGTCCGCAATCTGGAAATGACGCGGGACAAAATGAAATCCTATATGCGTTCGAGTTATTTTGACGGAAAATGGTCTGAAAAATTTGACCGAAGCTTGAACGTCTTTGCCGCGCCGCTCCAAAGTCCGGATTATCCCCGCCTCGCCCGCATTAGCGCTTTGCAATATGATATGATTTACACCCAGCCCGTGGTCAGTGATTTAGATAAGCTCAATATGCCAACGCTGCTTTTGATTGGGACGCGCGACCGTTCTGCCCTGAATAAAGATTTGGTAAGCGAGGCTGAGCGCCAAGAATTGGGCCATTATGACCGCCTTGGCAAACAGGCGGCGGAGCGGATTCCAAATTCGACTCTCATAGAGTTTCCGGGCATCGGCCACCTACCGCATTTAGAAGATTACGACGCCTTTATAACGGCGCTTCAGGATTATTTAGCGAAGGAGTAAAAGGTGCTATTGCTCCTGCAAACCTTGCAATATCTTCGCCGCTTTTTCGAATGATAACATTCTCGCCGCATGATCGTGAATCATCCCTGTGATAATTATCTCATCAGGCTGATATTTGTCTATTAACTCGCGAAGCTCTCTTTCGACCGTCTCCGGAGACCCTATAGCGGAGCAAGACATGGCATGAGCAATTTGCGCCTGCATCTCGGCAGGTATTAAGGCGTCTATATCGCGTCTCGGCCGGGGCAGCTTGCCCGGATTGCCGGAGCGTAATTTCGCAAAGGCCAGTTTTTGCGATGAGCGCAAATAGTCGGCCTCTTCATCTGTCTCAGCAACGCACACCCCGACGGCGAGCATGAAGTGAGGCTTGTCCAAATACCGGGAGGGTTGGAAAGTCTGACGGTAAGTCTGCAAAGCTTGCTCAAGCATAGCCGGCGCAAAATGCGAAGCGAAAGCATAAGGGAGGCCGAAATGCGCTGCGAGTTGCGCCCCATATAAGCTGGAGCCTAAAATCCAGATCGGCACTTGCGTGCCCTCTCCCGGAATGGCGCGAACAGCTTGTCCGGCCTGCGTCTCGCCTAAATATTGCAACAGCTCCTGCACGTCTTGCGGAAATCGGTCATTTGCGCCGGTATTACGGCGAAGCGCCCGCGTGGTCGTCATGTCTGTGCCGGGCGCACGTCCTAGCCCCAGGTCAATGCGATCCGGAAAAAGCGTAGCAAGAGTGCCGAACTGTTCTGCTACCATAAGCGGGGCATGGTTCGGCAACATAATGCCGCCAGCGCCGACGCGAATATTTTTTGTAGCCGCCGCGACATGGCCAATCACAACAGAGGTCGCCGCGCTCGCAATACCCGGCATATTATGATGCTCGGCCAGCCAAAATCGATGATAACCGGACTCGTCTGCCAGCTGCGCCAGCTCAACGGTATTGGAAAGAGCCTCTGCTGTGGAATGCCCTTCAGGGACGGGGGAAAGATCAAGAAGAGAAAAATTTTGCATAGGCTTGATATGGGGAGCCTAATCGGTTTTTCAAAGGGATTGAAAACTATCGCCCAAACTGTCGCTTAAATCTTCTCTCATTGTAATCTCGGCTTGGTAATAGCTTAAAATTCTATAAGCTTTCCCTATGAAACCCACTCTCCGACAACTCGAATATCTCGTCACCATTGTGGAAACCGGATCTTTTAGCGCGGCGGCCAAACGCTGTTTCGTCAGCCAGCCCAGCCTGTCTGCACAAATAAAGGATATGGAAGAACATTTGGGCATTACTCTTTTGGAACGCGGCCGGAAAGGCGCGATGATAACCCCTATTGGCGAAGAAGTCGTCAAACGCGCGCGGCTGATATTGCGAGAGATCGAAGAGCTGAAAGTTTTAGCGCAAGAGGCGGATGGACGCTTGGCCGGGCGCGTACGTCTGGGCGTGCTGCCCACGATCGGACCTTACCTGCTGCCTCGGGCAACACGCGAACTTCATACCATCTATCCCGAATTGCGGCTCGCCGTACGAGAGGAACTTACCCAAGACCTTCAAACCCGACTCCAAGACGGGCGGTTTGATATTATTCTTTCGACGCCCGAAGACCATCCCGATATGGAAAGCCTGTTACTTGTAGAAGAAAATATATATATCTGCGTGCCCCCTGATGACGAGCTTGCCCATTCGCGAGAAGCGATAAAACTGGCGGATTTGAAAGGCAGGGAATTGCTCACCCTTGGAAATAGCCAAAAGTTTTCGAATGTCGTTGAAAGACTGGCTAGCGAGGCCGGCGCGGTAACGAGTGAAGAATATCAAGGCACCAGCCTGGACGCCATTCGCCAGATGGCTTCCATGGGGAGCGGTATCGCTGTTCTCCCAAGTCTCTACGCAATTTCAGAAGCCAAACGCGATACACAATTGATTGTCCGCCGGATAAAACACCCCTTGGCCAAACGGCAAATCAGTCTCACTTGGCGGCCCTCTTCGCCGCTTTCGGAAAAATTCCAAAAAATAGGAGACGTTTTTCGGCAAGTCGCCTGCCATTTAATGAGCCAGTCCGAGGCCGTCGAAGCCCCTCAATTTAAGAACCGAATTAAAGATACCCCGTAACCCTATTTCATTGAATCACTTTTTTCCTGCTCCAAACAACTATAGTCTCAGACTATGGCTAAGATAATGTTTTAGTATGTTACCTATAAATGTTTCGGCGCTATAGACATCACGATCTGAAAAAGGTCAAATATGTCCCCAAGACTGGGTCAGGCGGAACAGATATACGCCCCTTCTAAGGAGAGCGTTCACCCTCAAACTGTTCCCGCCTGACTCAACTATTTTGAAAGGCTTTTGACATGCAGAAATCCGGCAAAGATCCGGTCGGTAAAAAAAGTCCCCCACGGACTGCCCGCTTAACTTAAATGTCAATTTGCCCAATTCAAAACGGACAGCTAGAATTTTAAATATCTTATTCTTCTTCAATGAACAGGAGTTCCCTCATGCCAAACTTTGCCGCCGGCGTACTTAAATTTCAACATGACGTTTTCCCCGGGAAACAATCTCTCTTTGAAGAGTTAAGCGAGGGCCAAAATCCCGAAGCGCTTTTCATCACATGTGCCGATAGCCGCATTGAGACAGGCATGATCACGCAAACTGGTCCCGGCGATTTGTTCATCTGCCGCAATGCCGGCAATATCGTTCCCCCCCATACGGAACATACAGGCGGCATGACGGCGTCTATTGAATATGCCGTAGCCGTCTTGAAAGTGCCTCATATTGTTATTTGTGGACATTCCGGTTGCGGGGCTATGGCTGGTGCAATGAATCCCGAAGGCTTGGAAAGCCTGCCTCATGTCAAACGCTGGCTTGGATTTTCTAAAGCGGCTGTTTCCATTGCGGATGAACTCGGCCAAGACATGAACGATGATGAGAAAATGTCTCTTCTGATTGAGCAAAATGTCCTGCTTCAACTTCAGCACTTGCGGACGCACCCCTCTGTCGCGGCGGCGTTGGCCAAGGATGAGGTTCAGTTACATGGCTGGGTTTACGACATCAAAACAGGCGGCATGACTGCCTATGACGAAGCTCAAAAGAAATTCGTCGTCGTCGATGAAAGCCACGCCAAATAAGTCCCCCAATGTCGGACTAGTCTGATGACGCAACCCGATTCAAGTCTCATTTTTAAAGGAGCTTTGCTATGGCATTGCTTGGTAATCGGGCGGGAAAGCCGCCGATTTTCGATTTTTCAAATATCCGTGGAGATATTTTCGGCGGCGTGACGGCCGGGATTGTTGCCCTGCCGCTGGCTTTGGCCTTTGGCGCAGGCGTCTTTCCTCCCGGCGTAGAGGGCGGCGCAATTGCCGGTCTTTGGGGCGCCATTATTGTTGGCTTCTTTGCCGCTTTGTTTGGCGGAACCAACACCCAGATTTCCGGACCCACAGGTCCAATGGTGGTTGTTTTTGCCGGACTTCTGGCCTCCCTCGTCGCAACGATGGATCCGTCCATGACGATCGAGCAGCAAGTCTTATCCGCCATCCCGCTCTTATTTGCAGCGGTGGTTCTGGGCGGTATCATTCAGATTTTAGCCGGGGTTTTCAAGCTTGGTAAATATATCAAACTTGTTCCCTATCCGGTTATTTCCGGCTTTATGAGCGGGATTGGCGTCATCATTATATTGCTTCAATTCTCCCGCCTCTTTGGCGGCGCGCCCGAAGGCGGAACAGTTTTCTCTGCCATTGAAGCTATTCCCGTAGCGATTTCGAATATGAATTATAGCGCCTTAGGTCTTGCTGTCCTGACTTTGGCAACTGTTTTCCTTTGGCCCAAAAAGTTTTCCAAGTTCCTTCCGGGAACGCTGGCCGCTTTGATTGTCGGCACTCTCGCCGGATTGCTTATGACCAATGTGCCAATCCTCGGCGCTATTCCAAGCGGCGTGCCGGATTTTGTCATTCCGCAACTCTCCGGAAACACTCTGATTATTGTTTTGGAAGCGGCCGTCATTCTGGCCGTACTCGGCGCGATTGACAGTCTCCTAACGTCTCTGGTCGCGGATAACGTGACCCGCACCCGACATAATTCCGATCAGGAGTTGATTGGGCAAGGCGTCGGTAACACGATTGCCGGTTTCTTTGGTGCTCTTCCAGGGGCCGGAGCCACAATGCGGACAATGGTCAATATCAGAACCGGCGGATCTACAAAGATCTCCGGCATGGTTCACGGCTTGGTACTTCTCGCTATCGTGCTGGTCTTATCACCGCTTGCCGCCAAGATTCCCCATGCTGTTCTGGCGGGTATTTTGGTTAAGGTCGGCTATGACATCATTGACTTTTCTTATATTCGTAGTGCCTTGAAAGGCCCTCGTTTTGATTATTTCCTGATGATGTTGGTGCTTCTTGTCACCGTTTTTGTCGATCTTATCACAGCGGTTGGTCTTGGCGTTGTTCTCGCCGCATTAGCCTTTGTCTGGCGGACAGCCGATGTACAGCTCAAAGAGGCGTCTAATGTTCTTCCTCGCACGACCACTCCAGAAGAACGCAAAATCCTTGAAGACTCCGACGGTAGGATTTCCATGTTCGACTTTGGCGGGGCGATGAGCTTTAGCGCCGCCGCAGACTTGGGACATCACGTTCGTCAGGGCGTATCCGAAGGATCGGGCGCTCTCATCCTGGACTTCTCCAGACTGCCCTTTGTAGATGTTTCGGCGGCCCGCGCTATAGAAACGATTGCCGTGGACGCTAAAGCCGCTGGTAAACGCGTCTATACCAGCGGGATAAACCCCGAAGTTATGAAAAAGCTTAAGGGACTGCGTATCAACGAGGCCCTTGACCCTGACTACGCGTTCGAAGATCGCCTTAGCGCCCTTCGCCACGCCGCCGAGCAGGTCGGCAGCAAGCCAAAAGGGGGAATGTCCGGAACGGGCAACGAAGCTCCCCTCCCGGCTTAAGCTTAAAAGCCAAGAATATATCTTTAAATGACCGGCCTTAGGGCCGGTTTTTTACTGGCTTATATTAATCAGCCACATAAAAAAACCGCCCCGTCAAACGGAGCGGTGTCATTCTAGAAAGACGAGTATTAAAAGTCTTATTTTACGTCAGCTTTGGTCATAGATGAGACGAGCACGTCCCCTTCTGCTGATAGAGCGCTCACGGGAACGGCGCCGGCTTGGCCATCGAGATTTACGGCGCTGATAACTCCGGCCTCTGTTGTTTCTATCCCGCTAATCGTGCCAAGTGATGCCCCGGATGTGGACATCACAGCCGTACCGACTGTGAGCATTCCATCCAAAGATGTTGACGGTGCCGTTGCCTCTGCGCCAAGTTCTGAACTGCCTGAGTAACGCGCATCCGTAGAGTTCGACTGAACACCCACAGAAACGGGACTTGAGAGGCCAACGCCGATACTGGACGGGGCCTTCACGCCGATTGTTGAGTTTGCTTCTGCGTCGCCGGAAACACTGCCATCAACACCAGCCGCATTGCCGTCGGTATGGCTCTGAACCGTTTCGCCAGTCTCAATCAAGGTTTCGGACATAGCGTCGTTCTGAGCCTTGATTGAAGCAGCCGTTCTACCCGACGTTTTCGTTGCCGTGTTGGCGGTCGCGTCGCCCATTGTCTCAATACGTGCTTGACCCTCTGTCATAGTATCAAGCATTTCATCCCTCACAGCGCTGCCGTCAATCGCAGCGCCGACTTGAGTGGTCTGGGAGGTGTCAGTTTGTGACGCGGCGTCAACGGCCATATCTGCGGTCGTGTCTGTCATAGCGTTTTCGCCAATTTCGCTCCGGGCGTCGCTCATAGCATCGCCTTTAACATTAACTTGATTGGAAACATCCGTTTGGTTTTCAATATCTGCCTTGGCTTTGGCCTTGCGCAGATCAGTTTCCTTTTCTAAACGAGTTTTGGACTGTAAATCTGTAGCAGTACGAGACGTTGCATCGACGGCGCCGCCAACTTGTCCTGTAAGGTTGCCCAACTGAGCTGTGGCAGGCGATACAACGAAGAGGGAAGCAACGAGCGCAAAACCAGCTGCTCCCGATTTAAGTAATTCTTTTGACATAATTATGTCCTTTCTTTTGCCCCGTGGATGACTTTACGGTTATGGCCCATCGGAGTTCCTGCCTAAGAGCGCTGAAATAAGGCCGCAATATGTCCCCAATATTTCAATTTGGACAGAATGGCGCGCGGCCTCAGCAAAATGACATTCTAGAAACCATCTCACACATTTGTGACGGGTTTGTTTAAAGACCCCCGCGCTAGCTTTTGCCATAAGAGCTCTTGCAAACGGGTTCTAGAATAGAAGCCCCGAATTGGACTGCCTCTCTCTCCCCTCGCAGTCCTATAGCCCCGTATGGCTGTCTTCGATATTTGGCCGTGCGGGGCTTTTGCTTGTCTCGCGATCTGCTGTTTTTCGCCTGGTCTATTTATTTCGAAAATTTTATAAAAAATTTGCATCTTCGGCCTTGCGGACGGGTTGGCTCCCTCTCATATGCGTGTCACTGGCACTCTCCTTATGGGAGTGCTAAACATTAACCCTGAGAAGATGAGAGAGTGAGACTATGAAATTTCGTCCCCTCCACGACCGTGTGGTCGTCGAACGTGTCAAAGAAGACACAAAAACAACCGGCGGGATTATCATTCCTGATACCGCTACTGAAAAACCCTCCGAAGGCAAAGTTGTCGCAGTCGGCCCCGGCGCCCGCGGCGAAGACGGCAAAGTCGTTGCCCTTGATGTCAAAAAAGGCGATCGCGTCTTATTCGGCAAATGGGGCGGTACGGAAGTCAAGATCGACGGCAAAGACCTGTTGATCATGAAAGAATCCGACATCATGGGTGTGATTGGTTAGTCCAACACGCCTTTTTTAATACCCAATTGTTCAATTCTCTAAGGAGATATTATTATGGCGGCTAAAGACGTCAAATTCGGCTCAGAAGCACGGGCCAAAATGCTGGAAGGCGTAGATATTCTCGCCAATGCAGTTAAAGTCACACTCGGCCCTAAAGGTCGTAATGTTGTTATCGAAAAATCTTTCGGCGCCCCGCGCACAACGAAAGACGGTGTATCTGTTGCGAAAGAAATCGAGCTGGACGACAAGTTCCAGAACCTCGGCGCGATGATGCTCCGCGAGGTATCTTCCAAAACCAATGATAAAGCCGGTGACGGCACAACCACAGCGACCGTTTTGGCTCAAGCCATTGTTCGCGAAGGTTTGAAGCGCGTTGCCGCCGGTATGAATCCGATGGATCTGAAACGCGGCATTGACAAAGCCTCTAGCGAAATCGCGAAAGACTTGCTTGCCAAAGCCAAGAAAATCTCAAAATCCGAGGAAATCGCTCAGGTCGGGACAATTTCTGCGAACGGCGAAGCCTCTATCGGGGAAATGATTGCCGAAGCTATGTCCAAAGTGGGCAATGAAGGCGTCATCACCGTTGAAGAAGGCAAAACAGCCGAAACAGAACTCGACGTTGTTGAAGGTATGCAGTTTGACCGCGGTTATCTGTCCCCTTACTTCATCACCGATTCCGAAAAGATGAAAGTCGAGCTGGACGATCCGTATATCTTACTTTGCGAAGGCAAGCTGACATCGCTTCAGCCTATGCTTCCGATTCTCGAAGCCGTTGTTCAAACAGGCAAGCCCCTGATGATCATCGCTGAAGACATTGAAGGCGAAGCTCTTGCAACGCTCGTGGTCAACAAACTCCGCGGCGGATTGAAAATCGCAGCTGTCAAAGCCCCTGGTTTCGGTGATCGCCGTAAAGCCATGTTGCAAGACATCGCGATCCTCTCCGGCGGTACAGTGATCTCTGACGATCTCGGCATCAAGCTCGAAAACGTCACACTGAAAGACCTCGGTACAGCCAAACACGTGCACATCACCAAAGATGACACTGTCATCGTTGATGGGGCCGGCAAGAAAAAAGACATCACAGCCCGCGTTGAGCAAATCCGCGCGCAAGCTGAAGCGACGTCTTCCGATTACGATAAAGAAAAGCTGCAAGAGCGTTTGGCGAAACTCGCCGGCGGTGTGGCTGTGATCAAAGTCGGCGGCTCTACCGAAATCGAAGTGAAAGAGCGTAAAGACCGTGTCGATGATGCGCTGAACGCCACTCGCGCTGCGGTCGAAGAAGGCATCGTCCCAGGGGGCGGAACCGCTCTTCTGCGTGCTTCTCGCTTCATCGATGTCGAAGGCCTCAATGATGACGAGCAAGCGGGTATCGAAATCGTCAAAGCCGCTCTGCAATACCCACTGCGCCAAATCGCAGACAATGCAGGCGTCGAAGGCGCCGTTGTTGCCGGTAACATCATTGCCGAAAACAAAGCCAATTACGGCTATGACGCTCAAAACGACAAATATGTCGATATGGTCAAAGCCGGTATTATCGACCCTGTTAAAGTCGTCCGCACAGCGCTTCTCGACGCAGCCTCTGTCGCAGGTCTTATCCTGACAACAGAAGCCGCCATCTGCGAAGCTCCGCAAAAAGACAGCGGCGGCGGCATGCCTGATATGGGCGGCATGGGCGGAATGGGCGGCATGGGAGGCATGATGTAAGTGAGGGATTTAATCCGCTCTGCGGATTAAATTAGGGCGGCAAAGCCGCCCTCCCGAACTTCTTTGAAATTTGCCCAAAGCAAATTTGCCAAAGCGTTCGCCTCACTCGCTGATCTCTCAGTCCGAGTATTTCGGAGGGTCACCTGAAAAGGTGGCCCTTTTTACGCAAATGCGCTCAACGCTAGGCCGATAAAATCGACCTCCGAAGTTTCTTGGAAAGTTTGCCAAAGCAAAATTGTCCAAGCATCGCATCTCTCGCCGACTTTCCAGTCTCGCGAAATATTATGAAGGCGGCTTTCGGGCCGCCTTTTTTATTGGTCAAAACTCCTTCCCCCGTTTACGGGTTTGAGCCAAAACGATATGAATTATCGTGGCGCGAATGGTCCCGCAAAGTGGGGATGGGGGGAGCGTATTACGCCAACCTCCATTTTATGTAGCTCCCCCCTCCGAGCCGCAGTCGCGGCCCACCCCTTTCACGTTGAAGGGTTATCAACCCTTCTTTGGCTCAAACCCGTAAACGGGGGGAGGAAATTACACCCCTACCCCAACCCCGCCTTCAACCACGCCACCGCTTCGGCCCGCTCTTCAGGCTCATAAACATGAATTTCCAGCGCCGGCCAGAGCGCGCCTTCGACTTTGGCAAAAGTGCGGACAAACCCGCTCCGCGAAATAAGCGCGCATTTCTTCATGGATTTGGCCATTTGGAAAACTTCGCCTAACCGGCCAAACTCTTCTTTAAACGCGCCGAGGCTCGGAAAATCGAGTTTCTCCATCTCCATACACAGATTGAACTCCGCATGCTGCTCCGCCTGTGATTGTAGCCAATCCAGCGCCGTCTTCATATCCGCTTCGGATATTTTTCCGGTCACGGTCATAAAGGCAATACCGTCTTTAAAATCGAGTTGGGTGGTGCTCGTCTTGATCATGTTGTCTCTCCGTAAGTCGAAGGTGGGGAGAGATAGAATGATTTGAGGGGGTGTGGGGTTCCCATACAAGCATCTGAGCGGCGGAGATCGGAAAATTCCGTTGGCATAATAATTAGGCGGCTTTCGGGCCGCTTTTTCGTGGGCAGGTCAATTCTTGCTACAAAGTTGCTAATTGTGGTTCATGAGATAGGCTTTATTTAGTAGAATTTATAACCTCATCCAAATGAGTTAAATATGTCGATTAGATATTTAGAAAGTGCTGAGCATGTTAAGGCCACAGTGCAGAAATCTTTGAACCTAAACCTTTCGACGTCTAAAGCTTTGGATATCTCAAGCTGCATAATACAAGGCAATAGATTTTTTGAAGCAGCTATTGAAAGCCCAATGGTTATAAAACCCTTGCTGACTTTTTATGGAATGTCAGCACTTGCTAAAGCTGTCATCTTGGGCAGAAATAATAGGAATCTTGCTTCACTAAAGTCTTCACACGGTGTTTCCGACACGACTGAAAAGGGTAGCAAACTCGGTCAGATGACCGGGCGAATAAACCCTTCTGGTACACTAATCGAATTCAATGATGTTATTTCACAGCTAGATTGCTTTTCATATGAGACTAAGCAAAACAGATTTGACATCTTAACACCGACAGCTAACTCAAAAGCGATAGAAAATACAAAAATAAAAATTCATGATATCTGGTCACGATGCCCATCACTTGGAAATGATTACAAACAAATCTTCAATGCTAATCCGAATACAATTCACGTCTCCATTGATGTTGCATATAATTCTAATGATGAAAAAATAGTTACGGTAACTCCTCCGAAAGGTACTGAAACGATTGATGATGTAAAAGCACTAACGGACTCATTGAGGTCTAAGCTTGGTTTTTTAAGTCAATTGTGTCTTGTCGAGAGCGATTCCAACGGAAGTTATACTACTTTAACTTTCTCGAATTTTTTACCCGATAGTGATGAATTTAATAGGCTGCTTGCTAAAAGTGAGATTGGACACTTCAAGTACGACCCATACCCAAAAAATTATTCTGACCTTTACCCACTAATAGAGATTAATGGAGTCGTACCCCCTATTTCTGGGGGAGTGAGCTTTTCTGAACAAAAATATATTGAACCAATAGATGGAAAAATAATTTCAGAATGGACTCTGATGTATATTGGAGCCTTTTTACTATCCTCTTACTGCCGATATAGACCTAATGATTGGACACATGCTACACAAAGCAGAATTAGCCAGACCAGAACATTGGATGATAAGGCCGTAGCTTTTATCGACTCCTTTCTAAAACGTATTCTAGGTGACTTCCCGCATTTTGTTACAAATGCAATGAATATGAAAATACCATCTGAAGGTAATTTGATAAAAAGACCCCATAGCAATTTTTGGTTATAAGGCTAAACAACCCGATACTCCCCCCGCCCCTTAAACTCCAATATCCCGGCATCACGTAACACTTGCAATTGCTGCCGTATCTTCGGTTTCACATTGTTGTTTTCGGGATGCAATTCACTCAAATAATTCTCGAATTTATAAACATCGGCCAGTGTAAAATCTGTCTGCCCGATATGCTCGACACAATTGAGCACATCCAGAACCCAACCCTTTTTGTCCAAAGTTTTCCCACGGAGAAAACGCGTCTTGGCCCATTTATCCAGAACGCGGTCTTTGGGTTGGGCAATACGGTTTTCGACCAAGGAAATTCGCCCGGCTTTTGGCACTTTATCAATTAGGATATTGCACCCGACCCATCCGGCGCGTCGCGCGGTCTCGGCCAGAGGTTTGCGGCGTTCAATCAGGTCGGTGACGAAAAACTGTTTCGGAATAACCGAAAGGTCCTGAACCATTCTATCCGCCATTGTGTAACGAAGTAGCATAAGGCTAGGTACGGTTTCACTTTGGAGGCGGGCCATCATAGTGGCATAGGCCCCATCGGTAATCTTTTTCCCGAATTTCCCCTTGGTTGATTTCAGCTCGTAATCTTCGGAACACAGCCCGCAGTAAAAATCGGCGACGGGTTTGTTATTGGTATAATCCGTGAGGGGCCGTTCCCCGCAAGATGGGCAATACATCTGGCGCAGGACCCAGCCTTCGGTCCAGACACGCGCTTTTTGCGAGCCGCTCGTAAAGGCGGCCGCATCCTCACGCATTTCCCAATCAAACTCCCCTGTCATTGAAAGAGTGTTAGCTGAGTAGGCTTTAAGAGCAATTAAAAATAAAACTCTCAACCTCGTCATTACCGCACTTGATGCGGTAATCCATGCGGGTCTCTTGCCTAGAATGCGCTTTGTCCGAGTATGGAAACATTACCACTTGGATACCCGATTGCCCTCTAGGGTATGCTGAGCGCATGGCCGGATACTGACGGGTTAAGGTTAGAGAGGACAGAGATTAATCCGCATTTATCCATTCAAAACCCTCAGTCGTTTCAATCCCTTATAAATAATCCAAGAGATAGATCCCCACTCCCCCATTTGCCCTTATCTTTAAAATTGTTCTCTCGGGCACAGGACAGGTGAGACGTCATCACTGGTTCGGGGGACGGCGAGGTTGAGCATCTGCCTGTTGACGCGGGCGGACTGTGCCGGGCCTGTTATAGTGTGTTTGCCTGCCGTACCGTGCAGTGTCGGGCTGAAATAAACCCGGTGAGCGCGACTGTCGGAAAAACAAGAGGCCGCTATAGCATCCAATCGCCGCCGCGGGGCTCGGGCCTTTGCGAAACGTTATCTATATTCGGTCTCCGGCAGGGGGCCGACCCCGCGGGCTGTCCTACATTTTTTGTGGCAGGTTACCGCGCTCGACCCCAGATGGCGAGTTGGACGAAAGGCGTGGGCGATGCGCAAATCAGACACTGTGGTTGCATCCTTACTAACCCCGCTTCGCGGTGCGTCGTTCGGATGGTGAGATGCCGAGGTGGACGAAAGGCGTGGGCGGGTATACTTTTATTTCCTGTCATTCCGCACAAGGCCGATAGGCCGCAGATGCGGAAGGTCGAGAGGTTATGAAGTTCACTGGCAGAGGCTCTCGATCTCTCGACCTTCCGCATCTCCGCTTCGCTCCGTGCGGAATGACAAGCGCAGAAGGGCATGACGATTGAGGAGGGAATTGGCTTGCAATTGAGAGGTCGGCTGCATCCTTACTAACCCCGCTTTGCGGGGCGTCGTTCGGATGGGTTGTTGACATCCCCTCTCGAAATGGTCTGATACGGGTAGAGACAAAGGACGGATTATGAGCGAGTTATTTCTGGATTGTTACAAGATCATGGACCCGGCACCGGAGATTATTGCCGCGCGGTCTCGGCGGGCGTGGATGGACGGCTTTACCGATCGCCATGCCTATCGCTGTCTGCCTTTGACTATGGCTAATTCGACCGGGTGGGAAATGCTTTGTCCGTTTGATGTAACGTTGGAATGGGACGGCGGCCCGACCGCCGACGCGCTCAAGGTGACGGGGAATGTGCCCGACGACATGGTGAAGGGCTTTGCTCTGTCTCATTTTACTCTGGGAATTATCACCTTTTATACGGGGCACCTCTTTCGCACGCCGCCGGGCTGGGGCGTGTGGTGCAGCGGGCCGCCCAATCAGCCGAAACACAGCATCTCTCCGCTTTCGGCTTTGGTCGAGACGGATTGGCTGCCTTACCCCTTTACGATGAATTGGCAAATGACCGCACCGGGGCGGGTGAGCTTTAAAAAAGGGGAGGCGTTTTGTTTTATTACCATGATGCCCCATCACGAGCTCGAAGCCGTTCAGCCTCGGATCAAGGATATGGAAAAGGACCTCAAGCTGAAACGCGATTATGAGGATTGGCGGACATCGCGCACGGAATTTCTCGCCCGTCTGGAAAAGCGCGAAGGCAAGGCCGTCGCCGAGAAGTGGCAGCGGCTTTATATGCGTGGGCAAATGGCGAGCGGCGAGGCCGGGCCGGAAAGCCATATCACGAAACGACGCTTGAAAATGCCCAAGCCTGAAGGGGAATAGGGGGAAAGAAAAAGCCGGACGTTTTGACGCCCGGCTTTGAAGTTTTAGCGTGGGAAAGAGTTAGGCGGACGGATGTAGTTCACCGTCCAACGTGTCTTCCATTTCGATAAAGCCGAGTTCGACCTTCGGTTTGACGTCGCGGCCAAATTTACTGACCAACACCGACGCAACACTCGCAATGATAAAGCCGGGCACGATTTCATAGAGGTTCGCAGAGAGGCTTTGTCCGCCAATCTCGACCGGCAGATAGAGCCAGAGCAGCACCGTCACCGCGCCGGCGATCATACCGGCCAGCGCGCCGTCCCGGGTCATGCCGCGCCAGTAGAGGCTGAGCAGAAGGACGGGGCCAAAGGCCGCGCCAAATCCGGCCCAGGCATTGGAGACAAGGGAGAGAATATTGCTGGAGCGGTCAAAGGCGAGCATAATCGCTACAACAGAAACGAGGATAGTGGCGATGCGCCCAACCAATACCAGCTCCGTCTGGCTTGCATTTTTGCGTCCGAATGTCTTGTACAGATCTTCGGTTAGCGAGCTAGAGGAAACCAAGAGCTGAGACGAAATCGTGCTCATAATCGCGGCCAGAATAGCCGCGAGGAGGAAGCCTGAGACAAGCGGATGGAACAGAACCTGGCTGAGCAGAATGAAAATAGTTTCCGGATCGGTCAAAGTATCTTGGAGGTTGTTTTCTTGAACATAAGCAACCCCCATATAACCGACGAGAACCGCTCCTACGACGGCGACGATCATCCATGTCATGCCAATCCAACGGGCAACAGCAATGTCTTTGACTGTCCGGATGGCCATGAATCGAACAATAATATGGGGCTGGCCGAAATACCCAAGCCCCCAAGAGAGCAGGGAGATAAGCCCTAAAAAGGTCATGTCATCCGTCCACCAAGAGAAGAACTGATCTCGCACCGGTCCGGAAGAGCCGTCCATGTTAATAGCGGGACCGGCTTGCAGGATGCTGGCCTCCGCACCAGTTAGCCCCCCAACGCCGAAATATGCAATAATCGGGACCATGATCAGGGCTAGGAACATGATACAGCCTTGGACAAAGTCTGTCAGGCTGACCGCAAGGAAGCCGCCAATAACGGTGTAAGCGAGCACGACGCCCGCCGTCACGAACAGGCCATAGAAATAATTCAGGCCGAATGCGCTCTCAAATAATTTGCCGCCTGCGACAATGCCGGCAGACGTGTAAAGCGTGAAGAAAATAACGATGACAAGCGCCGAAATAATCCGGAGGGCATGAGATTTATCTTCAAATCGGTTTTCGAAAAAATCAGGAATGGTGATCGAGTCGTTTGCCATTTCCGTGTAAAGCCGGAGCCTGGGAGCCAAGAATTTGTAATTGAGATAGGCCCCGATGGTTAGGCCTACGGCAATCCAGGCGGCGCTAAACCCACCGACATAGACGGCACCGGGCAGTCCCATCAGCATCCAGCCGCTCATATCTGACGCGCCGGCAGATAGCGCGCCAACAGCCGGATGAAGCTTTCGCCCGCCGAGCATATATTCCGAGACGTCACTGGTTGAATTTTTATAGGCATATAGTCCGATCGCCATCATCAGGACAAAATAAGCCCCAAGAGAGATCATCTCGTAAAATTCAATTGCCATATAAAATAACCCAGCCTCTAAAATTCTTAAATATGCGGACGATAAATCTTAAAGTTTTACGGACGCGTCTGTCCATTACCATGAACAAGATATTTGAAGCTTGTCAATTGCTCGAGGCCGACAGGCCCGCGGGCGTGCATTTTGCCGGTGGCAATCCCAATTTCTGCGCCCATACCAAATTCGCCGCCATCGGAGAATTGTGTGGAGGCATTATGCATGACCACAGCGCTGTCTATAGCGCGAAGGAAAGTCTCAGCCGTTGCTTCGTCTTCAGTGATTATTGCATCTGTATGTCCGGAAGAATGTTTAGAGACCCAGCGGATGGCTTCATTCGCGTCATCGACAAGTTTTATGGAGGCGATGGTATCTAGATATTCAGTTGACCAGTCTTCTTCAGTTGCGGTTTTCAGGCGGGAGTCGATCTGGACTGATTCTTCATCCCCTCGAAGTTCGCAGCCTTGCATTTTATCAATTAGTTGGGGGATGACATCTTTGGCTATAGAGCGATCAATAACAATGCTTTCCGTGGCGCCGCATACGCCTGTCCGGCGAAGTTTGGCATTATTGACAATCTCAATAGCCTTTTCGATATCTGCATCTTTATGGATGTAGCTGTGACAATTTCCGTCCAAATGAAGCAATGTCGGGACTTTGGATTTATTTCTGACAAGTTCAACAAGACCGCGTCCGCCGCGGGGAATAACCAAATCGACATAATCATCGGCTTGCAACAGAGCTGTGACCGCATCGCGGTCAGTTGTGCCGACGGTCTGAACGACATGTTTGGGAAGGCCAGCTTTGGCCAAGCCGGTCTGCATAGCTTCGACAATGATCGCTGTAGAATTCAGACTTTCAGATCCGCCGCGCAAGATCACAGCATTCCCGGATTTAAGGCAGAGTGCGCTTGCATCCGCGCCGACATTTGGCCGGGATTCGTAGATCATCCCGATGACGCCGATAGGAACGGCGACGCGTTCAATATTCAATCCATTCGGGCGGTCGAAATTTGCAAGTTTACGGCCCACAGGATCAGGTAGCTCAGCAATTTGTTCTAAAGCGCTCGCTATACCTTCAATACGGTCTTCGGTTAACTTAAGACGGTCAATGAATGAGTCCGGTTTCTTACCCGCGACGCTGTCGACATCTATTTTATTTGCTTCTAGCAAATCGTTCATTCGGGCGCGTAGAGCAGCCGCTGATTCTTTAAGCGCTTCATTTTTCTGGTCGGTTGAGGCCAGCGAAAGTGCCATAGCCGCATTTTTGGCCTGTTTCCCGAGTATGTTAATATGTTCAGTCACGTCAATTTTCGTGGTCGTCATTAAAAATGTCCTGTTTAAAAATTATCGCAATTAAATTTAGGCGAATTAATCTATCTAAGTTCGACTGCGCGATTATAAGCGGCGTCAACGGTTTCTTTTAATTTTCTCGTCACGGCGCCGTCTTGATTTAGCGCGTTGAGACCTGCTTCAGTCGTGCCGTTTTTACTTGTCACGTTGTTACGCAGCGTTTCCAATGTCTCATTAGAACTTTGAGCCATCTCAATGGTTCCAAGAATTGTTCCCAAAACCAAGTCGCGGGCCTGTTCATTAGAGAATCCTAACGACTCGGCAGCTTCGACATAAGTTCTTGCAAACTCAAAGACGTATCCTGGGCCGCTTCCGGCTACGGCAGTTATACGATCAAGTCCGTCCTCACTGTCAACCCATACGCTTGTACCGGCAAGCTCCATCATATGTTGAAGGAGATCGCGATAAGACTGAGAAACATTTTCCATAGCAAAAAGGCCTGCAACGCCTTTTCCAATCATGGAGGGTAAGTTCGGCATAATGCGCGCGACGCGATCCGTTTCCATGACCTTGCCCAGACCTGTCGCCGAAAAGCCAGCGGCCATGGATAACACTAAACCTTCTTTGTTTAGTCGTTTTGAATAAGAGGGGAGGACTTTTTCGATAAGCTGTGGTTTAATGGCGACAATGATTAGATCAAACATTTCGTTTTTCAACGCGTCCTGGTCTTTGAGCAGACGCGCGCCTTCCGGCAGGCTTTCGGCCATGGGATCTACGACCGTAAAGTCGAGCTTGTCTGACCTTATCCATTGTTCGAGTAAGGCGCCGCCCATTTTGCCGCAACCAACCATTAATGCTTTATGAGATGTCTGTTTAGTAACCATTGAAATTATATAGGGACGATATTATTTGTATTCAAACAAAATATACGTCATTCGCTGTAAATGAAGGAAAATAATTCTCTAGATTTGAGATTTGAAGCTAGAAATTTGGAGCTATTGTTCATGCACAAATCATTTGTGTTCAAATTAGTTCATATTTTCGCGCGACAAGATTAGTTCGCGCAGAAAGATAAGGAGGCACATTTGCCCATAAGTAAACGTATCGTCGTCAAGGTAGGGTCAAGCCTACTCGCTAACCCGGATCTTCTCACTCCACGTTGGGCCTTTATTCAAAGGCTTTTGGAGGATTTCCGCCGTCTGCGGGATCAGGGGTATGATATCATTCTTTGTTCGTCAGGCTCCGTCGCGCTTGGTCTTAAAATGATTGGCGAAACTCCAGAGACTGCCGGGCTTCGGGATAAACAGGCCGCCGCAGCGTGCGGTATGCCGCTTTTGCTCAACGCGTATAAGCAGGTCGGAACTGAATATAGATTTGATATTGCGCAAGTTCTCGTGACGCTTCGCGATATGGAAGAACGCAAGCGTTTCTTAAATACTAAAAATACAATTGATCGTTTGCTTGAGGCGGATGTTATACCGATCGTGAATGAAAATGACTCCATCACAACTGAAGAAATTCGCGTCGGAGACAATGACCGATTAGCCGCAAAAGTTGCCCAGATGGTTCAGGCAGATCATTTGGTCATTCTGACGTGTATTGATGGTCTATACGATAAAAACCCGGAAGAGCCGGATGCCAAGCTTGTCGAAGAAGTCGAAGATGTCAGTCAGTATTTGGCTGTAACAACCGGGACGAGTGATCTTGGTTCGGGTGGTATGTTGACCAAAATGCAAGCCGCCAATATGGCTCAAAACGCTGGATGTGTCACTCTCATCGCCAATGGCGAGCATGATACCCCGGTCTCTTCCGTTCTCTTTAATGAGCGGAAACATACGCGGTGCCTAGCGCATACTGAACCTGCTTCTGCTTGGGCGGCTTGGCTGACTGACCGTTTGCAAATGGCCGGTAGCATCGTTGTCTCATCAGATATTGTTGAGGCCTTTGACGAGGAAAAGGTGTCTATTCTTCGCGAGCATGTCATCTCAATTCAGGGCCCTTATGTTAAAGGGGATGTAATTCATATTTATAGTGAAGACGGGGAAGAAATTGCCCGAGGATTGAGTAATTTCTCTTCCGAAGAAACAATGGTGTTGACCCGTAATATGAATATGCCCCCTGAACAATTACTTGGATATAAAACCCGGGGAACGATTATAGGTAAAGACAATCTTGTCCGTCTTGAGGAGCATCATCTCCAATGGGACAGTCCGGAAAGATCGACCGCTGTGGATACTTCCGACAGTTAAACGTCTTGAGTAAGATCGCCGACCTCTAAAATGGGAGCGGCGTCAATCTCCTCTGCATTCATCATGGCGGCTAAGCGCTGCAGAGACGATAAAAGTAGCGTCTGTTCCCAACGGGCAAGGCCTTCAAATTGACGCGTAAAATTCTCCTGTAACAAGGGCGGGGTGTTATCTAACCGCTCTAACCCTTTATCCGTCAGATAAATATTTATAACGCGGCGATCTTCGTCGCTTTTTTCTCGCCTCACAAATCCGGCCTTGGACAGCCGATCAACGATAGATGTGACGGTCGCCTGAGAGAGAAAAACTTCTTTTGCGATGTCGGAAGGTTTTCTGGGGACCGCGACCGAAAGGGTTTGTAACACCAAAAACTGAGGCGCAGTGAGACCTGCTGATTTCACCAAACGCTTTGAGCTCATATCAATAGCTCGGGTAATTTGACGAATAGCAATGAGAAGATCATTTTGGCTGGACATAGCTACATTTGTCTAGTTTTTGCTGTCAAAGGCAACCCGACTGTGTGTTATTTCTTCGGTCATTGGAGCATTGGAGTGTTTTGTCGTCTTTATTTTTTCAAGCCGTGTTTGCGTAAAAGGCCTCTAAACTGATGGTAGCTCAGGTTGAGGTCATCTGCGGCTTTGCCCTGATGGTGGTCGTTTAGAGACAGGGCCTCTTCTATTAGTCGTCGTTCAAAGGTTAAAACGCGTTCTTCAAATCCTGCTTCAGGGCTAGGCTTTGGGACTTCTTTGGTAGGGGCGAGTTTACTTGATGTTATAATAGTATCTGAGGCGGCGCTACTGGCGGTATTCAGCGTTCTGACCCAGTCCGGGCCTTTAAATGGATCCATTTGAAGGTCGGTTATAGGCTGGCTCAAGCTTTCATCCTTTAGGAAGCTGCCGGCGACACTGCGTTCAACAACATTTTTAAGCTCCCTTACATTGCCCGGCCAAGGCTGACTTTCCAGAAAGGCCATGGCCTCCGGTGTAAATCCCGGAAATCGATCTGCCCCTAACTCGCTCGTTATCCGTTTCCCAAACAAGTCCGAAAGTGGTTGCACATCTTCGGGGCGAATGCGCAGAGGGGGGAGGTGAACGACATCGAAAGAGAGGCGATCCAATAAATCCGACTGAAATGTTCCTGCGCTCACACCGTCTCGGAGGTCTTGCCCGCTGGCAGCTAAGATACGGACGTCCACCTCTTGGCTTTCTGTCTCAAGCCCTGCCTCGTATTGACCATATTCGATAGCTCGTAAGAGTTTTTCCTGAAGGCGAATGCTTGTCCGATCTATATTATCCAGAAAAAGAGTGCCTGTATCCGCGGCGTAAAAACGACCGTTCGTTTCTTCCCGTCCGTCCAGAAAAGATTGACCGAAAAGCTCCTTGTCCAACATATCATCTGTGAAAGCGGCGCAATTAACCCGGATATAGGGTTGCTCCCAGCGCGGGGATAAAAAGTGAAGCCTTGAGGCGATGAGTTCTTTCCCGGTTCCGCGTTCTCCTATGATCAAAACGGGCTTTTCGAGCGCCGCCGCGTCAGAAACCTTGTCCAAAAGCGCATAGAATATTGCGGACCGGCCAATAGGTTGTTGAGAAATTGCACTCATAACTGATTATAATTAGTAATATTAACTAAATCAATGGGCTAAATAATAGTATTTTTTACTAAATAATTTATTGATAAAAAATAAAAAATTTTAAAATCATAATAAAATCAATAGTTTAAAAAAATTCGACAACAGGGTTGGATTTGCTCATATTGAGTTTGTCGGCGGCATACATCGTCGCAAACGAAACAACCTCAAACCCGAGGTCGAAACTGAAAGAGAGAGAAAGATGACCTTCCGCACTTTAGACATAGACACAGCTTCTGAGTCACCAGACGCCGCCACTGCGATGTCTTCAGCTCCCGCCCGTAGCAGCCGTTCACGCCGTTATAGTGCAGTTATGAGCCACCGCAATGTTGGCAGCCGCGTCGTCGGCTTTGGATTTTAGTCCGGTCTAAAAAGATCGGCCCGCTTTAAACTGTAAACTGAAAGGATAACCAAGATGAACGACTATCGAACAGAAACATACCACCAGGACAGCGAAAGCTGGCAGCGCAAAGGCGCCCGCTTCGTCCGTTACCTGACGAGCCGTAAAGCCGAAACTTGGTATTTCTTTATTGCCGGTTTCATTATTGCCGCGATTTTCGCTTAAGTCGCTAAATTTAACCCCAACCCCCACATTTGGGCCGTCTGGCCCAGGAAATTAGTTTTAGGAGACGAAAATGGGAATTTTTTCACGCATGGGTGACATCATCAATTCAAACCTGAATGCGATGATCGATAAAGCCGAAGATCCGGAAAAGATCGCGCGCTTAATCATCCAAGAGATGGAAGACACATTAATAGAGGTGCGCACAGACGCCGCCCGCAATATTGCAGAGCGCAAGGAGCTTTCTCGCAAAGCCGAGGAATATTCTGCCCGCGCCGAAGAATGGGAAGCCAAAGCCGAACTTGCCTTATCCAAAGACCGTGAAGATCTGGCAAGAGGAGCGCTGAGTGCCAAACAGCAAGCCGAAGCCATGGCCGAAGTCGTCAAGAAAGAGATGAAAATTCTCGACGAAGCGGTCGATAAAGCGGACTCCGATTTGTCCAAACTTCAATCGAAATTGGATGAAGCCAAGGCCAAACATAAAGCGCTAATCATGCGCGGAAATGTGGCTCGCGGCCAAATTAAAATGCGCACTGTTTTGAAAGACTCTAAAGTCGAAGACGCGCTTGCCCGTTATCAACGAATGGAACGCAAAGTCGACGATTTGGAAGCTCAAGTTGAAAGCTATGACCTCGGCGCCGGACAGTCTTTGGAGAGCCAATTTGCTGAACTCGAAGCCAATGATGCAGTTGAAGATGAGTTAAGCGCTCTGAAACAGCGCCTCGGGGGCAAAAAAGCGGCGGGTAAAGAGACGAAAAACAAAAAGGCAAGCTAAGATAAGCTTGCCCTAGCGTCCGGGCGGTGAATATACGCTCATTCCCTTCGAACTGGTGAGCTTCCAGCCGCCCGGACATCAAACGAGTAGAGAGAGAAACACAATGGAGGAAGAATTGGCCCTTTTAATTCCAATTATCGCTATCCTCATGCCGGTCTTTATTATCTGGACTGTCATGTATTTTAAGCATCAGGATAAAAAGCTTCACCATATGAGCGGCGATGAAATCGCTGAACTGGAGCAAATGTCCAAAGTCGCAGATATTCTGGATCAACGCGTGGCCGTCTTGGAACGCATTCTGGATGATGAAGTGCCAAACTGGAGAGAAAAAAATGACTAAACGGTCTCATGATTACAAAAACGACTGGGAAGAATACGAATCTGGGTTCATCAAAGGTCCAAATACATATCGCCGTCTACGTAGAAATAAAATCGACGGTGTCTTTGGCGGCGTTTGTTCAGGAATAGGTGACTATTTCGGACTGGATCACACGATTGTCCGTGTTCTGTTCGTTCTGTCAGTAATCTTCCTACAATTACCTTTATTGGTCTATATTTTGCTCTGGATATTTATCCCAAAAGACGTCCGCGCGCCCTATCAGCGGGAATACCGTCAGACGCGCCGCGCCTACCGGGAATCTCCTTCAGCACCGGTTCGAACCACAACATTCAAGGACGTTAGATCTAAATTCAGATCGCTTGAAGAACGGATGCAGGGATTGGAGAAATCCATCACATCCAAAGAGTGGAAGCTACGCCGCGATTTCCGCGATTTGGAATCCTAAACTGAAACTGATTGACCATAGGAGGACAGGGTCATGATAAAGACAACTCTAGCAATTACCGCTCTCTTGGCCACGGGCACAACCCTACCGCCCGTCCAAGAGATACAACCGGTCAGAGGTGCAACCCTCTCGATTTCACAATTTAATCTTGATTGGGGCAAGGACGGGTTAAAAGCCACATTGGCAGAAAATTCTGATTTTTCTCTGACGCTGAAACTTCGCGGTGATCACGCCGTGACGCTGAAATTTTAAACTCGGATGAGAGAGATCAAAATGTCAAAACGTCAAAAGATTACGGCCTTTAAGAGCGCAATTCTTGCGCTTCCCCTATTGGGCTCATTGGCTCCCACAGCTCTTGCAGACCAACCGAATGAGCTTGTCATTCAAGACTTTGTTGGAACGATAAATTGGTCAAATGGCCGAGACGGTCTGGAAATATTGAATCGAAAGAATGAGAGAAACCTAAATGTTTCTACACTCGATAATGTCACGATATTTGATGGCGGAGTGAAAGAATTAGACGGCGACAAATGTGAGAACCTAAACGGATCTTATGACCTGAGCTTTTTCGGGAAAGAAAATAAAGGTATTTTCGGCGGGTATGAGAACTTAGAGGATTATCCCAGTTTGACGCTTAGCCTCCCCGCCGACACGAAGTTAACCGTTCGGAACTCAATTATCTTTACGCAAGGTCAACCTGACCTTGGGTCGGCAGAATTGGTGTTGACTCATTGCGGGCGGATAAATTTAGGAAATGTCTCTAGAGATTTACAGGTCGAAGGAAGAGGCGCAGCAGACCTCACCTTTAAAAATGCAAAATCTTTAACCAGCACCATATCTGGCTCAGGAGATGTCAAAGCTGATGACATAAGCTTTTTAAGCGCCAAGAACCGAGGATCGGGCGACATAGATATTAGACAGGCTGGAAATGTGGATATCAATACGGCTGGTTCTGGCGATGTTGCAATAAAAACAATCACAGATTCCGCCATTATTGAAACGTCCGGTTCCGGTGACTACGAAATAGGCTCAGTCGGCGGGTCACTGGATTACAGAAGCTCCGGGTCCGGAGATTTGGAAATAGACCGTATTGGCGGGCAGGGCGATAATCGCGTCGGATTGAAAAGCAGCGGAAGCGGCGACATATATATCGGCAATGGAGAAATTTCCAAGCTTTTCGTCACCGTGTCAGGGGCCGCCGACGTCGAAATAAATGCGATCGTTCAAGATGCCGTCGCCAAAGCCTCGGGCGCGGCGGATATATCTATTGATACCGTAAAGGGCTCTTTAAAGAAATCTACCTCCGGATCTTCCGACATCGACGTAGAAAACCGCGGCTAATTAAACAGCCGACTGGCAGAGAATTTCTGCCAGACGATATTTTCGACAGGCAAAGGCTCGCCGAAATAATTCGAAACAATCGCTTCGGCCAGTAAGGGGGCAAAGACGAACCCCCTCGACCCCAATCCTGTCAGAACTCGGATATCTGTCCGGGTTTTTCCTATGAGAGGGAGAGTGTCCTGAGTGGTGACGCGAACGCTGGCCCGGGAGGGGGTATTAGAGGGAACAGGCTTTATACCTAGGTGAGAGTTAAACTGATCCAGATTTTTAATGTCATCTTCGCGGTTCAGGGAAAACGGATTTCCGTCTGGGACAAGCCTGCCATGAGTTGCCCCAATCAAGATTTCATCTCTGACATTCAAGCCATAACCGCCATAGCTCACCGCACCCTGAAAGAATGGGTCGCTTTTTGCCCAACTCACCTGTCCGCGTGAGTATCGCAGGGGCCATTCCGGTAATAATGCGCGCGCGCCAAATCCGGCGGCAAGGAAAACAGGCTCTTTGCCTTCCGGCAGACAATCCAGTTTCTTGGCTTCGAAATCGACCTTTGGCAAAATGGATTTCTTGAAAGCAAGAGGGTCAATAGCGAGTGCCTGAGGTAGAAACAGGGCGCCATTCGGCCCCTCGATTAGATGAGACTCCCCCAACGGTTTTTGAGATAAGAGTTTACGGTGTCGGTCTGTCTCAGATTTATTTTTACTTCGATGTTCGATTCCACGAAAGAGGCTAAAACCCTGATAAAATTCTAGGGCATAAAGATAGCTGCTTAGAAAAAAGCGGCTCTCGGGACGATCCTGCAAATCAAATCGCGGTTTGATCAGCGCGGCCGCATTGCCGCTGGCGGCAATATGATCCGGGTCTTCAATTAATTTCGGCTTGATGCCCCGCCGAAGAAAGGCTTGCACCAGAGAGAGCCCGCCAATTCCGGCGCCTATGATAATAGGTTGAAGCGTAGTTCCATAAGAAGAATTAATTGCCTGCCCTGGAAAATAGGCTTCAAGTCGATGTCGTTTCCGTCCAAACCCTTCTTTTCGTTCTACCTCGAAACCGGCTTCGGTTAGAGCCCGCCTGACAAAACCTGCCACGGTAAAACTGGCTAGGCGCGCTGCCGGAGCCGATAGTGCAGAAAGCTTATTCATCACTTCTGCTGACCACATATCCGGATTTTTGGCGGGACTGAACCCGTCAAGAAACCAGGCATTGGCTTTCATGTCCAAACTTTCCAGCGCCGGGACTATATCGTCGTGGATGAGCGTGAGACTAACCTCTTCGAAATGAAGGCGATGCACACCTCGCACACGTCCCGGCCATTGCTTAAGCAACAAATCCGCTAAATCTGTAAGTTCTGGCCAAGCGGAAAGCGCTTGTGAAAGGTCAGTTTTGTCAAAAGGGAATTTCTCGATGGAAACGAAATGAAGGCGTCCCCCAGCGGGTTTGGTTTTCCTCCATAATTGCCAAGCAGCAAGAAAATTCAGACCGGATCCAAATCCAAGTTCGCCAATGGTAAAGCAATCTGTTTCTTGCCAGCTTTCGGGCAAACCGCAGCCGCCAAGAAAAACCGTCCGGGTCTCGTTTAGTCCGCCATCTGTAGAAAAATAAATATCTCCAAAATCCGGGGCGGCAGGCGTCCCGGGCCGGCTCCAGTCCAGATGTGCGGGCGGGCAAAGTGTGAGCGGTCGAGGGGCGGGCATAATCCGATATAACTTTCCGCTGCACAGCTGTCATCAATCATGCAAATAAAAAACCCCGCCCAGTTGCAACAGGGCGGGGTGAATTTTCAAAGCCCGAAGACCTTAATGGTCAGTTTCGTCAGCCACGTCCTCGGCCATATCTTCGGTATCGTCAACCATCTCGGCACCGGCATCTTTCATCGCCTTCGCTTTGTCTTGAGCGTTTTGAACGGCAGTTTTACCTGCTTCTTTCAATTCCATGGCTTCTTTTTTCGCGGCTGCCATCATGGCTTGAGCTTCGTCTTCAGTAATATCGCCAGCTTCTCTCAATCGCTGTATGTTGCGCGCTGTGGCTTCTTCAACTGTATTTCCAGCGCCTTCAAGGCGGTCAGCTTGTTCTTGAGCAGAGTCGACCAGGGCTTCGCCTTGCTCATCCAGTTCGTTTGCTGTTTCTTCAGCCACTTGCTGAGCTTCCGTCGCAACTGATTCTACATTTGCTTCGATTTCGTCCGCAGTGTTTTCTGCATCTGTGCCAGAACAGGCAACCAAAAGGGCCGCAGCACTAGCTGCGATTAGTGTTTTGTAAGTAAAGTGTTTCAAGGTTTCTCTCCAAATCTTGTAACCTGTCACAATGACAGATTACACTAGCTTAATGAATTCAGAGAAATATTAAAGCTCTTTAAATCCTAAGCTTGCTTAAGACGTCATAAGCCTTTTAAAAAGCTTTTGTTCCATATAACCTTCTGCCGGAAGGCCATTACTTTTTTGCCAAGCCCGGATGGCTCTACGCGTGTTTGGCCCGATTTGTCCGTCCACACCTTTGGTATCAAAACCTAGCTCTGTAAGTTTAACCTGCATTTTTTGTTTATCCTCAAAGGATAGTGCCTGGTCCTCGCGAGGCCAGTCCGTATGGAGGGTCTGTACGCCGCGTAAAGCATCGCCCAAAACGGTTATGCCCATAGCGTAGCTGGTGGAATTATTATATTTTTTGATGACGTAAAAATTCTTGAATGTCAGGAGAATAGGACCTTTATGCCCCGCAGGCGCAATCATTTCTGCGCTTAGAGGGCTTTGATTTTCTGTCCAACGTTCGCCTGTCATAGGGCGAACGCCCAGAGCCTTCCACTCATCGACAGTCTTCGTCGCTGTTTCCGAAAGAGAGTAATCAAAACCGGACGGTACAGCCACTTCAATCATGACGGGCTCATTTTTGCGCCACCCATGGCGGCTAAGGTAATGCGCGGCGCTGCCAAGAGCGTCATAAGGATTACCCCAAAGATCTTTATTCCCGTCTGAATTAAAATCCACGGCATAATCCCGAAAGGTTGTCGGGATAAATTGCGTCATCCCCATCGCTCCGGCCCAAGACCCGGTCAACTGTTCTGTTCTCACTTGGTCAGCGGCCAACATATCTAAAATCGCAAAAAGTTGCTCTTCACCAAAGGCCGTGCGTCGTCCTTCAAAAGCAAAGGTGGATAAAGCGCTGACCACGTCATGAGACCCCATGATGCGTCCATAAGCTGTCTCCAAGCCCCAAATGGCTGTCAGAATATGACGCGGAACGGGATACCGCGCTTCAATGGCATTAAAGACCTCTTCGTTTTCGATGAGTTTACTTGTTCCGGTATTTAAACGATCAGGTGATACGGCATTATCGACATATGACCAAACAGGTTTGGTAAATTCGGGTTGGTCACTATCACGTTCAAGCGCTAATTCATTGATTATAGCGGGTTGAATAACGGACGTCACTAAAGCGCGGTCATACCCTTTGGACGTAGCGCGGTTGATAAAGTCCGTTTTCCAGGCTTCAAATCGCTTTTGCTGGGTTTCTTCTTCTGTCAAAGCGGATTTCGCCGAGCTTATTTGAGCCTCGATAGGTTGAGCGCCTCGGAGCTGAGCTTCTGCACTAGGAGTGTTGGCACACCCTTGAAGCGCAGTGAGAGCCAAAACAAGTAGGGTAAAGCGGTGATGTGTCATAAATATAGTTCTAGCAAAGGCCAATGAGTCCGACTAGTAGATTTACATGACAAGCTGCACAGGGTTGTTAACGCTCGAAATGGCCCAGGCTAGCGTGAATAATACAGTTTTGCGCGTTGACTTGACCTGCCGACCTGACTATATGCCCCGTTCGAGATAAACCCAGTCGCCCGTGCGGCTGTTCACACTTATTGGAAAGTCAGACAGATGAAAGTCCGTAGTTCGCTGAAATCCCTGAGAAACCGTCACCGCGACTGCCAAATCGTCCGTCGCAAAGGCCGTCTCTACGTTATTAATAAAACCAATCCGCGTTTCAAAGCACGCCAAGGTTAAACTTCATTTATAATGCGTCTTCGGACGTGTTAACCTGTTCAACGCCTCTTGCCAGTTATGGTGGGAGGCGTCAGTGTATGTGGGTGTTAAAACTTTTCTGTCATAGCCTGATCCTTGCGCTTTTTGCGCTGTTCTTGTCTGCCTTTATAGCCTCGCCCTTATTAGCGCAGACTGCGCCGCCGAAAGACGGGACACAGCTGCCTCCGCCCGATCCGATTCTCCCAGATGAGAACCGACCTGATCCTGACTCTCCGAATCCTGATAGCCTTCCTGAAGACCTGTTAGAGGATAGCTTACCGGACGTCCCGTCCGAAGAGGGTGCGTTTTCGGATTTCACTGCACCGGATATTCTTAAGCAACCGGATTACTCTAAGATGTCATCAGCAGCCGAAAGACGAGCACGGCTGGATAAATTATTCGTGCGCTTGGCCAACGCCGCCAATGAAGACCAAGGCGAGTTGATCGCGGAAGAGATTTGGGCGCTCTGGCTCGATAGTGGGTCCGCGTCTGTGAATTTCGTGTTGCGGCGCGGTGCGGCGGCGCAAACAAATGGCGAGATGAAATTGGCGCGTTCCATGTATGATCATACGCTCGACCTCATGCCCGACTATGCCGAAGGCTGGGCCCGGTCTTCAAGACTGGCTTTAGAAGAAAAAAACTTATCCCGGGCATTAACCGAAGCAGCTCATGCGCTGACTTTAGAGCCGCGCCATTTCTACGCGCTCTGGACAATGGGCAATGTGTTTGAACAATTGGGTCGCAACGAAGAAGCCCTCGAAGCTTACCGCGAAGCGAATAAACTTCATCCCAAATTAAAAGCTGTCGAAGAGAGGTTTAATTCCCTGCGGAGCTCCTTGGAAGGTGACGTGCTTTAGAGTTTATCAAAGCAATTTTTGCACTTCGGTTCAACTGTTTCACCGCATATTCCCGTTTACTCGCGGCACTTCGGTCTTCGGCCTCTTCGCTATAAACAAGTTTAACGGGGAGGCGGGCTGCTGTGTATTTGGCGCCTTTGCCGGAATTATGTACCGAAACACGTTTTTCCAAATCTCTCGCTATACCTGTATAAAGCGTGTCGTCGCCGCAGCGTAGAATATAGACATGCCAGTTCACCTTTATTCAGTTTCAATCTGAGGTGTCGGTTCATCTGCTTCCGGCGCTGCGGGTTTGGCGACAGTGTCGAGATAGGTATCCAGAATATGCGCTGCGTTGACAAGAGTCTGAACGGAGGAGGCATAAAATTTCTGAGGGATGGTGTCATAAGTATCAGTGGCCCGATGATAATTTGGATGGTCTTCGACTCCGAAATAGCCAAAAGGAATTCCGACCGCGTGGAACGCAGCGTGATCGGATTGATGGGTCCAGTCATCCGGCCCGTCTTCGGGACGGTCATGACCGAAAGAAAGGGTTAGCCCTGTGCCTTTTGCCGCTTTTTCCATCAGAGTTTTCAGCACCGGATAATGATAGGCGCCGGAAAAATAGAGCTCTCTTTCATTCTGACTGACCATATCAAGATTGAGGTTAAAGACAGGCCGCCCCTTCACCAACGGGTCTGCGGCAACAAAGGCTCTAGCTCCTGACAGGCCGCGCTCTTCGGCGTCGAGCCAGATCAGCGCCACATCATGTTTGGGCGGACGTTCGGCGAAACTTTGGGCAATCGCAAACAGCGCGGCGCTGCCCGAAGCATTGTCATCCGCGCCGTTATATATCACCCCGCCGTCTCGAATGCCCAAATGGTCATAATGGGCCGTGATGATCAAAATTGGGGATGTGTCATTATCTTCTGCGTTGATAACGCCGATGAGATTCGTACCTTCTAATTCAATCGTCTGCGCTCCCTCTCTACTTGGCGGAGAGAAAGCGAAAACCTGCGCCCGCGTTTCATCAAAAACACCGAGGGCCTTTATTTCTGACTTCAAATATTGCCGCGCTTTGTGACTGCCTGCCGTCCCTGTTGCCCGTCCCTGCATAGCATCAGAGGCCAGTGTTTCGAACACACGTAACGGCGTCTCCATACTAGCTTTTGGGGCAGGCGGCGCGCATCCCGTTAGGAGGGTGGTTCCGAGAAGGAGGCTAAATAATAAATAAGATTTGATCATGAGTCCGCCTTAATTCGGCAAATTCGATTTAAAGAAGCGACGGGCGTTTTGGCCCATAACTTTGCGAAGGATTGGTTCGCTCATGCCTTGAGCGAGAAGTTCATTGGTCAGCGCGGCTAGCTCAGAGGCGTCAAACGCCGTTTCAACGGTGCCGTCAAAATCCGACCCAAGTGCGATCGCATCTTGGCCGAGCAGATCAACTGCGTGAATTATCGCTGCAGCAACGCCTTTGGGCGTTATATCGCAAATCACGCCTTCAAAATAACCTATTCCAATAATGCCGCCCCGGGAGGCGATCTCTTTCAAAATATCATCGGGCAAATTGCGATTGGCCGTTTTGGGGCAATGGCTGATAGTTCCCCCGTGAGAAATAAAAACGGGCCGCTCTGTGATAGCGAGCGTGTCGCGAACCGAAGCGATGGAAGAATGGGCCATGTCAATTATGATGCCTTGGTTTTCCATTTCACGAACAGCTTCTTTACCGAACTCTGTTAAACCCGTTTGGCTCTGGCCATGCATGGACCCGCCGAGCTCATTATCAAAGAAATGTTGAAGTCCCATAGCGCGGTAGCCTTCTGTGTAAAGGCGGGCAATATTTTCAATCTTGCCTTCGAGGGGGTGCGCTCCTTCTGTAAGTAAAAGCGCAACCAAGATGTCTTCGGACTGATTGAGGTCAGATTTTGATTTGGCGATGACCAGATTATTTTTATCTTTCGACGAGAGCTTGTGCAGGCGCTGAGCCTGAAATACGGCCCGTTCGTAAATTGAATCCCATGTTCGTAGCGGCCAGAGCTGCGCTTTGGCAAGCCTAGCAATATCGTCCGGGGCGTCGGCGGAATTTTCATCAAAATTCAACCCACGGGGAGATTTCGTCACGACAGAAAAAATTTGAAAATCCACACCCCCTTCTTCAAGGCGGGGGAAGTCCACTTGTCCACGCTCATATCGTTTTTCGGGATTACGGCGCCAAAGCAGCGTGTCCGCGTGAAGGTCGGCAATGTCGAGCGTCTGGTGAAGCGCTTCAGCCTCTGCAGAGACGGGGTAGGGGGCATGCGGTATAACCTTGTTCATTTCTGCGTCTATTCCGGGCACCAGAAAGGCAAAAACGTAAATACCCCCTCCCACAAGTAAAAGGGCGAAAAGCGGCAGAACAAGTTTCAATACTTTCATCAACTTCTCCATCTTAGGGTTTTAGCTTTTACCGGATTCACAAAAGCTGCGCCGCTTTCACAGGATTTCGCCCACGCTTTTTTTAGCGAGAAATACCATTTGGCTTGCGTATCGGAATCCTCAACCAGCATGAGCGTTGGATCATAAGCGAGGCCCATTTGCTGGAGGTTCACCATATGAGCGTCCTGACGGAGGAAAACTTTCGCGCCAATGCGTATAAGCGGGGAGAGCGCTTTGAACAGGCCGTGATCAGTAAAAAATATCTGACGGATTTGAGTTCTGCTTTCGTCCATTGGTGTAACAGCGGTGAAGGACAAGACAGTTTTCTTTCCGACTTTAATTTTTTCTGTTCTTATGCCGGGCAGTCGAAAAGTGATTTCTGTCACGGGTTTTCCGCCGAGAAGTTTATAAGCAAAGCTGTTAGATGACGGACTATGCGCCACCATGGTAAAACCGCGCTCGGCAGGGGCAAACTCTTTGGTCTTTTCATGCATGGAATGCTCTGATCGCCACCACCATTGCCTGTGCACATACGGGCCGTGTGCCGGATCCATAAGCCCGATAACGGCGTGATCGACATGACAGTTAAGGGTAAGGGAATCGTCCAAAGTTGCTTTGCGGCTGGCAAATGGGAAACTAGGCGGCTTTATATCAGGCACGCCCGCAAAGCGTTTGTCAGAGGAGATAAATACCCAGATAAGCCTCCCTTTTTCCTGCGTTGGAAACGTCCGAACTTTTATCTTTCCGGTTTCCATCTCTTGCCCATCGCAAAGGGCGGGAATGTCTTTACACGCGCCGTCTTTGATGCCGAAACGCCAGCCATGATAAGGGCATTCCACTGTCCCAGATTTGACGCAGCCTGAGGAGAGCGGCGCGGCGCGGTGCGGACAAATATCGCGTAACGCAAAGACTGTGCCGTCCTCGTCCCGTCCCAGAGTAATCGGTTCACCCGCGATTTCTCGGCGCACCATTTTACCCGGTTTCACGTCCGAAGACAGTCCGGCAAAATACCAGATATCCAAAACAAAACTGGTCGTAGAGGCCGCCATGTATCGTCTATATCGTCCCTTCATCGCCCTTACTAGCGGGGAGATTGAGTTTGTAAATAATCGTGACAGCGCGAAGAAGAAAGACAAGTGAGGCGCCTGCCGTGAGGCAAATAGGTTCTGAAAACCCATATTGACGGGTGACGAAATAAACAGCTGCACCGAGAAAAGCGGCCGTGGCATAGATATCGGCTTTTAAGAGCATCGGGGTTTCGTTACAGACCACATCGCGCAAAAGCCCGCCTGCTGTTGCTGTGATCGTACCCATAATCGTGCAAATAACAAAACCATAGCCGAGAGAGGCGGCTTTAGATGCGCCGACAACGGCAAACAAAGCTAGTCCAGCGGAGTCGAGCCAGCGCAGGCTTTTGAACTTCGTCCAAAAACGCGGCGCGAGAAAGGCGGCGACTCCGGCGCCGGATGCAATTAAAAGGCTGACTTGATCGGTTAGCCAAAAAACCGGCTCGCCCAGTAATATATCCCGCAGCGTGCCTCCGCCAATGGCCGGCAGGAGTGAAATGACCACCACGCCAAATATATCCATTCGTTGGCGCACGGCCATAAGGCCGCCGGACACAGCAAAAACAAAGACGCCAACCCAGTCATAAATATCGAGAAATAATTCTGGAGTCATCAGGAGCGGGTCATTCTGAAAAACCTTTCGTCATATCCCAAACATCCTCCGGCGTTTGCCCGGCCTCCCGCAGGGATTGAAGCGCTGTATCAAGATTGCGTTTGGACAATTTTTCGCCTGCCTCATTCATGACCAGCCCGTGATGATAATATATGGGTGTGGGCCAGCCCATAAGCGTCTGTATCAGGACCTGCAAGGGCGTTTCGTGAAAGAGGTCCGCGCCTCGCACCACATGGGAAATTTCTTCTTTCCAATCATCATGCGGTCCGGCGATCATATAGCTGCATCCAATGTCTTTTCTTGCAAGAACAGGATCCACACTATTTTTATGGAAAAACTCACGGGCGTCATGAATCCCTTCATGGATCGGCCCGCTCTCTTTAAACCGTAAAGCCCCGATTGTTTTCAAAGCTTTGGAGAGGTTAAGACGAATGGCAAAGGGTAAAGAGGGCCGTTCTTTTAGGGATGATCTGAGCAGTTCCGTTTTCATAGAGACGATAGTTTCTTGCGGCAAATTATCGGGATGGGGTCGCTTGCCTTCTTTAATATCTTTTCGTGTCAAATCACAGGGATAAGCTAAGCCCCGGCCTAGCAAGTCTGAGACGCATTTGGCGTAATCCGGATAGTGGCGGCTTTGCATTCGCACTGGAAGGGGCCAATCGAAGCCGAGCCAGTCAAGATCGACATAAATGCTTTTGACGAATTCCGCTTTGCACCGCGTATGATCCGTATCTTCAATTCTCAGCAGGCATTGACCCTTGCCCGCTTGGGCATAGTCAAAAGCCTCTTTAGCAGCCCTGGCATGCCCCAAGTGCAAAAATCCTGTTGGGGACGGTGCAAACCGGGTTCGCATCTCGCTCTACTTCCGCATAAACCCGCCGAGAATTCCTCGGATAATACGCCGGCTTTCCGTTCGCATGAGTTGTCGCCCTACCAATTTGACCTCGTGCAGGATATGATCAGAAGTTGTCTTCGTTTTTCGCCGCGACGTTTTGCGAGATGACTTTTTCTTTCGGGCAGCCTTTTCTTTAGCTTTTTCAGCTTCGGCTTCAGCTTTTACAGCGGCTTTTTCCAAGACTTCGGCTTTTTTTGCCAGCACTTCATAAGCGCTTTCACGGTCAACTGAGTTATCGTAAACCTCTCCGACGGGACTGTCGCTCATTATGATTTTTCGTTCGGCTCGCGTGGCCGGGCCGAGGCGGGAGGCGGGCGGGCGGATAAGTGTACGACCGACAATACCGGGCACACCGTCTTCGTCTAAAAGGCTGACGAGAGCTTCGCCGACGCCTAGATCGGTAATGACGTCTTCTGTCTCGAAGGCGGGGTTTTCTCGGAAGGAGCTTGCCGCTGCACGCACAGCACGCTGTTCTTTAGGCGTGTAAGCCCTGAGCGCATGTTGAATTCGGTTGCCCAATTGTCCCAAGACGCTGTCAGGGATATCCATCGGGTTTTGTGTTACAAAAAAAATGCCCACCCCTTTGGACCGGATGAGACGGGCAACTTGCTCAATTTTGTCGATGAGTGCTTTTGGTGCGTCGTCAAAGAGCAAATGCGCCTCATCGAAAAAGAACACCATTTTCGGTTTGTCAGGGTTGCCGACTTCAGGGAGCTCTTCGAATAATTCGGAGAGCAGCCAAAGGAGAAATGTGGAATAGAGTGCAGGAGAATTAATTAACTGGTCAGCGGCCAGTATGGAGACAATGCCTTTTCCATCTTCATTTACCCGCATCAAATCATCAAGTTTAAGAGCAGGTTCTCCGAAAAACTGTTCCGCGCCAGCACGCTCTAGCCGTAGAAGGCTCCTTTGAATGGCGGCGACAGACTGACTAGTCACATTCCCGTATTCGCGCCTGATTTCGGTCTTATTATCGGATAAAAAATTAAGAAGAGCGCGCAGGTCTTTTAAATCAAGCAGAAACATGCCTTCATCATCTGCCAGTTCAAAAGCGATCGTTAAGATGCCTTCTTGAGTCTCGTTTAACTCCATCAAGCGGGCAAGCAACGTCGGCCCCATTTCAGAAATTGTTGTACGGACGGGGTGGCCTTGCTTGCCGTAAAGATCCCAAAAAAGTGTCGGCATAGCTTCATAGCCATATCCCTTTTGGAGCATGCCTTCGTAATCATTTCCCAAAAGGCCGATTTTTCGGGCCCGGGAGAGCAGCTTTTCATGTAGCTTGTGTTTTTCAGAGCCTGCCTGAGATATACCGGATAAATCCCCTTTTACATCTGCAGCAAAGACGGGCACGCCGGCTTTAGAAAAACCTTCAGTCAAAATTTGAAGGGTGACCGTTTTGCCTGTGCCTGTAGCCCCCGCAATTAACCCATGTCGGTTCGCCATCTTTAAGAGAAGGTTTTGTTTGACGTCTTCGGTGTCCGTGCCGACAAAAATATGGTCTGTCATAAAAGCCTACTTTCGTTTTCCTTAAATTTGTTATGTAACAAGAGAGGGGAATGCAATATGAGTCTTTCTAAAGGGGAAGAAACGCCCCGAAGAAATGCCCCATGGGAGAGACGTAAATGGCTGAAAATCAGAGGTCTAACGGCGATCATACCATTCGCGCGAGTTTGCTTTTTATCGCCTTCATCCTTGGTATTGCGCTGCTTTATGTCATTCGGGAGATTATTACGCCCTTTGCTTTAGCCGTCTTTATCTGGCTCATCATTGACGCTTTCGCCCGCTGGATGCATCGTCTTTCTTCAAAAATTCCTTATTGGCTAGCTTTGGCTGTCGCCGTTCTGACCGTTGTCGCCGCATTTATTGGTATTGGGTTCATCATAGCCAATACGGCGTCCGATGTTGCCAAACAGGCGCCCTTATATGAAAGCCGGATACAGGAAATTTTTGATTGGCTCGGGCGCGTAACAGGACAGGAAAATATAAGCTTTTCTTCTTTGAATGAACGATTTGAGCTTAGTGCAAAGTTACAAGCAGGTTTGGCCGGCTTCGCTTCCGCCATTCAAGGTGTTTTAGGCGATATTAGCTTTATCGCTATTTATGTCGCGTTTTTGTTCGCGGCCCAGTCCAGCTTTCCGAAAAAGATGGATGATCTATTTCCAGATAAAAATGATCGGTCACGGGCAGCAAAAGTGGGCGAGCGAATCCGCCACTCTATTGAGAAATATCTCGGCGTTCAGACCATTATTAGCCTGATGCAGACAGTCGTGTCTTATGTAGGGATGACCGCATTAGGCTTGGATAACGCCCTGTTTTGGGCTCTGGTAATTTTCATCTTGAATTACATTCCAATTGTCGGCGGATTAGCAGCGGTCGCTTTACCTGTCATATTTGCCGCAGTTCAATTTGATAGTGTCGGACAGATTGGTCTTTTGGCCGGTATTTTATTTGGCGCGCAATTTATTATCGGCAATACTATTCAGCCAAAAATGATGGGAGACAGTATGAACTTGTCTGCCTTGGTGGTCTTGTTGTCTTTAACCCTTTGGGGCGCCCTTTGGGGCGGGGTCGGAGCGTTTTTGTCCGCGCCTTTGACCGTAATAATCATGATTGTTTTGGCGCAATTTCCGACAACACACTGGATTGCGGTTCTTCTCTCTGCAGACGGACAGCCGGATTTGGAACCAGAGGAAAAGGCACAGAAGAATGCGAAGCCATCGTTATGAGCTCTGACGGCTCCTAAACCCATCTGCCAAACTTTCACGCAGCTGTGATGGGACTGTCAATCGCATCTGATGAAATTTGCCTTATAAAGGGATCATGAAAACATTTACTTTGATCGCCGCGATGTCATCCCTCGCCCTCCTATCTTTTGCTGGGATGGGGTCGGCGCAGGAACAGACGGCTTCGAGCCAATCTGTCGTGAAAAAGATTAACGCCGCTCAATCGGTACAGCCGGATTACGTCTTAGAACTTTTCACTTCCCAAGGCTGTTCGTCTTGTCCGCCTGCTAATCAATTTGCGTCAAAATTGGCCAAAAGCCGTGAGGACGCGCTCGTTTTGTCTTACGGTGTGACATATTGGGATTATCTGGGATGGGAAGACACATTCGGAGACTCTGCCTTTACCCAGCGTCAACGCGATTATGGTAAAGCCCTCGGCGCCCGCAATGTTTATACCCCGCAAATGGTAATTAACGGCGCGGCGCATAGCCCTCGCTATTCTCAATCCGACATTATCTCAATGCCTTTATCCAAAACGCGGCCAAAGGCGAGTTTTTTGCTTATGCCGGATGGAAAACTTCAGCTTCAAGCAGATGTGCCGGCCAATTATAAATTATCGCTTATTCGCTACACGCCCGGCTTGCAGGAAGTTGCTGTGAAACGCGGTGAAAACGGCGGGCGGACATTAAAAGTTGAAAATGTCGTCGAGGAAGTAAGTAGCCCCGACTGGATGGGGACATCGCTACTTCTGGACGCGCCGTCAGACCCCGATCAAACATATGCTGCCCTGTTTCATGAGCCTGACTCTGTTCAAATTGTGACAGCGGCGATTTTAACGCGCTAGCGAACTCATAGTTGAAAAGCCATCCGCCAAAGAAAACGGATTTTCCGCCGGGCTGAAGAGCGAAAAATCCGTTTTCCAGTCTGCGACCGAGTAATCGGAAGCAGGCATTTGGAGTGGGAGTCTGAAATGTTGATTGACGTTAGGTGAAAAAACCCGGGGGCTGGGGGGCTGTAAGAAAACCGCGTTTTCCCAAATATCGCCAATCAACATCCTCTAAATGACCTCTCTATTTGTTCGGATAGAGACGGAAATAAGGCAAAATAAAGGCATTGCATTACGTTTCGGTCAAAGTGTTTAACGCATCTTAACACTCTTAAAAACTCTACGGCCTTGCCGAAACGTTTTAACACTCATAGATATAAACTATGTCGAATATAATTCCCTTGTCTCCAAAAACGCCCCAAAGCTCAAATAGACAGGGGGCAAGGCAGCCTTCACAGGTCGCCTTTAACCGCCGCGAACTTGGCCTGATCCTGAATGTGTATGGACAGATGGTCTCAAAAGGGGACTGGAAAGACTATGCAATGGATTTCCTGCGCGATAAGGCCGTCTTCTCCATTTACCGCAAGGCGACGGAACACGCGCTCTACCGGATCGAAAAAGTGCCGGATCTAAAACAAAAACAAGGCCAGTTTGCTGTGATTGCCCCGGGTGGACTTATCCTAAAACGGGGCCATGATTTGGAAATTGTATTGCGGGTTTTTGACAAACAACGTTTCCGAACTGTCTAAACAAGACATAAGCAATAAAAAACCCGCTCGGATTGAGCGGGTTTTTTAAATTTAAATTGTTGAAAATTTATTCGCGGCCAAACAAGTTCATCAAAATTGAGAACATATTGATGAAAGCGAGAAGCAGGGAAGCCGCCCCGAACGCGCTTAGTTTTTTCATCATAGCCGGATTTCCGACTGATCCGAAATAAATACGTTTCAGCGTCTGTGTTTCCCAGGCTGTGATCGCAGCAATGGCAGCCAAAGCAATCACATTCATCACAATCGCAAAAGTGCCTCCACCTGTAATAGACAAAGCAGGCACAAACATGCCGACAAAGCCAATAATGATAAAGCCAAAGAAGGCCGCTGCGGCGTATTTAATAATCGCATTGAGGTTAAACCCGGTTGTGTATCCAAACAGGCTCAAAGCGCCAAACATAGCCACAGTCATAAAGAAAATCTTCGCAACAATCATAGGGTTATAAAGCGCGGCATAGGCCGACATTAAAACGCCCATAAAGGCGGCGAAACCAAAGAGGAAAGCAAGAACGCCGCCCATACTCATGGAAGGTAGTTTGCGGCCAACAGCGCCGAAACCAAAGACGATGATAAAGAAAGAGGCAATCGCCACAACAGGATTGTAGACCAAACCTAACAAATTCGGGTTGGCGATGATTGCCTGTCCGACGAAAAAGGCGACACCGGCTGTAACAGCCATTGCCATGGCCATATAGCGGTAAGTGCCAAGCATGAAGCTACGTAAACCAACATCGGTTTCGGCCTCTGTCCTGACGGGATTATTATACTGGTTCATAAAACGCTCCTTTAATCAACTCACTCTATGGGGTCATAGGGTGATTGCGTTGAACTTTGAGGTATATATAGTCCATTTCTTTCAAAATACCAAGTGATAGCGCCGATTGGCGTTTCAAAAAACACAGGATTACCAAAATGGAAAAACGCCGTTTGGGAAAAACAGATATTGAGGTCACGTCTGTTTGTTTGGGCACGATGACGTGGGGAGAGCAAAATACAGAAGACGAAGCTCACACCCAACTTGATTATGCAATAGACCGTGGGATCAATTTTATCGACGCGGCAGAAATGTACCCCGTTCCGGGCCGCGCAGAAACGCAAGGTCGGACGGAAAGGTATATTGGAAACTGGATAGAAGCGCGAAAAAAACGCGACCAGTATATTTTGGCGACGAAAATATCGGGTCGATCTCAAATGACATGGACCCGGGATGGCGGCGAAATGACTCGCCACACGCCTGCGCAAATTGACGAAGCGGTGGAAAAATCCTTAAAACGCCTAAAGACCGATTATATTGATCTGTATCAGCTCCATTGGCCTGACCGGCTTATCCCCGGTTTTGGCTTTCACAGCTATGAAGATTATGCGGTAGATGATATGGTGTCATTTGAAGATATTCTTGGCGCCCTGCACCGTCATGTTGAAAAAGGTAATATCCGTCATATCGGCTTGTCCAATGAAAGTAGCTGGGCGACGATGAACTTCCTACAACTTGCCAAAGCCAATGGCTGGCCGCGCTTGGTGTCTAATCAATGCGCTTATAATTTGGTGACTAGACGTTTTGATTATGAGCGCGCGGAAATCGCAATGCGCGAGGGCGTTGGACTCTTGGCCTATTCTCCCCTTGCTATGGGGCTTTTGACAGGGAAGTATGATGATGGTGCAGCGCCAAAAGGCTCCCGCAAAAATCTTTTTCCAATATTTCTTAGGCGTTATGACCTCGCCCATGAAGCTGTTTTGGACTGTAATAAATCAGCAAAAAGTCTCGGTCTGACACCTGTGCAATTTGCCCTGAAATTTGTTGAAAGCCGTCAATTTGTCACCACTAACATTATCGGTGCGACTTCGCTTGAGCAGTTAACCGAGAATGTCGACGCGCATGATATTACTTGGACGGATGAAATGGAAAAAGAAGCGCACCGCATTCATCAAACCTATCGCTCTCCTGTGGCTTAACTTTAAAAAGAGATGATTCTTTTTGCCGCGATAAAAATGCAGCCCCGCACCGTCGCGGCGCTTACCCGCATACAAAGGGGCGTGTCCGGCGCGCGGTGGTCAGACCCGGAAAAGTTACACATCACAGTTGGTTATTTTGGTGAGGTTGAGGACGATCGCGCAGAAGAGCTGGATCGGGAGTTGGCGCGTCTGCGGTTGACCTCCTTTGATTTGTCTCTCAAGGGCGTCAATCATTTCGGTAAAACCGAGCCCCACGCGCTCTGGGCAGGGGTTACTCCGCATCCGTCTCTGACCCGCATACATGATCATTGCCGGGTGGCTGCGCGGCGTGTGGGGATCACGATGGAAAAACGAAAATTTATTCCACATGTGACGTTGGCGTACCTTAAGAAAGACGCCTCAATTGACCGTATTGTGCGATTTGAACAGCGCCTCGCCAATTTCGAGGCCGGGCCGTTCTTGGTCGATGAGTTCTTGCTTTTCTCAAGTTGGAAAAAAGTCAGGGGGCCAAATGTTTACCGTATGGAAGCGAGCTACCCTCTCCTGGGGTAAGGCAATTTTTAAGCCGTCAAAAATGATTGACGGGCAGAAGCCGCGCCGCTAAATGCCCGCACCACTGTGGTTTGCCCTGGTGGCGGAATTGGTAGACGCGCTAGCTTCAGGTGCTAGTTTCTGTATGGAAGTGGAAGTTCGAGTCTTCTCCAGGGCACCATTTGTGAATTCACAACAGGTCAAGCGAAGTCAGGGGTGGACATCTTTCCCCCATTAAACCT